>CAKAIG010000002.1 GCA_916439735.1 uncultured Mitsuokella sp.
CCGGCGTATGGAAGAAAAAGCCTGCTTTTTCTTTTGTAGCTTGCTGTATACAGTATTGTTATCGGACGTAGCGCAGTTTGGTAGCGCGCCCTTGGGGTGGAAGAGGTCGCCGAGTTCAAACTGTGGTCGTCCGACCATTTATAACAAAGACCGCTTAGGCAGCCCTTGTTTTCATCACTTCATGCGGCCTCTTTCTTTGCGGTGAGTTCGCCAGCAGCGTTCATTTTCCGCTTACGCCGACATGTCCCTTTACCCAGTGAAAAGCTAACCTTGTGTTCATTATACAGTCGGTGTGTTCGATCCATAGATCTCGGCTTTAAAGCCCTCGGTGCCATCGGCTTTTTCCAGCCGCGTTTTCCAGCTGTAAATCCATGTCGTGCCGTTCTTAGGGTATTGGCCGTCGGTAAACAGGGCGATTTTTGACGGCTGTTTCGAAGCGAGAGCGCGGCATAGCCGCGCGCATTTCCATGCGGTTATTCGTCGTCGCAGTGTGAGCCTTCGGCCAGTTCAGTGATTTTTCCTGTTGCTGTCTCGCGGATAACACATGCCCAGCCGCTGGGCCCCATCGGGTTTTTCAGGCAGGAACCGTCTGTAGATGATGTAGTCGGCATCCGAAGGGCGGAAGCAGATTTTTCCACACGGGAGACGCTCGTCTTTTTATACAGCGTATCTTCTGTATCGTTGAGCCATGGCAAAGCATCGCGTGCGCTCATAAAAACCTTTGAACCTGCGCCGTCAAAAGCCTTCGACTTGTGCACGCGTCCCAAGAGGTGAAGAGTCGTGATCGCCCCTGCTTACAGCGTAAATTTTCTTTGCCATGTTTTCAATGCTCCTTTTGCTTTATGATTAAAGAGTATACGAGATGTGCCTTCTTTTCATGAGCCTATTGATCAACTGGATAAAACCTGTAGGGAAATCGGAAAATGAGTTGAAAAATTTTCCTTTCGATAGTAAACTAAAACACATTCGTATGGTTTTTGCGCGATGAAGGATGCTTTCGGCAAGGAGGTGCGCGGTGATTCGGATATTGGAAGGGATCGGCGCGTTTGTCCTGCGGCGGTCTCGCAGAGATGGGGACGCTTTGTCCTTCTCTACGGCGCGACGTTCCGTGCGCGGAAACAGAAGGTGCGCATTCGTCATATCTGGCGCAGATGTCGCATCCGGTGTGGATTCATTGCTCATCGTTGCGCTGACGCGCTTCACGGCGCTGTCGCGACACCCAGACAGCGGACGCCTCTGATACGCTTCGGCGCCCAGGGGACGGTTGGCGGTGTCATAGCGATTGCGATTGGACGCGAGCTCGGCCCTGTGCTCGTCGGCGTTGTCTGTGCTGGGCGCGTGGGCTCTGCCATCACGGCAGAGATTGCGACGATGAAGGTGACGGAGCAGATCGATGCTCCGTGTCATGGCGGTGAATCCGGTCGGCTATCTCATTGTACCGCGCATGCTTGCCTGTGGCGATCGTCGTGCCAACTCACTGATTTTTGGCGATGTCATCGGTGCTCGGCGCGCTGGCTGATCGCGGTCTGCTCAGGCATCACGACGTCATTCGTTTTAGATTCCATTCATCGTCTCGTCGCGCTGACTTTACGGGCGTGCGCTCAGGATCTTTTGGCAATGTCATCGCCGTCCTCGGCTGTCATACATGGCTGAATTGTCCGGATGGTGCGGAGGGGTCGGAAAGGCGACGACGAAGACGGTCGTGACGAGCATCATTGCCATCTTTGCACTGAACGCACTTCTTACGTTCTTTCCCTTTACTAACAGAGGAATTTTATGACTAAAGATAGGCATGCCCTCGAAAAATCGGATGATAGTAGATGCGGGATATCAACTGAAATTAGGATGGAGAGACCATCGCCATCATCGGTGGGTCAGCCCGGAAAGAGCACGCTCTTGCGCCTTCTCATCAGGGCTCATCAAACCGACGGAAGGCAAATTATCTGACGCGTGATATATTGCCCATAGGAATGAAGCGCTCGATAAGGTTCGCCTGCAGGCGGGCATGCTCAATACTCTTGCACCTTGACTCGATGACGGTCGGCGAAAACGTCGCCTTTGGGGCTCGTCGAACACTACGAAGAAATCAAAGGCGGAGATACGCGCCATCGTGCAGGAAAAATTAAAGCAGGTCGGGCTGCCGGACGTTTGCAGACCTGATGCCAAATGAACTGTCAGGTGGCATGAAAAGCGTGTGGGACTGCGCGACGCCATTGCTTTGTGAGCCGTCAATTCTCTTTTACGATGGAACCTAGCTCAGAACCGAGCCCCTGACGAGCGGCGAAGATCGACGATCCTTCGTACGAGATGCAGGACGGACACTGCATGTGACGAACATCGTACGTTTACGCTGGCATGCGCCTGCCCGCATCGCTAACCGCATCGCGATGATCTGCGAGGTGCGAACTTCGCGCATCGCCTTTGCCTGTCGATGTCTTTCAGAAGCTGCGGACTCCGCGCATGTTTCCGCCCCTGCTTGCGCGCAGTGTATCATGAGAGGGAAAGAAGGATCTGTGGAGTTAAGAGCAAAGGTTTACCGTGCTGCATCGTGCTGCTGCGGTTGCGGTGCTCCTTTCAGTGCCCCTGGCGGCAGCAAGGATATCATACAGGCTTTCGAACGCAGGGCGTCACAGCACAGCGGTGCGGCTGTCAGCCCCGCCGCGCCTACCACGAAAACAGATGCCGGCGTTACGGCACGCTGCGATAAGAACAATGAAGATTCCGCGCGGTTCCCTGTCACAATTCTGGCCTCAGACGGTGCCGCGGTGAGGCGGCGTGAACATCATGCGCGGCGACGGACAGCAGGCACGTATCGAAGTGATGGCGATCACCTCATCGGCGAGGGAGGGCGCAGAGTCTCGACACGCTCATGGCGAAATGCTTCATGATAAGCTTGAGCAGACGGCAGTCGTTTCCAAAATCCATTCACGATACTGGCATGATCCCGAATTTCAAAAGGATACTCATTCCGATGGCGGCAGACGAGAGCATACGACCGCACATGTGAACGGGCTTTCGTCGCCACTCTTTGGACCGACCGCCGTGGAGAACCGGCGCAACTTGAACGACAGCATGCGCAACCCAAACGCAGCCATGGCAGTGGGCTGAACAGCATCGATGTCATGCCGATGCTGGCGATGGCTGGTCTCCAGCGACGGTGGGCGCAGACCCAGCAGACGGCGGAGTGTCATGCGGCTGACGCTCGCAAACACTGCGCAGAGGCAAGTGCGGTCGGCCAGTGCATATTGCGAGACGCTTCGACAGGCTCGGTCGGCTGATCAGAGACAGGGCGCGCAGCGAAAGAGACGATTCATAACGCGCGCGAGATCTCTGATCGCGCGAAAAAGGCGATGGGGAAGTTTCGCGCGCATCGCCAGGAAAACCCTCGGCGGATATCACAGCGGCGGAGTGCACAGGACTGGCGGTGGCAAACCGTCAGTCGATATCGAAGGAAGATGGACCTTTCGCGGCTCGCAGATGATGCGATCGGCGATGGCACCAACGGCAATCTTCAAGTCGGCGTTGGCATGCGAAAGCTTACCGGGCGCGCTGGTCTCGTGCGACGTCGGCGTTGGAGTGATGCTGACGCAAGCGATAAGCTTCGCATTTTCGGCGGACGTCTACGACCGCGGATGATGCACGGCCTGGCGTGTCAGGCTGCCTAGCAGGGAAACAGCACACGGCTTGGCCGATGGGACAAGCTCGATCGCGATGACATGGTGCTGCACCGCCGTGTCGTGTGGTATTCATCAGACATTTTGAAGAAATAACCGCGATAATGTTAGCAATAAAATGAAGTGAGTTATACAAGCCGCACTTTCGTAGTTGGAAATAGATTGATCGCGCGTGGTGCTGATTCCTTTTGGGGATTCATCTTGCACGTGTATTCCGGAGAAAACGCTTATAAAAGGCTGGCAGCTGTCGTCACCGCGAGCCTTCTTTCTTCGGCATCGTTCACTTCGCATGCCGCACAGGGTCTCCCTGACCCAAACGAGACCATTCGCATGGCGCTGGAGAATAATCGAACCATTCACCGCATTGACCGGGGTTGATTGGCAAAGCGGGCAGTTGAGCGCCCGCCGCACGCTCGGTCCGACACCGATGGCAGGCCGCTGCGGTGTATGTCGGCGGAGATACCTATAAAAGCAGGACGTGACGGCGCACAGTGGAGCAATACGACAGATCGGCATGCCGCTTTTTAATGAGTCGGCGCGCGGGCAGTGCAGGCGCGTTATGGGCCGAAGACGCCGATCTGACGCTGGAGTCAACGGCAGTTATCCGCGAGCAGGCGACGGCGCGACTACTTTTCGCGCTTCAGGCGAGAAAACCTCGTCAATGTTCAGCAGGAATCCGTTCATATACTGAATGAGCATCTGGGCAATGTTAATGGCCAGTATCACGGGTACCGTTGCAAAGAACGATGTTCTTTCCTGCGGTACAGCTCGCCAAACGGCCAGCAGTCACCGTCACGGCGCAGAACACCACAATATCGCCGTTGCGACGCTCAATCAATCTCATCGGCTGACAGATACCGAGTTGATATTCGCGATCGCTGAAGTATGAGAAATATGACCTTCAGCTTGGCAACTGGCACGGAATATGCGTTGTCAACCGTCCGATGGACGGTGCGCGAATATACGGTCAGCAGGCGGAAGCCGCGAAAGACGGCACATGTGGGATACTATCCAGTCGTAAACGCCGCAGCCGAGTCGACTGCAGACGACCATCCCTTTGGCGACGACTATCAGGATCAGTGGCAGGTCGGCGTCAATGCTTCCCGCGGAATCTCTTTCGATAACGGTGTTGGTCACGCAGCGTGTCAACCGCGCCCGGCGCGGCGGTGTCTGCGGCAAAGGAAGCAAAGCATCAGACGGATGAGCATCTCGCCTCGAAGCGTCCGCACGGCTTTTCCCCTCACTGCAGGCGGCGGAAAAAGAACATCAAGACGACGAAGGTCGCTGTTATCGCAGTGCCGAGGAAGAACTGGCAAGACTGCACAGGCCTCGCCATTCGGCGTGCCGGATCAAACTCGATGTCGCTGGAGCGCAGGAAAGCGACATCAGCGCGCACGAACCACGCATCGCGCTTTATGAATACAATATGCTAAAGGCGCAGCTCGGACCGGTGCGATGGGTATTCCTGCCGATATCGACGTCGGAAGCGTCGATGTTGGAAAACGACGGGCAGTCTCGCACCATCAGGCACGCGTGCAGCAAGGCTGAATGACAATGTGCCTCGACGCTGCAGGTGAACCAACCAGGCCCATAAATAGAAAGCAGGACGAAGTTGCCAGCAGCGCTGAAGGCTGACAAGGCGAAACATCCGAAGAAGCGAAGAAAGCTGTCCGTTCACACTGCCTTCAAAGGATCTTCGAGCCGCACCAAGAATCTCTAAGTTCTCACTCGACAAATTCGAAGGAAAGAAAAATGCTCGAGAAATCGGATGTGGTAAGAGCAGGCACGTCGAGCGGAGGCAGCGAAGAAATGTAAAGCAATATGGCGAACTCAGCTTCCAGGATAGGAACAGCCGACCGCATATCGGTCGGCTGCTTTTCGCACCGGATTTCGCTACGAAGCAGCATCACAGGATGGAAGGAGTGACCCGCTGCGATCAAGACAGCGAACAACTCCCCGCCGCGCACATTCTCGAAGGGGAGAATATCTTCGTTATGGATGTCAGCCGCGCCTATGCGCAAGACATCTCGCCCGCCGTATATCCTCACTCTTGAATCTCATGCCGATCGGGCCTGTGATGACGATCAGCTTTCTGCGGTAGGTAACACTTCTACCGCAGGTCGAAGTTGATTTTATCTATACGGAGTCCCACCGGCCGAGCCACCTCGCAGGATTATTTGAACTCGAGTTTTACGGCACATTGTCAGCTGCTCGCCATAAGTAAAGCGATGACGGCATTGACCGCCACAGGGCGCCCGCGCACTTTTTGACTTTGAGGGAGGTCGCCTGTGGGAGTGGAAAGTCGTTGAGATCATGGAGTGGCCGGCGCGCACGTCTATTCTGTCTTTCATATCTGCTGGGCGCGCAGGCGGGCTTTACTATCACCACGGCATTCCGAAATACGACACGAAGGAAAAAGGTTTTCGTGTATTCAAGCACCGTCTCCTGCGGAGAGCATGGAAAAGCTTCTTCTGATTTGATGATGAGTTCTTTTGTCCCGCACTCGCGCCACGGCTGGAAAGAGCATAAGGAAAGATATCTTTCAAAATACCTGAACTCACGATTCTGGCTGAGGCAGAAGCGCCTGCAGGTCCTTATCATCTGCATAAATCTCGATTAGAAAGACAGCTAATCACAGGGCGTGCCGAGTATGATCCGCGGACGTTAGTGTGAGTATGGTCGTGACGAAGCAGGCAGGATCAAACACGCATATCTGCAACTACTATCCGGACGACGATCCGGCGAAAGTCTCGACCCGTCCGCGAAGCGTCGCGCACTCTCTCTCTGCCAACTGGCTGAACCATGACGTCTACTTCAGGAAACGCCGTACGAACTTCGATGCATGACGAGCAACACCGAGCGCGATTGACCTGCCGGTCTTGCTTCAGCGGTCTTTCATGGGAAATTGTTAATCTTTATCTCGCAAATGGCGGAGAGATTATGCAGCAAATGCGAGGTGTTTCGCCGAGGTTCGGGAGAGGATGTCGCCTTTCTGTCGGTAGACATGAACAGCGAGGATTTCTGTGTAAGCAGTTACACTAAGAGGCATGGGTGGCAAATCTGACGCCGTGCAGTATTGTGCAAAGATGTCGGCAGCCTGCTGTGGCGGAAGAAACCATCACGGGCAGTGATACGAATAATGGGTGCGCCGACGACGCGCCAAAGCTATTACTAACAAGCAGGTCGCGCATCATGGCGTTGATAGCGAAGGCCTCACCGATCTCGGACGTCCTTGTCATTCGGGACGCCTCATCAATACGATTCCATCCGGGAGGAAGACGTCATGCAAAACGTCGCTGGAAGGACCGCTGCAAAGCAGGTTGCGATGGGTTTTATGGTTCGCGTGATTTGCCAATCACCAACATAGAGTGACGGCACGCACAGGTCAGGAAACATGAAGAACTGAGATGCTACTGCAGTATTCTCTCAACGATGAAGAAGATGATACATCTGCCATCTTGGCAGCTCTCTGCGACATGTGAGCGTACGAAGTTTTACCCGCGCATCATAGACTATGCCAACACCCATCAGGAAGAGACTGATCAGTCATTACACGAGCAAGTCGCTTCGGCATGTCGATAAAAGAAGCTCGATGCTACAAAGGCGAAGGCGAAGGGCAGAGGAAGAAGGTGAGTAGCTAGCGGGCAGATAGTGCAGACACGCATCGGATGCGCGAAGATGCGGCGATAAGAACGGATAAGCAAGGCAAGAAGGCAGGAAAGAGCAGGAAATCGCAGAGCCCTTCGTAAAGCGCAAAAGGAGCGGCATCGCTCGCGTGAAGGGAGCTTTTGCAAAGCTCTCTGCAGCGTGAGGCAGAAGAAGCGCTGCACAAAGCGGCGGATGAAGTGCGCGTTTTCTATGTCGGCAATGGCGTGCACCTGCGCGACCCATCGAATTTTCAACATACTCGCAAGCAAAACTCAGGCGTACTGTGGTGGTCTTCGCCGTGATAATGGGAAACATCGAGCGCTATCGCTTTGGAGTGGATGCAGAGATTGTCGCGCTGGCAAAGAAAGCGATGCGGGATACGGCTATAAGACGAAGTCGTCCTTGCAGGTCGGGCGAGGATATGCACGGCGGCAGCGCTCTGCCAGCATTGTCCGCGCATCAAGTCGCCTCGAATTTGCTGTCATCACGATCGCCGCGGTGAACGCGACTCATGAGACGATCGGCTCTGGCGCGTGGTTAGGCGCAGATCGCCATCTTCCGCATTGAGACGATCGGATGCGAAGCTGCACGAAGATTCGACTCCGGCATGACGTACGCAATCGCGTGCGCTGTCTGGCGATCCTGCGCCTCGGCCATGAAGTCGGCACGGGAACGGCTTGACTCGGATTGCGGGCAGACGCCCGTATCCATCGCAAGGGATATCCCTCTTTATCAGGCACTGGACACTCGACATGGTGGGTGCATATCCTTCTGATGCGAATGGTCGACACACCGCTCGGAAAATGAGCGCCCGGGCGACTTCGACGACGCCGCATGGCGGTATCGCCCTCCGGCTGTTAAGCCTGAAAGCCAAACATCCCCGGCGACGACGGCGATGGAGATGATGCGAGAGATCGTGACGCATGATCTTGGCCCGGTGCCAGCACGTCGCGCAGCTGAATGTCACCGAGGGCGATTATCGGCGCAGCAGCGCCTACCCCGGCAAGATCTGCGTCTCAGATACCCGCAGAGCCGCAGCTGTATGGGCGGCCGCGTCGCACGCATGGAAGGTACTAGCGGAGGATCAGGGATTCCGCCGCCACAGAGAAGAATTGGCACAGTGAGAAGTTAGAGAGGAAATGTCATGCGCATCGTCGTCGTTGGTGTGGAAAGCTCGGCCACAGCATTGCCGAAAATGCTGTCAAACGAAGACTTTGACGTCGTCGTCATCGACCGTGACGAGACGCAGCTGAAAGCGGCGAAGAACACGCTCGACGTCCTCACCATTGCAGCAAATGGCGCTAGCCCCATCACGATGAACGACCCGGACGTCAGGATGTTGATATTTTACTGCGGTTACGGCGACCGATGAAGTCAACATGGTCGCCTGCATCCTGCAAAGCAGCACGGCATCTCGCTCGATAGGTCGCGGCGCATCCGCGATCTCGAGTTTTATGGCGAGGCAAAGGAGCATCTGAAGGAAAAACTTCGATATTGACGTCATGTTGAACCCTCGAATTCATCACTACGAATGAAATCAACCGCATCCTCGCGATGCCAGCGGCGCTCGACGTCGAAGACGTGCAATACGGCAAGATTCCGCCTTTTTGATACCAAGGTGCACCGTCATTCGCCGCTCGTGAACATCCCGTTTAAAAGACATCAAACGCCGAAGGCGTTTCGCAGGTATGATCCGCGACCACCGCATGATCATCCCGCACGGCGATGACTGCCCCGTCGCATGACAACGCCTTATTTTATCGGCGGATTCCTGAGGAATTGAGAACCAGCAAGAATTTTCGTGCAGCGCGATGAGGGAAGTCCCACCGTCATCATCATCGGTGCAGGGCGTGCGGGGCGCGCCCCAGCTCCTGCGTTTGAAAAGCAGGGCGTTCACGTCAAGGTCATCGACATGATCAGACCGCCGCCGCCTCGGTGGCAGAGAAACCAACGGACGGTATTGCGATTTGCGGCGATCGGTATGGATATTGACCTCTTTGCCGAGAGGGCATCAGCGAAGCTGATGTCATCGTCCGCCTGACGGAGGACGATAAGCTCAATCTCATGCTCGTACTCCCGCGGCATATGTCCGGCACAGATTCGTACTGTCGTTCGCGTCTGCGAAACCGAACATGCGTCGAACTCATGGAAAAGTCGGCGTCGATATCGCGCTCTGCGCGCCTCTTTTCCGCAAGTGAGGCCCCTGTTTGCCAGACGCGTACTCGCTTCCGTCTGCCTGAGGGGGCTAAGGCGGAAAGCGATCTGTCACCGCAGGGGGCGCACCCATCTGCCGGTCAGCGCTGATGACGCAACTTCCTAAAGAATGTGCTGTCTGCGCCTACGCGAGGCAGCGGGCGAGGATTCCAAACGTCAGACGACCCCTGCAGCCAGGCGACCGACGATCCTCTTTTCGTGCAGACGGAAGTTTGCCCGCAAGGTCGCGCCGCATTTCGGGTAGCATGAAGTGACGCTTTTGCTCAACAGGTACGCATCATGGCATCTTTTGCTCTTTTCTTCGCCTCTTCGGGCAGACACTATGGTAGCGGCATGGCGTGTGCTCGCCTTGATACGCTTTATTCGCTCAATGTCAGAGGCATGGATGTTTGTTGCCGTCTGCGGCGGCTTTTTCTCACCGCTGCGTTTTTATCCGCCTCGCCCGCAGAGCGCGTCGGCCGATGCGCGCGGAAGGGAGCGCCTTCAGGAGTTGATCCTTCCGTGCTCGGCGTCTCCGGCATGCCGCCCCATACTTTTCAGGATGGCAGGTCTTTCCGCTGCGTGCAGCGGTGGGAACATTGACGACGACGGGACTTTCGAACATCGGATACCGCTGGCGGCGGATTCGTCTCCCTTCCTCTGGCACCGTTCCTGCGGAGTTGGCTGGGCCCATCTTCATCCTCGTTCTCGTCACGGCTTTGCCGCAGGTTTCGCGTGTGGCTTACGCTACCGCACGTCAGAGCATCTCACTCAGCCCCGTCTGGAACAAGATGCGTCAGGCAGGGCAGCACGGCTCTGTGCCCATCTAGCTTTGACGGTGCTTTCGTCTGCGGCATTTCTCGCGGGTCTTACTCCCTTTCAGGCGGTCATCTGGGCGATGACAACGATCTCATCGGGCGGTGCCTATACGACTGCCTTTATGACGCGCGACAGCCTGCCGCTCGAAGCAGCCGCTGTCCATGTTGCTCGCGGCGCTGAATCTTCTCACGCTTTGGCGTGCCTTCATGCAAGGTAATTTTTGCATTCCTTTGCGAAAAAGGAACTCCGCCTTTTTCTCCTTATCTTTCTCCTGTCCCTCTGCCTCCTCACGGTAAATCTCTGGACGACTGGCGCTTATTCCTTTTTCATGCGCTGCGCTATGGCGTCTTTCATGCCGCGTCCTTTTGACGACGACGGGCTTTGCTTCGGCTCGATGGGAAAACTTTCCGCCGTTTCTAAGCTGCTTCTTCTGCTTCCGCTTTACCGGCGGTTCGATAGCTTCGGCAGGCGGCGGCATTAAGATCCTCCGACCGCTCGTCCTGTTTCGTCTCTAGTGCGCCCGAGGTGCGCCGTACGCTTCACCCGCATATGGTTGTTTCCATCAGCGTCGATGGAAGACCCGTCTCTGACAAAGATCGTCGGGCGCATCCGTTCCTTTTTCTATTTTTATGTGATGACTGCTTTTTGCTGAGTGCACTCGTCATCACGCTATCGGGGACTGACCCTCATGCCGTCCATGGGGTCATGCGGCAGCCGCCTTGACAAGTACGGGGGCGATAAGCTCCCTTTTCGGCAGCTGATTTCGCTGCTGTTCCCATCTGGCTGGAAGTTCTTTTTAACTCTGTCATGGTTCTCGCCGCATTGAGATCTTTTCTGCTCTGATATTGGTTGACGGTCTTTTGCGTCGTCGTCAGACGCTCAGAAGAGCGCGATGATACCATCGATCGTGGTATCATGCAAGCAGGGATAAAACGCACAGAAAAGGTGAAGAGAGGAGCGCTCATCAATCGGAAGGTCATTTGCTTTTGTTTTGGGAAAGCTTGTCTTTGCGGAGGCGGCAACGCTTCGTCCCATTCTTTCTGCCGTCCCTACTCGGGTGCGGTGCGGCAGGGGCGTTCTTTTTCGGTTTTCTTAGCACTTTTCGTCGGTGCCCTTCTGCAGCATGAGGGAGCGATAAGTCCTGAGCCGCTTTCAGCGCGAGGATCGCCATCACGGCGTTTGGATGTGCGCTTGCGATAGTATTGGCATGCTGCCCCTATGTTTTCGGCGGGTATCTCGGATTGCTCGACGGCATTTTTGAAAGCATCTCTGGTTCACGGGGGACGGAGCAACGGTCAGACGCTGGAGAATCTCCCGGAAAGCCTTTTGCTTTGGCGTATGATGACGCATTGCTCGGTGGGCTATGGCATCATCGTCATCTCTCATCGCGCTCATTCCAGAATCTGAACAAAGCAGACAGAATATGTGCGACGCCGAAACGACAGGCGCAACACGCGAGCGTCTTCTTCCCACGTTCGCGCAATGCGGCAAAGCGTCCCTCTTGCTATCTGACATCGTCTTTTACGGGAGCGGCGTTTCGTCTATCGGGCATGTGGGCTTTCCTCGATGCAGCGACACACGCGATGAGCACGATCGGTGCGGGCGGCTTTTCAACGTATGATACGAGCGCTGCGCATTTTGCAAGCCCCTGCCTCGGAAGCGCTCGATGACCTTTTTCATGATTCTCGCCGGCGGAAATTTTGCGCTTACTATCGCGTCATGCGGAAAGGACCGCGCGTCCTCTGGCAAAAATACAGAGTTTCGCTGGTATCTTTCCATTCTTTGCATTGCAGGCATTTCTCGTCACCAGCGAATCTGGTCTTTGCGTGGATGCAGTTGCTTGAGGCACCGCTACGCTTCGTTTCAGGTCGGCCTGCTCGACGACAGGTTTGTCTCGGCGAACTTTGACATGGCTGGATTTTCCAAAGGCATTCTCCTGCTGATGGTGAGCGGCGGTTGTGCGGGCGGCTGCAGGCGGCATAGCTGCGACGCGCATCGTCACCTTCGTCAAGCATGCCTGCGCTGTCATCCACCGAAGCTAAGTCCGCGAAGTGTCGTCGAGGTGCGCATGAACGGTAAAGATCGGGCGCGGTACCATTGGTCATACGGAGATGTTTGCTTTCTGCGTCTATTCATCGCTCTTTTGCGCTTCCTATGCGTCGCAGCATATGCCCCTTGACGCGCTCACCATCAGCATCAGCGTACCGAAGCGTCGGCCCTGCGTTTGGCGTTGCAGGTGCGACAGACGTACGCGCTGCCGGACTTCATGAAGGCCGTCTTGAAATGCTGCTGGGCGACTGGAGTTACTGTTCTCGTTCTCTTTCACCGGATTTCAAAGCCAAGGCAGGAAATTGACAGTGAAAAGAACCCGTGTTAATCTTATTTTGAACATATGATTAATTATGAAAGGAGAGAAGATAAGTTTTTTGCTTCGCACGGTAGCGGTTTCTACAGGCAATCCTTACGATTACCTTGCCATCCTGTTGGCAGAAAGGTCGCGATTGTCGCGCCAGCTCGCTCTTCCTTGGGACGGCAATCCGCCGTACACGATTACGGCACTCAACTTACGGCTGGATTCTCGTGTCCATCTCTTTCTCTGGCGTGCGGATGTATCGGATGATGCGCCCGATACTGAAACATTTTCCGCGATACATTTTATGCTGTTTTCTACGGCATGATCGGCCCTCATCATTCTCTTTTATCTTTTCCGCGCGGACGTCCTTGTCAGCCGCATGACGCTGGCATTTCTCTTCTATGCACTTCTTCTATACGCCGTTCGCCATCTGTTTTTGAAGTTTTTGAAAAGAGCGGGCTTTGTTACGAGCCGATCATCATCATCGGCGCGGATATACGGCAGAGGCGCTGCTGCGCTTCTTTGAGGGGGATCTTGGCTATCGCTAAGGTTGTTGGGCTCATCGACGACGATCCCGTTTCCAAGCATCTGCGCAGATCGCTTCCTTCTCTATGGCGGTATGCAGGACGCGGAGAGATCATTCGCATATCGGGACATCCAGACGGTTATCATAGCGACGCCGGTGCGGCAAAAGAGCTCAACCCAGAAACTCATCAGCGAGATTGCGCGCCGTATGTGCGCCGTGTCTCCTTCAGCCCTGACCTCATCGGCACGCGATGGCGAAGCGCGGATCTCGACATTCTCTTTGGCAGAAAAGATCTCGATTTTGAGTGTCCGCAATAACCTAGTTGTCCGGCGGAACCGCTTCTAAAGCGCACCTTGACATCGTCGCGACGCTTTTGGGCGGCGTGCTCATCAGTCCCATCCTTCTTCATCGCGCTGCGCGTTGCCATCGACAACCGCGGAAGCGTTATCTTTGCCACATCGACGCATTGGACGAGACGGCAAGAGCTTTTTCATGCTATAAATTCCAGACGATGGTTCTGATGCGAAGCGCGGCTTTGAGGAATATATCGCGGAGAACCCGGCGGCGAAGAAAGAGTGGGAGGAGACATTCAGCTCGAGCATGATCCCCGCGTCACGAAGCTCGGTGCCTTTTGCGCCGCACGAGCCTTTGATGAACTTCCGCAGATCCTGAACGTCCTGAAGGGCGAGATGAGCCTTTGTCGGTCCGCGCCCTGTCGTGGCAAAGGAAATTGAAAAGTACGGCGAAAAACATCCGCGAATACTATATGGTTCGCCCGGGCATCACGGGCATGTGGCAGGCGAGCGGCAGAAGCGACACGACGTATGACGAGCGCGTCGAGATGGATACGTGGTATGTCCGCAATTGGAGCATCTGGATCGATCTCATGTATCTTTTCAAGACATTTAAGGCGGTTATCGAGCAGGGCGCATATTGATGTGCCGCTGAAAGTTTCTTGGAAAAATTTTTCAAAAAAAGGGCTTGCAAATATCATGCGTTCGTGTATAATAGCCATCGTTGACGGCAGATGCCGAAGACACAGGGGTATCGCCGTTGCAGGGCGCACGGGTCTCTGAATCCCGCATGCGTTGGTTCGAGTCCAGCTACCCCGCCATAGGAAATACTTGCACCGCTGAGCGGTGCTTTTTATTGTCTGCGCAGCTGGTTTATGCATCAAAAGGGGACATATCGCTGAAAGGCAATGTATGCCTCTTCTGCATGGTACGAGTCGGCGTAATTTTTTTGTTGAAAGGAATGTCCGCACATAGTATAATAAGTCGAATTTTGCGTTTGGAAGGGGAGCATTTGCTTTTAGTTCTTGACATCGGCAATACGAACATAGTCATGGGGGCTTATGAGGGAAAAAAGCTCATGAAACACTGGCGTTTTTCAACGGATCGTCAGAAAACGGGCGATGAGTACGGTACGCTCATCAACAATCTCTTTCGCTATCAGGGCATTCGCATGGCAGACATCCGCGCCATCATCATTTCGAGCGTCGTGCCGCCGCTCATCGTGCCGTTGGTCAAGATGTGCGAACGCTACTTTCATCTGCGTCCGCTCGTCGTAGGTCCTGGCATCCGCACAGGCATTCGTCTGCACTACGAGAACCCCCGCGCCATTGGTGCTGACCGCATCGTGAATGTGGTCGGAGCTGAGCAGTACGGCGGCCCTCTGATCGTCATTTCGACATCGGTACGGCGACGACCTTTGATGTCGTCGGCAGATGGCGACTTTTTGGGCGGTGTCATCGCGCCCGGCATTGGAACGAGTTCCGACGCACTTTTTCCAGCGCGCGCGCAGCTGCCGAGAATCGAGCTCGTCCCACCGAAGAGTATCATCTGCCACAATACCATTCAGGGCATGCAGGCGGGCATTATCTTTGGCTGCGTCGGGCAGATCGATGAGATTGTAAACGCATCAAGGCGGAGATCGGCGGCGATAAACCGGTCAAGGTCATTGCGACGGAGGCTCGCACGGATGATGATGCGCGAATCCTCGACGATTGAAAAGATCGATCATTTGACCTTAACCGACTTCGCGTGCTCTATGAGCGCAACGCCGAAGACCGCCGCGAAAGGCGCAGGGACGCCGAATGAACATCGGGAAATTCGCCTTGATGCGCCGGTGTCTCGCGCCTATGGCAGGTGTCACGGATACCGCCTATCGCGTTATTGCACATGACATGGGCTGCCCGCTTTGCCCTACGCAGAGATGGTCTCGGCACAGGGGATCCACTATCGTAATGAACGCACGCTCCGCTATGCTTCCTCTGAGCGCGATGAGCGGCCGCTCGCTGCAGATCTTTGCAAAAAGAACCCGTGATGGCGGCAGAAGCTGCTGCGATCATCGAAGCGCTCGGTACGGCAGATATTCTCGACTTCAACATGCCGTCTGCGCCAAAGATCGCAAAAACGGCGAAGGCTCGCACTGATGACCGACCCAGCGCGCGAAAAGATCTTGACGGCGATATGAAAGGTGGTCAAGATACTTTACCGTCAAGATGCGAAAGGGCTGGAACGATGCGCAGTCAACGGGTTGAATTGGCAAAGATAGCAGCAGCTGCAGGCGTCGATGCCATTGCTGTTCGCGGCAGGACGCGTGAACAGTTTTATGCAGGCAATGCTGACTATGACAGCTATCGCTGCGGTCAGAAGGCGGTGCGTTCATCGCAAACGGCGACATTCGCACGTTTGACGACCTCGACCGCATTCGCCGTGTGACGGGTGCCGATGGTGTGATGACGTTTGCCGCGCTGCCCAGGGGAATCCGAGGATCTTTCAGCGATTTGACCGCATTACTGGCGGACGGGTGAGCGCCCAGCGCCGCCGACGATGGCAGAGCTGCGAAAGTCATTCGCATCATCTCGATCTTCCCGCACCACAAGGGCGATCACATCGGTCCGCGCGAGATGCGAAAGCATGCGACATGGTATACGAGGGGAATCCCGCACGGTGCGCTCTGCGTGATAAGTTTAACACAGGCGACGACGTGCGAGGAATTTGCAGCCATCGTGCGCGAGCTCATGGTGGAAGCAGAAACTTTATAAAAATAAGAATCGCATTCAATACAAAGGTAGAAGATTCCTTGAAAGATAAGGAATAATCTGTTATTATCATGTCGTAGGGAAATTCCAGTACAGCAGAATTTTTGAAGGAAGGCGTAGAACGTGCATGTTTGGCATTACTCATAGGCACGCACGAAGATTTTTGCACCAGGGCTTTTGAAAGCCTGTGAGATGATCTGCGCGAGCAGGAAAACGTTCGCAGTCTCGCTTGCGCCAGGAGAGGATTCCGGTGAAGTTGCTGAGAAGTACAAGGCGGCAATGAAAGAACTTGACCGTGACGGCGTGCTCTTTTTGAATGATTTCTTCGGCGGCAGTCCGTACAATGCAGCGTGCCGCATCGTCATCGACCAAAGCGACTGCGGTATCGTTACGGGCGTCAATCTCCCTCGCTCATCGAGATGGTCAGCGCCCAGGCTGCCTGACGACGGTTCGAGCATAAAAGAACTGATGGAAAGGGCAGTGAAGCCGGCAAAAGGGGCTTCAGATGTTCGACGCATCCGGTCTTCACTATGGAAGATGACGATGAAGTCTGATGTGCTCCATACGAAAATTAAACTTGTCATTTACCATAAAGCCGAAGCATGCTGGTCTTGTATCAAGCATTTATCTATGCTATACTAGTCTCACGTAATGGATGGCGTGCTATCCATCGTGATGAGAGTTTGCAAGACTATGTTTAATCGGATATGTATACAGAGTGGATATCGAACTTTCGTGCGTTCTTGATGCGTGAAGGGAACGGCCGCAAGGTCTCTGCAGCCGCAATTTTCGTCTTTTTTGGCGTTTCTTTATTCAGGCAAACGGACGAAGATAATCTGATGTCTGAAGTCAGCGACACAGGCACGGAACATAAGTCGATCGACGCATTGAAACATCTTGCGGTCAAAGGGCAGAGCGGCAGATTGCTCGGTCGGAACTGAAAAATCCATTCTCTGAAAACGCACGATGTACGGGCGTCTGTAGTGCATGATGTAAATGCAGATGATTCGGATGGCAAAGCGGATGCGCAGAAAGCACCGCCTCGTGAGGCAGAAGCCGCAGAGAATAGGGCAGCGCCGCCTGCTGACCGCGAGTGGCAGCATCATCGGCATCGCCGGCAGCGGTAGGCGCAGTTGTCCCCGCACCGGCGCGTGAGGCGGTGTTGCTGCACGGCATTGTTCGCGGTGATAACGGAGCTCTGGCGCTTCTTTTCCGTCGGCAGCTCTTCAGCGCCGCTTGCGGTGGGCGAGTCGCTCGCGGGCGTGCGCGTCCTTAATATCGGCTTTGATACGGTCTCCGTCGATGGACAGACGGCTCGTCCATGCTGCATATTGTACCGTGATCGTTTTTATTTTTATGAAGTGTTTTTCTGGAGAGCCCGATCGTGATACAGCAATCGGAAAGCCGGGTAGTGAAAGATTTTGGGTGGTGTATGGCGAGATTGGCACTGCGTCGGCATTGCTTCTTGTTTGCCGCACTTTTTCTTTTTCTCAGCGGAGCGCGCAGATGCTGCACCAGTCTCGATGATCGGTTGCGGGAGCAGATGTACGAACCGTGATGCGTTCTCTCGCACGCGCATGGCAAATATGAGCCTGGTTTTTGATGATCTCAGTCGCTGGTACGGTATCGGTAATCTCGAGGATGAGCCGGAAAATATTCTTCGCTTTTGTGGCAGAGACAGAAGGTCTCACGCTTTCGCGCGAGGGCGACGTCTTTTTGCGACGACGGCGGCAAAGGGCAGATGCAATGCGGCAGATGTACGTCTATCCTGTCCGCCATGGCGACCCGGAGGAACTGGCACGTGTCGCGAATCTGGCACTCAATATGACGAATAAGCGTTATCGAATAACTGAGCATCATCAT
This sequence comes from uncultured Mitsuokella sp., assembly GCA_916439735.1. Taxonomy (GTDB): domain Bacteria; phylum Bacillota; class Negativicutes; order Selenomonadales; family Selenomonadaceae; genus AWVT01. The sequence continues at coordinate 18,123 of CAKAIG010000002.1, forward strand.
CCCAAGAGAAAACGCCGATGATGATGTTGAACTAGAAAGACAGAGAATAAAGGTGACGGAAAAATATCGCTTGTCATTAAGAACGGTGCTGAAAATTCCAATGACGTTGCGGAAGAACGCGTCCACTTTGATACGGCGACGAATCTCTGATCTTTTCTGGCACGCATCGGAGGCGCAGGCCGCGCAGATAGCTTTCTGAAATTGACAAGCCATCCAAACAGGTTTCCTTAGAGGCCAAGGTCGTCTCACTTACGGCTGATGCATCGAAGAATCTCGGTGTGCATGGGAATGGTCGACGCCCCGCAGATGCCAGATCAGCAACACGGTCGTATCGATCGAAATACTGGCGGTAGGGGATATGCGCGGGCGTGATTCGCTTGGTCGCGGCCGGAAGGGCTTCCGTTTGAGTTTTTATTACGAGGCGCGGCTCAATGCGCTGGTCACGGACGGTAAGGCGAAGATTCTCGCGCGTCCGAACATCACGACGATGCAGGGACGCGAGGCAGTCATCGTCATTGGCGGTGAGGTGCCTGTTCCAACGGAGACGACGACGAATGATGTGACGCGGACGACATATGATTACCATCAGACAGGTATCATCCTTTCGCTGTACGCCGCGCGTCAATGCCAATGGCGAGATTACGGCAAGTGTCGAAACAGAGGTATCAACGCCGTATTATGTCGATACGATGAAAGCTTTACTGTTTCAAGACCGACGGCGGTGACGCACGTCCGCTTGGCAGACGGCGAGACGATGGTCATCGGCGGGCTTATCGGCAGCGAGGAGTCCCGTTATATGCAGAAGATTCCATTTCTCAGTGACATCCCAATTCTGGGTATGTTTTTCAAAAATGTCTCACACAGCCATGAGGAGTCAGAAGTCACGATCTTCCCTGGCAGCACATGTCCTCGGCGATACTTGATCTCAGTGAGAGTTCATAGCAGAAGGCAACGCAGTGGAAATTTTTGAAAGCAGATGATGAAATGTCGATTAAGATTCTAATAGCAGACGATCACGCACTTTTTGCGGCAGGGGTCAAGCGCATCTTGAGCTTTGAAGATGACCTTGAAGTTGTCGGCGAAGCAGAAGACGGTCGAGAAGCACTGGCTCGTACGCTGATGTTCATCCAGATATCCTGCTCGATATTCGCATGCCGGGGCTGACGGGGATGGAGGTCACTGCCGTCTTTCGAAGCAAATTCTTCAACGCGCGTTATTGCGCTGACAATCGCACGACAGCGATAACTACGTTCTCGAGATGCTGAAGAACGGCGCACGGGGCTACTTGTTAAAGCGATGTCGAGCCGGAGATTCTCATCAAGACCATATACACGGTGCATGAAGGCGCGGCATGTATCTGTCAGCAGATCACCGAGCGTCTGTTCAGTTTGAAGGAGACAGATGATATCGAGCAGATCGCGGAAGATGGGAACGAGGGCGAAAAGAACGCATCACTGCGCGAGAGATGGATGTTCTCCAGTGTACTGCAAAGGGCTTTTTCCAATCAAGATATCGGCAAGGCACTCAACCTTTTCGGAAAAAGACGGTCAGAACCATTTGACGAGCATCTTCCATAAGCTCAAGGTCAATGATCGCACACAGGCGCTGATTCACGCCTTGAAAAATAAATTACTGACGATAGAATAAAAAGCCGGCAGTGAGCCGGATAGCGGGAACGAAGAATGAAAGCGGGCAGGGAAGCGACTGCCCTTTTTGCTGTGAAAAATATCCACAAAGTCGATGGGGTTATGTGGTATTCTTCTAGGAAATGCGCTATAATAGGGATGTTTTATGAATCGTATTCATGTTTTGTGCTTTGATAGAAAGATAGGAGCGTGTATGTTGTATCCGCTTCCACCGAGATCGAGGGCATGGTATGCGTCATCGCCGGCGGCGGCGCTGTGGCAGTGCGGAAAGCAGCGGACCTGCCGTTTGCGGTGCGTGCATCACGGTCATCGCGCCGAATGTCAGCTACGCGCCTCGTTGAAATGGAAGCGTGCGGTAAGGTTAACATCCTTCGTCGGGGATATCGACAGGGGAGATTTTTCAGATCTGCCGCGCTTGTCTCTTCTCGCAGCAGCCACTTCTGTGAATGCGCAGGCGCGAGAGAAGCAAGGGCGCTTGGTATCTTTTACGAACGATGCCGCATCTGATGACGGTGGAGATTTTGTCGTGCCTTCGCGCATCCGCCGCGGCAGCCTTCTTTCTTGCTGTTTCGACCGGTGGAGCAGAGCCGGCATTTCGCGCTTTCTTCGCCGTACATTGAAGATGAGTTTCTCATCCTTGCGCCCTCGATGGAGCGTCTCAAGGTACTGCGGCGGACGTCCAAAGCGGCAGTGCCGAAGAAAGCGCAAGCCGCCTTTTTGAAGAAGGCGCTGAATTATCGCGTACTTGAGCACGTGCGCGCAGGAGAGCTGAGGAAAGCGAAGAAGAGGTCAGAAATGCAACTAGGTGATTTTGGGGCTGAATCATAAGACAGCGCTAGTGGATGTCCGCGAGCGGTTTCTGTCAAAAACGCATGCGATTGAAGGAAGGGCTTGAATCTAAACGACTATGAGGGAATTCGTGAGGCGGTCGTCCCCTCGACCTGCAATCGAAAGCGAAATGTACGCCGTTGTCGACGATGCGAAGAAGACGTGGAGACAATGCGCGAATTTATCTTTGATCCACAGGAAATGAGGAGGATATCAGCGAGTACCTTTACACTTGGCGCCGATGAAGCCTGTATTCGGCATCCTCTTTCGCGTAGCGTCAAGTCTGGATTCTCTCGTCCTTGGTGAAGGGCAGATTCTCCGCAGGTAAAGGAGGCCTATGCGATAGCACGTGAGGCGAGTACGACGAGTCACCGTTTTTGAAACATCGCTCTTTCATCGTGCAATTAAGACGGGAAAGCGCGTTCGTACGGAGACGCGCATTGTTTATAATCTCGGTCTCTGTCAGCTGCGGCGGTCGAGCTGGTTCGCGCCAAACCCGGCAACCTCGGGGCGCGCGGCGCTCATTTTCGGCGCGGGAAAGATGGCGGAGCTTTACGGCGCAGCACCTGTAGCAGCGCGGCGTGAAACAGATTTCTCGTCGCCAATCGCCACTATCGACAAGGCAGAAAAGCTCGCCGAGGTTATCGGAGGTGAGGCGATCTGTTTGAAGGAGCGCTGCGCGTGCGAAAGATGTCGATGTCGTCGTGACCTCAACGGGGCGCCGCATTACGTGGTCAAGGCGTGGGAGACAAAGCGTCTGATGGCAAAGCGCAAGGGCAGGCAGATCTTTTTCATCGACATCGCCGTGCCGCGTGACGCTCGACCCGGATGTTGAGGAAACTCGCGGCGTCGCTCTACAACATCGACGCTCTGAAGCTGTCGTCGACAAGCATTGAAGAGCGCGCCAGAGGCAAGGCAGGCAGAGCATCGTGAAGAGGAGATCGCGGATATTCAAGATCGCTCAATACCTTTCTGCCCGCCCTCCTCACGGCACTGCTGTCGGATCGTTGCGAGAGGATTCGCGAGCGCGAGGTACACCGCGCAGCATCGAAGCTTCCCAACCTTACGAAACAGGAGCGGCGCCAGTCGATCATATGACGCGCATGATCGTCGAAAGATTCTCCGCATGCCGATGATGAAGCTGAACAGTCGGCGGGCACGGCGCGAAACCTTTTTACATGAAGGCGATGCGCCTCGCTATTCAAACTCGATACGATTGGGGAGGCTGCGACAAATGAAGAACGACACGATCATTATCGGTACGCGGGCGAGTAAACCTCGCGCTTTGGCAGGCAGAATACGTAGCGCCGTTTGGAAGAAAAATATCCGAGCTGAGCGTTGCTTTAAAGAAGATGACGACCATAGGCGATCAGATTCTCGATACCCCGCTCGCAAAGATCGGCGGCAAAGGTCTCTTTACAAAGCGAACTTGAAGACGCCATGCTAGAAGGTGAAGTTGACATCGCTGTTCATAGCTTAAAGGATATGCCGACAGAGGTGCCGTCGGGTCTCATCATCTCTGCGATTACGAAGCGCTTTGACCCGTGGAGACGCCATCGTCAGCCTCGAAGTACGAAGCGCTGGCTGATCTTCCGGAGGGAGCGAAGGTCGGTACGAGCAGCTCGCCGCAAAGCGCAGCTCTTGCACGAAAAAGGCCTGACCTCGATATTCACGACCTTCGCGGCAATGTCGGCACGCGCCAGATAAGCTGGAAAAGTGGAGAACTCGATGCTGTCATACTGGCTGTTGCAGGCCTTAAGCGCCTTGGCTTCGGCGATCGAATCACAGAGGTCATCGACCAAAGATCATGCTGCCCGCCGTCGGGCAGGGGCGCTGCCATTGAGACAAGAGAAGATGACAAGGCGGTAAGGGCGCGCATTGACTTTTGAACGACCCGTCAACCGTCACCGCCGCAAACGGCGGAGCGTGCGTTCTCCCGCGTACAAGGCGGCTGTCAGTGCCCTGTCGGCGTCTCATGCGACAGAGGTGAGTGCGGACTTGCGTGGAGCCGTCATTGCTCTCACCTCGATGGCATGCGGCTCTACCGAGCGGGTATCGATGGCGCGCGGAAGAGGCCGAACATCTCGGCACAAAGCTTGCCGAGAAACTGCTTGACGACGGCGGCCGCGCAATACTGGAAAGAAATCGGACTGGATGTTTAATAGAATGAGGGAATTATTTTGAACGATACAACAGGCAAAAGTCTTTCGTCGGAGCAGGTCCCGGTGATCATCGCCTGCTCACCATCAAGGCGGCGGAATGTCTTGCAGCGGCGGATACCGTCGTCATGACAGATTAGCCGACAGCCGCATTCTCGCGCATGCAAAGAGGGCGCAGGAATTCATCTACGTTGGCAAGGCATCGGCAAAAGCGACACGATGAAACAGGGCGATATCAATCAGCTCCTCGTAGATAAAGCGAAGGAGGGAAAGATTGTCGCGCCTGAAGGGCGGCGATCCTTTGTCTTTGGGCGCGGCGGTGAGGAGTGCATTGCTTCGAGAAGAACGGCATTTCTTTACGATTGTTCCTGCATCACGTCGGCGATTTCGTGCCGGCCTACGTGGGCATTCCCGTCACGCATCGTGCGGTTGCGACCTCTTTGCCGTCATCACGGGGCACGAAGACCCGACAAAGGCGGGAGAGCCAGATGAATTGGGCGGTCTTTCAGGACAGGCGTCGATACGCTCATCTTCCCTCATGGCATCGCGAATCTTCCGCATATCACAGCAAAGCTCATCGAAACGGTCGCGGCTGATACGCCGGCCGCCGTCATTCGCTGGGGGACAAAGCGCAGAGCAGGAGACACTTGTGACGATGTGGGAAATGCCGCCGAAGATGTCGTGCACGGCATCAAGCCGCCGGCTATTTTCCTTGTCGGCGATGTCGTCAATCTTCGCGAAAGCCCGCTGGTTTGACGATCCAAAGGCGCATCCACTCCTCGGCAAGCATATTCTCGTCACGCGCGCCCGCGCGCAGGCATCCGCACTCACGGAAAAGCTTGAAGCTCTTGGTGCGTGTGTCAAGGAGGTTCCTGCGATCGCCATCGAGCCGCCATCAGATGACTATGCGGCATTGATGCGGCGGTTGAAAAATCGACGGCTATCACTGGCTGATCTTCACGAGTGTAAATGGTGTACAGGCATTTTTCCGTCGCTTGGAAAAAGGCAGGAAAGCGATACACGAGCCCTCGGCTATGCGAAGATTGCGGCCATTGGCTCGGCGACGGCTGCAAAGCTCAAAGAATATGGTATCACCGCCGATATCCTTCCCAAGGCGTATCGTGCCGAAGGAATTCTCGAGGCGCTGAAGGGCAAACTTCCGCCGCATGCAAAAATTCTCCTGCCGCGCGCAGAGAAAGCACGCGCTGTCCTTCCCCGACAGCCTGCGTAAAAAAGGGCGCGGTCGTCGATGTCGTTCCGGCGTATCGAACCGTTACGCCCCGCTGGAAGACGAAGAACCAGCACTGAAAGAAGATCTTGCTGCGTGAGCGTTATGATTTTTGTGACCTTTACAAGCTCGTCAACCGTCAAGAATTTCTGCAAGATGCTCGGCGGTGCAGCGATTCTTTCGGGTGTCAAGACCGCAGCCATCGGTCCCTGTCACAGCGGAGACCAGGGAAAAGAGGGAATGAAAAGCCACGGTTATCGCCAAGACCCACACGATCGAAGGCTTGCTTCACGCGATTCTTCCACGCTGACCGCCTGAAGCAGCGAGATTAAAAAATAAATCGGAGCAAGAGGGCGGGAAAACCGCCTTTTCCACAAATATTAATCAAGAATACGGGCAGCCCGCAGAGATAGGAGTAGTAGTATGTTCACATAAAAACATCTCGTCCACGTCGTCTTCGCATCAGTCCCTGCCGTTCGGGATATGGTTCGTGAGACAACACTTTCCGTCAAGGATTTTCGTCCCATCCGATCTGTTGTGCCGGGCATAAATGTCAAGGAAGAAATCAAGAGCATGCCGGCGTGCTATCATCTTTCTGTCGATAAGGCCGTCGAGCTCGCCAAGGAAATCGCTGCGCCAGGGTATTCCTTCCGTCGAAATCTTCGGCCTTCCCGCGTACAAGGACGCAGACGGTTCTTCGGCTTGGGACAAAACGAGTCCTGTACAGCGTGCGATCGCTGCCATCAAAAAGGAAGTGCCGGAACTCGTCATTGTAGGTGATGTCTGCCCTCGTCAGTATACGACACATGGTCACTGCGGTCATTTGACCGATCACTACGTCGATAACGACAAGACGCTTGCGCTTCTTCAGAAAGTTGCCGTCAGCCAGGCGGAAGCCGGCACAGACATCGTCGCGCCGAGCGATATGATGGACGGCCGCGTCGCCGCTATTCGCGAAGCACTCGATGCACACAACTTCATTAATATGAGTATCGCGAGTTACGCCGTAAAATACGCTTCAGGGTATTACGGGCCTTTCCGTGATGCCGCTGACAGTGCACCGAGTTTCGGTGACCGCCGTCAGTATCAGATGGATCCTGCCAACCGTGAGGAAGCGCTTAAAGAAACTTTCCTCGATATAGAGGAGGGCGCCGATATCATCATGGTAAAGCCTGCGCTTGCCTATCTTGACATTGTCCGCGAGGTTCGCGATATGATTCATACGCCCGTTGCAACGTATAACGTTAGCGGCGAATACGCGATGGTCAAGGCGGCTGCGCTCAATGGCTGGATTGATGAGAAGCGCATCGTCCTCGAGACATTGACCAGCATGAGCGCGCCGGTGCCGATATCATCATTACCTATCATGCTATGGATGCGGCAAAGTGGCTGAAGCGCTGATGAATTATAAAGAATAATGGGATCGTCGTCTTCTAAAAAGATTTACCGTATTTTAAACAGTAAAGGAAGTTTTTATGCTGCATCTTGAAAAATCCCTCGCTGCCTTTAAAGAAGCGAAGACTTTGATGCCGGGCGGGGTCAACAGTCCGGTGCGCTCGTATTGGAATGTCGATTGCAACCCGCCGTTCATCGACCGTGCAAAAGGTGCCTACATCTATGACATCGATGATAATGCCCTACATCGACTATGTCGGCTCGTGGGGCCCGATGGTTGTCGGTCAGCGCATCCGCAGGTCGTGAAGGCTCTGCAGGAAGCGGTGACACGCGGCACGAGCTACGGCGCGCCAACCGTGCGTGAGTCGGAACTGGCAAAGCTCGTCATGCAGGTCTATCCTTCGATTGAAGTCATCCGCATGGTCAATTCCGGCACCGAAGCGACGATGAGTGCCATCCGTCTTGCACGCGGTTATACGGGACGCGAGAAATTCGTGAAGTTCATCGGCTGCTATCATGGGCACAGCGACAGCTACTGTGAGCGCAGGCTCAGGGGCTTGCGACTCGGCGTGCCGTCAAGTCCCGGCGTCACGAAGGGTACGGCGGCAGACACGATTGCCGTACCGTATAACGACTTTGATGCCATTGAGCAGGTCATGAAGGCGCATGGAGACGAAATTGCCGCCATTATCGTCGAAACCGGTTGCGGGCAATATGGGATGTGTCCTTCCAAAGCAAGGCTATCTCGACCATCTCCGCAAGCTACAGAAGAAGCGGGATCGCTCTCATCTTTGACGAAGTCACGTGCGGCTTCCGTGCATCTCTCGGGGGTGCACAGGCGGCGTACGGCATTGTCCCCGATCTCACCTGTCTTGGAAAAATCATCGGCGGCGGGCTCCCCGGTGGCGGCATATGGCGGGCGCCGTGAGATCATGGAGCAGATTTCTCCCGCAGGCCCCTGTGTATCAGGCAGGAACGCTCTCGGGCAATCCGCTCGCAATGACGGCGGGCATCGAGACGCTGAAGATCATCACGGCGGAGCCAGAGAACGGCGGTGCTGACTACAGCCGCATGCTCACGCTTAAGACTAAGAAACTCATCCTCGGCTGGCAGCAGGCGGCAAAGGATGCGGGCGTTACGATTCAGGTACATATGGCAGGCTCGATGTTCGGTATTTTTCTTCAACGAGCATGAGGTATGGAACTTCGAAGACGCCGCTGCATCCGACCAAGAGGCATTTAAAATCTGGTTCAAGACGATGCTTTGCGGAAGGCATCTATCTGGCACCGAGCCAGTATGAGACGCTCTTCATGTCGGGTGCACATACGGATGAAGATATCGAGCGCACGATTGCCGCAGCCGAAAAGGCTTTTGCCGCAGTGAAAAAGGCACGGGGATAACAATTAATTTTTGATGATGGTCATGCTATCCTTAGTTGCCTTCGCCTTTTGTATCATCAGCTTCAGACGCTCGATGTTCTTCTTATGGCGGTCGATGGCAAAGCCGATGCGTATATGCTCTTCCTCTGTAAAGTCAGGGTTTTCAAATGCTGCTTCAATGCGCTTGAGGCGCGTTTCGACTTCTGCAAGCTCATCTTGCAGCGGTTTTTCGTGCTCCAGCGCAAAGCCGTAGACCGCATGAATCTGATCCTCGACATATTTTGCATAGCCGCGTTCGCCAGACATATCTTCTAACCACGTTGCGACGTGATAGAGAATGTCGAACGGGCTTTCACCGCTGTGCACCATGTCGAGGATTTTTCATCTTGATGAGCTGCTCTTGCCATGCGGCTGGGCGATCCGAGCTTTTTTTCGTCTGCTGCATGGCTCGCATCGTTTATCTGTGCAGCATTTTCTGTCGTTTGTTCCTCAGGCAATAGTTTTTCTCCTTTTTAGTCCGTGTAGAAATTTTTCCTTCGGATGATCAAAAAGCCAAGGCAGAACCTGGCTTACATCCATATGGAGCGGGCAATGGGAATCGAACCCACCTCTGAAGCTTGGGAAGCTTCCATTCTACCGATGAACTATGCCCGCATGAAACATATTTATTCTATCACGCGAAAAATTTTTGCAAGCAGAAAAATTTTCAAAAATCTATAGGAATTTTTCAAAAAAACTTGCCAATGCCGCCTTCATCTTGTAAAAATTATCTCTTGAATAAGATAAAACAATAATACAGGAATCCTTTTATTATCGGTTCCTTGAGAATCTGTATACGTTATAGATTCTCGACGTTGTCAGGAGGCTTTGTTATGTTTTTGGAAGAAAGGCAAGATATCATATTACAGATGCTCGCGCGTGACGGAAAGGTTCGTGTCCGCGATCTCAGCGAAGAGTTTCAAGGTGACAGAGGATTGCATCCGCAAGGATCTCGGTGCACTCGAAAAGAAGGGTAAACTCAAGCGTACTTATGGTGGCGCGGTTCGCATCCGTGAGAACAGCCATATGCTGGAGGTCAGCAAGCACCGCACGACGGATGTCGAGGCGAAGCGAGCATATCGCACGTGCAGCGGTGAAGCTCGTCCATGACCGCGATATGGTCTTTCTCGACATCTCGACGTCAAACTTAGCGATTGCCGAGCTTCTCGTCAAGATGGAGATGGATGTCACAGTCGTGACGAATATGATCGACATCCTCGTCGTGCTCTCGCGCAATCCAAAGATTCGCGTGATCTTTGCAGGCGGCAAGCTCAACAAGAGCCGTGATGGTTTCTGGGGCGGCATGACGCTTGATTTCATCAGCCGTCTCAAGCCGGACATCGCCTTTGTCGGTGCGGTCGGGGTCGATATCAAGGAAAACAGCGTCTCAACGTATGATATCGAGGACGGCATCAATAAGGCGGCGATCATTCGCCGCAGCAAGAAGGCGTATGTCGTCGCAGAGGCGCGTAAACTTTCGACGGATGGCAATTACAACTATACGTCACTCGACACGCTCTCAGGACTCATCACGGATTCTGAGCTGCCGGAAGACGTCCGTCGGGCGGCAGATTCCTTTGGCGTTGATATCATACTCCCATGATTTTGATGAAGACAAAAAATCATTTCCCAGGAATAAGACAGGACTGGTTTTCGTCTCTGTACATAGGTCTTGTCAAGGGACTGAAGGTTTTCTTTTTCTATCTCGCAGTTCTCTGCCTTTTCCGTGCACTTTACATCGGCATCTTACATGCGTTTTGGGCAGATGGCACAAGGCTGACGGATGCGATTTACGCATTCTTTCGCGGGGGAAAACTGAGCATGCAGACGGCGGGCGTGCTCACGCTGCCAACCTTCCTGCCAGGCTTTTTTACAGGCTTTGTTTCTAGTCGCATGGCGCGGCGCGTGACACTTATTCTTGCAGGCGTCTTTCTCACCGTGCTTTCCGTGCTCTTTTGCTGCGAGTTTCACCTACTATCGGACGTTTCACGCGAATTTCAACCAGATGATTTTTCGTCGGTGTGCAGGATGACCGCGCCGCGCTCTTTTGGACGATGGTACAGCAGTTTCAGCTTCCGCTGCGGTTGCTTGGTGCGCTTGTCTTAGGAGCGGTCTTGCTCTTCCTCTTTAAAAAAGTTTACGATGCAAAATGTCCGATTGTGCGCATTTTTGGTGAAAATTTCTGGCAGGAGCTTCTCTGGAAGCTCCCCGCGCGCCTCGCTTGAGGGATTCACTTGAGTGCACGGGTGCTCTTCCTTTTTCTTTGTCTGTCTCATAGCGAAACTTTCGATCTTTGGCGGAGGGCTTGGATGGCAGACGGCAGTCGATTGGGAGAATGCCGGTGTTACGCGCGACCCATTTCTCAATGAGGCAATTCTCGACAGCCCGCAGGCGCTCTACCGCGCGTACCGGCTCAATGGCCGCATGCGTGCCTGTAACGGGTTGGATTTCACCGTGGAGGACATCCGAAATCTCGCGGCGAATCTTTCAGGAAAAGCGCCGACGAGCGATAATCTCGACGATTATCTGACACGCACGGCGACGGGCGCAAAAATTGCAAAACCGCGGCACGTCGTTCTTATCATTTCAGAGAGCCTCGCAAACTGGCCGCTCCTCGATAAGTACGGGAATATTCCGATTTCTTCCGGGCTGCGCAGCATCATCGCGGCAGACGATGCGGACTACTGCCCGACGTTTCTGCCGAACGGCGCAAGTACGGTCTCTGCTGTGACGGGGATTGTGACAGGGTTTGCCGATGCCAATCTCTACCTCACGACCATGCCGGAATCTTTTGCCGCGCCGTTTCCAACAGCATCTGCGCCTACGATGGAGCGGCTCGGCTATCGCAGTCGCTTCTTCTATGCAGGCCCCGCGACATGGGAGCGCATCGGTGAATTCACACGGGCACAAGGCTTTTCGGAGTTTGTCAGCCGCGGTGATTTCGGCGATGTCCCCGGGAGCGTTTGGGGGGCAGAGGACGAAGTTCTTTACGAAAAGTTTTTTGAGCACATCGACCCCAATACGCCGAGCTTTGACGTTCTCTTAAATGCGTCGAATCATTCGCCGTATGATATCGATCTCGATGCTAAGGGCTTTGATAAGGAGGCCGTACGTGCGGCGCTTCCCGAAAAATACCGAAAGGATGAGGAACTCCTTCGCGAGCTTGGTCATTACTGGTATGCGGACAAGTGCCTTGCAGCGTTTGTCCGGGAGGTCAAAGAAAAGATGCCGGACAGCCTCATCATCATCGTTGGCGATCATGCCGATCGCTACCACATCGAAAAGCAGCCCAATACCTATGAGCGCTACGGCATACCCTTCATCATCACGGGAAAGGGTGTGCACAAGGGGACATTGACAGCAAACAGCGCGGGCAGTCAGATTGACATTATCCCGACCGTCCTCGATCTGATCGCGCCGAAAGGCTTTTCCTACGAAGCGCTTGGAAAGAGCCTTGCCGCAGGAAATGACCGCGGTGTGAACTATGGGTTTTGGATCACGAGAGATGCGATTGGAAAATCCGATACGGATCCGCTCGTGCCGGAGGGGCTAGACGGCAGTGAAGGGGCTCCCATCGACGACGGCGCCATGCAGAATTATATCAATGCGATACGCAGTATCTCATGGTGGCGTCCGAAATATGGGGCGACCTTGGATGAGCAGATTTTAAAAGAAAAGGGAAGATAAGAAAAGGGAACGACTGATTTTAGCCGTTCCCTTTATTGTAGAAGGAGTTTTTATGTCATTATCCATTAACTTATCGCACTGTACGCTATGCCCGCGCGCCTGTCTGGCTGACCGTACGAAGGCGCGCGGCGCCTGTGGTGCCGGGGCTTTGGCGCGTGTGGCGCTCGTCTCGCTGCATCCATGGGAGGAACCATGTCTTGTCGGTGCGGATGGACGCGGGGCGGGAACGGTGTTCTTTTCCTCTTGCAATATGCACTGTCTTTTTTGTCAGAATCATGAGATCTCGCAGGAGGGAAAGGGCGAGGCGGTGACAGATGGACGGCTGGCAGAAATTTTTCTCGAGCAGCAGGCGCGCGGGGCGGCGACGCTCGACCTTGTGACGCCGACCGTTTGGGAAGCACAGATTCTGCATGCTCTCACGCTTGCCAAAGCAAAGGGCTTTTCGCTTCCTGTGGTTTGGAATACGGGGTCTTATGAGCGTGCGGAGATGCTGGAACTCCTTCGAGGCAGCGTCGATATCTTTCTGCCGGATATGAAATACGCCGCCGAGGAAAGCGCAGGGAAGTTTTCTGCGGCACCTGACTATTTCAAAATGGCATCGAAGGCAATCGATAAGATGTTTGAGCTTGTGGGCGAAGTGCGTTTGAACAGCGCCGGGCAGATGAAGCGCGGCGTCCTCATTCGTCACCTCGTCCTGCCGGGGCATCGGAAGGAGAGCATGAAGATTCTCGATTGGATTTATGAAAGATTCGGTGATAAGGTACAGATCTCCCTCATGCGTCAGTACACACCGATGTATCGTGCGAAACATGTGAAGGGATTAAATCGCCGGCTCACGACCTTTGAGTACGAAAGTGTCGTCGAACATGCACGAAAGCTCGGTATCACGCGCTGTTATGTGCAGGAAAGCCCTGCCGCCGACACAAAGTTTGTTCCCGTCTTCGATGGGAGGGGCGTTCTATAGATTGTCTGCATCGAGCAGTCCTATCAATGCCCTGGTTATTCTCTCTGCATGAATCGCCTCTATGCAGCGGTTTGTCTCATAGCGGCACTTTGCCTGACAACAGGCTGTGCAGCTGTGGGGGAAAGCAGGAAAGCGTGTCCGGGCGTTAACGGGCCGTAGAAATTTGGAAGTGTCGGCCCCCATAGGGAAAGTGTCGGAAGCCCGACGGCTTCCGCGATGTAGAGGGGACCGGAGTCGCAGCAGAGAAGGAGATCGCTCTTTTTCATGAGCGCGGCGAGTTCTAAGAGATTCGTCTTTCCCGCGATGCTCTTTGCGCCCGTTGTTCCTAAGTCCCGCATAATTTTTAGGCATGTATCAATGACAGGTGCGTCGTTTGTGCTGCCGATAAAGATGACCTGTGCCTTTTTCTGCTATGGGCGCCAGTGCTTGGGCAAAGACCGCAGGGCGGGGCTGTTTGCTCTTCCATGTTGTTTGAATCGCAACGAGGAGGATGGGCGGTGCAGCTTTGCTGCAGAGGACAGATTCTTTCTTCCAAAAGTTTTCAGCAAACGCTTGGTATTTTTCCGGAAGGCGGAGCACTGTGCCGGGGCGAAAATCGTTGGCATCGATGCCGAGCGGCGACAGCGCCGTCATGTAGTGGCGAATCTTATGCGGGCTTTTCGTGGCGGGGGCGATCTCCGTCATGAAGAAGCGATTGCCCTCGTGCAGTTCATGGATGCCGATGCGCCGTTTTCCACCCGAGAGCCTGGCGAGAATTCCGGTCAGGAAAAGACATTGAATGTCCAGAACGATATCATAGACTTGCACGCGCATGAGATGGCGCGCTCTTTTCAATAGGGAGAGCATTTTGCCGATGCGAAGGTGTGCGCTTGCCGCGTCAAATGGGCGGCGATCCCAGAGAAGAAGCTTGTCGATGTCTGGGTTATTGCGGAGAAGTTCCGATGCGGGCGGACTCGCAAGCCATGTGATATGGCAGTCAGGGCAGAGGCGCTTCAGATTCTGCGTGACGCTCGTTGCATGAAGAACGTCGCCGATAGAACTCAAGCGAATGATGAGGATGCGTGCGCCATGAGGAAGAAGTTCCGGTTGCATAGTAGAACCTTTTCTTTTGATGATGTGTTTTTGCAAAGTTGTATGATACAATCACACGATATAGGTATGAAAAATCACGCACTTGTACGCGTAATCATAACATATGTGCGGTACTGCGACAACAGGAGAAATTCTTGAGACGCCGCTTTTTGGATACCGAAATGCATGGGGCGCGATGATACCGAGTCCTGCCTGACCTTTTCGCAACAGTGCTTATATATAAAAATCCCGTACATTCTGTGCGGGATTTTTATATGCAGTTTATAAGTTACTTTTTCTTCTTGCGCTTTCCCTTGCCGGTAGTTGTCTTTTCGGTTTGTCTCTTTTTCCTGCTGATGTTTGGCATAATCGACGCCCATGCTCATGAGTTTGTGTTTGAATGCCATGAGCGGATGCGTCAGGAACATGCGGAAACCGCCGGTCTTCATGATGGTCAAAAATTCTTTTGGACTGCTTTTTTTGCCGAAACAGATGCGGTCACAGCGATCGCAGATGGGCTTTGTAATGCCGTAGGGGCAGCGCGTTATCTTGGTCATGACGGTCATCAAGAGCGCCTGGCATTTGGGGCAGAGCTTATCGCCCGATGTATTGTGGTGTTTATGACAATAGATGGAGAAGCGCTTCTTGATGTTCGCTTTTTCCTTCGGGATATTGTTTTTAATCTGTACTGGCTTTTTTTTCGGTAGAAAACGCGAGAATATGCTCATGTAGGCTCCCCTTTCGATAGCTTTTTATCTAACTTATTTTACTAGAAATTGCATAGAAGTCAAGTTTTGTGCAGGGAAGAGGGTATTGTGAAAAACACTGTGGATAAGCTGTGCCTTTTCGTGAAGTTATCCACAGTTATACACAAAAATCCTGCATATCTCTGTGCATGTTGTGGATAACTTTTTCAAAAATGGTGAATTTTCTTCGTTTTGCCTGTGCATAGTTTTTGATAAATTCTCTTACGTGGAAGATAAGTTCCCAAATTCATCGTATAATGTGATGGTAAAAGTAGTTGCATCTTTGAAGTTTTTCATATATAATATTTCAAGTCAGTGCGTTGCTTCTTTTGTTTAAGCAGCGGCATATGATGAGATTCCCCGATAGCTCAGTTGGTAGAGCGCCTGACTGTTAATCAGGTTGTCGCAGGTTCGAATCCTGCTCGAGGAGCCATGGCGCCATCGTCAAGTGGTTAAGACACCGCCCTTTCACGGCGGGTTCATGGGTTCGAATCCCATTGGCGTCACCATTTCGGGCGATTAGCTCAGTTGGGAGAGCGCTTGCCTTACAAGCAAGATGTCAGCAGTTCGAACCTGTTATCGCCCACCAATAAAAAGTTAAGACCACCGTTTCGGTGGTCTTTTTGCTATTGCAGCGATGAATAAACTCAATCCTCGTAGAGAAGTACGATATCCTTTTTTTTATGTGTCGCCCTCAGGTCGATAATGCGTTGGTTGCGCGAACCGCGAAAGTGTAAGGTAAGATCGCGTTCCTCTTCGATATATGCACCGTCGACGAGGACATCGACGGCCGCGAGAAGGGCTTTCTTTTTCTCGTCTGCACCGCTTGCGATTTCTTCCATTGTGTAGCCTGTATAGCACCAGATATTTAATCCCTTTTCATGGATATGCGGAGAGAGCGCGGCAAGCGCTTCTGCCTGCTCAAATGGCTCGCCGCCGCTGTAGGTGACACCGGTCAGCAGAGGGTTCTTGTCGATGGCTTTCAGGAGGTTGTCAAACGTCACCGCATGTCCGCCTGTCCTTGGCTGTGTCTCCGGATTCTGGCAGCCGGGGCAGCGGCGTGCGCATCCTTGGCAGAAGATGGTAAAGCGGATGCCCTCACCGTCGACGATGGAATCTTCCACCGTTCCCGCGATGCGAAGTGTGTTTGTCATGAAAACCTATCCTTTCAGCAAAAGAGCCGCTGCCTGTTGACAGCGGCGACTTTTTCGTTCCCTCTCAGTGCAGATTATGCTTGACGCGGTCGTGTTCTTCTGCCTGCTTTGCATTGTTCCATCGGTCGGTCGTTCCGACGAGGTAACCCGTGATGCGGCGAATGCGCTCGAATTTCTGCGGCTGCAAAATATAGTGAATGTCAACTTTGCCGTCTTTGGCAGCCGGTGAGATCGAGGCTATGAATCTTTTCGTGTGTTTTTTCGTAGACGAGATGGATGTAGTTCTCGATCTCCGCATTTGTCATGCCTTCGATTCCGTTGACCTTTACCTCAATATCATTTACGATCATGATATGTACCCCTTTTCTATCATATGTCCGGGCGCCTTGCCCCTGCAGGATGAAACGTGCGCTCTGAGCTCTGCGCGTTTTCTGTGCCCCTTAAGGTATCGTCATTATACTATATCTGCTTTATTATCGTCAAGGATGGCACAACATGTAGTTGATGGCGGCGAAATCGCTGTAGATGGTGGTCTTGAAAGTTCTTTCGGTATATCGCGCGAAAAAATAAATTTTTGGCTATTTGGATGAAAATTTGAGCCGTCATTTTATGCTGTCATCTTTCACAACCGTGCGGGTCGGGAATGGGATGACGATGCCTTCATTGCGGTAACGGCGTGTCAGTGCCTTGATGAATTGATGGCGAACGAGGAATTGACTGTCAAAGTCGCTCGAATGCATACTGACCGTGAAATTGATGCTTGAATCGCCGAAATTCTGAAAGGAGACGGCAGGATCGATGTTCATAGACTTGTCATATTGAGTGAGAACCTCGCGGGCAACTTCAAGCGTCACGCGCTCGACCTCATCGAGATCGCTGTCATAGCTGACACGGACGGGAATGCTGATGATGATGTCTTTTCGCGGCAGAGAGAAATTCGAAATGTTGGCTTTTGCAATCGATTGATTCGGTATGACGATGGTATTGCCGTCGCCTGCGGGAATGATGGTCGTGTAGCGCCAGTTGATATCCGTGACACGCCCTTCTTCGCCGGAAGATAGATGAATGTAGTCGCCGATGCGGATTTGTTTGGAAAGGAGCAGGTGAAGCCCCGCAAAGATATTGGCAAGTGTCTCTTGGAGGGCGAGTGCAACTGCTACACCGCCGACGCCGAGCGTCGTGATGATGGGGGCGACCGATATGCCGTAGTACTGCAGGATGACGAGTACACCCATGGAGTAGATGAGGATGTTTAGAATCGTCGAAAGCAGCGTCGTCTTTGGTACTTGTGCATTGCTGCTCGCAAGGTGCATCTCCACGCCTCCGCCAATTGTCCGCGCGATGACACGGGTGATGGACAGGATGATGACGGTGAAGAGAATGTAGGAAAAGAGCCGTACGAGCGATGCCGGAAGGCTGCTTGTGTTGACGATCCAGTAAAGCCCTGTGACCAGCGTGAGCGAGATGGGAACGCCTTGAAGCGCATGGATAAAGACGTAGTGCCATGAGCCTTCTTCAAATTTCATGAGTTTTCGGACGCGGCTGTTGATAAAGCGATTGGCGATAAAGCCGATGGTGAGTGCGCCGAAAAAGGATGCAGAGGGGCAGAACGAGCATTTCCAAAAAGTTCCTTTTTGGAGAACCATAGGATAGAACTGAAATCCGGCAAAGTATGACCTCCTCACTTGCATTGCGGATGCGTTTAACGTATGATATACAGTGCCCATTATAAAAGAAAAGGAACAGAGGTGTAAAGCATGAAAATCAATGAAATCTTGGGCGAAAGCGAGCGCCTTCGCCTTCGCGTCGCGAATCTCGGCGATGTCGACTATATTCTTGAACTTTGCTATGCGCCGGAGAACCGCGCCTACATCCTAGCTTTCGATCGCGTGCATCATGAGGGCATCGTTGCGGGCGATGGAAAGGAAGCGATCGACGTGATCGTCGAGGAGAAGGCGACGGGCGAGCGCGTCGGTTATTTTCTCGTCGCAGGGCTTTCAACAGAGGCGAAAGAGCAGGAATGGACGCATGTCGTTGTTGAGAAAAAAGGCATGGGCTATGGTCATGAAGCGATGAAAATCTTGAAGCGCTGGGCGTTTGATACATGGGGCGCACATCGTGTCTGGCTGGACTGCAAAGACTATAATACAAGGGCACTGCACCTCTACGAATCGGAGGGGTTCCAACGTGAAGGGCTTATCCGCGAGACGTTTTATAATGCGCAGAAAGATGTGTATGAAAATCTTGTCGTCCTCGGCATCTTGCGGGCGGAATATGAAGCGCAAAAGGCAGCGGAATAAGCGCACAAAAGTTGACGTTGCGGTCAAAAGAGGGTAGAATAAGCGGTAGGTTTATGGGTGCGTCTTGCATCTGGTTGACAAACGGACGGGAGGGCATATGGCTTCCTTTGCTGCCGATGTAAAAAATGAGATTGCCCGCATTGTTCCCCTGTCCTCTTGTTGTGCCGTTGCCGAGCTTGCCGCACTGCTTCGCATAGGGGCGAATATCTCCTTTGGGCGGGGCGAGACCTTTGGCATGAGCTATCATGTGGAAAATGCCGCCGTCGCGCGGCGCGTGCTTCAGCTTTTGCGCGAGGTGCGGGAAGGCATCAATACAGAGGTTACCGTGACGCGCAATCGGCGCTTAAAAAAGAATAACAGCTATCTCGTCTCCGTCAAACCATCAGAAGCAGGGCGTGAGCTCTTCCTTCGCTTAGGATTTCTTGAGGGCGGTCGTCTGAACATCGAGAGCGACCGGAAGATACTGAAGAAGAATTGCTGCTGTGAATCGTATCTGCGCGGTGCCTTCTTGGGCGGCGGCAGTGTCAGCCGGCCGGAAGCGAGCTGTCATTTGGAGATTACTACGCGAAGCTATTCCATCGGGGATATGCTCTATCGCCTTTTTTGCCGCATGGGGTATCCGGCAGGGTTCACCGACCGAAAGGAAAGCTATGTCACGTATTTAAAGGAGGGGGATGCAATCCTCGCCTTTTTGTCTATGGCAGGCGCGACAGAAGCAGCGGAAGCTTTCGAAGTTGCGCGCAATGTCAAAGAACTGCGCGAGCAGGTAAATCGCCTTGTCAACTGTGAGACGGCAAACCTTCAAAAGGCGATCGATGCGGCGGGGCGGCAGCTGGCAGACATCCAAACGCTGGAAGAAAACGGCGGGCTTTCGGCGCTTCCAAGGCGCGTGAAGGAAGCGGCGGAGCTAAGGCTTGCGGCGCCTGAGGCAACGCTTGCCGAACTGGCCGCATCGATCGGCATTTCAAAATCGGCATTTGCCCATCGCATGCGGAAACTTCATCTGCTCGCAGAAGCGAGCTCGTCAAAGCAGGAAGCAGCAGAAGCAACATGAGAGGTATTTCATTGGTAAAGCGTATCGGTTTGGTGATCATTGTTCTCATCACTTTTATAGCAGGCGTTCTCGTCGTCTGTGCCTGCCTGCCGCCGCCGAAGGGAATTCCTGTCCTGGAATACCATATGGTATCGGAAGCGACAGACGATGAAAGCCGCTCGTACAGCGTTCCGCCGGAAGAGTTCGCCAAGGAACTTGATTATCTTGCGGCGGAAGGCTATACGACCATTTCCATGCTCGATTTCATGAAGGCGCGGAAAGGCAAGGCAGAACTTCGGAAAAAGCCCGTCATCCTGACATTTGATGACGGTTACGAAGATAATTATGACGTCTTGCTGCCGATGCTTGAGGAACGCGGCATGAAGGCGACGGTCTATATGATAACAAACAACATAGGGAAAAAGGGCTACCTTACATGGGATGAGCTGCGGGATATGCAGGAACGCGGCATCGAGATTGGAAGCCATACGGCAAATCATCTGCCGCCGCCTACGCTGACAGAAGATCAGGTGCAGGACGAGCTTTATCTATCGAAGCTTCTTCTTGAATGGAACGGCATTAAGACCGTCTTCACCTTTTCCTACCCGAACGGGGATTACACCAAAGCGATTGCCGCGCGCGTGAAGAACAATGAATACCTGACCGCCGTTACAGGAGACAGCGGTCTCAACACCTTTGCCACCGACCCGTACCAGATGCAGCGCATCAATGTCTCACATCCGCATTTTGGCATCTTAGAGTTTCGCTGGCGCCTATTTAAGGCCGAGGTTATGACGAGGCTCGGCATCTTTCAACATAAAGACAAAGCGAGAGAATCGGCGGAAGGATAACCCTAAGGAAGTCGTGTTTCCCTAGGATTGTCTTAACATAAACAGTGAAAGAAGAAACGAGAATTGAGGACAGGAAACAATATGAATGTAAAAAAGATGTGCACGGTTACGTTAGCAGGCCTCTTTACTGGTCTGTGTGCTTTTGGAGGCACGGCACTTGCGCACGCAAAGAGCACAGACGAGACACAGGCTGTCATGAATTCGGTGCAGCATGCGACTTTTCAGGAAGATGCTGCTGCTTCGGCAAAGGCAGAGGCGATGTCACAGACAGAGAAATTGCAGCCTAGCATTGTATACGCGGCAGACGGCAGCCGTCCGATGCGTATGCTAAACGTTAAATCGAAGGATACGGGCGGCACGCTTATTTTTTTCTGACAGTCCTGAGTATGTGAATACCGACGGTATTCTCTACCGCGATAAAGTTGTCGGTGATGCACGTGTCCTTTACTACCATTTGAATAACACAGATGTCCCGAAAAAGGTTGAAGTTGTCATCGAGGGAGAGCCAGGCGTCGATACGATTGTCACCGTGACAAGAAAGGGGACGGGGCGCCCAAGCTCCGATTACATGCGCGTCGGCAAGGAAGCACAGACGAAGTACTTTGACGGCAAGAATGATTTCCTGTCGCGCATCCATTTGTTGAACGGACATGCACATGTACTCGATGTCGATATGGACCAGACCTATCTTGCCCCCGGTGAACTCGTCTACGGTATCTATGATTTTCACGCCGACCATCCCGTGACAGTCACTGTTCTCATGTGCGGTACAGACGTCAATCCAGTCACGGTAGCACATACAGCACGCGTTCTTCCGAAGGATGAGCAGCGTCTTCGCGGAACCTTCCCGATGATGAACCGCATCATCTCAACCGATCGTCCGTACGACCCCCTTCGCGACGGCACAGTCTACATCCCGCTCGCCGATGACAAGCATGACCTCTATCGCCAAGGCATTGATGCGACGGATGGCAGCAAAGTGACGAATTACGGCAACTACGGCATCCTTTATTTTATGGATATTCCGACGACCGGTCGCATGCCAGTTTCTTACTTCCTCAGTCCACTCGGCGGCTCCTATGCGGGTGCGATGTCTGCCAACATCAACAACCGCCGCGAAGAGCGTCTTCTTCAGGTTCCGTCTTTCCGGGAGTATTTCGGTGATACGACACCGCCTGAAACGGATGAAGAGCGTACGGAACGCGAAAACGGCAGCACCTTCATTCGGGATACAACAGAACTCGCAAACCTCGGGACGTATCGAGCGACGGATGACGTTCGCTTTGAATTCTCCCCGCCGGGAGCATCGAACCTACCGGTCAATCTCATCTTGAGCCCGGAAAAGTAAATTCCTTATCATAGTGAATCGAAAGTCACGACCGCAATTTTGTTTGGCCGTGACTTTTTAGTAGAGAAAATATGTCCTTTCTTGTATAATAAAACCTATCAATGAACTGCAGCATAGATTAGGAGAGTGTATTATGGAAAAGATGACAGGTGCTATGGCCGTGATTCAATGCCTCATGGAGCAGGGCGTCGATACGGTCTTTGGGTATCCAGGCGGTATGATCTTGCCGCTTTACGATGCTCTCTACGATTGTAAGGAAGTCAAGGAGATTCTCGTCACGCACGAGCAGAATGCGGCACATGCTGCCGACGGCTATGCACGCGCTTCGGGCAAGGTCGGCGTCTGCATTGCAACGAGCGGTCCGGGCGCGACGAACCTCGTGACAGGCATCGCGACGGCATTCATGGATTCGATTCCCATCGTCGCGATCACGGGGCAGGTCGATACCGCCATCTTGGGCAGCGATGCCTTTCAGGAGACGGACATTCTCGATGTCACCATGCCCGTCACAAAGCATAACTTCAAGGTAAAGGAAGCGAAGGAGCTCGTGCCGACCCTGCGCGCGGCGTTTAAGATTGCAAGAAAGGGACGCCCAGGGCCTGTCCTCGTCGATGTGCCGCGCGATATTTTTCTTCCAGAAGTAACGTATGAAAAGGCGTCACTTGCGGTCAAGAAGCCCGGCGAACCCGATGCAGATTTTCGTATTTGTGCAGCAGAAGCGGCGGAAGAGATTGTAAACGCCGAGCGTCCGCTTGCCATCATCGGCGGCGGTGTCATTTCTGCTGGCGCGAGTCAAGAAGTCGCCGCTTTTATCGAAAAGTTTCATATCCCCGTCACCTTCACCCTTATGGGGCTGGGGGCACTGCCGCGCAATCATACGAACGTCTTGGGCTTTGCGGGCATGCACGGGGAAAAAGCGGCGAACCGTGCGATCGGTGCCGCCGATCTCGTCATTGCCATCGGCAGCCGTTTTGCCGACCGCCAGACGGGCAATCTTGCCAAGTACACCGAGGGAACGAAGTTCATCCATATTGACATCGACCCTGCGGAAATCGACAAGAACGTTGCCGGTTCGCTCGGGCTTGCCGGCGATATGAAGAAGATTCTTTCCCTCCTTATGCAGCGCGATGCGCAGACGGATCTTTCGAAATGGTGGGAAAGAATCGAAGGCTTTAAGGCGGCGGCTGCGTACGACTATCAGCAAAACCGACTGACTGTTCCTTGGGCGCTTCACCTCGTCGCTAAGAGCACGCAGGGAAAGCCCTATGCCTTTGCCACCGACGTCGGTCAGCATCAGATGTGGGCAGCGCTGCACCTCGCCATCGAGACCCCGAGAACTTGGCTGACGAGCGGCGGTCTCGGCACCATGGGCTTCGGTCTTCCTGCCGCCATGGGCGCGCAGCTTTTCTACGGCAGGCAGCGCCGCGTCATCCATATTGCGGGCGACGGCGGCATGAAGATGACCGGCAATGAGCTATACACGATCGCAAGGCTGAATCTTCCCGTCATCAGCATCATCGTCAACAACAAGAGCCTTGGCATGATTCGCCAGCTGCAGCGAGTCATGTACAAGGAGCGCTATATCGCCTGTGAACTCGATTATCCGATGGACTTTCAAAAATACGCGGAAAGCTTCGGCATTCACGCGGAAACCGTCAATACGCAGGATGACTTTGCCGATGCCTTTCATGCAGCGCTCGAAGATACAGACCATCCGCGTGTTATTGTCTTGAATGTCTGGCGGAGTTTTGTAGAACCCATGGCAAAGAGCGGCGCGAGAATTGACGAGTTCGTCGATTGCAAATGAGAGCGGCAAGGGCAGAGGGAATGAAAGTACAGCAAGCAATCTAAGGATTTTTAATTGCCAAAGCAGGCGCGGTAGAGTAAAATAGGGGAGGAAAACTTGGGGGAGTGAAGCATGATGGCGTATAGGGCACCAGATAGGAAAAAGCCGCATGCTCCCATCGCAGAGAAGATGGCTGCCTATGCAGCAGACGGCGCACTTGCCTTTCACACGCCGGGGCACAAGCAGGGAAAGGGCGCGCATGAAGCGCTGCGAAAACTCATCACGGCGGAAGGGCTTCGTGAGGAAGTCTCCTTGATGGAGGAACTCGACGATATTCACAGCCCAAGCGGGTGTATTAAAGAGGCGGAGGAACTTGCCGCAAGGCTTTACGGTGCGAAAGCCGCGTACTTTATGGTAAACGGCACGTCAGGCGCAATACATACGATGCTTCTTGCAGCGCTTTCTCCCGGAGATACCGTTCTTGTGCAGAGAAATGCACACCGTTCGGTTTACAGTGCACTCGTTTTGCTTGGTGCCCGTCCCTATCTATCTTGCGCCGGAAGTGGATGAACGTCTCGGCATTGCGCACGGCGTTGCGCCAGCGACCATTGTGCGCGCGATACAAAGGCATCCCGAGGCAAAGGCTGCTGTCCTCGTCAATCCTACTTATTACGGCATTACGACAGAGCTCGATGAAATCGCAGAGCATCTTCATAACAAGGGGAGGCTTCTCCTCGTCGATGAAGCGCACGGTCCGCACTTGCGGTTCAGCGACTGTCTGCCGCAGGATGCCATTGCCGCAGGTGCGGACATGGCGGCGCAGTCGACGCATAAGATTCTCGGCGCCATGACGCAGGGATCGCTGCTTTTGGCAAACGGCGACCACGTGGATTATGCGCGTATACGAGAGACGACGGGCATCTTGACGACGACGAGCCCCAATCAGCTCTTGCTCGCATCGATGGACATCGCGCGTCTTCAGATGGAAGAGTCAGGGCGTGAGGCTATTGAGCGAGCCGCAGCGCTTGCGGAAAAGCTGCGCCAAGATATTAACAAGATTCCGGGGCTTTGGTCGCCGGGGAAAGATGATTTTTCCCGTGCAGGTGCTGTTGGGCTTGACCTCACAAAGGTGACGGTAAACCTTGCGGGACTGACGATAACGGCGATAGAGGCGGAGAAGGTTCTTCGCCATAGCTACAAGGTGCAATGCGAACTGTCTGATCCGGAAAACCTCCTTTTCATCCTCTCTTATGCGGACAGCGAAAATGAAACGGCCGTGCTTCTTGCAGCTCTGAAAGACCTTGCTCAGAAGTATCTTGGCAAAGGGAAGGAACAACCGTGTACAGCTGCAATGCCGCCGCTGCCTAAAACAAAGATGTCGCCGCGAGAGGCGTTTTTTGCGGAAAGGGAAAGCGTTTCTGTCAAGGAAGCCGCCGGGCGAATTGCCGCCGAAGAAATCACCTGTTATCCGCCCGGCATTCCCGCTCTCGTGCCGGGAGATGTTGTGACGGAAGAAGTGCTGAGGTATTTAGAACGTATGCGAAAGTTTGGACGACGGACGATCGGTGCGCGGGATGCGGATTTTGAAAAGATTGTCGTCGTCAAATGATATGGGCGGCATTTTCCAAAGGGGTGTTTTTTTATGGCAAAGGGGAAACTCATCATCCTTGAAGCCGGCGATGGTTCGGGAAAAGCGATGCAGACGAAGGCGCTTTTCGATCGATTGAAGAGCGAAGGTCATAGGGTTCATCGCATCTCCTTTCCGGACTATGAAGCGGAAAGTTCGGGGCCGGTGCGGCTGTATCTTTCCGGCGCGTTCGGCACGCATCCCAGAGATGTCAATGCCTATGCGGCATCGACGTTTTTTGCCGTTGACCGCTTTGCCTCCTACCGCATGAAGTGGAAGCAATTTTATGATGCGGGCGATATCATTCTTGCCGATCGCTACACGACGTCGAATATGGTGCATCAGGCGGTTAAGCTCAAGGACGAAGGAGAGCGCGAGGCATTTCTTAATTGGCTCTATGATTTCGAATTTAATAAGATAGGTCTTCCCGTACCGGACTGTGTAATTTTTCTCGACATGGATCCGAAAGTTTCCGACCGACTGCTTGCCATGCGGGTGAAAGAGACGGCGGTAGGAAGGGACATTCACGAGCGTGATACAGCGTATCTTCATAAATGTCATGATGCCTACCGTATGCTTGCGGATAAATACGGCTGGGTGCGCGTGAAGTGCTCAGAAAGAGATATGCCGCGCCCCGTAGGCACGATTGCAGAGGAAGTCTACCGCGCAGTTGAACCCATGCTCTGACACTTGTATGCAGGGCGGTGCGGTGTGCGGGAAGATTTCGGTGAAAGGAAACGATATGATCAAAGAAGTGCTTGTCGTCGAAGGTAAGATGGACGTTGTCGCCATAGCAAAGGCGGTTGAAGCGGACTGCATCATCACGGAAGGCTTTAACCTCAGCAAGCGGACGCTGCGTTCGATCGGCGATGCCTGCAAGCGCCGCGGCATCATCATCATGACTGACCCGGATTCTGCGGGTGAGCGCATTCGTAAGTTCCTTTCCAAGCGCTTTCCAAATGCAAAGCATGCGTTCATTCCAAAGGAGGAAGCGACGGCGCATAACGACATCGGCATCGAGCAGGCAAGTCCTGCCTCTATCCGAAAGGCACTGGAGAAGGTTCGGACACTCGGCTGGAAAAAGACAGCGACGTTTTCGAGTACGGATCTCATAAAGAATGACCTTTCCGGCGCGGCGGCGGCAAGTGCGCGCAGAGCGCAGCTCGGCGCCATGCTCGGTCTGGGTTTTGCCAATGCAAAGACGTTCCTTGCGCGGCTCAACAGTTACGGTGTGACGCGTGAGGAATTTGAAGATGCGGTAAGACTTCTGGAGCAAGGAAAAGAGGAGGCGAGCGGGCGATGCGTGAGAAAGAAGTGCGACGTCTGGACGAAGA
Organism: uncultured Mitsuokella sp.; assembly: GCA_916439735.1. Taxonomy (GTDB): domain Bacteria; phylum Bacillota; class Negativicutes; order Selenomonadales; family Selenomonadaceae; genus AWVT01. Next base: position 44,698 of record CAKAIG010000002.1, read on the forward strand.
GGATAAAAAAGGAGATTTGGACGGCGAGGCGAGTGCCGTGCTTCATCCGAGTATTGCAAACCGCAGCATTACGCAGCATATCCTGCGCGCCTTTGACCTTCACGCAAGCAAGCGGCTCGGGCAGAACTTCCTCATCAGTCAGTCCATCGTTTCGGGCATCGTACGGGCGGCGGAGATTGCAGAGGGCGACCGCGTGCTTGAGATCGGCCCTGGCATCGGGACGCTGACGCAGGCACTCCTTGAGTCGGGTGCCTGTGTCACGGCCGTTGAACTCGACAAGAAGCTTCCCCGCGTGCTGTCCGAGACGCTGAAGGGTTACGAGCGCTTTCGCCTTGTGCCTGGGGACATTTTAAAGGTCAACATTCCAGAAATCATGGGCGAGGGAAGTTATAAGGTCGTTGCAAATCTTCCGTATTACATTACGACCCCGATTCTCCTGACATTGCTCGAACGACATTTGCCGATGACGGCGATGGTGACGATGGTGCAGAAAGAAGTTGCCGACCGCATGACAGCAAGGCCGGGAACAAAAGCCTACGGTGCACTTTCGGTCGCCGTGCAGTACTACACAGAGCCCGAGGTCGTCCTCGCTGTTCCGCCGAAGTCCTTTCTTCCTGCACCGGATGTAGAAAGCTCGGTCATTTCCTGCCGCGTGAGAGAACGGCCGGCGGTCGAGGTGAAGGATGAAAAGATGTTTTTTCGCGTCGTAAGGGCGAGTTTTGGGCAGCGGAGAAAGACGCTGGGCAATGCGCTGAAGGGCGGCGGCTTTTCTCGGGAGGCGGTGCGCGATGCGCTTGAAAAAGCGGGGATTGACCCGACGAGAAGGGGCGAGACGCTGACGCTTGAAGAATTTGCAAAGCTTGCGGATGTGTTCTATCAAGAAGGCAATCATACAGCAGAAAAGAGGTAATCTTATGACTGCAACGGCTTGGTCTATTTTGCCGCCGATCATCACTATTGTCTTGGCGCTTTGGACGAAGGAAGTCTATATGTCGCTCATCATCGGCATTTTCTCGGGTGCTATGCTCTTTGCCGGGGGCAATCCCTTAGAGGCGATCCTCACGATGTTTGCTGTCATGTCATCGAAGATCGGCAGCAATGTCAACATCCTCGTATTCCTTGTCATCCTCGGCATTCTCGTTGCGGCGATCACGCGCTCGGGGGCGACGCGCGCCTATGGTGAGTGGGCAGCGCGTGCTATCAAGGGACCGCGGAGCGCGCTTCTCGTCACGGCACTTCTCGGCCTTGTCATCTTCATCGACGATTATTTCAACTGCCTGACGGTCGGCACGGTCATGCGCCCGGTGACGGATAAGTTTCGAATCGCACGGACAAAACTCGCGTATATCATCGATGCGACGGCGGCGCCGATCTGCATCATCGCGCCTGTCTCAAGCTGGGCGGCAGCGGTCGGCTCCTCTCTTCCTGAAAATTCGTCGATTGACGGATTCTCGTTGTTTTTGCAGACAATCCCATTCAATATCTATGCATGGCTGACGATTCTCTTCATGCTTTTCGTGATATGGTCAGGGCGCGACTTTGCGGCGATGGGGCGGAGCGTCGCGCGCAATATCGAGCATTTTGAAATCCCGAAGGAGTATCAGGATACGGCAGAGGCCTCGGTCAGCACGGAGGAAGGAAAGGGAAAGATCATCGACCTCGTCCTGCCGCTCATCGTGCTCATCGCTGCCTGTATCTTTGGCATGCTCTATACGGGTGGAATCACCGAGGGGAAATCCATTGCTGAAGCGTTTGCTGACTGTGACTCGTCAAAGTCGCTGGTTCTCGGTTCCTTCCTCGCCTTTGCCTTCACGGGGTTTCTCTATCTGCCGCGCCGCGTCATCTCGTTCTTCTCTTTCTGTGACAGTTTTGGCTGGGGCTTCAAGGCGATGACGCCTGCTATCTTCATCCTCTGTTTGGCTTGGACGCTTTCCGGCGTTTGCAGCAAGGAATACCTTGATCTCGGCGGTTTTGTCGGGGCGATCGTCAGCGAGCATGCGACGCTCATTCTCATCCTGCCGCCGCTCTTCTTTCTCGTTGCGGCAGGGCTTGCCTTTGCGACAGGGACGAGCTGGGGCACGTTTGGCATTTTGATTCCGATTGCCATCGCTGTTCTCGGCGATGCACCGGGCGCACTTCTTGCCATCTGCGTCGCTTCGATTCTTTCGGGTGCGGTCTGCGGTGACCACGCTTCTCCCATTTCCGATACGACGATTCTCGCGTCAGCAGGGGCGCAGTGCAGCCATATCGACCACGTCTCGACGCAGCTCCCGTATGTTGCGGTTGTCGCTGTGTGCAGTTTTTTCGGCTACGCTGTCGATGGGTTTACGGCAAATGGCTGGTCGGGGCTTGTCACTGCCGTTGTGCTGCTTGCGATAGCGCTGGTGTTTATTCGCGCACGCGTTCGCCCTATCGTTCTGCAGGACGCTGCGAAGGGGAAATAAGATGAATCCAAGAGAAACATTGAGCGAGCAAAGGGCAGACGGCGCGATGAAGCGTGGTCTGAAGAACCGCCACCTTCAGATGATTGCGCTCGGCGGTGCCATTGGAACGGGACTCTTCTACGGCTCGGCATCGACCATCGAGCTCGCAGGGCCTTCAGTCATGTTCGCTTACTTTATCGGCGGTGCCATCATCTACTTCATCATGCGAATGCTCGGCGAGATGGCAGTCGACGAGCCTGTTTCAGGCTCCTTCAGTCACTATGCGAAGAAATATTGGGGCGCATTTCCCGGCTTCCTTTCCGGATGGAATTACTGGTTTAACTACGTCATCGTCTCGATGGCAGAGCTTACGGCAGTCGGCATCTATATGAACTTTTGGCTGCCGAATCTTCCGCAGTGGCTCAGTGCGCTTGCGGTGCTTGTCATCATCACGGCACTGAACCTCATTAATGTCCGCGCTTACGGCGAGTCGGAATTCTGGATGGCGCTCGTGAAGATCACGGCCATCATCGCGATGATCGTCCTCGGACTCTACCTCATCTTCACGAGTCCGCAGTCCTTTCCAGAAAACTTCAGCAACCTTTGGGAAAACGGTGGTTTTTTCCCGAACGGATGGTATGGGCTGGCACTTTCCATCACCGTCGTCATGTTCTCCTTCGGCGGCATCGAACTCATCGGCATCACGGCGGGCGAAGCAGAGAATCCGGAAAAAAGTATTCCGCGTGCCATCAATCAAGTTCTCTGGCGCATCCTCATCTTTTACGTCGGCACGATGTTTGTACTGATGTCGCTTTGGCCGTGGAATGAGGTCGGCAAGGCGGCGAGCCCCTTCGTGCAGATTTTTTTGCCAATGTCGGCATTGATGCCGCGGCGCACATCCTGAACTTTGTCGTCCTCATGGCGGCGGTTTCCGTTTACAATTCTGCCATTTACAGCAACAGCCGCATGCTCTACGGGCTTGCATCGACAGAGGATGCGCCGGTATTCCTCTCGAAACTCTCAGGCAGCGGCGTTCCCGTGCGCGGTATCCTTATCTCCTCGGGCATCACGCTCATCTGTGTTGCACTGAACTACTTCTTCCCCGGAAAGGTCTTTCTGCTCCTAATTTCGGTTGCGACCTGCGCTGCGGTCATCAGTTGGTCGGTTATCTGCATCACGCATTTGAAGTTTCGAAGGCATTGCGAAAGGGCGGGGCGTATGACCGCATTTCGCTCACATCTTTTCCCGTGGGCAAATTATATCGCGCTCGTCTTTCTTGCCCTCGTCCTCATCTTCATGGCACAGATCCCCGATATGCAGCTTGCCGTTGCTATCCTGCCCGTTTGGCTCGTCCTCCTCTATATCGGATATCGCTGGAAGAAACGCTGACGTTTCAATCTTGCGATACAAAACCTTAGTGGTTATAATGAGTAGAGTTATCAACGTTGATTGCATTGGAACAAAGGGATTCGGATGATTAAGGTTATTTTTTCTGATATGGACGGCACACTTCTTGATGAAAGCGGAAAGCTACCGGCAGGGTTCGACGAGGTGGCGGCGGAGCTCGAGCGGCGCAGCGTGCTCTTTGCGCCGGCATCGGGGCGTCAGTATTACTCGCTGATCGAGAGTTTTCCAAAATATGTCAATCGCTTCCTATTTTTGGCAGAAAACGGGACGACGGTCTGCTATAAGGGAGAGCGCATCTATGAGAGTTTGATGGAGGATGCTGTCGTTCATGAGGTTTTGGCGGCGGCAGACAGCATCTCTCATTGTTTTTCGGTCTTTTGCGGCAGAGCATACGGCTACATTCTCGAAAAGAACTGTGATGCGTACTTTTTGAAGAATCTTAGGAAGTATTACAGACGTACGATGCGAACGCCGCGCTTTTCAGAAGTTCAAGATCGTGCGGTCAAACTTTCGTTCTTTGATGACGAGGGGTGTGCCGAAGAACGTATTTATCCGAAACTCAAGCCTTTTTCCGATCGTCTGCAGGTCGTTCTTGCCAGTAAAGAATGGGTGGATGTCACGAATAAGGACGCCAGCAAGGGGACGGCGATTGCAGAAATGCAGAGGAAGTTCGGCGTGACACCGAAGGAGTGTGCGGCGTTTGGCGACTATATGAATGATGCTGAGATGATGCAGGCGGTCTACTACAGCTATGCGATGGAAAACGCATACCCTGCGGTCAAGAAGCTCGCTCGTTTTTCCGCACCCAGCAATGCCGCGCACGGCGTCATGCAGACGATTGAAACATTCATGAAGGAGGGGCTTATCTGATGCGCATTGACTACCATATGCACTTTGAAAAGGGCTCGTATGACAAGGATTGGGTCGAAGGGTTCTTTACGGCGGCAAAGAAGCGCGGACTTTCGGAAATTGGCATCTCGGAGCATTCGCATACATTTCCGGAGTTCAAGCAGCTTTACTACGATGACCTCGTCCTTGACGACAGTTTTATCGGGCGCTTTCAGCAGAAATGGCTGAAGTCGAATAAGTTCAAGTATACGCTGGACGAATACTTTGCCTTTATGCGCGAACTTCAGAAAAACCATGCGGTTAAAATCGGCATCGAAGTCTGTAATTTTCAGAACCAGGCGAAAGTCAAAGAAATTCTTGCCGCATATCCCTTTGATTACATCATCGGCTCTGTCCACTTCCTGCACGGCTGGGCGTATGATTCGTCCGAGATTAAGGCGGAGTGGGATAAGCACGATCTGAAGGATATTTACGAGTGGTATACGCAGGAAGTGGAAAAACTTGCGGATGCAGGGCTTTACGATGTCCTCGGCCATCCCTTTAACATTCGCCTGTTCAAGTATCTGCCGGATTTCGATGTCACGCCGTATCTCGAGCGCGCTGTGAAGGCGATGAAAAAGCGAAGATGATCGTCGATGTCAACACGGGAACGTATTACCGTTACCCGATTGAGGAGATCTCCCCATATCCGGATTTCATGCAGATTGCGGCGAAGTATGGTCTTCCCGTCATCACGACGAGCGATGCACACAAGCCTGAAGACTGCGGTCGTTATAACGAGGAGGCTGTGGCATATGTCAAAAGCTACGGCATTACGACGAGCATTCGCTTTCAGGGGCGCAGGCGTGAGCTCATCCCCTTCGATGACTGAGGGATGAAAAGGATGTGTGCGTGGCGTGAGCAGAAGGGGAGCATTGCGCCTCCGCGTATTCTATGTTAAGATAAAACCAAGATAAAAATTAAGTGGAGTATTGTCCTATAGAATATGACTGGAACTTTCGCAAGAGAATGGGAGATGAAATTTTGCTGACATTACTCATGGTGCTTGACGCGCTCGTTGCGCTCGTCCTCATCGCATCTGTCCTCGGGCAGGAGGCGAAGTCGGACGGCATGGGCGGTCTTGCCGGCGGTTCGGATACCGTCTTTTCGAGTAAGGCGCGCGGCATGGATGCATTGCTCGCTCGCGTAACGGTGGGGGCGGGTGTGCTCTTTGCTGTCATCACGATCATCATCGCGCGCATGACAAATTAACGGAGAAAAGAATCCCCTGCTTGTGCAGGGGTTCTTTCCGTGTCAGGCAGGATTTTCGGAGGAGGAATTCGATGATTCTCAAAGGCGCGGAGCCGTTCTTTTTTTCCGGCGGAAGGACGGGCATCCTCTTAATTCATGGCTTTACAGGGCTTCCGGCGGAGCTTCTGCTCCTTGGCGAAGCGCTTTCAAAGGCGGGGTTCACTGTTCTTGCCGTCCGTCTGGCAGGTCATGCGACGACGGCAAAGGATCTCGCGCGCATGAAGTCGGAGGACTGGCTCGATTCGGTGCGTGACGGTTATGCGTTTCTTTCGGGAATGTGTGAAGAAATCTTTGTCTGCGGGCATTCTATGGGCGGGATTCTCGCGCTTCTATTAGCGGCAGAGCGTCATGTGGCGGGGATCATCAGCCTTGCCGCGCCGATCTTCATTGCGCCGGAGCAGGGCGCAGAGCATCTTCCTGCGCGAAAGTACTGTGCGGGCGTTTTCGTGCCAAAGGCGCGGCGGAAGTTAAAAAATGTGCCGTCCGTCGTCAACGAGACGTATCGGGAGATGCCACTTGTGAGCGTGTACGAACTCCTCGACCTCATTGAGCGAACGAAAAAAATATTGCCTGAGGTGACCGTACCCGTGCTCATTCTCCACAGCCTTGACGACCATACTGCATCGCCGGAGAGTGCTATCTATATTCAGAAGTTCATAGGCAGCCAAGAAAAGAGCCTTTCTTGGTTCGACGGCGCCGGGCATCTCCTGCCCCTAACCAGCAAGCGAGACGAGGTCTTTAAGCAGACGGTAAACTTTGTCAAAAAGCATCAGCACGGACAGATGGTATGAGTGCTGTGATAAAAAATTGTGCGGATAAATAAAAAGAGAACAGAAATCAGGAGTTTTGGGAGAACTACATGGATTTAAAAGAAAAGATTTTAGCTTATATGCGGACGGAAGCCTATAAGCCGCTGACAGCAGAAGATCTTGCAGAAGTTCTGCGTCTCGAGGGCGAAGATCTCGTTCAGTATGGCACGGCCTTGGAAGCACTCGAAAAAGAGGGGGCAATCATCAAGAACCGAAGCGATCTCTACGGGGTTCCCGCACGCATGCACCTCGCTGTCGGCCGGCTCTCGATGTCGCCAAAGGGCTTTGGCTTTCTCATCCCGGATGTGCGTGATACGGAAGATGAGACGGATGTCTTTATTCCAGGCGTAGATCTCGGCACAGCGATGCACGGCGACCGCGTTGTAGCTCGCGTGCGCCCCGCAGAGATACCGGGGCGCTCCCGTGAAGGGGAGATCATCCGCGTCCTAGAGCGCGCAAATCAAAAGGTCGTCGGCACATATGAGGCAAGCCACAATTTCGGTTTTGTGACGCCGGACAATACGAAACTTTCACAGGATATCTTCATTCGAAAGCGCGAGGCAAAGGGCGCGAAAACCGGCATGAAGGTCGTCGCTGAAATCACAAAGTGGCCGGATGGACGTCGGAACGCCGAAGGCAAAATCGTTGAGATTCTCGGCAGGATGGGCACTCCCGGTATCGATGTCCTCTCTGTCATGCGTGAATACGACCTTTCCGAGAGCTTTCCGGAAGACGTGCAGGCGGAAGCAGAGGCGATGGAGAAAGAGCCAAGTGCCGAAGAGTGCCGCGGGCGCAGGGATCGGCGAGAACTTTCCATCGTCACGATCGACGGGGACGACTCGAAGGATCTCGATGACGGTGTCTTTGCACGCCGCAGGGCAGATGGTTCCTTTTTCCTCGGCGTTTATATTGCAGACGTCAGCTTTTATGTGCGCGAAAATCAGCCATTGGATCGTGAAGCGCGGGAGCGCGGTACGAGCGTTTACCTCGTTGACCGCGTCATCCCGATGCTCCCGAAGGAACTCAGCAACGGCATTTGCAGTCTGAACGAGGGTGTCGATCGCCTTTCTATGGCATGCGAGATGGAGATCAGTCCGGAGGGCAAGGTTACGAGTTATGAAATCTGCCCGACGGTCATTCGCGTCTATCGCCGCCTGACGTATAACGTTGTCAATAAGATTCTCGTTGCCAAGGAAGAAGCTTTTGTTCGCGACAACGAGGATATCGGCGAGATGCTCGAGACGTTGCGTGACCTCTCATATGTGCTGAAGGAGAAGCGCCACAGACGCGGCTCGATTGACTTTGATTTACCGGAAGTCAAGGTGAAGCTCGACGATAAGGGACATCCGATCGCTCTTATTAAGCGCGAGGGATCGTTGGCAGAATCCATCATTGAAGAGTGTATGCTGGCAGCGAATGAGACAGTTGCCCGGCATATGGATAAGAAGCATCTGCCGTTCATGTACCGTGTGCACGAGCAGCCGACGACGGAAAAGATCGAGCGGCTGAATGCACTTCTTTCGGTCTTTGGACTGTTTATTCGTCAGAGCGAAAGCGGTGATATCCGATCGATGGACGTGCAGAAAGCCTTGACTAAAGTTAAAGGGCGCCCGGAAGAGCGCATCGTTTCAGCGGTTGCGCTTCGTTCCATGCAGCAGGCGCGTTACAGCGAGATGAGCCTTGGTCACTTCGGGCTTGCGGCACGTTACTACACGCACTTTACTTCACCGATTCGCCGCTATCCGGATCTCATCGTCCATCGCCTTTTGCGTGAGACATTTGAGTCGGGCACGATGCCCATTGAAAAGCAGGCGCGCTATGCGTCCATGCTCCCGGGCATTGCTGAGCACGCATCGAGCCGCGAGCGCATGGCGATCGAAGCTGAGCGCGATACGACGGATATGAAGAAAATCGAGTACATGGAGCAGTTTGTCGGCGATGCATTCACGGGTGTCATTTCGGGTGTCACGCAGTTCGGTATCTTTGTCGAGCTTGAAAACGGCGTCGAAGGACTCGTTCACGTTTCGACAATGGTCAATGATTTTTACGAGTACCGTGAAGACCTTTATGCTTTGGTCGGAGAGCGCACGAAAAAGCAGTATCGCCTTGGCGATTCTGTCGAGATTCTGCTCGTTCGCGCGAATACGAAGGAAAAGAACCTTGACTTCATGCTGAAGGGTAATGGAGCTTATATTCCCGCCGCCACGGCAAACGCTTCCCACAACAGCAAGGGGGAAAAGCTGAAAGCTGCCGGCAGGAAGGAGCGTGCCGATGAAAAGAGGAAAGGCAGGAAGCGCAGCAAAAATGATATCGTCGCGGATATTCCTGCAGAAAATGAAAAAGCAGATGCAGGCAAGAAAATGCACAGCGAGCAGAAGGCAGACGAAGGAAGGGCTCGCCGTGAAAATAGGCGCAGCAGCCGTAAACGCCGCGGAAAGGGCGCAGGCGAAGCGCACGCGGCAAATGCAGCGCAGCGTACGGCAGATGAGCATGCGCCGCGCAAGAAGCACACCCTTAGGAAAGATGGAAAGCGCGCAACATTGGAGAGTCGCGCACGCCGTGCTGTAAAATCGAAAGTACGGCAGGGCTACCACGACTTGGGCATCAGCACGCGCGGTCCGCGCGACTATCACCGCATCAGGATTACAGGGCTTACGAGTGCCGTTTGGCCGGATCCGCCGGGCTTTGTTTCACAGCGGGCGCGCGAAGAAGCCAGCGCCCAAAAAGACGCACCGAAATCAAAGCCGCGTCTACATCGCAAGACCGAGCGCGGCACCTCGCGCGCCAAGTGATTGAGGGCAAAGACAATGACAAAAGCGAGAGAACCTAAAAAGATTGTTGCGGAAAACCGCAAGGCGCGCCACGATTACTTTATTCATGAGACCTATGAGGCGGGCATTGCACTTCAAGGCACAGAGGTAAAATCCCTGCGCGCCGGTCATGTAAATCTGAAGGACAGCTTTGCAAGTGTCGAAAACGGTGAGATTTTCGTTGAAAATATGCATATCAGCTCTTACGAACAGGGAAATATCTTCAACCACGACCCTCTTCGAAAACGCAAGCTCCTGATGCACAAGGCAGAGATTGCAAAGCTGTTTTCTAAGAGCCGCGAAAAGGGGCTTTTACCATCATCCCGCTTAAGCTCTACTTCAAGCATGGGCGCGCTAAGATGGAAGTCGCGCTTGCAAGCGGCAAGCATAACTACGACAAGCGGCAAGACCTACATGCAAAGACGGCAAGACGCGAAGTTGAGCGGGCACTAAAAGACCGCCAGCGCTACTAAGCTGTCTGTTATCTGATACGGCATGTATATCTTTTGCCACGAGGCGTATTATAGAAATATAATGGATAAATCGCACAAAAAAAGACTGTGCGAGGTTTTTTTCAGAAAAGGAGTATTTATGAAAGAGCTTTTTATGGAATTTCTTCAAAACAGGGGCTGGACGCGCCTCGTATTTCCGATTCTGCGGAGGTAAAGCGGATTTTTTTAACCGCACGCGCTGGCAGGTTTTTGTTTCCATTACGATAGGATACGCGTTTTACTACATCATTCGTCAAAGCTACTCGGTTATCAAAAAGCCGCTTCTCGCTTCCGGTGTTGTTGATCCGGCACAGATCGGCATCATCGGCTCGGTCTTTTTCATCACGTATGGTCTTGGCAAGTTTACCAACAGTTTTCTGGCAGATCGAATGAATAACAAGCGATTCTTTACCTTTGGCTTGTTCATCTCATCGGTGACGATGGCCGGCATGGGGCTTGTGAATTCCTTTGTACCGCTTGCCGTTCTCTGGGGCATCAATGGCTGGTTTCAGTCCTACGGTGCTGGGCCATCCATCGTCGCACTCAACCAGTGGTTCAGCAATAGACAGCGCGGCACGCTCTACGGTGTCTGGTTCACAAGCCATAATCTCGGTTCTTCCTTTGCATACTTTGCCATTGCCGCAATCGTTACGGCATACAGCTGGAGTATGGGCTTCATCGCAGCGGGTGTCATCAGCCTGCTGGGCTCCATTGTCCTCTATAACACAATGAGCGACCGCCCAGAGACGAAGGGGCTGCCAAACGGCGCTGTCTACTACGGCGAAAAGACAGAAAAAGAGATCGAAGCGCAGAAGAAGCAGTCGGTCGGTTCTATGCAATGGAATGCGGTTGTCAAAAATCCTGCGGTTTGGATTCTCGGTCTTTCTTCACTCTGCGTCTACATCGCGCGCTATGCAGTTGAGAGCTGGGGCGTCGTCTATCTGACGGCGGAAAAGGGCTACGATATGATGGGCGCGGCAGGTGTCATGGCATACATGCAGGTCGCGGGTATCTTCGGTGCGCTCCTTTGTGGATGGATTTCCGATCGGTTCTTCCACTCAAAGCGCAACAAGCCGGCGCTCATCTATGGCTTATTGTATACTGCTTCTATTGCTGGCTTTGTCTGGGCACCGCAGTCTTTCTACACGGATCTTTTCTGTATGACGTTCTACGGCTTCACGATGGGCGCTCTCGTCTGCTATATGGGTGGTCTGATGGCGGTCGACATCGTGCCGAAGCGTGTCACGGGCGCAGCGATGGGGATGATCGGTCTCCTCTCATATGCAGGCGCTGCAATTCAGGAGTTTGTCACAGGTAAGTTGATGACAATCACGACAGTGAACGGTGTAAAGGTCTATGACTTCGGCTATGCTACAGAATTCTGGGTCGGTGCAGCGCTGGCTGCAACGCTTCTTGCACTTCTCGTTTGGAATGCAAAGCCGCAGGATGAAGCATAACTTTTATACATAAAGAGAGTGCGTTTTTCGCAACAAGGGCGTCTGCTTTGTATAGCAGACGCCCTTGTTATAGGATATATGGTTTTTGCCGTATTCTGCTAGGGATTATTTCTCCACCGTTACCTTGTCGCCTTGACTTTTTCAGCCACATATCAATGCCGTTGCCGTAAACTTCGGTTGTGATGCGGTAGATGCCGTTTTTTTCAGAGAGAATTTTTTTGCCGTGGGGAGACAATCGAGAATAGCTTCAATGGAAGCACCGCTGTATGTGAAGGTGACACAGCGCAGTTTCCCGGCATACATGAACTGGACACGTTTGCGGAATTCCCCGTCACTGAACTTATCGCGGTAGGGAATAGAGAACTTTTTCTCCTGTCGGCGTGAAGTCTGCAATGCGATCGATGCGGAAAAATTGTCGGAAAGTCCTTTCGTCCGTCCGGCGCGTAAGATGCGTGGTGTACAATACCTCAGAGAACATGACGGCGATGGGTTCATTTCGTGTATGCCTATGCCGTCCTGCCGCCGATAGATGATGCGCAAAATTTTTTGTTCTATGCAAAGCCGTGTGACACGTCCATATACTGTCAACAGTTTCCTTTCATGACGTAGCGGGAACGGTAGAATTGTTACCTATCATTTTTTCCGACCCGTTTTGGTCAGCAGTTCGGGGCGGTCTGCGTAGTTTTCGCAAGAGAGAGAATCCACCTCTTGGGTAGAATGCGCGCTCGAGGAGAATCTGCAGATGGCAAAGTTAATATCTTCCTGCGTCAGCCACCTGCTGCATGGGAGAGCATACAGTCGCGTTTAAGTGATTCTGGAAGTGATGGCGTCACCATCTTCTGTGGCGTGTCTCCGCTAAATAGGCGCGCAGATCCTCAATGTCGCGCTGGATGGTTCGTACCTGGGTGATGTCAAATGTTTGTGCAAGCCTGCTCATGGAGGCATCTTCGCCCTATAATTTAGTCGCTCGTAGAGACACAGCATGGCACTTTTTGTTTTCTCGCATACACTCTCATGGCTGCACCTTTCTGTCATCTTTGTCTTCACCTGATGCAAGCCCACAGATATCTCCTCCATTTCAAGAGTCTAACCTACATTCTTTCTTAAAGAATATAATAAAACACTACACAAATAGAGGGTATAGAAAATGACATATAAGGATAGGGTCCATACCTCAATTTGAATGTTGATAAAGATTGTGAAATTCTTGCCACCCTTACAGGCAATGTACTTATGGTAGAGAGATACACAAGGACTTCGCTCTTTTTTGTGTAAGCAAGTTACCGATATATTTGACATGATTGTTATAATGACAATAGTATTAAACGTATCTGTCAGACAGTAGGATGCGGCAGAGGAAGGGATTGAGCATCATAGATTTTTAAGGAATTGACGAAGGAGCACAAAGTGCTTCTCGACACATATTTCCATAATCGATATTACGAGAATTCACATTTTAATTTTACCAATTTCTTTATGTGGCGTGAGCCTTTTTCGCTCAAGATTGCGGAAGAAGATGGCATTCTTTTTATGCTCGGTACGTGGAAAGGCGATTTCTTTGCCCTTCAGCCGTTCACGACGGAAGACAAGCTCGTCGAGGCGACAAAGATGTTGCTCACATATTTCAAAAAGCAGGGCAGGTCACTGCATCTTGTAGGACTTGAAAAGAATTATGCCGATCTTCTCGCACATTTTGACGGTGCGAAATTTGAGGTAAAAAGTGACCGCGATAATTTCGATTATGTCTATCTTGCAGAAAAACTCACGACGCTCGCGGGACGAAAGCTTCACTCGAAAAAGAATCACTTGAACGCCTTTCGAAAGAATTACCCGCAGGCAGAGTATTTGCCGATTACAGAGGATTTGATTCCTGCATGTCGCGAGGAACTCGACCGCTGGTACAATATGCGCATCAGCGATGAGCCGGACGACCCTTTTATCGGCTGGGAGCGCAAGGCGATAGGTGAGGTCTTTGATGATTACGACTTTTTTCGTCTAAAGGGCGGCGTTGTGCGTTTGGACGGCCGCATCATTGCCTTTACCTACGGTGAGCAGCTCAATACCGATACGGCAGTGATTCATGTTGAAAAGGCGGATCCGTCAATTCGCGGAGCGTATCCCGCGATCAATCAGGGCTTTGTCGAGCACGCTTGGCAGGATATGCGCTACATTAACCGCGAGGAAGACATGGGGCACGAGGGACTTCGAAAAGCAAAGGAATCGTATAAGCCGGAAAAGATGATCGAGAAGTTCAACGCAGCATGCATCGGATGAGCTGCGGTTTTATGCATCGTACATAGTGTCTGTGCAGTGCGCAGGTACCAGCGATACAGTTCAAAGCATCGAAAGAAAGCGGGGAAACGTCCATGGCGCAGAAGAAACGAGATATAGGCATCGTAGGTCTTGCTCTGGCAATCGCTGTGACCATCCTCATTGCTTTCGCTGCGAACGGCTGCGGCGTGCAAGGCGTCAAGAACGAAGTAAAAAAGGAACAGACAGCGGCAACCCTCGATGAAAAAGTCGAGGGTATTGTTGTGAATATGACGCCGGCGGAGAAAGTCGGACAGATGATGATGATCGGCATTCAGGGCGATACCGTGACGGATGACAGTCTCTACATGCTTCATCAGTATCATATCGGCGGCGTTATACTCTTTGACCGAAATCTCGTGAGTGCAGAGCAGACAAAGAAGCTCAACGAAGACTTACAGGTGCAGGCGGAGGAAAAGGTACCGCTCTTCATCGGCATTGATGAAGAGGGCGGCGATGTTGTTCGTGGGCGCAGCTTTATCCAGCCGCCCAGTTCGCAGCGGCAGATCGGCGCGGCAGGTGACCTTACAGCGGCAGAAGGGGCAGCGAACCGCACGGCGAAGGAACTGAAGGAGCTAGGCTTCAACGTAAACTTTGCCCCGGTCGCAGATGTCGGCGCATCGAGCCGCAGTTTTTCCACCGACCCTGAGACTGTGAAGAAGTTCGTTCTCGCCAGCGTGCAGGGGTATGAGAAGAATCGCATGATCTATGCGATGAAGCACTTTCCCGGCATTGGGCGCAGTACGGTCGACTCGCATAAGGACGTTTCGGAAATCACAGCCTCGCGGGAAAGACTTGCGGCAAGCGATATCATTCCCTTTAAGGCGGTCATTGATGCAGCGCAGCCAGAGGATTATTTTATTCTCGTATCACATCTGAAATATCCCGCCTACGATGCCGACAACCCCGCGAGTCTTTCCAAAGCCGTGCAGACAGACCTTCTTCGCGGCGAACTCGGTTACCGCGGCATCATCGTCACCGATGATATGGAGATGGGCGCCGTCGCAAAATACGCTGCCTTTCGTGACGTCGGTGTACGCGCTGTGCAGGCAGGCGCGGATATCGTTCTCGTCTGCCATGAGTATGCACATGAGACCGATGTCTATCTTGGCCTTTTGGATGCTGTGGAAAGCGGCGAGATTCCGATGGAACGCATCGATGAATCCGTGCGCCGCATTGTCAAGGCAAAGCTGCTGCATAAGAAGAATGGAGAACTTTGACCGATAACGTGATACCGTATTAAAGTCGCGCGAAAGGTGCGCGGCTTTCCTGCTATTTTGGTGAAATGGTGAAACGATGAAATCTTTAATTCGAAAGATGTATAGAAAGAAACTCGCGGCAGCGCTTGTTGCAGGTGTGTGTTTCTTCGCGGCTTTCCCTGCTGCAAATGCTGCGGAAAAAGAGGACGGTCGCCATATTGAGATCTACTATACCGGCTCGATGGAAGGGCGCGTTCTAGCTACGGATGAAGCAGGCAGATCCATCGGCATGGCGCGCATTGCCGCCGCCATTCGACAGGCAAAGGATGCTGATGAGGATACGCTTGCCTTCGATGCGGGAAATATCTTTTCTGGAACGCCGCTCATTAACGCGCGCGACGGCGCAGCCATGGCACCGCTCTTAAATCTTGCGGGGTATGATGCCGCTGTCATCGGCAGCCGAGACGTTTCGCTCGGTATTTCCTCGCTTGTCAAATTGGCGGCGCGGCTGAACTTTCCCATCGTCACAGCGAATATTATCGAAAAGCGATCCAATGACGCGGTCTTTCTCCCGTATAAGGTATTCAATCAGAACGGCGTCCGCATCGCTGTCTTTGGCATGATTGCAGATGGCACGCAGCTCTCCCACGATGATGGAAAAGAACTCAAAGTCCAGGATGCTCTGCCGCTGATAAAGGAAATGGCGATGCGCCTGAAGGAAAATAACGACGTCGTCATCGCATTGATGGATTTTGGCAGCGGCGATGCGACGGAAAAAGCAGAGAAAGCAGATATATCCGGTACGGTAGAGGCAGCGCAGCCTGACCCAAAAGCGAAGCTCATGGCTGAAGTGCCGCAGCTTGACCTTGTGATCGACGGCAGAGGAACGGCGCATGGAAAAGCCCTAGGTCACGCGACCGTTGTCGTCAAAGACCATGTGATTGTTTCAAAACGTCAGGAACTTCTTGCAAAAGAAGCGGTTCAAAAGCTTGCGCCACAGGAAGATGACGCTGTTCTGCTGGCGCTGGAAGAGATCAAGAAAGACGCCGAGCTTGCGGCAAAGGACAGCGCAGCGCAGGAACGTAAGAGCCTAAGGAAGAAAGTGAAGCGAGGTGAACGGAAATGAAGGATAAACTCATACTGGCGATTCTGCAGCTGCCGATTGTGTTTGCCGAGCCCGAGAGAAATCTTGCAGCAGCGAAGGAGGCGATGGAAGCCGCCTTGTGCAAAAGCCCATGTCCCGATATCCTCCTTTTGCCGGAACTGTGGCTGACAGGTTTCTTTCCGTCGCCGATTGAGCAATATGCAGAAGATGCCGTGCACGCAAAGGAGATGATGCAGACCTTTGCAAAGATGCATGGCATTTACCTTGTCGGCGGCTCCTTCCCATCCGTGAAAAGGGCGCCATATATAACCGCGCTTTTGTTTTCGACCGTTCGGGCGAGGAAATCGCGCATTACGATAAGATGCATCTCTTTTCACCAGGCGGAGAAAAGGGGGTATTTACAGCGGGCAGCAGCCTAGCGACGTTTTCCATCGAGGGACATACGGCAGCGCTTGCCATCTGCTATGACCTGCGCTTTCCCGAACTTTTCCGCGCCCTTTCTGCCTGCGGTGCAGAGCTTGTCTTTTTGCCTGCCGAGTGGCCGCTGCGGCGCATCGATCACTTTGAACTTCTCGTGCGGGCGCGTGCTGTCGAGAATCAGATCTTCTTTGCCGCCTGTAATGGCGGCGGTTTTATCCAAAGGCGATTCCAATTGGTGGGCATTCTGCTGTCATCGACCCTTGGGGTGAGGTGCTAATAGGTGCGAAGGAAGCGCCGACAATTCTTACGGCGGCGTTGGATTTTGAACGACTTGCGGAAGCACGAAAGCGCATCACCGTCTGGCAGGACCGCCGCACAGATGTGTATTCCGCTATGTAGCTGCACTTCGGATGTCTCTCAGTACTTTGATTCTTTGACAAAATGAGTGTTTAACTTGCGGGTGACAAGAGTTCCTTTCCTTTAAACCCCTTGCTTTCTCAGATATTCCCGGGTAAAATAACGAAGAGCGAATATTTTTATAATATAGGAGGAAATCATGAAAAAAATTCATACCGATGCGGCGCCGGCAGCCGTTGGACCGTACAGTCAGGCAGTGGAAGTAAACGGTATGCTTTATGCATCCGGACAAATCGCACTAGACCCTGCCACGGGCGAGCTTGTTGCAGGAGGCATCGAGGCGCAGACGGAGCAGTGCTGCCGAAACATTGAAGCCGTGCTCTCTGCTGCGGGGAAAAGCATGGATAACGTCGTCCGTACGATGTGCTTCCTTGCGGATATCAACGACTTTGTTGCCTTTAATACCGTCTATGCAAAGCATTTCACAAACAAGCCCGCACGCAGCTGCGTGGCTGTGAAGGATCTTCCGAAAGGCGCTCTTTGCGAAATTGAAGTGACAGCGACAACGGCAGAAGAGTACCCTTACTGATGACTTGCAATTTTTTGTGTTATGCGGTAGAATATTCAAGTATTTGTATTTGCGGTTGTAGCTCAGCTGGATAGAGCGTCCGCCTCCTAAGCGGCAGGTCGCGCGTTCGAATCGCGCCAATCGCACCATAGAAAAAGAAGCCCCCGCTTTGGCGGGGGTTTTTTATTGCTCAGTTAAAAATGTTTTCACCGGCGAGGTTAAAGCGTCTTTCCGTACGCATTGACCTTGCGGATGGCGGCAGCGAAGGTCTTTTCGTCGAAGGGGAAGTTCTTGTATTCGTTTGTCTCCATGGCGTATGCTGCAACTTTATCGGCATCGCCGTCCGTCAGCCCCAGCTCGGCAAGCGTCACGGGAAGCTTGATGCTGTGGTTGAACTTTGCGATGCGGTGCATTTCTTCATCTTCTTCGAAGTAGGCATGCAGGACGAGGACGCCGAAGGAGACGACTTGACCGTGCAGATATTCACCTTCGCGGGAGATTCGGGTTGTGCCGTTGTAAAAGGCATGTGCGTGGCAGGAGTTGTAATAAAAATCTTTTTGGTTGGTGAGATTCGAGGCGTAGCCTGTGGAGACGAGAATATCGAGGGCGATTTCTTCAATGGCCTTGCTGACGCGGTGCTGCCGCACATCTTCAAGTCCTTCCTTGCCGTAGGTATAGAAAGCGTCCTTGGAGGAGGCGGCAATTGCTGCACCGAGAACTGCCGTGTGCGGCAGGTTTGCCGTGCTCTCTTTTGCATGGCGGACGCAGTGCTCGACTTCGGGAGCCTTGCTGATGCCATCGCCGATGCCTGCCCAGAAGTATTTAGCAGGGGCATTGGCAATAACTTTCGTGTTGATGAAGATATGTGCCGGCGTATCAGGGTAACCATAATGGTCAAGCGAGCCATCTTCGTGATAGATGACGGCAATACATGTGCCGGACGAACAATTTGAGCAGATGGTTGGGAAGGTGAAGATCGGCTTGTCGACCGCCTTGGCGACCATCTTTGCGGTATCGGTCGCCTTTCCGCCGCCGAAGCCAAAGATCGCATCGGCCTCTTGGACTTCGGCAAGTCCTGCAAGATGCTCGATGTTCCCTGCAGTGCACTCCACGCCGTAGACAAAGCTGCCCGTCACGCGAATGCCGCCTTTTTCGCAAACTGTTCGTACACCTGCTTCAGAACTTGCGAGCGCGCGCTTGCCGCCGATGAAGACGACAGATTTCACGCGGTACGGTTCGAGGACGTGTGGAATGTCCTCAAAACAATCTTCACCGTAGCTGTAATTGCTCATATAATTGCTGTTCATCATGATGGCTCTTCTCCTTAGGGCAGTTTTCCTTTGTCGCATGGTTCGTTCCATGCCTTTTCTGCGGTCACTCTATCACTAATTTATTAGAAATAGATTATAAAAATCTGTTTCATTATGGATGCAACAAAAAGACCGAAGCGCAATAGCTCTCCGGTCTTTTTTTCTTTGTGGGTGAAGTCTATTGTCAGAAGTTTTTCCGCGCTGATCTCAAAAGAAGCTCTGAGGGTGTTTGCAGGTTGGGCAAACAGCAGGTGCGCTTGTGCCGATGACAATGTGACCGCAGTTTCTGCACTCCCAGATCTTTACTTCACTCTTTTTGAAAACTTCACTGTCCTTGACGTTTTTTAAAAGCTTGCGATAGCGTTCTTCGTGATGCTTTTCGATAGCAGCGACGAGGCGGAACTTTCTTGCGAGTTCTTTGAAACCTTCCTCTTCGGCGGTTTTTCGCAAAGCCGACATACATATCGGTCCATTCGTAATTTTCGCCGTTGGCAGCTGCTTCTAGGTTTTCTTCTGTCGAGCCGATGCCGGCGAGTTCCTTGAACCAGAGCTTTGCATGTTCGCGCTCGTTTGCAGCCGTCTTCAAGAAGAGATCCGCTATCTGCTCATAGCCGTCTTTCTTTGCGCGGGAAGCAAAGTACGTGTATTTATTCGTCGCCTGACTTTCACCGGCAAATGCTGCGAGGAGGTTTGCTTCTGTCTTTGTACCTGCGTACGGATTTTTTTTGTCTGCCATGTTCATTCTCCTAAGATAAAAATCAAGGTTATTTCAAAAGGCTGATTTAAATTATACGCAGTCTGAGTCGTTTTTTCTGTGCGTCAAGTTACATAATAAAAAATCTTTATTGATTTCTATGCAGATGGCACATGCTGAACCATGTAGATGCTAGAATCGCTGGAACGTAGTTTCTTTTCTTATTTCTCGTAGACGAAATTCAGATTGGTGCGTTCCTTGAGCAGGGGGGCTTTTTTGTCCTTGTCCGAGAGAATGGTCGGCTCGATGGGCCATTGGATGCCGATTTCCGGATCGTCCCAACGAATATTGCCGTCACAGTCCGGCGCATAGTAGTTATCTGCCTTATACTGTACTTCAACATCGTCCGTGAGCGTGATAAAGCCGTGGGCAAAGCCGCGCGGTATGAAGAGCTGACGCTTGTTTTCCGCCGAAAGCTCATAGCCGACCCACTTCGCATAGTTCGGTGAACCCTTGCGGATGTCGACGGCGACATCGAAGATCGTGCCGCGCGTTGCGCGAAGAAGTTTTGCCTGTGCCATGGGGTTGAGCTGATAGTGCAGACCGCGCAGTGTCCCCTTTTCTGCAGAATAGGAGTGGTTGTCCTGCAGAAAGTCGACGTAGAGACCGCCCTCTTCAAATTTACGCTTTGACCAGCTCTCCATAAACCAGCCGCGTGCATCGCCGAAGACATCGGGTTCGATGAGGTAGACGCCCGGGAGCTTTGTTTCTGTTACTTTCATAAAGATTCCTCCTGACAGATAAAATCCTGAAGTTCTTATCGTTTAGCATACACTTAGGAGCACGCGGCGTCAATAGAAGAGCTTTTTGAAAGAAGGATAAAACTTTTTGAAAAAAAGCAGGAAAAATTTACTAAAGTGTAGAATTTAATTATATTTATCTCATTTTGAAATTCTATCGAAGGTTCCCTTGACGATGGTCTTTGCCTTAGAGTATAATTTTGTCAACTAAAGTGAAAAAGGAAGCGCTTAATATGATGGAATTTGTGATTCATCAGACGGAATGTTTCGTCATGTTAAGGATATGGTGAAATCAGCAGTGGGAGTCTTTCCAATGGCAGCGGAGCTAAATGAAAAGCAGATGGAGGCGTTATATGCGCCTTATGAAAACCAGACGGATGAAGAGATTCTCATGGATATCCGCGACAATAACGACAAGAGAGCCATCGACTATCTTATCTATAAATACCGGAGCTTTGTTCGGGCAAAGGCGCGTTCGTATTTTTTGGTCGGCGCTGATCGTGAGGATATCTTTCAAGAGGGGATGATTGGCTTTTACAAAGCGATTCGCGATTTTCGTACGGATAAACTCGCTTCCTTCCGTGCGTTTGCAGAGCTCTGCGTTACGCGGCAGATTATTACGGCGGTCAAGACGGCGACACGGCAAAAGCATATTCCGCTCAATACCTATATATCGCTGAACAAGCCAATTTACGATGAAGAATCGGATCGCACGCTGTTGGATATCCTGTCTGGCGTGAAGGTCATGGATCCGGAAGAACTCGTTGTCGGCCGCGAGGAGCTCGACGTTATCGAGAAGAAAATGGAGCATATCCTTTCCACTCTCGAGTGGAAGGTTCTGATGAGCTATCTGGATGGAATGTCTTATCAGGAGATTGCCGAAAGTTTGGGACGTCATGTGAAGTCAGTGGATAATGCCTTGCAGCGCGTGAAACGCAAGCTGGAAAAGTACATGGAGAGCCGATCCGATGAGATTGACCTGCATATGGTCTACCGCAGCCTTGGCAGTGTTAATCGACGGCTGCGCGGTGTCGTTGATGACGACGGTATGCCGCACTGATGGTGCAGCGACATAGAGCGGAAGGTGCTTTTTATTTTTCGGCAGTGCTTGCATTTGCCTGCATGGTATGATATACTCGTAAAGTCGCCGCGTAGGCGAATCGAGACTCTGCCCGCTTCTAAACGGGCCACAGACCAGAGAGGGAGGTGATTTCGTGAGAAAGTACGAAGTCATATTTATCGTGAAGCCGCTGGAAGAAGAGGCTACGAACGCTGTGGTTGAGAAGTTTACCAAGCTCCTCAAGGATAACGGCGCAGCGATTGATAAGGAAGATCGTTGGGGCAAGAAGCGTCTTGCCTATGAGATCAAGGGCTGTCAGGAAGGCTTCTATGTCCTTCTGAACATTACGGCAACGCCGGCATGCGTTGCAGAATGCGACCGTGTGATGAAGATCACAGATGAGCTCTTAAAGCATATGATCGTTCGCGAGGACGAGGAATAAGAGACTCTGTTTCTCGGGAGGACAGCCATGAATAAGGTCATACTTATCGGACGTCTGACGCGCGATCCGGAAGTACGCTATACACAGTCGGGCGTGGCAGTTGCTACGTTTACGCTTGCTGTCGACCGCCGATTTGCACGGCGCGACGCAAATGACGGTCAGCCGACGGCGGACTTCATTCCGATCGTCTGCTGGCGTAAGCTCGCTGAGATTTGCGGCAACAATTTGGTCAAAAGGGCGCCGCGTCGGTGTTGAAGGTCGTATGCAGGTTCGCAATTATGACGCACAGGACGGTTCGAAGCGCTACATCACGGAAGTTATCGCCGATGAAGTCGAGTTCCTCGATTCTAGAAATGCTCCGCATGACGGCGGTTTTTCGGGCAGTGCTCCGCAGAGTGCGCCGGAACCGCCGCAGAGCGGTGACCAAGGCTTTGGTCCATCCATCCCGGAAGAACAAATTCCATTTTAAGGGAGGGGAATTATCTTGATGAGACGCGATAGAGGCCGCAGACCTCGTAGGAAAGTCTGTTCTTTCTGCGTAGACAAGGTCGAGCATATCGACTACAAGGACGTTGCAAAGCTTCGCCGCTTCGTTACGGAGCGCGGTAAGATTTTGCCGCGCCGTATTTCCGGCAACTGTGCAAAGCATCAGCGCCAAGTAACGCTTGCTATCAAGCGCGCGCGCAACATCGCACTTCTGCCGTTCACAGCAGAATAAACAGCGTTATAAAAGCCCCGCAGGTTTGAAGCCTTGCGGGGCTTTTTGTGCAGAAAGTCGGCTTTTATGCCCAATGCTTTTTGCGCAGGAAAAAATGAATGAGTTTATCCGACAGCGGTGTCAGCAGGAACCAGCTTGTGACGATGAGGTTTAGGACATTGAGCCGACGAGAAGGTCGGTGATCCAATGTGCGCCGGACATGATGCGCGGAAGGGAAAAGAGGACGATGACCGCGACGGCAGCGAGAAAGGCGCGCTTTTTTAAATAGCGGAACATGTAGAGGGAAAAGAGGATGAGAACCATGCCGTGATCGCCGGGAAAGCTCGTGCTGGACCAATCCTTTGCGGGCAATTGGGTAAGCTTGGAGACAAGGTTGACATGTTCTCCGTTGGTGAAAAAGAACTTTGTGGGGCTTGCGCGGTCAAAGTCGATGAGATTTCCGACCAGCCGCGCGGCAATGGCGGTCAGGAGCATGACAACGCCCATCGCGAGCAGAAAGTGTCTGCCTTGTGCGTCCGCCTTTTGGTAGTAGTAAAGAAAGATGGCGAGCATGAAGAGGAAGGCGACGGCGTCGAATGCTCGCAGATTCGTAAAGGCGACGAGGTAGAGAAACGCATCGCTTTTATCAAGGAAATTATTGAAAAAAATAGAAGACATTTCGGTCGAGTACAAACCAAGAATCGGCGCCTGCCCAAGGAAAGTGCAGGCTGATCAAGAGGAGAATGCCTAAGATGTTGCAGGCAAGGAGGATGGCAATTCGTTTTTTCGTCATATAGCATCGCCTTTCTTTATCACGCAGATGCGATCGATGCGTGCGCGATCCATTTTCTTGACTTCAAACGTGAAACCGTTCCATTCACAGGACTCGCCGACTTTTGGAATGTGGCCGAAGTAGCTCAGAAGGAAGCCGCCCATCGTCTGGTAGTGGTCATGCGCTTCTTCCGGCAGTTCTTCGAAGTCGAATCGCTCTTTGAAATCGTCGATAGAACAAAGCCCCTTGACAAGCCATTCATTCGCACCGACGGTGATGAAGCTGTCCTGTCTTGTGTCGACGTTCGTGCTGTTTATGTCACCGATGATCTCATTTATGAGGTCGTCCATCGTAAGAAAGCCGATGACACCGCCGTATTCATCGAGAACCATCGCTTCGTGGAGTCCTGTATAGCGAAATTTTTCAAGTACACGGAAGCACTCCATGGCACGCGGTACGAAGAGCGGCTTCCGAATGAAGTCTGTCAGCTCGATATCCTTTTTTTGAAAGGGCAGCATTCAGAAGTTCTCTGCCGTAGAGAACGCCGCAGAAGTCGTCAAGACTTTCACGCCCGACGGGGTAGATGTCGGCGGGATTTTCCTTGATGAGGCGGAGATTGTGTGAGAGCGGGTCGGCGAGGTCGAGCCATAGCATCTGTGTGCGCGGTGTCATCAGGGAAGAGGCTGTCTGATCGCTCATGTGGAAAATGCGGTCTACCATGGCCTGCTCTGTCTTTTCGAAGGTGCCGTCTTCCGTTCCCTGTTCGATCAGTTCCTTGACCTCATCTTCGGTTACCGTGTCGTGATCTAAGGGATGGATGCCTAAAAGGAGCAGGAGAAAACCGGCAATGCACGTAAGAACGCGAATGAAAGGATGGGCTATATGCATGGCGCGGGAAATGAGCGCATGATATTTCATGAGGATGCGCTCAGGATTCTGCATGGCGATGGCCTTGGGCAGAAATTCACAGAGCAGGAGCGCAAGTGCGGTTATGAGGATAACGCAGACGAGAAAGACAAGGAGATCGGCGTGTGGGACAAAGGAAAGGATGCCCGTGAGGAAAGGGGCAAGAAACGTTCCTGTCAAGAGTCCGATAAGAATGCCGGTTCCCGTGATGCCTGCCTGTGAAAGCGAGAGGGAATTTTCAGGACGTTCGAGCAAATGAAGAACAGCTCTAGCGTCCACATCTCCTTCTTCTGCAAGTCGTTCGAGCTTGCCGCGATGACAGCTGTCAAGGGCAGTTTCAACCAGTGAGAAGAAGGAGCCTGCACAAAACAGCAGAAGGAGAAGGAAGATAGACAGCAGGGTACAGGCGTTGGAAAGATCCAAAAAGCACATCCTTTTTATCATTGTGTAGGCAAGTGGAATTCATCCATGTATGTTCTTTTTAATTTTAGCATAGAATCGAAATAAGAAAAAGAAAAAAATACTATCAAAAAAACCTCGCCGATACAGGCGAGGTTTTGCCTGCTTATAGTGATGCCGTTAGGGTACGATGGTTTGCCCAAAGTAGACGACCAGTCCCATGACGATGACGAAAGGTATGTAGAATTTTACGGCAAAGGAGAGCAGCCTTCCTTCCACACCTTTCACGCCAATGGACGCGACAGCGATGGCGATGCTCTGCGGAGAGACGATCTTGCCTGCACAAGCACCTGTTGCATTGGCAGCCGTCACCCATGCCTGTACGTGTTCGCCCGCGCCGATGGCTATAGCAGCATCTGTTTGCAGCTTGCCGAAGAGGACGCAGGAAGAAGTCGCAGATCCTGTGATAAAAGTACCAATCGAACCGATGAAAGGCAGCGACCAGCGGATAGGCAGTGCCTGTCGCACCGACGGCAGCTACGGCAATCGTGTTCGTCATGCCGGCATAGCCCATGACCTTTTGCCGTTGCGATAACGGTGATGATCGTGAGGATGGTAAAGCGGAGATTAAAGACCGTCTTACCGAGGACAGAGAGAAGCTTGCTGGGGCTTGCTCCCTGAACTGTGCCGCCGATGAAAGCAGCGAGGAAGATCAAAACGCCAGGGGTATTGATCCATACGAACTTGTAAGGAGGTGCTCCCGTCGATGCGTCAAAAATCTGAACCGTCGAGTAGATTTTGCTCAAAGGTGCATTGATCGCCGGAACAAGCTTTGAGGTCAGGAGGAGGAAGACGAAGATGAGGATAAAGGAGAGACAGGCCTTGAAGCCAATGCCAAGGGAAACGGAACCGTCGGAGGAAGCTCCTTCGATTTGGTACTTTGGATCGTGAACCGGGAAGAGCTTTGCGCAGGCGATGATTGCTGCCATTGTGCAGACCGAACCTACGATAACGGCCAGCTCAGGTCCCATGAAGATAGCGACGAAAACCTCGGGGACGACGAGCGCAACACCAGCGACAACGCACATGATGAGCATGCCTTTGAGTCCCTTAATGCCCTTTCCTGCGACCATGACCATGAGGGCAGGGCAGCAAAGAGCGAGCGGTGCCAGCTGTACCGCTGTATAACCGGCAAGCTGCACAGCATCCATATCCGTGACGCTGGCGAGCGTCATGACCGGAATGCCGATGGAGCCAAATGCCGTCGGCACTGTGTTGGCAATCAAACAGACCGAAGCGGCGAGAATTGGGTTGACGCCAATGCCTGCAAGCATACCTGCGGGGATGGCGACCGCCGTCCCGAAGCCTGCCATGCCTTCGAGGAAAGCGCCGAAGCCCCAGCCGATCAGCAGGATAAGCACGCGCTGGTCACTGGAGACAGAGGCGAGCATCTTTTTGATGGTGTCCATCGCCTTCGTTTCCAGGGAAAGATTATAGGTGAAGATTGCAGCAATGATGACGAGGAGGATCGGCCAGCAAGCCAGAGCCACACCTTCCAGTGTGCCCTGCGCCGCATGTTCTACTGTCATGTTGTTGTAACAGATGCCTGCGACCAGTGCGATGATGAGCGCAATGGTACAGGCCTTGTGGGCTGCGATCTTCAGCACACTGAGCGCGATGACCAGCCACAAGATCGGAGATAAGGCAATGATCAAGTCCATACAGTTCACCCTTTCATATGGTGGAACAGAAAAATCCGCAGATCGCATCGCCGTGCGAATCGATCTGGTTGAAGCCCGTGCTTTTTTACGTGTGCACAGGTTATCTCTGCTGACGCTGAAAAAGCACAAACCAAATATGATTGCGATTATTATATATATTTATCGAGTTTCCGTCAACAGATTATTATAAAAAGTTCGTCTTTCTATTTGTTGCATTATTATTTACAATTTACAGAAAATATTTCTCATTACGTGGGGACTTTTGTGGGGATTGTGGTTAGATTGACTTGTATTTCATAAAAAAACTGATAAAAAGGCAGCGATAAAAAATAGTGAAATTTAAGGACAAAAGGCGGGGGCAAAGGGGCTTTCTATCGCAATTATTTATCTAACTATAGATGAACACGATGAAAAAAATATGCCAAGTTAAAGTTAATTTATTCACAATGTATACAAACAAGAAAAAATGCGTTAGTATAGATATCATGATAAGTATGATAATTTAGTCACAAGGGGGAGCAGCGATGGATATTCTCGTTTGTATCAAACAGGTGCCTGGCTCTAGCAAGGTTCAGGTCGATCCCGAAACGGGCGTCTTGAAGCGCGACGGCGCAGACACGAAGATGAATCCGTACGACCTTTTCGCTCTGGAGGCGGCATTCCGTCTTCGTGAGCAGTACGGCGGAAAGGTCAATGTCATCACGATGGGACCGCCGCAGGCAAAGGCAGTTCTTTACGAAGCCTTTGCCATGGGCGCGGATCAGGGAGCACTCGTCACAGACCGCAAGTTCGGCGGCGCAGATGTTCTGGCAACGAGCTACACGCTCTCGCAGGGCGTTCGTTCGTTTGGCATGCCGGATCTCATCCTCTGCGGCCTGCAGACGACGGACGGCGACACGGCGCAGGTCGGTCCTGAGATGAGCGAAGCGCTCAATATTCCCTGTGTCTGCAACGTCAGAAACATTGAAGAAGTCGTTGATGGCCACATTATCGTCGATATGGACATGCCGGAAGATATCGAACGCGTCAAGGTCTCCTTCCCGTGCCTCCTCACGGTGGAAAAGGACATCAATGAGCCGCGCCTCCCGAGCTACCTCCGCAAGGAAAAGACAAAGGATCAAAAGATCACGGAATATACGCTCAACGACATGGAAGACAAAGATCCGAATCACTACGGACTCAACGGTTCGCCGACGCAGGTTTCCCGTATCTTCCCGCCGCCGACGGACAAGAAGCATGAGACGTGGAAAGGCTCCGGTGACGTGCTTGCCGGTAAGATCCAGAAGCTCCTGCGTGAGAAGAAGTTCATCGGCTGATTAAGGGAGAGTTTAGATTATGGGAAAGCTTGTTGTCCATCAGGACAAAATTAAAGATATAAATGCTGTCATCGATGTCTGCCCCTTTGGCGCGATGGAAGATAACGGCGGCAAGCTCGAAATCAACGCGGCTTGCAAGCTGTGCAAACTTTGCACAAAGAAGTTCCCCGATGTCATGGAGTTCGTCGAGGAGAAGCAGGGAGTAGCGGTAGATAAGAGCAAGTGGAAGGGCATCACGGTCTACGTCGATCACGTCGGCGGCCGCATTCACCCGGTCACCTTCGAGCTCATCGGCAAGGCGCGTGAACTCGCTGCAAAGATCAACCATCCGGTCTATGCACTTTTCATCGGCAAGGACATCGAAGACAAGGCAGAGGAGATTCTTCACTACGGTGTCGACAAGGTCTTTGTCGCTGACGATCCGGCGCTGGAATCCTTCAACATCGAGACGTATGCCAATGTCTTCTCTCGCTTTGTGAACAAAGTGCAGCCGACAGCACTTCTCGTCGGCGCAACGCCGGTTGGCCGCCAGCTCGCACCGCGTGTTGCTTCGCGCTTTAAGACGGGTCTGACGGCAGACTGCACGATCCTCGATATGCAGAAAGATACGGATCTCGTTCAGATTCGCCCGGCATTCGGCGGCAATATCATGGCGGAGATTCACACGCCGCGCACGCGTCCGCAGATGGCAACTGTCCGCTATAAGATCATGGAAGCGCCGAAGCGCCAGGCAGAAGCCACGGGCGAAATCGAAAAGCTTGAAGTGAAGCCGGAAGATCTCAAGACGAACATCGAGGTTCTCTCCGTTACGGCAAAGCCGAAAGAGACGTCCATCGAAAATGCCGATGTTCTTATCGTTGCCGGCCGTGGCGTCAAGAAGAAGGAAGATCTCGCGCAGCTTAAAGAGCTTGCTGATCTCCTCGGCGGCGAAGTCGCCTGCACGCGTCCGCTCGTCGAAGCAGGCTGGATGGATGCAAAGCATCAGATCGGTCTTTCCGGCCGTACGGTTCGTCCGAAGCTCATCATCACCTGCGGTGTTTCCGGTGCGATCCAGTTCGTCGCCGGCATGGATCATTCGGATCTCATTTTTGCGATCAACAGCGATCCGAAGGCGTCCATCTTCAAGGTAGCAAACTACGCAGTTATCGGCGATCTCTACGAAATCGTTCCTGCGCTTATCACACGCATCAAAGAAGGGGGCTCCATCCATGAGTGAGTACAAGAAGATCGACGCGAATGACATCGCGAAATTTGTTGAAATTACGGATAAAGAGCGCGTTCTGACAGGCAGTGACATCAATGAGGAATACACGCATGACGAGCTGAGCTCTGAAAAGGTTTCGCCGGATGTCGTCGTCCGCGTCACGAGCACGCAGGAAGTCTCTGCGCTTATGAAGTATGCGTATGAGAACAACATCGTCGTCACGCCGCGCGGTGCAGGTACAGGGCTCGTCGGTGCAGCAGTCGCCGTCGAAGGCGGACTCATGATCGACATGACGCTCATGAACAAGATTCTCGAGCTTGACGAAGACAATTTGACTTTGACGGTTGAGCCGGGCGTCCTCCTCATGGAAATCGCGGCTTACGTTGAGGAGCATGACCTCTTCTATCCGCCGGATCCGGGCGAGAAATCCGCGACAATCGGCGGCAATATCTCCACAAATGCAGGCGGCATGCGCGCTGTTAAGTACGGTGTTACGCGTGACTACGTCCGCGGTCTTGAAGTCGTCCTGCCGGACGGCAAAATTCTTCAGCTCGGCGGCAAGGTCGTCAAGAATTCCTCGGGCTACAATCTCCGCGACCTCATCA
Organism: uncultured Mitsuokella sp.; assembly: GCA_916439735.1. GTDB lineage: Bacteria > Bacillota > Negativicutes > Selenomonadales > Selenomonadaceae > AWVT01. The sequence continues at coordinate 74,119 of CAKAIG010000002.1, forward strand.
TCGGTTCGGAAGGCACGCTTGCCTTTGTCACCAAGGCAATCCTCCGTCTTCTCCCGAAGCCAACGAAAGATGTCAGCCTCCTCGTTCCGTTCCCGACGCTGAAAGACGCGATTGGTACGGTGCCGGCAATCATCCGCGCGAAGGCGATTCCGACGGCTATCGAGTTCATGGAGCGCGAAGTCATCGTCGATTCTGAAGAATATCTCGGCCGTCCATTCCCCGATAAGAGCTCAGATGCGTATCTCCTCCTAAAGTTCGACGGCAGCAGTCTTCAGGAAATCGAAGGTGCATACGACAGCGTTGCAAAGGTCTGCCTCGAGCACGGCGCACTTGACCTTTTATCGCCGATACAGAAGAGCGCAGCACGCCGATCTGGAAGTCCCGCGGTGCTTTCCTCGAAGCTATCAAAGGCTCTACGACCGAGATGGACGAAGTCGACGTCGTTGTCCCGCGCAGTCATGTCAACGAGTTTGTTGAGTATGTCCACGGTCTCCAGAAGGAATTGAACATCCGCATCAAGAGCTTTGGTCATGCAGGTGACGGCAACCTTCACGTCTACATCCTCCGCGATGATATGGATGACAAGAAGTGGAAGGAAATGCTGCACAAGGCGATGGAGCTCATGTACGCACATGCAAAAGAACTCGACGGGCAGGTTTCCGGCGAGCATGGCATCGGTTTGGCAAAGCATCCGTATCTCAAAGACTCCTTGGATCCTGAAGCGATCGCTCTGATGAATCGCATCAAGAAGGCTTTTGACCCGAAGAACATCCTCAATCCGCATAAGGTTTGCCAGGATTAAGGGACTTGCTGGGAAAGCGGAAAAGACCGCTTTCCCAGCAGCCTCGTGCTGTTCGATGGAAGAACTGCGTGCCGCAAACGTGTTAAGATTCAGTAATGGAGAACAAGCATGAAAGAATATCAGCCTATTAAATCCGGCAAGGTTCGTGAAATATATGAAGTCGAAGACGGACTCATCATGGTCGCGACCGACCGCATCTCTGCTTTCGATCATATCCTGAAGAACAAGATCGTAAAGAAGGGTGCTGTCCTCACGCAGATGTCAAAGTTCTGGTTCGACTTCACAAAGGACATCATCCCGAACCATATGATTACCGTTGACAACAGCGAGATGCCGGAATTCTTCCGTCAAATGGAATTCACGGGCAACAGCATGAAGTGCAAAAAGCTCCATATGATTCCTATGGAATGTATCGTTCGCGGTTACATTACGGGCAGTGGCTGGGAAAGCTATAAGAGGAACGGCACGGTCTGTGGTATCAAACTTCCCGCTGGACTCAAAGAATCGCAGAAGCTGCCCGAGCCTATCTTCACGCCGAGTACGAAGGCAGAAATCGGGGATCATGATGAAAATGTCTCCCTTGAACAGGGGGCGAAAGTCCTTGAAAAGGAATTCCCTGGTCACGGCATGGAATATGCAGAAAAGGTTCGCGACTACACGCTTGCCATCTATAAAAAGTGCGCGGATTATGCGCGCTCGAAAGGCATCATCATTGCCGATACAAAGTTTGAATTTGGTCTTGATGATGCGGGGAATATTGTTCTCGGCGACGAAGTGCTGACGCCGGATAGTTCTCGTTTTTGGCCTGTGGAAGGATATGAAGCCGGCAAGGAACAGCCGTCCTATGACAAGCAGTTTGTTCGCGACTGGCTGAAAGTGCATCCAGACAGCGATTACAAGCTCCCACAGGACGTCATAGATAAGACGATAGCAAAGTATGTTGAAGCTTATGAACGCCTGACGGGAAAGAAGTTTGATGCTTAAATCCATGCGCTTGAGCCATTTTCAATAAAGAATGGCTGTACGATTTTTGAATGTAAATCGATAGAAGAGAGTCGCCTTTACAGGCGGCTTTTTCTATAGGTTTGGCAAATTTTCTAACAAAAATCGAAAGCCGAAAGAAATGACTGAAAAAATCGAAAGATTTTTGACATTGTTGAAGGATTTTTCAATCGTACAGCGAAATCATTAAGTGAAGAAAAAGAAAGTAGCAGCAGAGCTTTATGGGAAAGCTTAGCGATACGGTATATGCCGCGGCTGCGTCTTGGCGAACTTCATCGTGATAAACATCAGGAGGGTTATATCATGTTAAAGAACATTCTTGTACCTATTGACGGATCGGAAACTGCGGACCGCGCGGTTACAGAAGCTATCCGCCTGGCGGAGCCTTGCGGCGCAAAGATCAATTTCCTCTATGTAGCAAATATCAACCAGCTTGCTGTCAATGCACTTTTGAGCGATGCTGTTTTAGAAGCTGTGACCAAGGCGGGAGAGGTCGTTTTAGAGCGTGCAGCATCGATGGTGCCGTCTGGTATTGAGAAGGAATCCTTCTCCGAGACAGGCTCGCCTGCCGTTGTCATCCTTGATTTTGCGAAGAGCAATGACATGGATCTCATCATCATGGGCAGCCGTGGCTTAGGTGTTGTGAAAGGTGTTCTCTTAGGCAGTGTCAGCCAGTATGTTGTAGAACAGTCCGAGTGCCCGGTCCTCGTTGTAAAATAAGAAGATGTATGACAAAAAATCCCCACAGATATAGGATTCTGCGGGGACTTTTGTCCGTAGATTGTCAGTGGAAATACATCATGGTTATGCCGCCGATGGCGGGGAGTGCAACGATGGCAAATTTCAGCAAGGGCATTGGTGCCAGATGCGTCGCTTTTGCACCGAACCAGGCACCGATCATCAGACCGAAGAGTGTCTGAATGAAGATGGGCATATCGAGCCGTCCGTTGAAGAGATAACCGAGTCCGCCAGACGCTGAGATCGGCAGGATGATCATCATTGTCGTTCCTACAGCATAGACGAGCGGCAGCCCGAAGACGACCATCAGCGCAAGCTGAATATAGGCAGCTGCCCCAATGCCGAAGGCACCGGAGAGAAAGCCGGATGCGATTCCGATGGGGATTCCGTAGACGTAGAGCTTACCACCCGTAAGGAGTGTCTCGCGAACGGGAAGGTGCGCGGCGAGCCATTTCGGATGATAGATCTTTACATAGAGGATGACAGCGCTGGAGAGAAGCATGAAGGCCGTAGCAAAGCTAAGGTCGCCTGACGGCATGATGTTTGAGACATTCGCACCGAGAAACGCGCCGAAGATGCCGCTGACTCCGATGATAGCACCGGTTTTCCCAATGATTTCGTGTTCGCGGAAGTGGCTGATCGTTCCGGAGATCATCGTAAAGACCATCGCTGCAAGCGCGACAGCAAGCGCTGTGTGAATCGGTACGCCAAAGCCGACGACGAGCAGCGCAATGGTGACGCCTGCGCCGCCTGCGCCGACAAACCCGATGATGGCGCCGAGGAGAAGCATGGAGAGAAAAAGCATAGAACCACCCTCAACAAAAAACAAAAAGCCATGACAAAGTCATGGCCGAAAAATCCTGGTGACACCTATGGGATTCGAACCCATGAACCCGGCGTGAGAGGCCGGTGTCTTAACCACTTGACGAAGGTGCCGTGGTGACGCCTATGGGATTCGAACCCATGAACCCGGCGTGAGAGGCCGGTGTCTTAACCACTTGACGAAGGCGCCATGTATGTGTGTCTCAAAGACAACGCTATTATATATCATGAAAGAGCATTTGGCAAGGAAAAATTTAACGATATAATTCTCGATGATGGAAAGTATCAAAAATTTGTTTACAACATATCTGTCCTTTGCTATACTTTTAAAGTAAACAATAAGTTCCGTGTGTCACTGGCCATGCAGGCATCAGCGAAGGGGATTCGATTAAGTCTCCTTTTGTTGGTGCCTTTTGGTTCAGATCCTGTCGGATATGGTACATATGTATGAGGGTCAGGTATTACCGGTGGTGTGCGGATAAGTGTTCTGAATATTTTTAGAAAGGGTGAATGATACGTGAAAGATCAGATTTTCAGCGTTCTTCAACGCGTCGGGCGAAGTTTCATGCTGCCGATTGCCATCTTGCCGATCGCTGGCATCCTGCTCGGCATCGGCGCGTCTTTTACAAATGCAACGACGATTGAAACGTATGGACTTGGCGCAGTCGTCGGTCAGGGTACAGTGCTCAATGCGCTGCTGACTGTCATGGCGAGTGCGGGCAACACGATCTTCGGTAATTTGCCGATTATCTTTGCGGTCGGTGTCGCCATTGGCATGGCAAAGGCAGAAAAAGAAGTTGCTGCACTCTCGGCGATGATCGCGTTCTTCGTCATGCACAGTGCGATCAATGCCATGTTGAAGATTAACGGCATGATCGTCGATGGCAAGGCGGCGGATTTCGTGCTCGAAGGTACGATTGCACCGTCCTGCGGCATTGAATCCCTGCAAATGGGCGTCTTCGGCGGTATCATTGTCGGCATCGGTGTTGCATATCTGCACAATCGCTTTCATAATGTTGTCCTTCCCAATGCGCTTTCCTTCTTTGGCGGTTCGCGCTTTGTGCCGATCATCTCGACGGTTGTCTATCTCTTTGTGGGCATTGTCATGTACTTTGTCTGGCCGACGGTGCAGAATGGCATCTTTGCGCTCGGAAGCCTCGTTACGGGCACGGGCTACATCAGCACACTTATCTTCGGCATCATCAAGCGCGCCTTGATTCCGTTTGGCCTTCATCACGTCTTCTACCTGCCGTTTTGGCAGACGGGTGTTGGCGGCTCGATGATGGTCGATGGTCAGCTCATCCAGGGCGGTCAAAATATCTTCTTTGCACAGCTCGCCTCGCCGAATGTCACGCATTTTTCGGCGGACGCAACACGCTATTTTTCCGGTGAGTTTATCTTCATGATCTTCGGTCTTCCGGGCGCGGCGGTCGCCATGTATCGAGCCGCAAAACCTTCAAAGAAGAAGGCTGCCAAGGGCTTGCTCCTTTCCGCAGCGCTCACGTCGATTCTCACAGGTATCACGGAGCCGATCGAATTCTCGTTCCTCTTTGTCGCTCCGGCACTCTTTGCTGTGCAGGTCGTTCTTGCAGGCTCGGCCTATATGATCGCGCACATGCTCAACATTGCCGTCGGTCTTACGTTCTCGGGCGGCTTCCTCGACCTTTTCATCTTCGGTATTCTCCAAGGTGAGGCAAAGACGAATTGGATGTATATCATTCCGGTTGGCATCATCTACTTCTTCCTCTACTACTTCATCTTCTCTTGGATGATTCGCCGCTTTGGTTTTAAGACGCCGGGACGCGAAGATGACGATGAGGAAATGAAGCTGCATACGAAAGCGGATTACCTCGCGAAGAAAGATGGAAGTGCGGCCGCGCATGCTGGAATGTCCAGCAGCGGTGCCGTGGATGAAAAAAGCGCGCTTATCACGCGGGCGCTCGGCTCAAAGAAGAATATCACGAGTGTCGATTGCTGCGCGACGCGCCTGCGCTGCTCGGTTGCTGATTCGACATTGGTAGACGAGAAGATGCTCAAGGCGACGGGGGCGCTCGGCGTCATCGTCAAGGGTTCGGGCGTCCAGGTCATCTATGGGCCGCAGGTGGCAAACATCAAGACCAATTTGGAAGAATATCTTGAGAGCGCACCGGAAGAAGAGCCTGCTCTAGATGCGCCGGCCGCGCTGAAACGACAGAATCTCCAGCGAAAGAAAAGGGAGCGCCTGCCGTAAAAAGATGAGACAGCGGCTCAGACGAAAGAACTCTTCACGCCGGTTACGGGGACTGTTCACCCGATCACCGAGGCGCCGGACGAAGCATTCGCCGGCAAGATGATGGGCGATGGTTATTTCATCTATCCGACGGAAGAGATCGTTTATGCACCGACGGACGGCGAAGTCGTCTTTGTCTTTGACACGAAACATGCCATCGGCATGAAAGCGACGGACGGTACAGAATACCTTCTTCACATTGGCGTTGACACTGTTGCGCTTGGCGGCAAGGGCTTTGAAGTCTTTGTCGAAAAATGGACAGAAGGTTAAAAAAGGCGATAAGCTCATGCGCTTTGACGATGCTTACATCAAGGAAAATGCCAAATCTGATGCCTGTCTCGTCATCTTCACCGGTCTTGCAGAAGGTCAATCGGTAACGATGACGGCAAATGGCAAGGTTCAGGCACTTGACAAGGTAGCTGAAATCTAAAAATTAAATCCCTCTTTGCTTATACTTGTATTATAATGAAAAGCAAAGGGGGATTTTTCTATAGAAAGGAAGTAGTATGCAGTTTCCAAAAGATTTTCTTTGGGGCGGTGCTGTTGCCGCAAACCAATGCGAGGGTGCTTATAACGAAGACGGCAAGGGTCTCGACATACAAGACCTCATGCCGCGCGGTATCAGCGGCAGCCTAACGGCAGAGCCAACGCCGGACAATCTGAAACTTCAGGCCATTGACTTTTACCATCGCTATAAAGACGATGTCAAGCTCTTTGCTGAAATGGGCTTCAAAGTATTTCGCACTTCCATTGCCTGGAGCCGCATCTATCCGAATGGTGACGACGAAGTGCCGAATGAAAAGGGCTTACTCTTTTATGACGCTCTTTTTAATGAATGCCATAAGTACGGCATGGAACCTCTCGTCACGATTTCCCACTATGAGACGCCGCTCCACCTTGCAAAAGAAGTACGACGGATGGAAGAGTCACGAGCTCATCAATTTTTACGAGCGTTACGTCCGCACGATCTTTGCCCGATACAAGGATAAGGTGAAATATTGGCTGACTTTCAACGAAATTAATTCCATTCTTCATCAGCCGCTCCTTTCCGGCGGTATCTTTACACCGAAAGAGAAATTGACGGAAGGCGACCTATACCAGGCGTGCCATCATGAGTTTGTCGCTTCTGCGCTCGCAACAAAGATTGCGCATGAAATGATGCCGAAGGCAAAGATCGGCTGCATGATTCTTGCCATGCCGATCTATCCCTTGACGCCCGCACCGGAGGATATCCTTGAAGTCATGAAGGAAGATCATTTCAACGATTTCTTTGGCGACATGCATGCGCGCGGCGTTTATCCCGGCTATATGAAGCGTTATTTCCGTGAAAAGGGCATTGTGATCAAGATGACGGCAGAAGAGGAAGCGCTTCTTAAGGAAAACACGGTAGATTTCATTTCCTTTAGTTACTACGTCAGTATCTGTGCTGGCAGAGGTGGAGAGAAAGGCGGCGGCAATATTTTAGGCGGCAAAAAAAATCCCTATCTCAAGGCAAGTGAATGGGGCTGGCAGATTGACCCTGTGGGGCTTCGCTATACACTCAATCGCTTCTATGACCGGTGGCAAAAGCCGCTTTTTGTCGTAGAAAATGGCATCGGCGCGAAAGACGAACTCATAGAGGATGGCAGGGGCGGAAAGACGGTGGATGACGACTATCGTATAGACTTCTTGGCGGCGCATCTAAGGGAACTTGGCAAAGCTATGGAAGACGGCGTTCCCGTTCTGGGTTACACCGCCTGGGGCTGCATCGATCTTGTCTCTGCCAGTACGGCTCAAATGTCAAAGCGGTATGGCTTTATCTACGTTGACCGCAACGATGACGGTTCAGGAACGCTGACACGATATAAGAAAAAATCCTTCTACTGGTACAAGAATGTCATCGCATCCAATGGAGCAGTACTCTGAGGTGCTTAGCAGCTTCTAAAATACATTTTTCTTTGAAACATGATAGGAAGGAGATTTTTCTATGCATATGTTTGTTAAGGTCAGCGATTTTATCTCTAAGTACATGGCGGTTTTCGTCATCATTGTCGCGGGCGTGGCGCTTTTTGAGCCAGCATCGTTCAAATGGGTAGCGCCGAAGATTACCGTTCTTCTTGGCATCGTCATGTTCGGCATGGGCATGACGCTTAAGCTGAAGGATTTTCACCTTGTCTTTCAGCGTCCGAAAGACGTTTTCGTAGGCGCGGCCGCGCAGTTCACCATCATGCCGCTTCTCGCCTATCTTCTTGCACATGCCTTCGCTCTGCCGCCGGAGCTTGCAGCGGGTGTCATTCTCGTCGGCACCTGTCCCGGCGGTACTTCGTCAAATGTCATGACATATCTCGCGCACGGCGATGTCGCGCTTTCCGTTTCAATGACGATGGTGACAACTGTTCTCGCTCCGATCGTAACGCCGCTTCTCACCTGGTGGATTGCAGGGCAGTGGGTAGAGATTCCGCTCACGGGCATGATGGTCTCCATCGTGCAGGTCGTCATCATTCCGATTGTCACAGGCATTCTCATCAATACACTCTTTGGACCGGTGATTCGGCGCATCGTGCGTCTTTTGCCGCTCGTCTCTGTTATCGCGATCGTTCTCATTGTCGGCGGTGTCGTTTCGGTCAATGCGGCGCGCATTCTTGAGACGGGACTTCTCATCATGGGCGTCGTCATCTGTCATAACCTTCTGGGCTATGCCTTGGGCTTTGCGGTGGCAAAGGCGCTTCATATGGATATGGCAAAGGTCAAGGCGATCTCCATTGAAGTCGGCATGCAGAATTCCGGTCTTGCGACGAGTCTGGCACTATCTCATTTCGGCCCTGCTGCGGCTATCCCCGGTGCAGTCTTCAGCGTCTGGCACAATATCTCGGGTTCTATCACCGCCAACTATCTTGCGGCACGTATGACGAAGAAAGAAGCGCGTCGTAAAAAAAGCAAGTAAATGGTTTCTTGCCCGCTTTTTATATAAAACCTGTGGCGTGCTAGGGCTACACAGAATGAAATACACGGTGTATAATAAAGGTCTTATGAGCCTGCCCGTTCTCTTTTGGAGAAGTGGGATGAGATATTCGAGAGAAAGGAACTTGCATGGAACACGACGTGATTAGGGAAAAGGCAATGGCGACGCTCGATATCGAAGCGGCGGCGGTGAAAAAACTTCAGGAGAATATTGATGCGGAATTCATACGCGCGGTTCAGTGTATCCTCGCCTGCGAAGCACGCATCATCGTCACCGGCATGGGGAAGTCCGGGCATGTCGGACGGAAGATTGCAGCGACATTTGCGAGTACGGGAACACCGTCCTTCTTTATGCACCCGGCAGAAGCATTTCACGGCGATCTCGGCATGGTGACGCAGGATGATGTTGTCCTGGCTATCAGCAACAGCGGCGAGTCGCCGGAAATCGTCCGCATTCTTCCCATCATCCGCCGCATCGGCGCTAAGATCATAGCCATGACAGGACGCCGCACTTCGCAGCTTGGCGAGTTTTCCGATTACATCGTCAACATTGGAAACGCGCATGAAGCGTGTCCGCTGGATCTCGCGCCGACGACGAGCACGACATGCACGCTCGCTATGGGCGATGCGATTGCAGTTGCCTGCATGTCCGTGCGCAACTTTACCAAGCAGGACTTTGCTCTCTTTCATCCGGGCGGCGCACTCGGTCGTCGCCTTCTCCTCAAGGTCGAAAACGCCATGCATACGGGGGAGGAAAATCCAGTTGTGGGTGCGGATAAGACGGCAAAGGACGCGCTCTTTATCATGACGGAAAAAGGGCTTGGCGCCGCCTCTGTCGTCAATGCGGACGGAAGGTTTATCGGTCTCATCACCGACGGTATCATCCGCCGTGCGCTCGCGAAGGATTACCACTTTCTCGATGAGCCGGTCATGAACATCATGTACACAGAGCCTCTGACCATAGGCGCGAAGGAAATGGCAGCTGCGGCGCTTTCCGTCATGGAAAAGCACAAGCCTCGTCCCATTACCGTCCTTCCCGTCGTCGACGATGCGGGACAGCCGGTCGGCATGCTGCATCTGACCGACCTCCTGAAGCAGGGAGTCGTGTAAAAAAATCACTGCCTGCTGTGATGCTTTCGGTTATTACAGTACGGCATCTATGGTTCACAAATTGGAGGATCTCTGTGATCAATCGCGGCGCATGGGCGGAGGTAAATCTTGCTGCGCTTCGTCATAACTATGAAGCCATTAAAGAAAAGTTAGCAAAGGGCGCAAGGCTTTGCGCCGTCGTAAAGGCGGACGCCTATGGTCATGGTGCAGTCCCTGCGGCGCGCATTGCCCTTTCGGCAGGGGCGGCATATCTTGCCGTCGCTGCTATAGAAGAAGCTGCAGAGCTTCGCCGTGCGGGAATTACGGCGCCCATCCTCATGCTTGGCATCGTTCCGGAAGAAGCTGCGCTCGATGTCGTGAGCCTTGGTGTTACACAAACGGTGGCAAGTGTCGAGCTTGCACGGGCACTTTCAGAGGCCGCTGTGTGCCTTGGAAGGCGGGCAAAGGTGCATCTTGCGATTGAAACGGGCATGGGGCGTATCGGTGTGCGCCCTGAGGAAGTGTATGCACTTGCGCGCGCAGTCAAGGAACTTCCGCAGATGGAGATCGAAGGGGCATTCTCTCATTTTGCCATGGCGGATATCGAAGATAAGTCTTTTTCAAGAGGGCAGTTCCGTCTTTTTCAAACGGCAGTTGAAGAAATCCGTCGCGCAGGCGCTGCGCCAGAGATCTGTCACATCGCAGAGAGTGCGGCGGCGCTTGAGATGCCAAAGACGCATCTCGATATGGTGCGCGCCGGCATCATTCAATACGGGCTTTGGCCGAGCGATGAAGTGGCAAGAAATGCCGCGCTCACGCCTGTCATGAAACTTTATGCACAAGTCGTGTTCTTGAAATCGATTGAAAAGGGAAAGAGTATCGGTTACGGCCGCGCCTATATCGCGGATGGTATCCGCCGCATTGCAACGCTTCCCATCGGCTATGCTGACGGCTATATTCGCGCGTACGCAAAGGCGGGCTATGTCCTCATCCACGGGCAGAAAGCCAAGATCGTCGGTCGTATCTGTATGGATCAAACCATGGTCGATGTCACGGATATCGAGAATGTTAAAGTCGGTGATAAGGCGACGCTCTTCGGCGAAGCGGAGCTATCGGCGGACATGCTGGCAAAATGGGCGGATACCATCAATTACGAGGTTCCCTGCCTGCTTTCCAAGCGCGTGCCGCGCATTTATATCGATGAGGATGCTAAAGTATGATCAAGTTATTGGTGACAGACCTTGACGGTACGCTCCTGCCAAAGGGACAGGCGGTCACGAGGGAAAATATCGAAGCGGTGCAGAAGGCAGCGGCGGCAGGCGTCACGGTATCGATTGCAACGGGGCGGATGTTTTCGACGGCACTTCCCATCGCACGTGCGCTCGGCGTCGATGTGCCGGTCGTGACGTATAACGGCGCACTCATCCGGCGCGTGTCGGGGGAAACGCTCTATGAAAGCAAGCTCTCGAAACCGACCATTGAAGAAGCGGTCGACTTTGCAAAAGCGCGTGGCTGGTACATACAGTCGTATAGTGATGACAGGTTGCTCTTTGCCGAATACACGGCATTTTCCAAGGGATATGAAGACCGTCTCGGGACAAAGGGCGAGGTTGTCGGCTGGAAAGGACTTTGCACGCGGACGGAAAACGTCTATAAGATGCTCGTGATCTCGGAAAATGCGGAACTTGCGGAAGAGCGTGCGGCGGCGTTTAATGAGCACTTTGCCGGACGTGCGCAGGCATTTCGCTCGATGGCAACTAATTTTGATATTGTAACCCCGAAGACATCGAAGGCATTCGGCGTGCAGAAACTTGCTGAGATACTCGGCATCCCGCTTTTAGAAACCATGGCGATCGGTGATTCCGACAACGATATCCCAATGCTGGAAATTGCGGGGCATTCGGTTGCCATGGGAAATGCGAATGCGGGCGCAAAAGCAGCGGCAAACTACGTGACGACAAATTGCGAAGAGAATGGCTTTGCCAAGGCAGTTTACGACTATGTGTTGGGAGGAAAGAGCGATGACCGTTGAGCAGGAGACACAGGACAGCTGCCGCCTCATCATTGTAACGGGGATGTCGGGGGGCGGCAAGACGCAGGCCAGCCGCTTTCTGGAGGATCTCGGCTATTTCTGTGTGGACAATATCCCGCCGGTTCTCATTCCGAAATTCGTCGAGCTCTGCAAACATGCGGGCGGTGAGTCGCGCAAGATCGTCCTTGTCGTCGACATGCGGAGTCACGCGTTCTTCGATGCGTTTTACCACACACTCGAGAATTTGGATAAAGACGGCGTTCTCTATGAGCTTCTCTTTATGGATGCATCGGACGGGGCGATCATCCGCCGCTATAAGGAGACGCGCCGCCGGCATCCAATGGCACCGGCATCGCGCATTTCAGAGGGGATTGCCAAGGAGCGTGAGCGCCTCGCATCCATCCGGGCAAAGGCGACATATGTCATCGATTCGTCGGAACTCAAGAAGGTTGACCTTCGCGATAAACTGCGCCGTCTCTTCGGCGGCGCAGACGGCGAACAGATGACGATCAATGTCGTTTCCTTCGGCTTTAAATATGGTATGCTGCTCGATGCCGACATGGTCTTTGACGTCCGCTTCTTACCAAATCCGTTTTATGTTGACACGATGCGCCATAAGTCGGGAACCGTGCCCGAGGTGGCAAGTTACATCGAACAATGGCCAGTGACGAAGGAGTTTTTGAAGCATCTCGACGGCATGATGGATTTTCTCATTCCGCAGTACATCAAGGAAGGAAAGAGTCAATTTGTCATCGCCGTCGGCTGTACGGGCGGCATGCACCGCAGCGTCTTCACAGCAAAGCACATCTATGACCGCCTGATGGCGCAGGGGCACTTTGCACGGCTGGAGCATCGCGACCTCATGAAGAACGATGTGCAGGAACACGTTCGGGAGGAATGCTGAGATGCATCTTTTGAAATGGCTCTATCCTGGGCTGCGCTTCAAACGATGGCTGCTCCTCTTCACGGTCGGCGTCATGCTGGCAGGGGCTGGGACTTGCGCTCGTCTTCAACTATAAGTATCTCGACACGATTGAAGAAGCGATTTTTCCGCACGATCTACCTTTGGCGCGGTTCGTATGACTATATGTTTACGACGCTGATCGGAGCGGCCGTTGTTATCATAGGGCTTTCGCTCATGCTCATTGCGATGCGCTTTGTCATTCGCTCCGTCATCCTTGTGCTGCTGCCGGACAGCAGCACAAGAGCGGCTCGTTGACATCATCTATGAAAAAGCGACGTCTCAGCCGCGGCCCGAGCGTCGCTGTCATCGGCGGTGGGCACGGGCTTTCTGTTTTGCTGCGCGGCATCAAGACAGCGACATCGAATGTCTCGGCGGTTGTCACGGTTGCGGATGACGGCGGTTCCTCGGGACGCCTGCGCGAGGAGCTTGGCATTATTCCGCCTGGGGACTTGCGCAACTGTTTGGTTGCACTCGCCGATACCGAGCCTTTGATGGAAAAGCTTTTCCAATATCGTTTCAAGAGTGAAAGCGAGCTTGGCGGGCATTCGTTCGGCAATCTTTTTATCGCGGCAATGACGGGCGTTACAGGTGATGTCGAGACGGCACTTCGCGAGTCGAGTAAGGTTCTCGCCGTCAAAGGACAGGTGCTTCCCGCATCAAAAGAGCATGTCCGGCTTGATGCCATTATGGAGGACGGTACCGTCGTCGAGGGTGAAAGTCACATCCCGGAGGTACATAAGCGCATTCGCCGCGTCTTACTCTATCCACCGCATGTGCGGCCGGTGGAAGCCGCGCTTTCAGCACTTGAAAATGCGGATGCTGTTGTTCTAGGGCCAGGTTCCCTTTATACGAGCATTATGCCGAACCTTCTCGTCGATGGTGTCGCAGATACGCTGCAAAAGAGCAAGGCGGTCAAGATCTATATCTGCAATGTCATGACGCAGCCTGGTGAGACCGACGGTTACACGGCGAGTATGCACGCGCGCGCTATCTTAGAGCACGGTGGACGCGGCATTATCGATTACATGATCGTCAACAACGCGCCGATTACAGATGCGATGCTCGAATACTATAAAGAGCGGGGCGCAGAGCCTGTCCGCATTGATGACGACGAAATCCGTGCGCTTGGCATCGGCTTTTTGAAAGCAGACATCATCAATCAGTCGGACGTCATTCGCCATGACCCAGATAAACTGTGCAAAAATGTCATGAAGATGGTGGAAGGTCTTCGCCCATCGAAAAAAGGCGACCATTTGATGCGGCATAGCCATTGACAAGAAAGCACAGCGAATAAGTCTGAAATAAGTGATAATAAACAAAGAAGTATAGCTGAAAGGAATTGCACACGTGCGCGATTCGTATTATAATGTCATTATATTTTTCAGAAAGGAGCGGCAGGAATGAAGGGCGGAGCAGCGGATTTCCCACAGAACGAAGTATCGGATACGATGCGGGATTTAATAACCCGTATGCATGATTGGATGACAAAATACATGAAATCCTTTATACGGACGATGCAGAGGTCATGAAAGGAATTCGCATTAAGGAAATTCACACGGGCTATGTGACGGCAAATGCCGTCGCTCTTGCCAAAAACCTGCATCTTTCGCCGCATGACGCTGCACTTGCTGAAATTATCGGGCTGTTTCACGACGTTGGCCGCTTTCGGCAGTACAAGCTTTATCAGACCTTTAACGATGCCATGTCGGAAGACCATGCCGCACTTGGACTAAAGGTGCTGAGCGAGCTGCCTTTCATGAAAGAGATGTCGCCCATAGATATCGAATGCATTCATTTTGCCATCAGCCGCCACAACAAGATGTCGATTGGCAGGGGCGCCGAGTGCACTTGCCTTGACATTGGCGAAGCTCATTCGCGATGCGGATAAACTCGACATCTATCGCGTCTTAGAGCCGTATCTTTCATCGGAGGGCGCGAAAAAGGCACCGAAGTTTATAAAGGCCGCAGCGTCTGACCTCATCAGTGAAAAAATTCTCACTTGCTTTCTCGAGGGAAAACAGGCGGATTATCACTGGATTAAGACACATGGAGACCGCAAGGCGGTGCGGCTTCTCTGGGTGTATGACATAAGCTATGCATATACGCTTCGCGAAATCATGAAACGCGGCTATGTGGATAAGATCATCTCTTTTCTGCCAAAACAGGAGGGTCTTGACCGCGGCATAGCGAAACTTCGCACCTATATTGAGACAAAGTGCCGGAGCGAAGATACAGCTGACATGGTATGAAGAAAAAGACAAGATAAAGAAATAGACGACGGATATCAAGATACAGAACTGGGAGGAAACCACTGATGGCAGAGACGAAACGACCTTCGAACTTCATCCAAAACATGATCGATGAAGAGCGCAGGGCTGGACGGTATGCAGACGGCATTGTCACGCGATTTCCGCCCGAGCCAAACGGCTATCTTCACATCGGCCATGCGAAGTCCATCTGCCTGAATTTTGGGCTTGCGGAACAAAATGGCGGACTTTGCAACCTTCGTTTTGACGATACGAATCCGACGAAGGAAGATACGGAGTATGTGGACTCCATTCAGGCGGATATCCGCTGGCTCGGCTTTTCGTGGGGAAAGCGGATGTTCTATGCATCGGATTACTTCCCGAAGCTTTTCGATTATGCGGTTGCGCTCATTAAGAAGGGGCTTGCCTACGTAGATGATCTATCGGCAGATGAGATTCGTGCCTACCGCGGCACGCTCCATGAGCCGGGAAGGGAAAGCCCGCATAGGGATCGTTCGGTGGAGGAGAATCTTGACCTCTTTCTGCGTATGAAGGCAGGTGAATTCCCCGATGGGAGCCACGTTCTCCGTGCAAAAATCGACATGGCGTCGCAGAATCTCGTCATGCGCGACCCGGTCATCTACCGCATCGCGCATACACGCCACCATCGGACGGGGGATGCATGGTGCATCTATCCGATGTACGACTTTGCCCATCCGCTTTCCGATGCGATAGAGGGCATTACACATTCTATCTGCACGCTCGAGTTTGAAGAGCATCGCCCGTTTTATGACTGGCTGCTCGATTCCTTCGGCTTCGACCCCATGACGCGCCCGCATCAGATCGAGTTTGCGCGCCTCAACCTCACGAATACTGTGACGAGCAAGCGCAAGCTTCGGCAGCTGGTTGAAGAAGGCTATGTCCGTGGTTGGGATGACCCGCGCATGCCGACGATTTCAGGTCTTCGCCGCCGCGGCTTTACCGCGGCGGCACTGCGCAATTTCTGCCATGCGATCGGTGTCGCGAAAGGCAAACAGCCTTGTGGATGCACAGATGCTTGAGCACGAAGTCCGTGCCGATCTCAATGAGAATGCAGACCGTGTCATGGCAGTTCTGCACCCACTGAAGGTCGTCATCACGAATTATCCAGAAGATAAGAAAGAAATGCTTCTCGCGGAAAACAATCCGCTGCATGGCGGGCATCGGTTTGTGCCGTTCTCCCGTGAAATCTATATCGATCAGGAAGATTTTATGGAAGAGCCGCCGAAGAAATACTTTCGGCTGAAGCCGGGCGGCGAGGTTCGTCTAAAGCATGCCTATATCATCAAGTGTGAGGAAGTTATCAAGGATGCGGCAGGATGTGTCACAGAGCTTCACTGCACAGCGGATCTGGACTCAAAGACGGGCGGCTTGACTGCAGGGCGAAAGATCAAAGGGACGATTCACTGGGTCGATGCGAAGTCGGCACTTTCCGCAGAAGTTCGCCTTTATGACAACCTCATCGAGACGGATGAGAGCGGCAATATCCCGGATGACTTCATCGAAGCGCTCAACAAGAATTCACTCGAAGTGATTGAAGATGCTCGCATTGAGCCTTCGGTGAGGTTGGTCGCAGAGGGGACGCATTACCAGTTCCTACGCGTGGGTTACTTTGTTGTCGATCCCGATACGACGCCGGATCACATCGTTTTTCAATCGCGTCGTAGGGCTTCGTGACAGCTGGGCAAAGGTCAAAAAAAGTGACGCAGGTATTTTTTTGCGGTAGGGGGCGCCCTTATCGCAAAGGTCGTAGGGCTAATAAAGGAGGACTTTTATGAGCAGGATGCCAAAGATTCCGAAGAACCGCAGCGACAAAGAGATGTTTGCGGGATACGTCGAAGATGATACGCTGGAGAACCGCTTTAAGAAGGCGGAAAAAGAAGCCGTGCAAAAGAAAGAGGCGGAGAGAAAGAAGCAAATCGAAGATCCGGAGACGCCGGCAGATTTGCTTCGCGGCGGCTTTTCCAAGGAGCTGACGAATGCACTCGGCAAAGAACTGATGGCGCTGAAGCTCGAACTTGCGAGCGAAGGCATTACGAAATACACTTTTTAAGATCTCGCGCGAAGGCGGAAAAATCATCCTCGAAGCCAAGCACTGACGAGGGAATCTGCCTTATCTTTTTATGCCTTTTAAGGAAGGAGAAGCGATCGTAGTGCAGGAAACGACAATTGTTGCCATTGTGATCTTCGTCGTGGCATATGCATTAATCATTTCCGAGAAAATACATCGTACCATCGTCGGTATCTTTGGTGCGATGCTCATGATTCTCTTCGGCGTTCTGTCGCAGGAGATGGCCATTCATCATATTGACTTTAATACGCTCGGGCTTTTGATGGGGATGATGATCATCGTCAACATCACAAGTGAAACCGGACTCTTTAATTTTCTCGCCGTCTGGGCAGCTAAGAAGGTCAAGGCGCGTCCCATCGCGCTGCTTTTGGCACTTTCTGCGCTGACGGCAGTCTGTTCAGGGCTCCTCGATAATGTTACGACCGTCCTTTTAACGGTTCCCGTGACATTCAGCATCACGAAGCAGCTGCGCGTCGATGTCAAGCCGTACCTTATCTCACAGATCCTTTTGCTCGAATATCGGCGGCACAGCGACGCTCATCGGCGACCCGCCGAACATCATGATTGGTTCTGCGGTTGGCTTGAACTTCATGGACTTTATCTTTAATCTGACGGGCATCTGTATCATCATCTTCCTTGCCGTCGAACTCTTCATCATCTGGCTTTATGGCAAGGGGCTTCGCACAAAGCCGGAGCTTCAGGCAGAAGTCATGCGCATGGATGCCTCAAAGGAGATCACAGATCACAAGCTCTTGAAGAAGTGCCTTTTCGTCATCTTCTGCACGATTGTGCTTTTTATCCTGCACAGCTCACTTCATCTTGAAACAGCGACGGCAGCTCTTTCAGGGGCAGGACTTCTTCTTCTCCTCACAGCGCGCCGCGACGAAGCCTTTATCGCCAAAATTCTCTCGAAGATCGAATGGCTTGCCATCTTCTTCTTTGCTGGTCTCTTCGTCCTGGTCGGCGGCCTTGTCGAGACGGGCGTCATCAAGATGCTGGCACAGGAAGCCATCAACATCACAAACGGCGACATCACGACAACGGCGGTTCTCATCCTATGGATGAGTGCGATTGCATCGTCCTTTATCGACAACATCCCATTTGTTGCAACGCTCATTCCGCTCATTCAGGATATGGGGAATATGGGGCTTACGAACCTCGATCCGCTCTGGTGGAGTCTTTCACTCGGCGCCTGTCTCGGCGGCAACGGCACATTGATCGGCGCGAGTGCGAACGTCGTCGTCGCATCGATGGCAGCAAAGCGCGGCGTCATCATCACCTTCGTTGGCTTCTTAAGAATTGCTTTTCCCCGTCATGCTCCTCACCATTGTCATAGCAAATATCTACGTCTTCCTGCGTTACCTCTAAGTTAAGCGGCGTGAGGCAGGCATGAAGTGAAAGAACCCTTCTCCTTTTAGCGAAGGGTTCTTTCACTTCTTTTCTATAAGGGTCCTATGGTGTTCTTTCCGGAAACATGATACAATGGTTTTCGAAGATAATGATGGAGGGGAAAGGCATGAGAGGGATCCGCGGAGCGATCACGGTCGCCCAAAATGACAAGCAGGAGATTCACGAAGCAGCGCAGCGAGATGATGCAGGGAGATTTTTGCGGCAGAATGGGCTTGACACGGAAGTGATCGGCGCTGTCATCTGCACGATGACGGAGGATCTTACGGCGGCTTTTTCCAACGGCGGGGATTCGCACTTTGCCGGGTTTTGAACTCGTGCCGCTCTTCGATGCGCGCCAATGCGCTATCGACGGAAGCTTGCCTCTCTGTATCCGTGTCCTCGTACTTGCGGATATCGATCTGCCGCAGAGAGGCGTTCGCCATGTCTATCTTGGCAAGGCGGCAAATCTTCGCCCTGACATTGCGGCGGCGGACAAATTGTGATGCTGTCCGCTGCGTTTGATATGTTTTTTACGAAAAGCATGGGAATGCCTTGTGGTTCTGCGTGGCTTTATTGGCAAAACCGCAAGGGAGATGATTTATAAAGGAGAGATCAATTTGAATAATCTCGATATGCAGTGTGTAAACGCAATCCGCGTGCTTTCGGCAGATGCCATTCAAAAAGGCAAACTCTGGCCATCCGGGACTTCCGCTCGGCGCTGCGCCAATGGCATTTGAGCTTTGGGCACACCATATGAAGCATAATCCGAAAGACTCCAAATGGCAAAATCGCGACCGCTTTTGTGCTTTCGGGCGGTCATGGCTCTGCCATGCTCTATTCGCTTCTTCATCTCTTCGGCTATGGCTTAACGCTCGATGACATGAAGAATTTCCGTCAGTACGGCTCGCTGACGCCGGGACATCCTGAGTACGGCCATACGGTCGGTGTCGAAGCGACGACGGGACCGCTGGGGGCAGGCATGGGCATGGCTGTTGGCATGGCGATGGCGGAAGCGCATCTCGCAGCAAAATTTCAATCGTCCGGGATTTGACATTGTCGACCACTATACCTTCGTGCTCGGCGGCGATGGCTGTCTGATGGAAGGAATTTC
Organism: uncultured Mitsuokella sp.; assembly: GCA_916439735.1. Taxonomy (GTDB): domain Bacteria; phylum Bacillota; class Negativicutes; order Selenomonadales; family Selenomonadaceae; genus AWVT01. Next base: position 93,633 of record CAKAIG010000002.1, read on the forward strand.
TTCGGAAGCATTCTCGCTTGCGGGTACACTCGGTCTTGGTAAGCTCATCGTTCTTTACGATTCGAACGATATTTCCATTGAAGGCTGTACGGACATCGCCTTTACGGAAGATGTCGAAAAGCGTATGCAGGCTTTCGGCTTCCAGACGCTCACCGTGGCAGACGGCAACGATCTTGCCGCTATCGGCAGGGCGATTGACGAGGCAAAGGCGGAGAAAAATCGTCCGTCCTTTATACAGATCAAAACTGAAATCGGTTATGGCTGTCCGGCGAAGCAGGGCAAGGCGTCGGCGCACGGCGAGCCGCTCGGCGAAGAAAATGTCCGGGCGATGAAAGAAAATCTTGGCTGGCCAGAGCCGGAAAAGACATTCTATGTTCCGCAGGATGTCTATGACTATATCAAAAGCGGCGCGAAGATGGGGGCGGAAAAGGAAGCGGCATGGGATAAGCTCATGTCAGATTATGCGGCTTCCTTCCCCGAGGAAAAAAAGCTCTGGGATACATCTCATGCACCGATTGATGAAAAGATCCTGCTCGATGATGAAGCCTTCTGGGCATATGAGGACAAGCCACAGGCGACGCGCGCACTTTCCGGCACGCTTCTCAATCGTCTGAAGGATCGCTTTCCGCAGCTCATCGGCGGCAGTGCCGACCTTGCGCCTTCCAACAAGACGCATCTCAAGGAGGCAGGTGATTTCAGCAAAGACAATTATGCTGGCCGCAACCTTCACTTTGGCGTCCGTGAACTCGCGATGGCAGCCATTGAAAACGGTCTTGCACTTCACGGCGGTCTTCGCCCGTATGTCGCGACCTTCTTCGTCTTCAGCGACTATACGAAGCCGATGCTTCGCCTGGCATCGCTCATGCAGATTCCGACGATGTATGTCTTCACGCACGACAGCATCGGTGTCGGCGAGGATGGTCCGACACACGAGCCGATCGAACAGGCAGCCATGCTCCGCGCCATGCCGAATTTCCATCTCTTCCGTCCGGCGGATGCGAGGGAAACGGCGGCTGCATGGGCATCGGCCATGGTAAGTAAGAAGACTCCGACGGCGCTCGTCCTTACCCGCCAAAATCTCCCGCAGCTGAAGGGCTCCAGCAAGGATGCGATGAAGGGCGGTTATGTCATCTCAGAGGCGAAAGGACGCCGCAAAGATGCAGGGCATTCTCCTCGCATCCGGCTCGGAGGTCTCGCTTGCCATCGAGGCACAGGAAGCTCTGGCTAAGGAAGGCATCGACGTTCGCGTCGTCTCCATGCCTTCGATGGATGTCTTTGAGGAACAGGAGGCTGTCTATAAAGAGAGCGTTCTTCCCAAGAAGATTCGAAATCGTGTTGCCATTGAGGCTCTCACCGATTTTGGCTGGGGCAGCTATGTTGGTCTTGACGGGAAGACCGTCACGATGCACGGTTTCGGCGCGTCGGCACCGGCGGCAGCACTCTTTGAAAAGTTCGGCTTTACGAAAGAGAACGTCGTCAAGACGATGAAGGAAGTTCTGGCGGAAAATAAATAAAAATACTGATTGGAAATGTAAAGAAGGGGTCTCGAAAAGGAGGCTCCTTCTTTGTTTTCCTATTCTTTTACCCAAGGCGCAGCGTGGCTTTGAAGCGAGGCAGGTATTCTTCTTCGTGGGTGATGATGATGAGTGTCTGCTCCCGTCTCTTTAACATGGGCAAAGAGAGCGGTGAGAAGATTTTCTGCAGTGACGGGATCTAGTCCGGCAGTAGGTTCGTCTAAGAGGAGAAGCGGGGCATTGCTGGTCAGTGTGATAGCTGTCAGAAGGCGGTTCCTTTCGCCGCCGGAAAGTCGGATAGCATCGGTGCCAAGTGCAGTATCGATGCCCTGCGCCCTTGCATCTGCGACGTTATCCAGCTGTGCTATGTGCAGGGCAGCTCGTATGTCTCGTTCCGAAGCATGCGGGCAGTAAATGCGGAAGTTTTCCCGGATGGATTTTTGAAAGAGGCGGCTGCCCTGCGGCATGCCGGTAATTTTTTTCGTTTGGATTTTTCCGGCGTCCGGCGGATAGAGACCAAGAAGAATTTCTGCAAGAGTTGTCTTTCCCGCACCGCTCGAGCCGATGATGGCCATGTGTTCTCCCTTTTTTACGGTAAAGGAAAGCTTCGTTAGAATGGGAGCGCCTTTTTTATAGGCAAAGGAGAGATTGCGCACTTCTAGCAGTGTATGATCTGGTGGGAGATACTTTTTGGAAGAGGTCGTTGACGCAGCAGTGGTGCAGGGGACTGGTTCATTCTGCAGCAGGTGATTTGCAGCGCTCAGGCTTTTTTCCATCTGCCGCATGGCTGTGGGGAGGAGATTGTATTCGATGAGCAAAGATTGGGTGATGAGAAAGTAGACGGCGAGGTGAATGCCTGAAAGGTCACCTGCTGCAACATGAGGGGCGAGCAGGGCGAGAAACAGGATAAGGATGGAGCGGTCGAGGATGGTGCCGGCGGCATCTTGTTTGGCATCGCGCATGGCAGCTGTTGTGTCAGTTTTCAGCAGCTTGCTGGCAAAGATGCGCAGACGGTGAAGGGCAGCTTCCTTCCCGCAGCCATCAACTCCTTTCTGCCGCCTGCGGTATCTAAGAGGAGCGTGCGATAGTCTGCTTCTGCCTGCCGATGGGCTTCTTCTGTCTTTTGTTTCCGGAAAAAGGGAAGCGCGAGGCGGAAAAGAAAGAGAGCCGCGAGAAGGAGCGCATAGCTTCCGATGATGGGAAAGAGAAGCGCCGTAAGAGCGGCGGCTGCGATACCGAGGGTGACAGGCGGAAGAAAGGCGCGGACGAAGAAATCGCGCAGGGCATCGGCGCCTGTCAGAAGATCGTGAAGAAATTCGCCTTGGCGTGGCAGACCTTCACGCATGGGGAGAAGGCGCACGGCTCGCCGATAGAGGGCGACGCGTATCTTCGTGAGTCCCATGAAGGCGACGCGGTGCGATAAAAAGCGCTCAAGGTAGCGGCCGGCAGCACGGAAGATGCCGAATGCACGAACGGCGGTGATACCGAGTGTCAGCGTGTAGAGGGGAGGCTTGAGTGAGGCGCTTGCGATGAGCCATGCACCTGCACCGAGCAGCCCAACAGAACAGCCGAGTGCCAGCAGGCTGACACAGATGACGGGGGCGAGGTGAGCGGCAGTAGTGAGTCGCAGTATCTTCAGCATAGTCATAGAGATTGCCCCTTAAAAGAGAGAATGTGAGCGCTCTGATGGAGAAGCCTTTCATCGTGTGTTGCGATGATGACGGTCTTCTTCGGAAAGCCTGTGAGGATCGTTTGGCGCACGAGTTCTGCCGTATCTTCGTCAAGCGCGGCGGTCGGTTCATCAAGCAGGACGATCGGGCGCGCCTGAAAGAGGGCGCGGGCAATGCCGAGACGCTTTCTTTGACCGGCGGAAATCGCCTGTCCCGCCTTCGCCAAGACGTGTAAAAAGTCCTTGGTGAAAGGGATGTGCACGAACTGAAAGGTGCGCGGCATCTAGCGCCTGTTCTATTCTTTCGTTTGAAGAAGAGGAGAGAAGCGAGACGTTTTCCATAAGCGTACCGCTTAAAAGATACGGCTCCTGCGGCACGTAGGAAATCAGCTTTCTTCGTTCGATTCCCGTCAGCGCAGAAAGTTCGACGCTCCTTCCCGTACTGTCTTGTATTTGGAGAGAACCGCTGTAGGGGACTGCAAGTCCTGCAAGGATGGAAAGCAGTGTGGATTTTCCGCAGCCGGACGGTCCTATAACCGCTGTGATTTTTCCTGCGGGAATTTGGAAAGAGAAGGTGGGCAGGATGGGATGCGTCGCTAGGGGAAGGGTATAGGAAAGCTCCTCAGCGGCGATGGCGGGCGGCGTGAAGATAAGGGAGTCTATGCTGTTCCTTTGCGTGTATCCATCCGTTTTTTCACCATCGAATATACGGCTGACATTACCTTCTTTCGCCTTTGCCGACAGGCTTTCTTTCAGTGCTGCTTTCAAATTTTCTTCGGCCGTCGCTGCCGTCATGCCGCTGTGGAAGGCGGTACCGGCAGCGCGCAGCGGCTGATAAAATTCAGGGGCGATGAGTAGGATGAAGAAAGCGACGTAAAAATCAAGTTCGCCGGCAAGAAGGCGCAGCCCGACGCCAACGGCGATGATGGCGATGGAGAGTGTCGTGATGAGCTCTAGAGCGAAAGCTGAAACGAAGGAAAGGCGCAGGACGCGGAGTGCCGCTGCATGAAAGATATCGCTCATCTGTGCAACGCGCTTGCCCTCGCTTTCTTCCGCGCCGAAGATCTTCAGCGTTGGGATGGCAGAGAGAATCTCGCTGAAGTCCTTTGTCAGCGACTGCATTTTCCTTCCACTCATTTTCACTGGCAGCTTTGGTCACATGGCCGACGAGGTAGAGAAGAAAGGGCGCTATGGGCAGAGTAATAAGCATTAGTGCGCCTGTGATAGGATCTATATACGCACTCATGATGAGGATCAGCGGGATGCGAACGACGATGCCAAGTCCTGTCGGAAGAACGCGGGTGAACCAGAGTTCGAGTGCGTTGACTTCATCCAGTGCATGCGGAAGAATATTTCGCACGGTTTCGGCGAGTGTCTTTTCATCGAGCAGCTTCTCATGGAGTTTTTCGCGAACGCGCCGGCAAAGGACGTCTGCAAGAGAAAGACAGAGACGTTCTTTCCACAGACCGAGGAGAGGGATGCACGCCATGACAAGAAACAGCGCCAGGAGAACTGGCGCTGTTTCTGTCAGGCTCTTTTTTTCGAGAAAGATGGCATTCATCCATCCGGCGGCAAGTCCCGCACATCCGAGAACAGCCGCGGCCTGCAGGGCTTCCGGCAGGATGAGGTATAGCTTTTTCGATTTCTTTTTGATGGTTTCAAAAAGCCAGAGCTGTTGTTTCATAGAGTCTCCTCATGGCATCAATACTCTTCGTTTGCATCCTGCTGGGTGACGCGATGACGGAAGATATAGTATGCCCAAATCTGATAGATGAGAACGATCGGGACGAAGATACAGGCGACGATCGTCATGACGGACAGGGTGTAAGGCGAAGACGATGCGTTTGTAATCGTCAAGCTGTATGCGGGATCCAGACTTGAGACCATGAGGCGCGGAAAGAGTCCAGCAAAGAAGCCGACCGTCGTAAAGGCGATGGCGAGTATGGAAAAGATAAAGCTGCCCTTACTGTTTCCGGTGCGAAGAAGGATGTTCGCAAGGACGAAGACGACAGCTGCTGCAAAGAGCATGACTGTGCCTAGGACGCTCGCGTAAAGGTCTGTGTCCATTGCTGTGAAAATCATGCAGAGGACGTAGAAGATGACGGCGAGGACACCGATTTTCTTGCCTGCACTTCGCGCATATTCCACAAGGCGTGTGTCTGCAAGACGGATTGTCAGGAAAGAAGCGCCGTGGTAAAGGAAGACGAAGAGAAAGGCGAGACCGCCGATGATGGAGTAGAGCGAGAGCAGGTCGAAGAAGCCGCCCGTGTAGATCTTATCCCCGTTGATCGGGAAGACCGCCGATGAGGTCGGTGACCGCAACGCCCCAGAGAATCGCCGGAACGACGCTGCCAAAGACGATGCAGCCTTCCCAGAAATGACGCCATGCGAGAGATTCCCGACGGCCGCGAAACTCAAAGGCAACGCCGCGCAGGATGAGGGCGAAGAGCATGAGAAAGAGCGCGAGATAGAAGGTGGCAAACATGGTGGAGTAAACGTGTGGAAAGGAGGCGAAGAGTGCGCCGCCTGCCGTGATCATCCAGACTTCATTGCCGTCCCAGACCGGTGTGATGGTGCGGATGATCTGCGAACGATCTTTGTCGTCTTTAGAGAGGAAGGGAACGAGCGCACCGACGCCGTAATCGAAGCCTTCCAGGACAAAGAAGCCTGTGAAGAGTACAGCAATGAGGATAAACCAGATAATTTGAAGATCCATCGTCAGTTCCCCCTTTTTGAAAGAATATGGTGCTTGCGGATGTAGCCAAAGGCAAGCATGAGCGAGACGATTGCGAGTGCGAGATAGACAGCTGTAAAGCCGATCATCGTGATCCAGACGTCACCTGCGGTGAGATTTGGCGAGACCGCCGCCGCTGTTTTTTGAAGACCTACGACAATCCATGGCTGACGGCCGCCTTCTGCGATATACCAGCCGCAGGAATTGACGATGAAGACGATCGGAAAGAGCCATGGTATTGCACGCATCAGAAGCGGATAGTCCGACGGATCTTTCTTCCACGAAACGAGGAAGGTGACAAATGCGATGAGGAGCATGAGACCACCGAGACCGACCATGAGGCGGAAACTGTAGAAAAGTCCCGTCACGTCCGGACGATAGTCGCCGGGGCCGTATTCCTGTGCAAGTTCTTCCTGCAAGGCGTTGATGCCCTTGACTTCGCCCGTAGGTTTGTTGTAGAGCATGAAGGAAAACAGGCTGGGAATTGTGAGTTCGGTATCGTTCTTATGTGCATCTTCGTCGATGTTTGCATAGACGGCAAAAGGTGCCGGATCTTCGGTTTCCCAGAGAGCTTCCATCGAAGCGAGCTTCATCGGATTTGCCTCTGCGAGATACTGTGTGTGCATATGGCCGCTGCCCATGGCGCCCAGGAGACCGATGAACATATAGATGGCGCCGGCCTTCAGCGTTTGCCGGAAAGCATAGCGCGAAGACGTGTCGTGGAGGACTTTCCATGCGGAGACCGCGATGACGAGGAAGCCCGCCGTCGCAACAGCACTGAAAAAGGTGTGCGAGAACTCGCCGATAAGATAGTGATTGGTTAAGAGTGCGCCAAAGTCCTCCATTTCCGCACGGCCGTTGTTGAGAACATAGCCGACGGGATGCTGCATGAAGGAGTTTGCGACGAGAATCCAGAAGGCGGAAAGATTGCTGGCAAACGCCGTCAGCCAGATAACCATGCAGTGTGTGCGCTCTGAGAGCCGATTCCAACCAAAGATCCAGATGCCGAGCATGGTGGATTCGAGAAAGAATGCCGTGAGTGCTTCGAGTGCGAGTGGTGCACCGAAGATATCGCCCATGAAGCGGGAATACTCTGACCAATTCATGCCGAAGTGAAAACTCTTGGACGATGCCGGTGACGACACCCATCGAGAAATTGATGATGAAGAGTGCGCCGAAGAATTGTACGAGTTTCTTGCAGGCGGCTTTCCATTCGGGAGTGCCTCGTCCGGACATAGCAGGGTTTCGAGCAGTGCCACAAAGAGGAGAGCCCGAGCGTCACAGGGACAAAGAGGAAGTGGTAAGTGGTCGTAATGGCGAACTGCCATCGCGACAGTAGCAGGGCTTCCATGATAGTACCTCCTTAAAGATATAATACAAAAATAAATATCTGTTAATTCTTATTATAGCGCAAAAGCAAGGAAAGTTCAATATTAAAAAAATAAAAAAATTCGTTTAAAAATAATAATTATTGAATATCATTCATTTTTTAATATTTATATACTTCTCTTGGATGGAGGAAGAATGATGGTGCTTATGGTGTCTTAGGGCATCTTGTGCTAAAATAAGAAGGATTTCAAAATTCAGCGTATGTGCATCCTGCGATTTCGAACCTTTCTATGTTTGGATCAGGATATCACGCAGATACGTTGCATATTTTGATGGGCTTTGTCCGAGATTTCGCAGAACACGAGGAGGCAGCCGATGGTTACGGTAAATGGCTTTGCAAAAATCAATCTGACACTTGATATCTTAGGGACTCGTGAGGATGGTTTCCACGAAGTCTCGATGGTCATGCAGTCGCTGGCACTTCACGACAGACTGACGTTTGAGCGGACGGAAAGCGGCATTCATTTGACAACGCACCGTGAAGACTTGACAGAAGGCGAAGATAACCTTATCTACAAGGCGGCGCTTCTCTTTATGGATCGCTATGGCATCATTGGCGGTGTTAAGATTGATCTCGATAAGCATATCCCCATAGCGGCGGGACTTGCCGGCGGAAGTGCGGATGCGGCGGCGACACTCGTGGGATTGACAAAGCTCTTTAACATCGAGCTTTCAGAAAGAGAACTCTGCCATCTCGGGGCAATTCTTGGTTCTGATGTTCCCTTTTCCCTTCTCGGCGGTACGATGCTTGCGACGGGACGCGGCGAAGAGCTGCGCCGCTTGCCGGATCTTCCAAAGATGCATGTCGTTCTTGCAAAGCCGCCGCTTGCGATTTCGACAGCATGGGCGTATCAGGCATACGATGAAGTCGGTACGGACTTTCATCCGGATTGTGCGGCGATGGAACGGGCGATTGCCGCCGGCGATAGGGACGGTGTCGCCGCTCTGTTGTCGAATGTGCTCGAACGTGTTAGTATAAAGAAGTGTCCTGAGATTGCAGACTACAGGGAAAAGATGAAGCAGGCAGGGGCACTTGCCGCGATGATGAGCGGCAGCGGTCCGACCGTTTTCGGCCTCGCAGTGACGAAGGAAGCAGCGGAAAATATAGCAGAGAGCCTTCGAAAAAGAAGCGGGGGCAGAGGTCATTGTGACAGAGACGTATGGCAAGGGCTGTAAAGCAGAATAAACGTTGTCCAAAAAAAGCAAGAACAGAAAGAAAAGGGGAACCGGGAGGGAGTGACAGAAGGTTATGGAATGGAAGCTATCTCCGATTCGTCTTGACAGTTATCAGCCGCTTCGAGAGGTCGTCTGCGAAGCTATCCGTGACGCCATCCGCGAGGGGCTGCTCTGCCCGGGGAGCGCATCATGGAGATCACGCTTGCTGAGCAGCTTGGCGTCAGCCGTACACCGGTGCGCGAGGCGCTTCGGAAGCTCGAACTCGAAGGCTATGTCGTCATGATGCCGCGCCGTGGAACATATGTCGCGGATATGTCTGTCCGCGACATATGCGAGATCTTTGAGATTCGTACAGCGCTCGAATCCCTATCGAAATGGACTTGCTGCCGAGCACATTACAGAGGATGAACTCGAACATTTGCAGCGGCTTCTCGTCATCATCGGCGGTCATATCAAAGACGGCGACATGGAAAAGATCGTCGAGACGGATATCGAGTTTCATGACTTGCTCTACTACGCGGCGCGCAATGGGCGTTTGGTAGGCATCATCTCAAATCTTCGCGACCAGCTCACGCGCTTCCGCACGCTTTCGATGTCGTATCCCGGTCGCCTAGAAGCGACACTTGAGGAGCATCGCGCCATTGTTGAAGCCATTGCCACAGGTGACAGTAAAGCAGCGAGAAAGGCGGCGCAGCGTCACATGGAGCATTCGCAAAAGACACTGATGCTCGCCATTGAAAATGGGAAGAAGGGCGGCAGAAGCGGTACAAAGGGGAAGACGCAGTGAGAGTTGCTCGTCAAAGAAATACATGTACAACCGAGGAGTAAAAGGTATGGAAAAGACAGGCTTTGTAACAATCGTATTGGCGGCAGGGAAGGGCACACGCATGAAGTCACGTCTGCCGAAAGTGCTGCATAAGGCGGCGGGAAAGCCCATGGTGCAGCATGTTCTGGATGCGGCAAAGGCCGCAGGGGCACGCCGCCAGATCGTTGTCACGGGCTTTTGGCGGCGCGATGGTTCGCGAAGCGATCGGATCGCAGGCAGAGTGTGTCGTGCAGGAAGAACAGCTCGGTACGGGGCATGCTGTCCTTCAGGCAAAGGAACTTCTCGCTGGTGAAAAGGGAACGCTGATGGTTCTTTGCGGGGATACGCCGCTTTTGACGCCGGCAGCACTGGAAAAGCTGGCACACGAGCATGAGCAGCAGCATGCCAAGGCGACGATTCTCACGGCAATTTTCGATGATGCGACGGGCTATGGCCGCATCATCCGTGATGCTGACGGCAGTGTGATGAAGATCGTCGAGCAGAAGGATGCATCGGAAGAGGAAAAGAAGGTTCTAGAAGCAAACGCGGGCATTTACTGCTTTGACATCGAAGCACTCTTTGCGGCACTCGCGAAGGTCACGAACGACAATGCACAGGGCGAATATTACCTGCCGGACGTCATCGCTGTTCTAAAAATGCGGGGGAAAAGATCTGGGCGACGGCGGCGGACGATGCAGAAGATACACTCGGCATTAACTCGCGCCTTCAGCTCGCGGGGGCAGAAAAAATACTTCGGCGCCGTAAATGTGAAGAACTGATGGCAGACGGCGTCACGATTATGGATCCTGCAACAACGTATGTCGATGTTGACGTCAAGGTTGGGCGTGATACTGTTCTTTACCCTATGACATGGCTGGAAGCTGGCACAGAGATAGGAGAGGGGTGTGAGATTGGTCCTTCGGTTCGCTTTCAAAACGTCAAGTGCGGCGATCATGTCACGGGACAGTTTACCTATGCGCATGACTGTGTGCTTGATGCGGGCGTCATCCTCGGTCAGTTCACGCATATCCGCCCCGATACGCATCTTGCCGAGGATGTCAAGATCGGCAATTTTGTCGAAGTCAAGAATTCCAACATCGGCAAGGGAACAAAGCTGCCGCATTTGAGCTACATTGGTGACTGCGATATGGGCGCTGGTGTCAACATGGGCTGCGGTACGATTACGGTCAATTACGACGGCAAGAAAAAATTCCGTACGATAATCGGCGATGATGCCTTCATCGGGTGTAACTCAAATCTCGTAGCGCCTGTTACAGTGGAAAGCGGCGCGTATGTCGGCGCAGGTTCGACGATCACGACGAAAGTTCCTGCAGGTTCGCTCGCTGTTGCTCGCGCTCATCAGAAAAATATCTCTGGCTGGAAGGATAAGCGCAGCGAATAAGGAAGTTTTGACCAATGGATTTGCAGAGAGCTTGAGGGATAAATAAAATATCTGCGGCGCTATACAATGACGTCTCGTTCATGCTATACTAGGCATGAGCAGCGAGACGTCTTTTTGCGTCGCGTGATCATCCATTGTTCTATCAGTTGTATTATCAACGGGAGGAATTTTTCAAAATGGCTTTTGATACTTCGAACCTGTGCATCCTGGCAGGTAATGCGAACCCACAGCTTGCCAAGAAGATTGCCGACCACATCGGCGTCAATCTCTGCGATGCGTTCGTCGGTCACTTCAACAACGGCGAAACGCAGGTCATGATCAGTGAAAGCATTCGTGGCAAGGACATCTTCATCATTCAGCCGACTTCCCAGCCGGTCAACGACAACTTGATGGAACTGCTCATTTTAGCCGATGCCTGCAAGCGTGCGTCGGCGCATTCTATTGCAGCGGTTGTTCCGTACTATGCCTATGCTCGCCAGGATCGAAAGACCCGTGGGCGCGAGCCGATTTCGGCAAAACTCGTCGCCAATCTCATGACAACGGCGGGACTTACGCGCATGCTGACCGTCGATCTCCATGCTGGTCAAATTCAAGGGTTCTTCGATATTCCTGTCGACCATCTCGCGGCGGCACCTGTCATCGCCAATTACTTCCTCACGCAGAAATTTGATAATGCTGTAGTAGTTTCGCCAGATCTCGGCGGCGTCACACGCGCCCGCATTTTGGCGGATCGACTCAACACGCCGATCGCCATCATCGAGAAGCGTCGTCCGTGCCCGGGACAGGCAGAGGTCATGAATCTTATCGGCGACGTCGAAGGTAAGACCGCAATTATTATCGATGATATTGTCGATACGGCTGGCTCTCTCTGTGAGGGTGCAAAGGCACTGGCAAAGCGCGGTGCAAAGCGTATCTTTGCGGCATGTACGCATGCGATTCTCTCCGATCCTGCAGTTTCGCGCATCGACGATTCTCCGATTGAAAAGCTCATTATCACGGATACGATTCCGCTTCCGCCGGAGAAGCATTCGGAAAAGATCGTCGTTCTTTCGCTTGCTGATGCCATTGGCGATGTTATCATGCGAATCCATGGACATCGCTCTGTCAGCCAGCTCTTTGATAAGACGCAGCAGCATTGATCGAGAGATAATAGAATCTTCGCCGCCCGCACGGGCGGCTTTTTATATGCAGCGGCGTTTCTTTCATCCCCCCAGTAGGCTTGCGTAAGATTTTTGCCTTCGTGTATACTCTTTTAACGAAGTAAATTTGGTCTATATATTGCGAAAATGAGCAATATCGGAGGAATACACGTGGCACGACGAAAGCGCTTCCTTTTCCTATGTACCGTCCTTATGTTCACATCTCTTTTCTTTGCTGGCTGCGGCAGCGACCAGAAGTATGCCGGTAAACACATAACACTGGGGCTCTATTGGTTTGGTGAATCTCTTGATCCAGCGCACGATTACGATGGATGGACTGTCTCACGCATTGGGGCGGGAGAAACACTCGTGCGGGTGGCGGAAGATATGACATATGCGCCGCAGCTGTCTGATGCATGGAAAAGCGAATCACAAAATATCTGGCGCTTTCACATTCGACGCGGTGTCACTTTTTCAAAACGGAAAGTCTTTGACAGCAGAAGATGCAGTGAAATCCTTGAAGCGCACGCTTGAGGAAAATGTGACGGCACGCATGGCGGCGGGCATAAAAATCCATCAAAGCGGATGGAGAGGATGTCGTGATTGAAACCGAGCAGCCAGATGCTGCACTTGCCGCAACGCTCTCAGACCCCGCGTTTCATCATCTTGGATACGGATGCTCCAAATCCAGATACCGCACCGATTTTTACCGGACCATACATGGTTTCAGCTTTCAAGAAAGGGTCGGCTATTGCGCTTAAGGCATATGCTGGCTATTGGAACGGTGCGCCGGGGCTGGATGAACTGACGGTAAGGTATATTCCCGATAACACGAAGCGTGCCATGGCACTGCAGGCGGGGGATATCGACCTCATGCAGCGCGTCGATACAGCAAGCCGTCCGCTCTTTGAAAACGATAAATATCAGATTTCACAGGCATCTGGTACACGCATCTTTATGGCCGATGTCAATATAGAAGGCACGCTGAAAGATCCAAACCTCCGCGAGGGCGTGGCTGCATCCATTGACTACGACGCACTTGCTACGCTCGAGGGAAACGGTTCGACGGCAGCGGGGGAGCCTTTCCCGCCGGCGCTTGTCTATGCACGCGTAGCGCATCCCCATAGAATGGATCTCCCGCATGCCGCTGAATGCTTTCAAAAGGCAGGCTTTACAAAGGATGCGGAGGGCTTTTATCAAAAGGATGGCAAGCGGCTTTCGCTAAAGTTTGCGACATGGGGCTCGAAGACAGCGATGTATGAAGCTTTGCAAGCGGAGCTTCGCACCGCGGGTATCGAAGTCACGCTTGTAAAAGTGCCGGATGAAAATGTCAAAATGCAGGAAAACGGCATGGATCTTCTGGAGCAGAATATCATCACAGCGCCGACGAACAATCCCTATCTGTTTTTTTGGATCGCGTCTTCCGCACAGGCAGCCGGATGAACTTCGGCGGTTACAGCAATCCGGCACTCGATGTACTCATTCAGAAGCTGCCGACCGAATTTGATGAGAACAAGCGTGAGAGCATGATAAGGGAAGCGGCAGAGCTTTTGTGCAGGGATAATGCAGAAATCTTCCTCGCATTTCCTGCAAACACCATGGTCGGCACGGCACATATCAGGAATCTGACGACATTTCCCCATCGACTACTACGTCGTGACGAAAGATTTGACGATTGAGTGAAAAGAGATTGTGTAATGTTTATGGTAGGTCTGCTTGTTTGACAAATCAGAAAAAAATATAGTACAATTATTTTTAAATAAAAAAAGGATTTCTATAAATCAATAAGAATCTCGTTTTTTTATTCTTGGAAACAAACTGAATAGTTGCTATTTTTTAGGAATCTTTTGCTCATAGGGAGCGAAGGAGCCCCCTTCCATGGATTCGTCTGTAAATCTAAGTTTCGTCTGAAAAGTTTGGAGGGAAGCAAATGGCTGGAGAAGGATTGAAAGAAATGTTGTCGGCATCGTCCTGTGCAGAAAATGTCATACCTTTTCTTGACACGGTTGTAAATATCGTGCGTTTGAAGGCACTGGAACGCCAGAGTGGCATTCTCTGCGAGGAAGGCAGGAAGGCGGAAATAGAAAAAGCTGTATCTGAAACGCAAAAGGATGTAGATCACGCGGCAGGCAGCTCGATCGGACGTTTTCTTGCAAATAAGCTCCTCGGTCATGCGAAAAAGGCAGAGCCTGCCATTACGGTAGATATGCGGAAGATCGAGGCGATGGGAGCAAAGCTCGTCGGGCTTGCATTTCGTATCAAGAGTTTCCAGAGCCTTTCAGAAAAGATTGTCCGCGAAGCGGAAGAGAAAGTACAGTCTCTGCGGCAGGCGGCAGAAGGCATCACCGATGTTCTTCGCTACACTGTCACAGCAACAGCGGAAAGATATGCAGAACTCGTACCAAAAGCCATTCGACATCTCGTGCGCCGCGGCTACAAAGTGATGAATTTCCGAAACGCTTGGGGCGGACGCTTTTATCAGGGCATTAACGTCCACTTCCTCAGCCCGACGGGCGTGCGTGTTGAAGTGCAGTTTCACACGCCGGAATCCTTCGTTGTCAAACAGGCCTCGCATGAGGTGTACGAGATTCGCCGCAGTGCAGCAGCGACGCAGGTGCAAGGGCTCGTGGCCGTGCGTCTGAGCCTCGCGTATAACGCGCTTGTTCGCCCGCCGAAAGGAGCACAGTCGATTGCTTGGTCGGCAGCAGGTATAAAACAGATACCGACCTCGATAGTTGCTTAAGCAGCAGTTTATCGATAAATTTTGAAAATGCACGTCTCATCTTCGCAGAGTTCTGCAAGGATGAGACATTTTTATTTGAAGTATTCCTCGGTTTGCATTTTTTTAAAGCGGGTGTTAAACTAATAGCAACATTTTTTAAAGAAGAGACGAAGGAATAAGCGGGAGTATATATGGATACTTTTAAGAAAACCGAGATCCTTACCATTGGGTTCATGATGTTCTCGGTCTTTTTTGGTGCAGGGAATCTCATCTTTCCGCCGGCACTCGGACAGGCGGCGGGAGAGAATTATTACATTGCTATGGTCGGATTCATGCTGACTGGTGTCGGGCTGCCGCTCATCGGTATCCTTGCGATTGCACTTCACGGCGGCCGCTACATCGAACTTATCAAAAGGCGCTTCTATCCGTGGTACAGCGGGCTGCTTCTCGTCATTCTTTACATCTGCATCGGTCCGCTGTTTGCGATTCCCCGTACAGGCGCGGTTTCTTTCGAGATCGGCATACGTCCCTTTCTTTCGGAAGATGCGATGACGGTCGGTCGCGTGGTCTATGCGGCAATTTTCTTTTTTTGTTTCCTATTATCTTGCCATCAATCCGAACAAGTTGATTGATCGTGTCGGCAAGATGCTGACGCCCCTGTTGCTCATCGTTCTTGCCGTTCTCTTCGTTGCGGCATTTGCCCATCCGCTCGGACTTATCCAGGCGGCGACGGGAAGCTATGCGAATACGCCTTTTGCGCAGGGCTTTCAGGATGGCTATCAGACAATGGATCTTCTCGCGACGATCGCGATTGGTACGCTCGTCGTCAATACCATTCGCATGCGCGGTGTAAAGGATGATCGTGCGATTGGCAAGGTCTGCCTTATCGCAGGGCTCATCACAGTCACGTTGATGGCCTGCGTCTACGGTTCGCTCGCCTACCTTGGTGCAACGAGTACCGAAGTGCTTGGCCACTCCGCAAACGGCGGGCAGCTTCTCGCAGCGGCGGTCGCGATTCTCTTCGGACATGCGGGCAACATCCTTCTCGCCGTCATCATCGCGCTCGCCTGCCTTACGACGAGCTGCGGCATGGCATCGAGTACCGCATGGTTTTTTAACAAGCTTTTTAAAAACCGCATCTCGTATGAGCGCTTGCTTCAGCTCTTCCTGATTTTCAGCTTTCTCATCTCCAACATTGGTCTGACGCAGATCATCGATCTTGCGGTGCCGTTCCTCGTCGCCATATATCCGATCGTCATCGTCTTTGTTCTGCTCTCCTTGCTCGATTCTAAGATCGGCGAGCGGACAGTCGTCTATCATTCGGCGCTCAATGTGACATTGGTCTTTGCGCTGCTCGATGGACTGAATGCCGCAGGGCTTTCGCTGCCTTTGGTCAATTCACTTCTTTCGGCATACGTTCCGTTTTATAATGTGATGCTCGGCTGGTTCGTTCCTGCCATTATCGGCGTGCTTTACGGTCTCTTGTATTACCATCTAAAGAGGAGATAGTTATCTTGCAGGAAAAAAACTTTGGACATCGGAATTTTTTAGCATGAGCGGCACGAACTTTTTCTTTTTATGTCGCAGTACATCATGGTGTCGGCGCTGCCGATCTTCATTATGGAAAGTCTCGGCGGCGGTGAATTAGAAGCAGGGCTTGCGATGACCTCTTTCCAGTGCGGCGCAGTTCTTTGCCGCCCACTGGCAGGGAAATGCATTGATGCCGTCAACAAGCGGCGTCTGCTTTTTACAGCGACGGTTGCCTTTCTCCTCATCATGACGGGCTTTTCTGTTTTTTTCAGACGTTTACCGGTCTCTACGTTCTGCGCTTTGCACATGGCATTGTCTTTGCTATTGGGACGACCTGCGCCGCTACGCTCGTCGCCTTGCTTCTTCCCGCACAAAAGAAGGGAACGGGCATCGGTTACTTTGCCCTTTCGACAAACCTTGCCATGGTGGTCGGTCCCTTTATCGGTCTCATACTTGCGCAGCAGTTCGGCAGTGATGTTTTATTTTTTTCTTTATGATAGGGACTGGCTCTCCTCACCGTTATTTTTGGCGAATGTTTGTCATATGCCCGATGACGTCATCCTCCCGAGTAAGCGCAAGAAAAAGGGCTTCCATCTCGCCGATTTTATCGCGAGGGAGGCCATCTGGCCTTCGGCTATTTCGGGTCTTGTCTTCTTTGCCTATGGCGGCATTATAACCTTCATCTCCCTTTACATGCACCAGTTCGAGCTGCAGGCGGAGACAAGCATTTTCTTTGTCGTCTTTTGCTGCTGCCATTGTCCTCACGCGCCCCGTCATCGGTTGGATCTTTTGACCGAAAGGGGCGGATTACACTGTCTATCCGGGCTTTCTTATCTACCTTTTGGGGATGTTTCTTTTCAGCCGCATCACGACACTGACGGAGCTCTTCATTGCTTCTGTTTTCTTAGGGATTGGCTTTGGTGCGTTAAGCCCTGCTTTTCAAACGCTTGCCGTCAGAAGTGTATGCCCGGAAAAGAGCGGCGTTGCCACTGCAACGTACTTTTGGTCTCTGGATATTTTCGTTGGTTTGGCCGCCGTTCTCTTAGGGATCGTTGCAAGGCATGCAGGCTATGAAGTCATGTACGGCATGGTCTCTACCGGCGTCATTCTCTTGGCGGCTGTTCTCTACGCCGTTTGGAGAAGAAAAAATTATAAAGAATAAAGAAAAGAAGGGGCGGGAAAGATGCGACTTACGGAGCGAATCAACGCACATTTGCGGCAGTTCAGTGACACCGATCGTGCGATCTGGCGCTATATTGACAACAACCGTAAGGCAGCAGAACATGCCTCCATCCGTGAACTCTCGCGTGCATGCGCTGTCTCGAGTGCCTCCGTCGTGCGCTTTGCACAGAAGATCGGCTTCGATGGATTTGGTGAGATGAAGGCCATCATGCGCATGGAGAATAGATCGCATCCTGTGCCTGCCAAGGACGTCCGAGTTTCACTTGGCAGCTTCTATGATGAGACATGGCGCGAGCTCATGCGGCGTGACTACACATGTGCAAGCCGCCTCATTCGCGAGGCACACCGTGTATTTGCCTATGCCTCAGGCTATGTGCAGACGAATGTCATGCAGGAGATGAAGCGCCTTTTTGTCTACGACAACATCTTCATCTACGAGATCGCAGGGCGTGAGGAGTTCTACTCCGTCTATCAGGCGACGGGGCCTGATGACCTCTTCGTTTTCATCTCGCTATCGGGAGAATCCGAGCGTGTCGTAGAGTTCGCGGATCAGCTCAATCTCAAGGGAGTACCCATCATTTCCATCACGGAGATGCGGCACAATACACTCGCTGCTCGCTCGACGGAGAATCTCTACGTCATGCCTGCTGAGATCGGATTGGCGGAAAATGAAGAACGCCTTCGATTTAAATCCATGCTCGCCTACTTTCTCCTGCTCGAAATATGGTATGTGCATTACCGACTTTATGTACAGGAGAGCGAATGAAACAAAGTTCATTCTGTGTACCTTGATACAGACTTCGTACATCCATCCAGAATGCCGCGAAACTATTGCGTTCGCGGCGTTTTTGTATTATGGTAAAGCTAGTTGGATTTCAGATTTATTTCATGTCCAGTTTCAGGATTGGGCTTTAAGGAGGAAAGCACATGACACTTAGTAAGGATGTCATCATGCAGAACATGCAGCGGTTCGGCGGTGCAATGTATACGCCCGTCATTCTGTTCGCATTCTTTGGTCTCACGGTGGCGGTATCTATCGTCTGTAAGAACGAGGGATTGCTTGGCAGTCTTGCCGCACAGGGAACGCTCTGGTATGATTTCTGGTTCGTCGTCGAACAGGGCGCGTGGACGGTGTTCGCGCAGATGCCCATTCTCTTTGCCATTGCCGTACCGATCGGCTTTGCCAAAAAAGAACCTGCGCGCTGCGCGATGGAGTCGTTTGTCATCTACATGTTGTTCAACTACTTCATCGCCGCATTCCTGACGCTTCATGCGGATATGTTCGGCGTGAACTACGCACAGGATGCAGGACCCGGTACAGGGCTTGCGATGATCGCGAATATCAAGACGCTCGACATGGGCATGCTCGGTGCGATTTTCATTGCCTGCTGTACGGCATTCCTGCACAATCATTTTTATGATACAGACATTCCCGACTGGCTTGGCATTTTCAAAGGACCTGCATTCGTCGTTGCGATCGGCTTTGTCGTCATGATTCCGATGGCACTTCTCTTCTGCTTTGTCTGGCCTGCCGTTCAGCACGCCATCGAGCAGTTCCAGTTTTTCCTCAAGACCAGCGGCATCGTCGGTGTCTGGGCATACACGTTCTCGGAGAAAATCCTCCTGCCCGCCGGTCTGCATCACTTCATCTATCTGCCCTTCATGTACGGCCCCGCGATTGTGGACGGCGGCATTCAGGCGTACTGGCTCGGACATATCAATGACTTCATGACGAGCGCGCAGAGTCTGCGCGAGCTCTTCCCCGAGGGCGGCTTTGCCCTCCACGGCAGCGGCAAGGTGTTTGGCCTGCCGGGCGCGGCACTCGCGATCTATGTCTGCGCAAAACCTGAGAAGAAGAAAAAGACGGCGGCGCTTCTCATCCCCGCGACGATTACGGCGATGCTCTGCGGTATCACGGAGCCGCTGGAGTTCACCTTCCTCTTTGTCGCTCCTCTGCTCTATCTGATTCACGCGCTGCTCTCGGCAACGCTGTCGGCAACGCTCTACTCCTTCGGACTGTCGGGGAACTTCGGCGGCGGTCTGATCGACGCATTCGTGCAGAACTGGATCCCGCTCTTCCCGTATCACTACATGGAATACATTACGCAGATCGTCATCGGACTGTGCTTCACCGCCATCTACTTCTTTGTATTCCGCTGGATCATCATCCACAAGGACTACAAGACGCCGGGACGCACGGATGATACGGTGGATGACAAGCTCTTTACGAAGGCGGACTACAAAGCAAAACAGGCGGGTGATGCCGCGGATGGTGCCGCTGCGCCGAGCATGAAGCTCGATGAGCGCGATGTAAAGGCAAAGGCATTCCTCGAAGGACTCGGCGGCCCGTCGAACATCGTCGACGTGACGAACTGTGCAACGCGTCTGCGCGTCACGGTCAGCGACCCCGAGCGTGTTGCCCCGGCGGTTGCCTTTACGGACGCAGGCGCACACGGTCTAGTGCGCAACGGTCACGCATTCCAAGTCATTGTCGGACTCTCAGTGCCGCAGATCCGCGAGCGTTTTGAGGCACTGCTCACCGCCCCCGCATCGGATGCAGCAGAGACGGCCGTCGGTACAGAGAAGTCCGTCGCCATCACAGCGGTCGCGACGGGGCACGTCATCGATATGAGCGAAGTCAAGGACGAGATGTTCTCGCAGAAAATGATGGGCGACGGCGTTGCGGTCGAGCCGACAGAAGGCGTCGTCGTTGCACCGGCGGATGCCGAGGTGACGATGGTCATGGCGGACAGCTGCCATGCGGTAGGTCTCAGAATGGATAACGGCGCAGAACTTCTCATTCACATCGGCGTTGACACGGTCAAACTCGAGGGCAGGGGCTTTGAACTCCTCGTCAAGATGGGCGACCGCGTAAAGGCGGGCGCACCGCTCGTGAAGTTTGATCGCTCAGTCATCCATGAGGCAGGCTATCAGGATACCGTTATCATGGCGGTCACAAACTCCAGTGAGTATCCGCTTATGAAGAAGACCACGGGCATGGATGCTGTGGCGGGTAAAACGGCCGTACTAACGTTTTGATATCGAGCACATTTCCATAGCATCAACGTACGAAAGGAATATGGATGAAAGAAACGAAATGGTGGCAGAACACTGCTGTCTACCAAATATATCCAAAGAGCTTTAACGATACCACAGGCAGCGGCACAGGTGATCTGCGCGGCATCACGGAAAAGCTCGATTATCTGAAGGAGCTCGGCGCAGGGTGCGCTCTGGCTGACGCCCTGTCTATCCATCGCCCATGGTTGACAACGGCTATGATATCAGCGACTACACGGGCATCAACCCTGCCTTTGGCACGCTTTCTGATATGGAAGAACTGATTGCCGAAGCGAAGCAACGTGATATCCGCATTGTCATGGATCTCGTCTACAATCACAGTTCGGATCAGCATCCATGGTTTATTGAGTCAAAAGTCGAGCCGTACCAATCCAAAGCACAATTGGTACATCTGGCGCGACGGCAAAGAGGATGGCAGCGCACCGACGAACTGGCGCGGCATCTTTGGCGGATCGGCGTGGACGTACTGCCCCGAGCGCGGGCAGTATTACCTTCACACTTTTGCTGAAGCGCAGCCCGATCTCAACTGGGAAAATCCTGAGGTGCGCACAGCCCTCTTTGCGGCGGCAAATTTTTGGCTCGACAAGGGTGTCGGGGGCTTCCGCATCGATGCGATCACCTACATCAAGAAACCTGCCGTATTCGTCGACGGCACGCCCGACGGAGCGGACGGTATGGTCAGCATCCATGCGATGACGGTGAACACCCCTGGTATCTTAGACTTTCTCCATGAATTCCGCAGAGAGGTCTTTGACGGGCACGATATCTTTACCGTCGGTGAGGCAAATGGCGTCAGCGTCTCGGAACTGCCCGACTGGGTCGGTGAAAATGGCGTGTTCTCCATGCTGTTCGAGTTTTCTCATGTCCTTGTCCAATACGAAGATGAAGAATGCTGGTCTAAGATGGTTCCGTGGAAGCTTACGAAACTCAAGCAGGCGCTCTCGGCAAGTCAGGCGAGTGTCGCGCGTGAAGGCTGGTACCCGATCTATTTTGAAAACCATGACCGTGCGCGCTCGGTGAACTACTTCTTCCCGCATGGCGGCGATACGCGCCTTGCAGCAAAGGCGCTTGCGACCGTTCTCTTAACTCTGCGCGGCACGCCCTTCATCTATGAGGGCGAAGAGCTCGGTATGACGAACGTCTGCTGGGAGAGCATCGACGATTATGATGATATTTCCTCGCATGGGCAGTACGAGCTTGCGCTAAAGGAGGGCTTTTCGCCCGCAGAGGCGATGCGCTTCGTTCATTTCAACAGCCGTGACAATGCGCGTACGCCGATGCAGTGGAACGATGGTGAAAATGCAGGCTTTACCACAGGAAATCCCGTGGCTGCCCGCAAACGAAAACTATCGCACAATCAACGCGGCAGCAGAGGAAAAGGACGCAGATTCTGTACTTTCTTATTACAAGAAACTCATTCATCTACGCAAGACGAATTCCGTACTGCTTAACGGCGTCTACGAGGAATTGCTTGCAGAAAGCGAGCAGATCTATGCATTCTCCCGCACAGAAGGGAATTGCCGCGTCGTGGTCGCTGTGAACTTCTCTGTCGAGGAGGCGGCTTTGCCCACAGACTTTTTAAAGGGCACCTGCCTCATCGGAAGCTATGCAGATGCACCGCATACGGCGCTTCGCCCGCTCGAAGCGGTTGTCTATGAGGAGGAAGTAGGATGAAGGTAGCAGCAAGTGATTACGATGGAACCCTTCTGCGCGGCGGAGTGATTGACACAGAGACAAAAGAGGGCATTGCCCGCTGGCGTGCAGCAGGGCATAAGTTCGGCGTCGTCTCGGGACGCGACTACGGGATGCTTGTTCCGCAGCTCAAACAGTACGGTGTGGCGTTTGACTATATCGTCTGCAATAACGGCGGCATCATTCGAGGACGCGATGAAGCCGTGCGCTTTCAGGCGGAGATCGATCCGCATGCGCTCACGGCGATTGCGGCGCAGCCAACGGCACAGAAGTCCTTTCACTTTGCCTTTTCGGCGGCAGACGTCACCTACCTTTGTCACCACTCTGAGGGATCGTGGATCGAGCGCGAGGCAAAGGAGTGGGACTTTCCCATCGTCTACATCGAGGAGAGTGAGATCGGAAGGCTGACGGGGATTCAACAGTTCTCGCTCGGCTTTCATGAGCCTGCGCTTTCCAATGAATGTGCAGCGGTGCTGAATGCGAAACTCGGCGATAAGATTCATGCCTTTTCCCAATGCCTGCAGTCTCGATATTACACCCGCAGGCATCAGCAAAGAACAGGGCATCCGCACACTTCTTTCCGTCATGGGATGGGATGGGGCGGAGGTATACGCCATCGGTGATGAAACGAACGATCTGCCGATGCTGAAGGCGTTTGACGGCTACTCGCTCACCACGGCACGCAAGGAGATACAAACGCAGGCGAAGCAAGTATTCCCGAGTGTCGGTGCGATGCTCGATTATTTTCGCTAAGGGTTTTTGGCAGAATATTGGAGGTGTCACAATGGGATTTGATCGTGAGAGATTCGACGAGATAAAGAATGCCTTTACCTTGGACGATAATGCACTCCGTAAAATAGCTGACGATTTCCGCGCCGATATGCGCGCGGGACTTGCCGGCGAGAAAAGTGCGACGCTCCGTATGCTCCGCTCCTATGCGGATCTGCCGAGCGGGAAGGAAAGCGGTTCCTTCCTTGCACTCGACTTCGGCGGCACGAATGTCCGTGCCCTCCGCATCCTACTCAGGGGAGACGGAACGTATGAGGTGCTGCGTAAAGTCGCAAAGCCGCTCACCGTCGCCGGCGTATATGACTACGTCAGCGCGGATGCGACAGCAGAGGATATGTTTGACTTCCTCGCTGCAATCATCGATGAGGCAATTGCGGGGGATCGAAAGACAAAGTACCTGCTGGGACACACCTTCTCCTTTCCATCGCAGCAGACCAACCTCTACAATGCGAAACTCATCGTCTGGACGAAGGAATTTGCCACGCGAGGTGTCGAGGGCAAGGTTGTCAACGACCTCCTAAAAGAGGCGCTTGTACGGCGTGGTATGACAAACGTCACACCTGTCGCCGTCATTAACGATACGGTCGCTGTGCTGCTCGCAGCGGCATACAAGCACGAGCATACCTACATCGGCTCGATCTATGCCACGGGACAGAATACCTGCTACTACGAAGAGTTTGCAGACGGCAGCGAGCAGCCGACGGTCATCAATATGGAGTCGGGCGGTTTTGGCAACTTGCCCTTTTCTAAATACGACGAGCGCCTTGACAGGGAATCCAAACAGCCCGGTACTCAGCGACTGGAAAAGATGGTGTCTGGACGTTACCTCGGTGAGCTCTACGGTGCCGCGCTTGCCGACCTGCTCGGCACGGACGGCGTTTATCCTTTTTCGAGTATTGAGCTCTCTGAAATCGTCGCAGATAGTTATCTTGACCGCCATGCAGCAGGCGCGGTTATCGAGGCAAAGACAAACATGACCTTCACTGCTGACGAGCGCATCTTCCTGCAGGAACTCGCGACTGCTGTCTTTGTCCGCTCTGCACGCATCGTTGCGGCAATCCACGTTGCCATCATTGAGCATCGTATGGGCGAAAATGAACTGGAGGGTCAGTTCATCGCCGTTGACGGTTCTGTCTATGAGAAGGTTCCCCTCGTCGCACATCACCTGCGCGCCGCACTCGATGCACTTCTTATGGATGAAGCGGTCAAGGTTCGAATCATCCTTGAGAACGCTGGTTCTGCCCTCGGTGCAGCACTTGCTGCCGCCATGACGGAACAGAAATAAGACATATGAAACGCCCCGCAGGGTCAGAAATTCTGCGGGGTGTTCAGTATAAAAAATATTGAAAGGCTGATGGAATGCTGTAGCGTTCGGCCAGTTCTTTTTTTGTCGTCCAGATGAATCCCGTGGAATCTTCTAAAACCATGCATGTGCTGTTCTTTTCTGCCAGCACGATGCGCCAACCCTGCATCTTCCACTCGACATGGCTGAAGATATGCGTTGCCTCTGACAGACGTTCGATTTTCTTCCATGGAATACCAAGGTTTTGCAATTGACATTCGATTTCTTCGCGGGTAAGGTGTCCTTTAAAATTCGGCAGTTCCCAAAGCCCTGCGAGCAAGCCTTTTTGGGGTCTCTTCCTCAGGGCAATGGCATTTGAAAATTCCATGCGGAGCACGGTGTACGCTTCTTTCCGTCTTGTCTTTGCCTTTTTCCGGATGGGTAGCTCTGTTTCGATGCCTTCCGCATGCGCCAGACAGAGTCGGGCAAGCGGACAATCCGCACAGTGCGGCGTACCGTGAGGGAGGCAGAGCCCTGCGCCAAGATCCATAAAGGCTTGGTTCAGTTCACCTGCCGCCTTTCCACTGGGATAATGCGGTGCGAGTGCACGTTCGATTGCGCGCCGCGTTGCGTCCTTTAAGATATCTTCACGAGATAATAGGATGCGTGAGACGACACGCAGGACATTGCCATCGACGGCAGGGCGTGGAAGTCCAAATGCAATCGAGGCGATGGCGCTTCCTGTATAGCGACCGATACCCGGCAGCGCAAGGAGCTCTTCGAAAGTTTCAGGAAGGTTTGCATGATTTGTCTTTACAAGAATTTCTGCGGCGCGCTTCAGATTTCGTGCACGGCTGTAGTAGCCAAGTCCCTGCCACAGTTTCATAAGGATGTCTTCATCTGCCATTGCCAGTGCAGTGATTGTAGGAAGCGCCGAAGAAATCGTTCGTAGTAGAGGCGTGCCGCAGAAGCTCGTGTCTGCTGCAGCATGATCTCTGAAAGCCAGATATGGTACGGATTTTCAGAGCTGCGCCAGGGAAGGTTGCGTTCTTCCGATTGTCCGCGATACCAGATGAGTAAGGGTTTTATGATTTTCCCAAGGATTTCTGTATGCGGCAGCAGCGTGTCTTTGGGGCGAGTTTTTTTCTTTGTTTTCACAGTCATCACTCAAATATCCCAATGCAGAGAATCAGGATTTGGCGTTGCGTGGTCGACTTCCTGCAAAATCCATGAAGCGTTGTCATGTGTGGCAGCAAAGGCCTTTTTTAGCGCCGCCTTGTTTTTCTCTGGAACATCCATCGCATGAAGGGCCATGTGCATATAGTCTTTGGCAACGAGTGTAACGCCGCGTTCGGCGGCAAGCTGCGCCTTGAAACGATAGCCATAGTAAAGATAACTGTTATGATGTGCGGGGATATCCTCGAATGCCTCAAGACGTTCATCGACTTCAGCTTCTGCATCCTTTGTCATATCCATCTTATGCATGAGATTCCAGCGATCTGCCCATAGCTCGCCGCGAAGGATGTATTTATATAGGAAATCTGTCGATTCGGCCAGCTCAATGGCAAGATTGATGTGAGGTTAGTGCAGCGTCCATTTTGCCCATCTCGCGTTCAGTGAACTCAGCCTCTGCATGGCAAAGGCTTTTTCTTCGACATCTTCCGAACGATTTTCATCGATCTCTTCTTCAACGACGCTTTTGAAAAGCTCAACAGCAGATTCCGTCTGATCAATGCCTTCCATCCCGAGAAAATGTGCGAGGCGCGCGCGGGCATGCCAATCATCCATGCCCCCCGCAAAGAGTCCTTCCGGTGGATGCGCAGGCGAGTTCATAACGAAGTGTACGAGTTTGTGAAACATATCTTGTGTCATATAAAACCTCCGAGCAGAAGAAATTGTGTTTATAAAAAAAGAAATCTCAAGCAGGAAAATGTTATCGTGAATCCATAGGAGTGATGGAAGAAAGGGACGCTTGAGACTTCCAATTAATAGTATAGCATAGAATGCGAAGAGGAGAAAGCCCCTGCATATTAAAGTAAAATACCCTTCTGAAAAAAGTAATTGACAAAACCGTTGGATTCCTGTAATATACTACAAGTCACCGCAAGATGCGGGCGCCAAATGGAAAGAGCAAAAACATCCTAGCGGAAAAGAAAAAGCTCTTGACAAAAGGCGCAGGGACACGATATACTAACCAAGTCGCTTGCGAGAGCGAAAAAGCGACACGTTGCTCTTTTGAAAACTAAACACTGCAGAAATGAATCATCAAACATGATTCAGTCAGATGTCCGGATAACTTCGGTTATCCGAAATACATCGATTGATTATGAACAACATAGCAATCGGCAATTCCTTCAAATGAACACTTCATTTGAAACGAAACAAAAAGAGCCAATCGGCCCTTCCTATTTTTATGGAGAGTTTGATCCTGGCTCAGGACGAACGCTGGCGGCGTGCTTAACACATGCAAGTCGAACGAGACAATTAAAAAGCTTGCTTTTAAACGTCGAGTGGCAAACGGGTGAGTAACGCGTAGACAACCTGCCGCAAAGATGGGGACAACAGTTCGAAAGGACTGCTAATACCGAATGTTCTGGAAGTTCCGCATGGAAACTCCAGCAAAGATGGCCTCTACTTGTAAGCGATCGCTTTGCGATGGGTCTGCGTCTGATTAGCTGGTTGGTGGGGCAAGGGCCTGCCAAGGCGACGATCAGTAGCCGGTCTGAGAGGATGAACGGCCACATTGGGACTGAGACACGGCCCAGACTCCTACGGGAGGCAGCAGTGGGGAATCTTCCGCAATGGGCGAAAGCCTGACGGAGCAACGCCGCGTGAGTGAAGAAGGTCTTCGGATCGTAAAGCTCTGTTGCCGGGGACGAATGTAGGCAATGCAAACAGCATTGTGTAATGACGGTACCCGGCGAGGAAGCCACGGCTAACTACGTGCCAGCAGCCGCGGTAATACGTAGGTGGCGAGCGTTGTCCGGAATTATTGGGCGTAAAGGGAGCGCAGGCGGGCGAGTAAGTCTTTCTTAAAAGTGCGGGGCTCAACCCCGTGAGGGGAGAGAAACTACTCATCTTGAGTGCAGGAGAGGAAAGCGGAATTCCTAGTGTAGCGGTGAAATGCGTAGATATTAGGAAGAACACCAGTGGCGAAGGCGGCTTTCTGGACTGTAACTGACGCTGAGGCTCGAAAGCCAGGGGAGCGAACGGGATTAGATACCCCGGTAGTCCTGGCCGTAAACGATGAATGCTAGGTGTGGGGGTATCGACCCCTCCTGTGCCGGAGTTAACGCAATAAGCATTCCGCCTGGGGAGTACGGTCGCAAGACTGAAACTCAAAAGGAATTGACGGGGCCCGCACAAGCGGTGGAGTATGTGGTTTAATTCGACGCAACGCGAAGAACCTTACCAGGGCTTGACATTGAGTGACAGACTTAGAGACAAGTCATTCTCTTCGGAGACACGAAAACAGGTGGTGCATGGCTGTCGTCAGCTCGTGTCGTGAGATGTTGGGTTAAGTCCCGCAACGAGCGCAACCCCTATTCTCTGTTGCCAGCACGCGAAGGTGGGAACTCAGAGGAGACTGCCGCGGACAACGCGGAGGAAGGCGGGGATGACGTCAAGTCATCATGCCCCTTATGTCCTGGGCTACACACGTACTACAATGGGATGGACAGAGAGCAGCGAAGCCGCGAGGCCGAGCGAACCCCAAAAACCATTTCCCAGTTCGGATTGCAGGCTGCAACTCGCCTGCATGAAGATGGAATCGCTAGTAATCGCAGGTCAGCATACTGCGGTGAATACGTTCCCGGGCCTTGTACACACCGCCCGTCACACCACGGAAGTCGTTCACACCCGAAGCCGGTGGGGCAGCCGCAAGGAGCTAGCCGTCTAAGGCGGGGGCGATGACTGGGGTGAAGTCGTAACAAGGTAGCCGTATCGGAAGGTGCGGCTGGATCACCTCCTTTCTAAGGAGCTTTTGAGGGAGACCTCGAAAAGCCAGGTCGAACATTTGGGACTGCATTGTCTAGTTTTGAAGGAGCAACCTTCAAATGGGGGCGTAGCTCAGCTGGGAGAGCACCTGCCTTGCAAGCAGGGGGTCAGGAGTTCGATTCTCCTCGTCTCCACCATATAGGGGCCTATAGCTCAGCTGGTTAGAGCGCACGCCTGATAAGCGTGAGGTCAGTAGTTCAAGTCTACTTAGGCCCACCACTGTACATTGAAAACTACACAGAAGAAACATGAAATGTATCAATTTCAGACATGGTCTACAAGACGAAGAGTCACGTAAACAGGTTTGAACGAACATTTCAGGATTCAAGAAAAGCATAGACATCACATTCGAGAGAATGCGTATGACCCTTCAACAAAAGTTGAAGGACCTAAGGTAATAAAGTTAAGTTACTAAGGGCATACGGTGGATGCCTTGGCGTTTCGAGTCGAAGAAGGACGCGATAAGCTGCGAAAAGCCATGGGGAGCCGCAAGTAGGCTGCGATCCATGGGTATCCGAATGGGGCAACCCGGTACAAGTCATGTTGTACCATCCGAAAGGAAGACAAACCCGGTGAACTGAAACATCTAAGTAACCGGAGGAAAAGGAATCAAAAGAGATTCCCTCAGTAGCGGCGAGCGAAAGGGGAAGCGCCCAAACCGAAAGCCTTCGGGCCTTCGGGGTTGCGGACCGGAACAAAGAGAAACAGACCTAGCAGAACCGTCTGGGAAGGCGGGGCACAGAGGGTGAGACCCCCGTAGGCAAAAGGCTTGCGATCCGTCCGGTATCCAGAGTACCACGGGACACGAGGAACCTTGTGGGAAGCAGGGTGGACCACCATCCAAGGCAAAATACGACGAAACGACCGATAGCGCATAGTACCGTGAGGGAAAGGTGAAAAGAACCGCGGGAGCGGAGTGAAAGAGAACCTGAAACCGTATGTCTACAAGCAGTCGAAGCACGATATAGGTGCAACGGCGTGCCTATTGAAGAATGAACCGGCGAGTTAATTTAGTTGGCGAGGTTAAGCAGGAAATGCGGAGCCGCAGCGAGAGCGAGTCTTAATAGGGCGGCAGTCAGCTGGATTAGACCCGAAACCACAGTGATCTATGCATGGCCAGGTTGAAGCTCAGGTAAGAATGAGTGGAGGACCGAACCCGTGAGTGTTGAAAAACTTTGGGATGAGCTGTGCATAGGGGTGAAATGCCAATCGAACGTGGAGATAGCTGGTTCTCCCCGAAATAGCTTTAGGGCTAGCCTCAGGCGACACATACAGACGGTAGAGCACTGATCGGGCAGAGGGGCGTAAAGCCTACCGAACCCAGTCAAACTACGAATGGCTGTATGCAAGGCCTGGGAGTCAGAATGCGAGTGATAAGACCCGTATTCAAGAGGGAAACAGCCCAGACCGCCGACTAAGGTCCCCAATGCTGTACTAAGTGGAAAAGGATGTAGGACTTCCCAGACAACCAGGATGTTGGCTCAGAAGCGAGCCCACCATTGAAAAGAGTGCGTAATAGCTCACTGGTCGAGAGGCCCTGCGCCGAAAATATCCGGGGCTCAAGTACAGAACCGAAGTCGCGGCAAGCAGCAATGCTTGGGTAGGGGAGCGTACCATATAGGATGAAGGCTGACCGGAAGGACAGCTGGACCGTATGGCAGAGAGAATGCCGGTATGAGTAGCGAAACGGACGGTGAGAATCCGTCCCACCGAAAGCCTAAGGGATCCTGAGCAACGCTCGTCGACTCAGGGTAAGTCGGGACCTAAGCCGAGGCAAAAAGCATAGGCGATGGACAACAGGCGAACATTCCTGTACTGCATGCAACCGTATGAGGATGGAGTGACGCGCAAGGAGCTTGCGCGCGCGAATGGAAGAGCGCGTCGAACGCTGTAGGCTGTATGGGAGGCAAATCCCCATACAAAGCTGAGAGCGGATAGGGAGCCGATTCCGCAAGGAAGAAGCGAAGGGAAGCGTACTACACTGCCGAGAAAAACTTCTAACGAGGCGACATGCACCCGTACCAAAACCGACACAGGTAGGCGGGGAGAGAATCCTGAGGTGCGCGGGAAAACCCTCGTTAAGGAACTCGGCAAAATGCATCCGTAACTTCGGGAGAAGGATGGCCGGAGCTGGTGAAGCCTGTACAGGCAGAGCTGGAGCCGGCGGCAGAAGAGAAGCCCAAGCGACTGTTTACCACAAACACAGGTGCCTGCCAAAGAGCAATCTGACGTATAGGTGCTGACACCCTGCCCGGTGCTGGAAGGTTAAGGAGAGGAGTTAGGCTAAAGCTAAAGCCCCGAACTGAAGCCCCAGTAAACGGCGGCCGTAACTATAACGGTCCCTAAGGTAGCGAAATTCCTTGTCGGGTAAGTTCCGACCCGCACGAAAGGTGTAACGATTTGGGCACTGTCTCAACGAGGGACCCGGTGAAATTGAAATACCTGTGAAGATGCAGGTTACCCGCGACTGGACAGAAAGACCCCATGGAGCTTTTACTGCAACCTGACATTGGTTTTTTTGGCATGTAACGTACAGGATAGTTGGGAGACTGAGAGATGCTGCCGCCAGGCAGCAAGGAGTCACTGTTGGGATACCAACCTTTACGTGCTAGGGATCTAACCCAGAGGGCAACGACCTCGGGGACAGTATCAGGCGGGCAGTTTGACTGGGGCGGTCGCCTCCGAAAGCGTAACGGAGGCGTCCAAAGAGTCCCTCAGCGCGGACAGAAATCGCGCGAAGAGTACAAAGGCAGAAGGGAGCTTGACTGCGAGACAGACAAGTCGAGCAGGTACGAAAAGTAGGGCTTAGTGATCCGGTGGAAAGAGAGTGGAATTGCCATCGCTCAACGGATAAAAGCTACCCTGGGGATAACAGGCTAATCTCTCCCAAGAGTCCATATCGACGGGGAGGTTTGGCACCTCGATGTCGGCTCATCACATCCTGGGGCTGAAGCAGGTTCCAAGGGTTGGGCTGTTCGCCCATTAAAGTGGTACGTGAGCTGGGTTCAGAACGTCGTGAGACAGTTCGGTCCATATCCATCGCGGGCGGAAGATACATGAGGGAGGCTGCTCCCTAGTACGAGAGGACCGGAGTGGACGGACCGCCGGTGTACCAGTTGTCACGCCAGTGGCATGGCTGGATAGCTGCGTCCGGAAGGGATAAACGCTGAAAGCATCTAAGCGTGAAGCCCGTCCCGAGATGAAGTATCTGTTCGAAAGAACTAAGACACCTTGAAGAACACGAGGTAGATAGGGTAGAGGCAGAAGTGCTGCAAGGCATGGAGCTGACTACTACTAATCTGTCGAAGACTTAACTTAGAGAAAGCGAACCAAGGATCCGAGTTTCTTCTGTATAGTTTTTGAGTGTGCAGGCAATGCATACGAGAAAGATCCAGTGGCGATAGCTGTGTGGGACCACCTGTACCCATGCCGAACACAGAAGTTAAGCACATATACGCCGAAAGTACTTGTCTGGCGACGGACTGGGAGGATAGGGAGCTGCTGGTTAGAGCCTTACATTTGTAAGGCTCTTATTTTTTTGATTTATATGAGCTTTGTCTTAGGCTTTTTGACATTAGGGATCAGCGCATTTCTTACTTGGCCGATTCTTGGAGATCGGTTAGATGACTTAAATCTGTACCAAAACTGCCATAATACAAAAGCCCCTGAACAAAATTGTTCATCTTAAGGGGCTTTTGTATTGTATTTCACGATGTATTCAGCGATAGAGATAAGGAGCTTTTATACTCTCCTTTGCCGTTTTGCGCCAGGACCATCGGTCGCAACGGAAACACTGGTTTCCGCAAAGGTTTTCATTTCATTCAGCATGTTGAGTGCGGCGTATACGATAGAGAGACCAAATAGATTGAGGATTCCGCTGGGCAGACGTACGCCTGCTGTGATGAGACGCGGCTGTACGTGAAGAAGATAGGGCTGGACAGTAGGACAAAGGTGTTCGGTGTAACGTGCGATGATTTCCGTTGCTGCATCATCTAGCAGAATGAGCGTGCAGTTATGAGCAGCAGCGATCATAGCACCCATGAATGCGGAAATCTGTTCTTGATATTTCTCAGGGGCATGACGAAGAAAATCTTCGGGATCATAGCGGAGTTCACCTGTTTCTGTTAACAAAGCTTTTCTTAATTCTCTTGACATTTGATCAATATCTTCATCTTCGCTGTTGCCGAAAGCAAGTCCTAGGACAGCGTAGGATAAGGATAATTCTTCTGCTAAATCGCGTCCAAAATTAAATGCTGCGGATGCAGAGAGACCTTCGTATAGAGTTGCCAAATAGGGGGGAACTTCTATATCATCAGACATGTGTCCGATCATTTGTTCTAACAAGAGGGGAAGCTTGTTTTTTGTAAAGATGACGAGGGTTGCATTTTGGTCAGTTGCAGGGCGCTCTTCCCCGATAATGCCAGCAATTTCGATAGCGATTTCTTCGAGAAAACCGAGACTGTGTATGGGCTTTGCAAGATTGTCAAGGCGATGGCGACATTTTTCCATAGACTCTTTGTCAAGATCCTGCATGGTGCGTAGGTAGAAGTCAAAGGTCTTGTCGGTAATCTTTTGGGAAAACTTCGGCATGCATTTTTGCTCGAAGCGCGGAATTTCTGGTTTTTCGGGAAGATGTGCGAGAAGCTGCCAGAGGCCGATCATATGGTTTAATATAGAACTTGCGATGGATGAGCCGATGGCTTCACCAAGGCGCAGATCGAGGGATAGAAAAGGAGTAAGTCCGAGATGTTTTATGGATTCGCGATGTGATTTTTCTGACGCGAGATGCGATGCGATGAGATAGTCGACCGCATGAGGGGAAAGTGTTGCTGCGATGAGCGCGGCGGCACTTGAGTTTGCGCCGTCGAGAATGACAGCGGCATGGCCAGCGGCGGCACCTAGGATGAGTCCTGCAATGCATCCAAACTCAAAACCGCCGACTTTTGCGAGAACATCAATGCCATCCCTGGCATCGGGCATATTGATGGCAAGTATCTTTCGGACGATTTCTGTCTTGTGCTTTAGGCGCTGATCTGAGATATTTGTGCCGCGCCCTGTAACCTCTTCGGCGCCCATGTGGCAGACGGCAGCTGTAATGGCAGCAGAAGCGGTTGTGTTGGAGATGCCCATTTCGCCGGGCAGGATGATGTTTATGCCGCGGGAAATGAGCTCTTGCGCAAGCTTGATACCGACTTCGAGAGAAGTGACGGCTTCTTCTTGCGTCATGGCAGCGCCGTGCGCCATATTCTTTGTACCGTTGGCGATGCGCCGTTTGATAAGTCCGGGCAGGTCGCCGATGTCTTTCTTTGTACCCATGTCGACGACGAGCAGTTCCGAGCCGATGAAGGAGGAGAAAGCATTTGCTGCCCCCCCGCGGCTGATGAGATAGTTTTTCATCATCTCGACGGTAGTGTCGATGGGGTAAGCACTGACGGCTTCTTCTGCGACACCGTGATCCGCACAGGCGATGACAGTCGCATACTTTGGCCTGTGAATATGATCTGCATCCGCTGTGTTGCAAATGGCAAGGTAGCGAAAGAGCAGATCTTTTAACGTGCCGAAGGCAGCGCCATCCCCGCGCATCTTTTCTTCGAGGATACGTTCGGCACTCTCTGTGATGGAAGGGTTAACAGGATGAATCTTTTGGATGGTTTCATTTAATAGATTTCTTTGTCTCATGCGTTTGCCTCCTTAGGAACGCGTTTTAAAGACAGGCCGATGCGATTTCGCTTTTCATCGACACTGATGACCATGACGCGAAGTGTATCGCCGACGGAAAGAACATCGAGCGGATGCTTGACGTGTCGTTTGGCAAGCTCTGAAATGTGGATGAGTCCATCTTGATGGAGCCCAATGTCGACAAAGGCGCCGAAGTCGGTGATGTTTCGCACGGTGCCGCGCAAAATGGTGCCGGGCGTGATGTCGCTTAGCTTGACAGGCGCTTGACGCGTAAGCGGAGCGGGCAGATTGTCGCGCGGATCGCGGCCTGGAGCGACGAGGGCATCGAGAATATCGTGGACGGTCGGCAAACCAGCAGCCAATTCTTTCGCTAGGGTTTCTTCTTTTTCCTGTGTATAGAAGCGGCGTTTTAGTGAAAGATCTTCTAGGCTGTCTTTGTCGAGAAGGTCCTCCGCCGTGACATGCAGCTTTTTAAGAATTTTTTCTGCAAGCGCATAGGATTCGGGATGAATGGCGGTATTATCGAGTGGGGTATCGCCGCTGCGAATGCGGAGAAAACCCGCGCATTGTGTAAAAGCAGCAGGACCGAGACGCGATACTTTGAGAAGGTCTTTGCGGCTTTTGAAAGCACCGTTTTTCGTTCGGTAGGCGACGATATTGCCGGCAGTCGTCTTCGTGAGACCAGCGACGTGCTCGAGGAGTGCGGGCGAAGCTGTATTGAGATCGACGCCGACACGATTGACGGCGTCTTCGATGGTGTCCGACAGTGTTTCTTTCAGCGCCTTCTGATTGACATCGTGCTGGTACTGCCCGACACCGATAGCCTGCGGGTCGATCTTGACGAGTTCTGCGATCGGATCTTGGACGCGGCGGGCGATGCTGACGGCACCGCGGATGACGACATCGTAATCGCCTAACTCATCCTTTGCGAGTTTCGATGCACTGTAAACGGAGGCACCAGCTTCGTTTGTAATGAGATAATGGACGTTTGTCAGCTGGTTGTCGCGGATGAGATTTGCTGCAAATTGCTCGGTTTCGTAGGATGCTGTGCCATTGCCGATAGAAAGAAGCGTAACACCGTTTCTTTGGATGGAAGCGAGAATCTTCTTTTCTGCGGCTTCTTTAGCATTTTCGCCCTGCGTAATCTGAATAACGCCATAGTCGAGAACGGCACCTGTTGGATCAACGACAGCCATCTTACAGCCGTTGCGATATCCAGGGTCGAGCCCCATGACAGTCTCTCCCGCAAGCGGTGCCTGTAGAAGAAGCTGCTTCAAATTTGCGCCGAAGATGCGAATCGCTTGAGCTTCTGCATGTTCGGTGAGAGCAGAGCGAATTTCGCGCTCGAGGGCGGGAAAGAGAAGACGCTTGTAGCCATCGTCAATGGCTGCTTCTATCTCGCTTTTCCAGATAGAGTCGCCGCGTACGAAGCGCCGGAGGATGCGTGCGGTGGATGCTGCGTGATCGATGGAAAGTTTGACCTTTAATGCACCCTTTTTTTCACCGCGATTGATGGCGAGAATGCGGTGTGATGGAAGTTCGCAGACAGGTTCGCTGTAGCTCTCGTACATCATAAAGACCTGTGTGTCTTCTTCGGGCGCTTTATCGGATAGTTCGGTCACGATTTGCGCATTCTTAAAGATATAGTCGCGCATGGCTTTGCGTACGTCGGACATCTCCATGATGTTTTCCGCTACGATGTCGCGCGCACCTTGGAGCGCGTCTTTTGCTGAGAAAAATTCCTTTTCATCCGATAGAAATTTTGACGCTATAGCAAGGATATCGCCTGTGGTGTCCTGTTGTAACAGCATCTCATTTGCCAGAGGCTCAAGACCTCGTTCGCGAGCCATCTGTGCACGGGTACGCTTTTTTTGCCTATAAGGGAGATAGAGGTCTTCAAGGTCTTGCAACTTCGTTGTCTTATCGATGGCGGCGCGAAGAGCATCCGTTAGTTTTCCCTGTTCTTCCATCTTGCTGAGAATTTTTTCTTGGCGCTTGGCGATATTTCGAAGGTAGGTAAGGCGCTCTTCCAGTCTGCGCAGCTGCTCGTCTTCCAGGGAGCCTGTTGCTTCCTTTCGATAGCGGGCGATGAAGGGACGGTGTTGCCCGCATCGAGAAGTTCCGCCGCCGCTTTGACCTGCGCAGAGCGGATGAAAAGTTCATCGGATAGAATGTGAAAGATTTTTTCTTCGTTCATGTTTGTCCTTTTTGTGAAACGGGGTATTTTGTGAATGCTATTGTTACAGTAAGCCAGTCTATCATATTTCTTCGGATTCGTCCAAAATCTAATTTCGCATAGGCGCGGCAGATCCCCTGCTGGATTTTTATTTGGCGAAAGCATAATAGAGGAAATGACTACAATTTGTTTCGCTTCTATGGTAAAATATAAATTAACTTGTTTTTTGTAAGCTGTTTTATCTGAAAAAAGCATTAAAGCGGAGAACGGTATGAAGTGGGTGAATCATGAGATTTTGACGGGGGTCATTGTCTATGCGGTGACAGAGGATTTTCTCTCAGCGGCTTTTTCTATGGCAGGCGCTATCTTTCCCGACAAGGTCGAAGGGGCTCCGCAGACGAATTTCGCCGTATGGCGGAGCGGCATCGCAGTTGGTCGCATTGGCCGCCCTTATATCTCGCGTTTCTTGGTCTTCTTATGAGTCCAGTGGGAAGCACGATGCCGCGCGAACTCTTGGGGATACGCGAAGTGGGTATCTTTTTGATGGTCGGCGCACTGCTTCATATTGCTGAGGACGCGCTTTGTGGCAAAGTTCCTTTTCTTCTGCCCCATAAGAAGGTAGGCATCCGTTTGTTCAAGGTTGGCTCGACAGCTGAATATCTCGTGACCATTGGGCTTATTTTGCTCGTCTTATTCGTTGCTGAATATTTGAAAGGGGGAACCTATGGCTGAAATTGGAAGTGGGGGAAAGAAACCGAGCAAGCTGCTGCGCTTGCTGTCGGAAAAGTACCCGACGAAGGAATCCGTTTATGAGAGTCTTATTTATCTTCAGTCACGGCTTTCGCTGCCAAAGGGCATCGAGCACTTTATGAGCGACTTGCATGGTGAGTACGACTCGTTCTTTCATATTCTTAATAACTGCTCGGGCGTCCTTCGGGAGAAAGTCGATTACGTCTTTGGCGAGCGGATGACGGAAGATGAAAAGGCAGAGTTTTTGACGCTGATCTATTACCCACGCGAAAAGATCGAACAGGTGAAAATGGCGAGGCGCGCGACGCCTGCATGGTATCGGAAAAACCTAGAGCATCTTCTCGCACTTGCCAAGCTGATGAGTTATAAGTATTCGGCGTCAAAGATCTCTAGCTTCATTCCAATGCGTTATGCCTCTGTCATCGTCGAGCTGATGAATACGCGCCCGGATCAGGATGCGGCACAGGGCGTCTATCTCTCAAAATTATTGACGACCATCGTGCAGATCGACAGCGGCGCAGACTTCATTGAGGCATTCACCGTCCTCATCAAGCGGCTTGCTGTCGACCGGCTGCACATTGTCGGTGATTTTTTTGACCGCGGTGATCGCCCTGATGCCATTCTCGACCTTTTGATGAAACATCCTTCTGTTGACATTCAATGGGGCAATCACGACGTTCTATGGATGGGCGCGGCACTTGGCAGCGAGGTATGTGTTGCAACGGTCGTTCGGAATTCGCTCCGCTATAAGAATACCGATGTTCTCGAGCGTGGTTATGGCATCAGCCTGCGCCCGCTCACGACATTTGCACAGCGGCTCTACCCGGATAAGGCGCCGATCAAGGCGCGGAAGACGCGATGACGATGCTGATGTTTAAGCTCGAAGGTGCCGTTATCAAGCGCAATCCAGACTTTTCAGATGCAGAGCCGTTTGCTCCTGCATAAGATTGATTTTCGCTCCTCCTGTGCCGTTCTTGGCGATGGAAAGCGTTATGAACTTGAAAACGCATATTTTCCGACTATTGACGGCAATGCAGATGATCCGTATCAGCTGACGGAAGACGAGCGAACGATCATCGACGATCTCTGTTCATATTTTACGGAAAGTAAGGCGCTTCGCCGCCATGTCGACTATCTTTACCAAAAGGGGAGCGTCTACACTCGCTTTAATGGAAATCTTCTCTTTCACGGCTGTGTACCGCTAAATGAAGACGGTTCCTTCCGCTCGATTCCCTTTGCTGGAAAAGTGTATGCAGGGCGGGCTTGGTTTGATTTTTGCGAGCAGCAGGCACGCAGGGCATATCTCTATCAGACGCAGGGCAGCCTTGACTTTTTATATTTTCTTTGGTGCGGCAGAATATCGCCTATCTCGGGGCGCGAGTTCAAGACATTTGAGCGTGCCCTGATCACCGACGAAAGCACTTGGAAAGAACCCGCGGATCCTTATTTTAAGCAGATCGACACAATCGAGTGCTGTGAGCGTGTCCTGAAGGAATTTGATCTGGATCCAAAGCGCGGTCATATCATCAACGGGCATGTGCCCGTCAAGGTGAAGAAAGGCGAGAGTCCCATTAAAGCGGATGGGCGCGCCATCATCATTGACGGTGGTTTTTGCAGGGCATATCATACGAAGACAGGTATTTCGGGCTATACACTCATCTCGAATTCGCGTGGTTTGCGCCTGCTGCGCATCAGAAGATTGCGGATGTTCGCGAGGCACTTCGTGAAAACAATGACATAGAGTCCGTCTCGAAGACGGTTGAACTGCAGGCCATGCGTACGACGGTAGGTGATACGGATGAAGGTCGATGGATTCAGGATGAGATTACCGATCTTTATAAACTCTTGCTCGCCTATCAAAATGGAATTTTGAAACCGAAGGAGTAATTTCATGACAAGTGAGCTTCAAGCAAAATATAGTGCATTGAAAGAGATGCTTACTGCGCTAGGCAAAGTCGCGATTGCTTTTTCGGGCGGTATCGATTCGACGCTCCTATTAAAGGTGGCACATGATACACTGGGGGATAGTTGTGTTGCCTTTACTGCAGCTTCTGCCTTTGTGCCAGAGAGGGATGTCGATGAAGCGCGACAATTTTGTGAACGGGAAGGTATCACCTTAAAGGTGATGGACTTTCCCATCCTCGATGTACCGCATGTCAAGGAAAATCCAACCGATCGCTGCTACCATTGCAAAACGGCGATCTTCACGCAGCTGAGGGCGACAGCCGGGGAGCTTGGTATCACGAACATCGCTGAGGGAACAAATCTCGATGATGACGGCGATTATCGCCCAGGGCGCAGGGCGCTTGAAGAGCTTCATACCTTAAGCCCGCTTCATGCGAGCGGCTTCAACAAGAAGGATATCCGCGCCTTATCGCAGGAACTCGGCATCAAGGGATGGGATCGCCCATCGTCTGCCTGCCTTGCTTCACGTTTTGCCTATGGGATGGAACTGACGGCAGATAAGCTCAAATGCGTCGGTATGGCGGAGAATTTTCTGAAAGACGAGGGATTTTCATCAGCTTCGCGTCCGTGTTGAACTGAATACGGCGCGCATTGAATTGGAACCTGCGGATATCGACCGCCTCCTTGCGCCGGCTGTCCGTGCGAAAATTGTAAGGGCATTTCGTGAGTTCGGCTTCTCGCACGTTTCGCTTGATCTTTTGGGGTATCGAAAGGGCAGCATGAACGAAGGCGTCGAGGGAATCTAATGCTTCGCGAATATTTCTGGATACTGCGCCAAGGTTTCTCTTTGGCATGAATAGGGGATGCTCCATGAATCGAAATAGCAACGTCTCGGCAGCGCTTTTTGATGCTTGTCATGATGTTTCCTGCCACGTCTGTGTTCGCTGCCTATAAGGCAAATTCCAATACAGGAATTGAGGCACTGGACTATATTGAAAACAACCATCGCACAGAGCGCGAAAATCGCCTGACTGATGAGCAAAAAGAACTATTAAAGGCAGCAGAGGATATGAAGGAGCATCTTCGTTATCCGTGGGATCCTTCCGATACGACAAAGCCGGCGCCGCTTGCCTTTGAAGGCGATGACCTCACGTATGATCAACGAAATGGTGACTTCAAGAGCAAGGGCGAAGTGCATATTCTGCAGGCGGATGCCCATTC
Organism: uncultured Mitsuokella sp.; assembly: GCA_916439735.1. GTDB lineage: Bacteria > Bacillota > Negativicutes > Selenomonadales > Selenomonadaceae > AWVT01. The sequence continues at coordinate 133,463 of CAKAIG010000002.1, forward strand.
GTATGATGGTCAGGATACCTCTGGCAACCTTGAGACGCATGATCTCTACTTTCCAGAACATTCGCGTATCCTCCAGATGACGCCGGGCATGAGCCATGTGATTCTCGATGGCTATGAGGCGCGCTACAATTATATGACGAAGATCGGCACGATGGAGAGTGCGACGGGGCGTGTTGACCGCTATAACATCACGGGCAAGCGCTTCGAGTTCTATCCGGATCACTATGTTGCCTACGACGGTACGGCGACAAAGTGCAGCGCGATAAAGCCGGACTACCATTGGAGCGCGGAAAAGCTGACAATGTATCCCGGCGATAAGATTGTCATGGAAAATATGAAACTCCATATCAAGGGAAAGACCATTTACTCGAGGAAGCACTATGTGGTGGATTTGAAGGATGACGGGGGCAATCGGAAGCTGCCGCGCGTTGGCTATGATTCGGATGACGGCGCTTGGATCTCTTACAAGATTCGCCGCCCGCTCCTTAAGAATGTGAATTTAAATCTCAATCTTCTCTGGATGACCCGCGCGCATTGGCGCAGCAACTACAATATCACATGGTCGAATCGCCATATGTCGACCGGGGTAATCTATGGGCATTTCAAGGATGGCGATGACAACTGGGTCAAGAAAGAACCATCTTTTGTTTGGTCCTATGGTGATCAAGTCGGCAAGCTGCCACTTACCTACAGCCTTCATGCAGAGCGCGGCAGGTGGTACAATAAAGGTATCCACAGTATGCACACCGAATACGGTGTCACGCTCACGCCGTTCCCGCTGTACTGGAAGGGCTATCATCTCAACACGTCGATCGGCTACAATATCGTGCGCGAGGGATACGATCATTCCGTTCAAAACGGCCTTAACTTTGATGCCGTCGTGACAAAGGACTTCAATGCCCGCTGGTCTGCTTATGCTGGGTATCATTACAGTGCAGTCACGCAGGATAATTCCCTTTTCGATTATGAAACCAGCGACTATCATCGTCGGTTTGAAGGCGGGTTCAGCTATCGCATTTCGGATCATGACCGCATTGCGATTGGCACGCGCTACAATCTCGATGACGGCGAGTTAAGCGATGTTGACTACTATTGGTTTCACGATATGCACTGCCTGCAGGCCATTGTGCGCTATCGTTCCAAACAGGATCAATGGAGCGTCAAGCTTGAATTTACACCGTGGTGAGCAGGCGATGGCTGCCTTCGCCTATGCGGCGTGAGGAAGGATTGCGAGTAAGGGCGTTACAGGCTTTGGGAGATATATGGCAGTGAAAAAATTAGAAGCGCAGGAAATCATCGGCGCCATGCAGAAAAAGCAGATCTTGATCATCGGTGACATGGTGGCGGATATTTATCTCGACGGGCGCATTTCACGCATCTCGCGCGAAGCACCGGTGCTCGTCTTGGAACAGGCAGGAGAGAAGGTGATTGCCGGCGGCGCGGCAAACGTCGTCAATAATATTGCGACGCTCGGCGGCACGGCATATGCGGTCGGCATCCTCGGGCGCGATGGTGCAGCGGATGGGCTGCGGCATATCTTCATGAAAAATGGCGTCCGTATGGAGGGACTTTTCGGCGATGAAAACCGTCCGACTACCACGAAGACCCGCATCATTGCCGGCGGACGAGCGACCGTCAGCCAACAGATCGTCCGCATCGACCGCACGTGCAGCGATCCGCTTTCGGAAACCATGGAAATGGAACTTTTGCGAGCCATTAGCAATATTCTGCCGCATGTTGAAGGCGTCGTCATCAGTGATTACGGCGCAGGGACTGTTACGCCGAAGATTCAGCAGAAGATCATCGAATACTGTAAGGAAAAGCGGATTCCAAGCATCGTAGATTCGCGCTATGATGTCGTTCGGTTCAAGGGAATCGGCTATGTCAAACAAAACGATGCGGAGCTTTCAGCAGCCATTGGCCATGATCTAGTGGATGAACCGAGCATCGTACAGGCGGCACAAAATCTTATCGAGCAGCTTGCCTGTGATGGTGTTCTCGTGACGCGTGGTGAAAAGGGGATGATTCTCGTCCAGAAGACTGGGGACGTACACAACATTCCCGTGACGGATAAGAGCGAAGTCTTTGATGTTTCTGGCGCAGGCGACACCTGCGTTGCGGCGATGATACTCGCACTTGCGGGCGGCATCGCGCCAAAAATCGCTGCCTGTACCAGCAACTTTGCAAGTGGCATCGCTGTTCGGAAACTTGGTACTGCAACCGTCAGCGCAAGCGAACTTCGCGCGGCTATCTTAAAGAGAAGAGAACGGGAGAATTGACGTGCTTGTAGCAGACAGAGATATAACGGCATTGGCAGAAATCCTTCGGCACGGTGGAAAGCGCATCGTTTTTACAAACGGCTGTTTTGACATTCTCCATGCGGGGCATGTTCGCTACTTGGCAGCGGCAAAGAATCAAGGGGATATCCTCATCGTCGGCTTGAACAGCGATGCGTCCGTTCGCCGGCTGAAAGGGAGCACGCGCCCCATCAATGGGGAAGAAGATCGAGCGGAGGTGCTCTCATCTCTTCACTGCGTTGACTACGTCGTCATCTTCAGCGAGCAGACGGCAGAGACGATTGTTGGAAAGATAAAACCGGATGTCTATGCGAAGGGGGCGGATTATACGATTGACACGCTTCCTGAAGCAAAGGTCGTTGCAGGATACGGCGGCAAGGTTGCCTTCATCCCACTCGTACCCGGTCGTTCGACGTCAAACGTCATCAAGAAGATCGAAGCGCAGGAAAAGTCGTAGCAAAGTGCCGTATCGATTGTTTTAGGAAAGCAGGAGAGCATGCAGAATGTACTTATTGTAAAGCTGTCCGCCATTGGCGACGTCATACATGCACTTCCCGTTTCTCATGCGGTGAAAGAGACGTTTCCGCAGGCACATGTCACATGGGTCATCGAACCACCAGCAAAACCGCTGCTTGAAATGAATCCCTGCATTGACGAGATTCTTACCTTTCATAAAAAAAGACTTTCGTTCTCTGGGCGGCTTTTGAAGAATTTCTTTCCATTTCGAAAAGAGATACAGGCGCGGCATTATGATGCAGTGTTGGATCTCCAAGGACTTTTTAAGTCCGCCGCGATCGCATGTCTTGCAAAAGCGCCGCAAAAGCTTGGCATGTGCAATATGCGTGAGGGAAGCGGATGTATTTCGCGTCCGGTCGTCGGGGCACATGCACATGGGCATATCGTCGAGCGTTATCTCGACGTTGCACGCGCCGCAGGGTGTCGTGTACAAGACGTGCGCTTTCCGCTCGAAGTGCCGGTACGTGAAAAAGAACTTGTGCGGCAACTTTTCCGGCAGGCAGGAGCGGATTTTTCTTGTGCCTACGTCGTCCTTGCCATCGGTGCCAATTGGCCAAATAAACGCTGGCCGGAATCGCATTTTGCCAATCTTGTCGATTGTATTTATGCAAGAAACAGCATTCCCATCCTCATCGGAGATGGCATTGTCGATGAACAACGTGCCGCGCGCATTGAGCGGGAAGCGGCGATTCCACCGGTGAACCTTGTAGGAAAGACAAATCTCAAAGAGCTTACGGCAATTATGGCAAATGCGCAAGCTGTCGTCGGCGGTGATACGGGTCCCGTTCATCTCGCTGCAGGGCTTGGCGTAAAGACGATCATGCTTATGGGCCCAACGGATGCTAACCGCAACGGTCCTTACGGACAGATCGAAAATGCAGTGGAAGCCTCACATGAATGTAAAGGCTGCTGGAAACGCGTCTGTCCAAAAGATATCGACTGTCTTGCCGTTATCTCACCCGAAACCGTAGGAAAAAAAATCGGATTTACAGGAAATCAGAGGGGTAAGTATCCGTGTCACTCTTTAAAAATAACGAATCCCGTCTTCAGACCTTTTGGGCGAACATTCAAATGGATCTTCGCTTTTTTTTCTTTATTCTCATTCTTGTCTGCCTCTATCGTGTGATCTTCATGGGCATTATGCACGCGTATATTTCATCGGATACAGGTGCGGGCGAGATCTTACTTGCAAATTGGATGGGTCTGCGGCTGTCGCTTAAGACAGCGGGCGGCACGGCACTCCTCCCCTTTGTCTTTTTGACCCTTGGAACCTTCCTCTTTCCGTGTTTTAAGAAAGCTGCGGGGAAGATTCGTCTTTTTTACGGAACGCTGGCAAGCTTTGTCTTTCACCTTCTCTTTATCGCGCGCTTTCCATTCTACGATCAATTTCACACCACATATAACGCGCAGCAGGTCATGGCGGGGACGAATGAGAAATTTGGTTCTGTCATCATGATGATGATACAGGATTATGGGCTTATTTGGCGCATGGGCATCGCACTTGTTCTCACGGTGCTCTGCTTCTTTCTGCTTCGCTTTCTGTTCCGCGCGCGGATATCGTCGCTTCCATATGTTTTTTCCAAGCGTCCGGCTCTTTTTGCGGCAGGATTTCTCGTCGTTTTTGCAGCGGCTTTTATCTTTGTGCGTTTCGGCGGTTCGTTTACCTTTGGGCGTGGTATCAACTGGGAGAGTGCAGGTGTTACAAGCGATGACTTTTTAAATGAATGCGTTCTCGATGATGCGCAGGCGATGTACCGCGTCAAGACAGTTCGCCAAAAGATGAAGACCGGGCAGGCGGGGACGTTTGTCGAAAGGGATAAGATTCGAGAGTATGCGAAATTTGTCGCAGGGCATGAAGAGGAAAACGGCAATGATCTGAAGCCGTACCTTGCGCGAAGGGCAAAGGGACCGCATATTGAAAAGCCGCAGCATATCTTCATCATTCTTGAGGAAAGCGGCATGAGCTGGCCGATGCTCGATAAGTATAAGGACCTTCATATCGCAGACGGCATCATGAGTCTGATGAAGGCACCGAATGGTTATGAGACGCATGCCTTCATGCCGAACGGCGAATATACGTCGGTTGCCTTCGACGGCATTATCTCGGGGCTTTCTGAAATGCGCGTTGCTGTCAATCTTCAGCCGCGCAGTATCCGTGATCCCTACCCGACGGCATTCGGCATACAGATGAAAAAACTTGGCTATAACGTCGATTTCTGGTACGGCGGTAATCCTGCATGGGCGAGCATGAAGCCATTCTCTCTTGCACAGGGGTTTGATAACTTCTACGGTTATACGGATATGGGGGCGCCGAAGGTCAATACCTTCGGGACGGACGACCGCAGCATCTTTGCGGCACTATCTGAGCACCTTGCCTCCGAGCCGCCGACCGTTCACGTCATCAAGACGGTCTCCAACCATCCGCCCTACAGCATCGATCTTGAGGCAGAAGGATTTGATCTTGCCCGCGCAAAGGAGATCACGCGTTCGATGCCGGACGTTGAAAATCCAGACCAGCTGGCAAAGGAGCTCGGTCACTATTGGTATACGGATAAAGTCGTGACAGAGTTCATCAAGGAGACGGAGAAGAAATATCCGAACAGTCTCTTTTTGGTAACGGGAGACCATGCCGTTCGCACGGATCCAAGCCGGCATCCGACGCTGTACGAGCATCAGGCAGTCCCTCTTCTCATCTATGGTGCTGGCGTGACGAAAGACCTTCTGCCGGAAAATGCACCAGGCGGTCTGACGAGTCTTCTTCCGACGCTGATGGAACTCATCGCGCCGAAGGACTTCGTCTACTATTCGATTTTACCGAGTATGACCGAAGGACCGGATGTCTTTGGCGCAGGTTTCAACACCTCGTGTTTCCTAACACAAAACGCTATGGGCGCTATTGACCGCGATCAGATGGAAGCACTGCCTTGGACGCCTGCGGGCGGCTTTGATGCAGCTGCCGAACGCGCAAAAGCGATGAAGTGGATTCCGGCAGCGCGTACGATTTCTTGGTGGCTTGCTGTCCATGGTACGAGTTTAGACGATGCGGATACTTCTACAGGAGAGTAAGAGGTTTGCAAGACTATAAGAATATCCTTGTCATCAATCTCATGCACATCGGCGATTTAATGCTTGTGACGCCGGCGCTTCGAACCCTGCGGACAAACTTTCCGACGGCGCGTATCACACTTCTTGCGGATAAGAAGCTGCGCGACCTTGTGGAACAAAATCCAAATCTTGATGCATGTATGTTTTTTGATAAAAAAGGTGCGGACGATGGCTGCTGGCATCTGCTGAATTTCATCAAGAAGATCCGAAAGGAGCATTTTGACCTCGTCATCAACCTGCATCGAAACGAGCGCGCCTCGGCAATCGCTGCATTTTCGGGCAGTAAATACATTGTCGGTTATGCAAAGCCGGGTTTCTCATTCTTTTTCGACAAGGTGCTCGACAACTATGCGATGCCAGGGACACCGCCGGAAAAGACAATGCATCAAGTTAAGGCGCATTTTCGTGTATTGAAGGATGCGGTCGGCGTGAAAGAGATAGACGACCGCGGCATCGAGATGGTCGTGCCGGAAAAGGGTGAGACGGAAGCAGCAAAAATTATGGAGAAAAATTTTATCGGGAAGGCAAAGGTCATCGCCTTTAATATCGGTGCGAGTTGGATGACAAAGCGCTGGATTGACAATTACTTTGCCGAATGTGCAGATACACTTATCGGGGATGGCTATGAAATCGCCTTCTTTGGCGGACCGGGCGATGAAGAACCCGTCAGAAACTGCTTGTCGAAGATGAAGAAAAAGGACAGCGGTCATGTCCATGTCTTTACGGGAAAGGTCAGCCTGGCGGGGCTTGCCGCGTGCCTCGCCGCTGCGTGCTCTTTTTGACTACGGATTCGGGGCCGATGCATGTCGGTGTTGCCATGCACCTTCCAGTTGTCACGATGTTCGGTGCAAGTCCAGTGCCTACCTTTTACCCATATGATGAGCGGGATATCTTGGTAAAGACGCCGGAGAAGTGCCACCCCTGCGGCATCCACGAATGTCCGAGGACAGGTGAAGCGCACATGGCGTGTATGAAGCATATTCCGCCAAAGATTATCTTAGATGCCGTGCAGAAGCTCTTGAAGGAGACGGGAGGGAAGAAGGCGGCGGATCTACCTGCTGATGGTGGAAATTTCAAGTGTCGTATGATAGAATTAGGTAAAATCTGAGGCTATGCTTCTCGATCGGGCGTAACAAATAGCAAAGAGGAAAGCGAGGGGACGGATGGATAAAGAAACTATGCGCACATTTATTGCGAATCGGACGGGAAATTGCAAAGTGCTTGTCGTCGGTGACGTCATGCTCGACAAGTATTATTACGGCGAGGTCACGCGCATTTCACCCGAAGCACCAGTACCCATTACACATGTGAAGGATACGAAGGAGACCTTGGGCGGTGCGGCCAATGTTGCGCATAATCTCGCTCTTCTTGGATGCAGGACGAGCATTGCGGGGTTCGTCGGGGACGACTATCACTGTGAAAGTCTGCTGGAAAAGTTCACAGCGCGCGGTATTGATTATCGTGGTCTTGTGACAACGGCGCGTCCGACAACGACGAAGCTCCGCGTCATCGGTGATCATCAGCAGATGCTTCGCCTGGACTTTGAAGAGGCGAGATCGGTCGAAGGACCGGAAGCAGAACGCCTCATCAACTATATTGAGGGGCGTCTCTCCGAAAGCCTGGACTGCGTGATCATCAGCGACTATGGCAAGGGCACCTGTACCGAAGAAACTTGCCAAACCATCATCAAGGCCAGCCATGCGCATGGCGTTCCCGTCGTCATCGACCCAAAGGGAGCGAACTGGTCGAAAGCATGCACATGCGGACTATGTGACGCCGAATCTCAAAGAGATGAATCAAGTCCTTTTAGAGCCCATTGAAAATGACAGCGCAGAAGTCGAGCGTATGGCGCGCTACCTCATGCGGAAATACAGGGTCAAGAACCTCATCGTGACGCGTTCGGCACAGGGGCTTTCGCTTGTCACAGAAAAAAGTGCCAGGCACATACCGACAAAGTCACAGGAAGTCTTTTGATGTTTCAGGAGCGGGAGACACTGTTATTGCGGTTTTTGCGACGGCACTGGCAGGCGGCCTTTCCCCGGAAGACGGCGCGTACATTGCAAACCTCGCAGCAAGCGTCGTTGTCGCAAGGCTTGGAACATACGCGGTCAGTCAGGAAGAGCTCTTAGGGGCGCTTGACCAGAATGAGTAAGATAAAATAGTAATCTTGGAGGAGATCGTATGATTATCGTAACGGGCGGTGCCGGCTTTATCGGCAGTAATCTTGTGCATGAACTCAATGCGCGCGGCAGAAAGGACATCCTGATCGTCGATGATCTCAAGGACGGACAGAACTATAAGAACCTGCGCGGATTGAAGTTCCTAGACTATCAGCATAAGGAGGATTTCCTTCAGTCCATCGAGAAAAATGTATTCGACGGCATGGATATCGACGGCATCTTCCATGAGGGTGCCTGCTCCGATACGATGGAGTACGATGTCAACTTTATGATGCAGACGAACTATGAGTATTCGAAGTCACTGCTTCACTTCTGTCTGCAGCACTGCATTCCGTTTCTCTATGCCAGTTCTGCTTCGACATACGGCGCTGGTACAAATGGCTTTACCGAAAGCGACAAGTGCGAAGATGCACTGAATCCATATGCGTTTTCAAAGCTTGCCTTTGATCGCTATGTCCGGCAGGTCATGCCCGAAGCGCGCAGCCAGATCGTCGGGCTGAAGTACTTCAATGTCTACGGGCCGCAGGAACAGCATAAGGGCAAGATGGCATCCATCTTCTACCAGCTTTTACAATCAAATCAACGATACGGGATGTGCACGTCTTTTCTGTGGGACAGACGGTTACGAAGACGGTGAGCAGCGCCGCGACTTTGTCTATGTCAAGGATGTCTGTAAGGTCAATCTTTGGTTTTGGGAAAATCATGCGCCGTCCGGCATTTATAACTGTGGTACAGGGCATGCACATAGCTATAATGAGGCGGCACATGCCGTCATCAAGGCGATGGGCAAGGGAGAGATCGCCTATCGCGAGTTTCCGGAAGTCCTCAAGGGCAAATACCAGAGTTTTACAGAGTCCGATACGACAAAGCTTATAAAAGCGGGCTATGACGGCGACTTTACGGAATTGGATACGGCAGTCAAAGAATACGTCGATTTCCTCGAGGCCGGCGCTTACTTCAAATATGCGGAATAAGGCCGTTTTTTTTGACCGCGACGGTACGCTGAATGTCGATGTCCATTATTTGCACCGTGTAGAGGATTTCCAGTGGATGCCAGGGGCGAGAGATGCCGTTCGTTATGTGAATAACTTAGGTTACCTTGCCATCATCATTACCAATCAGTCAGGTGTTGCACGCGGCTATTATCCTGAAGAGGACGTGCAGACGGTTCACGATTGGATGAATACAGAACTTGCAAAAAATGGGGCGCATCTTGATGCGCTTTACTATTGTCCGCATCTCGTCGGTGCAAAACTTGCGGCATATGACAGGGACTGCACCTGCCGCAAGCCAAAAACCGGCATGGTCGATGCAGCGTGCACAAAGTATGCCATCGATCGCTCGGCATCCTTTCTTGTTGGCGACAGCGAGAAGGATATCCTCTGTGCAAAAGATGCGGGTATTATGGGTCTGCGTTATGCGAGAGGCAGTCTGTACGATCTCGTTGCATCGCATATAAGATAAAGGGATAATCGAGAAGCAGGCAGCGAGAAAATGAAAGGAGCGGCAGTGTTTCAGGCATTTTATGACGGCATTCAGCAGGATGCGCAGCTTGCGCTTATTGCGCCCATATTTTGTGCGCTCTTTCGCCTTGCCTTCATCCTTGCCGAGAGACCGAAGAAAACGCCGTTTGGCGAGTGGAAGAAATGGTATCATTGTTTTCGTTACGGCTTTTGGTGGGGAATGGACTTAAACGCCTATCTGTTTCTTGTCATGGTGCTTTTTGTCAGCCTGCCTGCCGCATTTCTGCCGGCTTACCGTGCAGCAGGGGACAGTGTTCGCTTAGTGCTTGCCGGCATCTATGCGCTCGCACTTTACCTTGCCTTCTTCGGCAAAATGATTTTTTATGCGCATTTTCACGATATTTTTTTAATGATACCGTCCGCCTCGGTCAGAAGGCGGAAAAAAACACAATCTTTTAGATATCTTTCTGCACCAGCATCACGGTGTATGGATACTCCTCGGTTTCCTGCCGTATTTTATTTTTTTATTTTGGGGCAGGCTCACTTTTGCTTGCCATTCCGAACCTTCCCTATCCACAGCTATCCTCGGGGTTCTTTCAGCTTGCGATGAATGTGGGCATCATCCTTTTTGTGACACTTGCCTTTTATTTCGTGCGTTACGGTGGTTCATTGAACCATCGCAACAAGCCAGAGTGGGATGAGATTCCGCCTGTGGTCAAGAAAGATATCTTTATGGCGCGTGCGACAGTAGATGATCTCGAGGCATTGAAAGAGGTCTTTCGCCGACCAGAAAATGAACTGTTATCGCGGACGGATGAAATGGATGCAGCAGCCATTCACCGCATAAGTCCTTCAAGAGCTTCGTGGCATCCGTCCGAGTTGCCGGAAGCTGCTTTTCAGCGGACAGCAGCGGGCGCAAAGCTAGCGGAGCCGTCGCGTATTTCTTCATCGTCGTCGAGAGCTACTCAGAAATGCCGCTTGATCCGCTGTACGCAGATTATCACATCATGGACGGTGCCAAGGCATTTCGCGCAGATCCGCACACGGTGTCGCTTTCTCATTTTCTGCCGGCGGGCATGGTCTCACGTCCTGCGATCGTCGGTTTGATGACGGGCATCTTTGATGCACGTCTCCAGCTCAATGAACGCGAAATCTTCTGGCACGGCGGACCTGTTTTGTCACTTCCACAGCAGATGAAGAGGCTGGGGTATACGTCTATCTATTGGTATGGCGGCAATGCGACGAATGGCAACTTTGACAAATACGCGCCCGGCATCGGTTTTTCAAAGGTGATGAGCGCGACGGAGTTTTGTTCACCTGATGCACCGCGCACATGGGTCGGCGTGTATGACCATATCTTCCTCGAGGAAGCGGCAAAGCGCATTGAAGCGATGGACGATGCGCCGAGACTCCACTTTATCTATACGACGACAAACCATGGCCCATATACCGTGCCAGTTGAAGCGTTTGGTTACGATGCCGACAAGGTGATGCCCGATATCCCCAAGGTCGTTCGAAAGGATCGCGCGAGACAAAAAGAATTGGGTACATATTGGTATACCGATCGGACGGTTACGCGCTTTATCGAGCGGATGCGGGCGGATTATCCCGATGCGCTTTTTATCGTGACAGGAGATCACTCGCATATGCCGATTCGTCCCGGTGCAACGCTTTCGCGTCAGGATGTCTCACTTCATGAGACCTACTGTACGTCGTTTGCCATGCACCACTGTGAAATCGACCAATCTCTTTTTAGAGGCAATGCGCTCGGCAGTCATATGCATATCCTTCCGACATTGATGGAACTGATTGCACCGAAGGGCTTTTCATATGCTTCGCTGTTTCCTTCCCTGATGACACCGATCGACCACATCGTCACGCCGTACCACTGGATGACAAAAGATGCCATCGGCCCCATGGACGATGCGGTTTATCAGCCGCTTGCTGCAGGCAGTGAACCTGTCCTTACGGCAGAGCTTCCAGAAAAAAAGATTCCGTTTTTGGATGAACTTGAAGGCTATACATCGGTAACGGCATGGCTCCTGCGCCATCCGGAGCGTTTGAAATCATGCTGGTAAATCAACGAGGGGAGACGATGGGATGCGGATAGGGATATTTGAAAATATCATGACACCCGGCGGGCATGAAGTAGATTTTGACCGCATTCTTGTCGAGGAACTGTCAAAGCTTGGACACAAGGTCTCCTTTTATGTGCCGAAAGGCTTCCATTTTGCGATGGATTACCATGTGCCGGTACAGGAGCTTCCGGGTGAAGTTGTCTCCTATGCGGGGGTTACCGGTGTTCGAAAGCTTTTTCGTACGGTGCAGCGTGAGACCCGCCGCCTTGGGTGGTATCGTTCGCTCTTTGCTGCCGGAAAGCGCGGCGAGGTCGATGCGCTTATCATTCCGACATCAACATATCGTTACCTGCGCGCACTGAGACACAGCGTCCTGCGAAAGTCAAAGATTCCTGTCATCTTCATTCTTCATGGCATCAATCCGAAGGAAGCACCGAAGTTTTTGAAAGCGGCGGATGCCTTAAAGAACTGCGCGAATATCCGCCCGACGGTTCTCACATTTACGAACTTGATCTTTGGCGAGCAGCGAGAAAATATCCGAACGATTTATCCGCCGACCTTTGTGCCGCGTGATATTTCCTGGCGGCCGAACATGCAGCCTTTTGCAAAGAAGACGCTTACGGTCGGATTCTTTGGGCAGTATCGTCGTGAAAAGCGTTTAGAAGATTTTCTCGATGTCTATCTTGCGGGTGAGAGCTCGTTTGCGCGGCCGGTGCAGCTTCTTGTGCAGGGCTCGACCATGCATCCGGAGGATGCAGAGGATTTTGAGCGCATCCTTGCCAAATACAAGGGAAAGGGCGGCATTTCTTTTTTGCATAAGGGGCTGATCGGTGCCGAATGGCAGAGGGCTATCGCAGAGGTTGACGTACTTCTCATGCCTTACAGTGCGCCGCGTTATCGCTACCATTGGGGCGGTATGCTCTTTACGGCAATCGGTTTTCAAAAGCCGGTTATTGCAAGCGATGACATGAACCCGGAAGTCTTTTCTGCCTACTCCATCGGCAAGACCTTTCCGAGCGGGAATCTCGATAAGCTGAAAGACTGTCTCATCGACTTTATCAATACTTACGACAGAGAAGCGCCGCATTACGCACGTGCCCTGTCTGAAGCGGCAAGGGCATACAGCCCGGCAGCTTTTGCCGAGCGTATCGTCGGAATTTTAAAGGATGAATAGGCGGATCTTCTTGGTGCAGCACGGTGATATTTGGGTCATTCGGCAAATGAAACGGAGGCAATATGGCGAAACTTTCTGCCATCATACTGGCGAAAAACGAGGAGAAGAGCCTTGCGGACTGCATCAAGAGCGTTTCCTTTGCGGATGAAGTGCTCGTTATTGATGATTTCAGTGCAGATCGGACGGCAGAAATCGCGAGGGCACATGGTGCGCGTGTCGTGCAGCATGCCCCTTGCAGGGAATTGGGGCGCGCAGCAGACATTTGCCATCAAAGAAGCGCGGCATCCGTGGGTCTTTTTTATTGATGCTGACGAACGCGCTTCAAAGAAGCTGCAAACGTTGGTGAAGCAGATTGTCGCTGAAGACGATCGGAAATTTGCCTATCTCAATGCACGCCTCAATTATTTCTGGGAGCATCCGCTGCGTCATGGCGGCTGGTTTCCGGATTACGTCGTGCGTTTGCTGCCCAAAAAGGGCACGTATGTCACAGGCTTTGTACACCCTGCTTTCCATCATGACTATGTGGAAAAGAAGCTGCCGAAGGATGCCTATATGATTCATTACCCGTATCGGGATTGGAAGCATTACTTTGCAAAGCTGAACTTTTATACGACGCTTGCCGCAGAAAAAATGCAAAAGCAAGGGAAGCGCGCACATCTTGTGGATTTTGTCATGCACCCAGCGTGGGCGTCGTTTCGGATGTATTTTCTCCGCGGCGGCTGGCGTGACGGCACCATCGGATTCGTGCTCGCTTCCTTTCACTATTTTTATACGATGGCGAAGTACGTCAAGCTATACTATCTCACAAAGGGAAACAGGCATGTGGGGGATGAAGAATGATTCGAGAGATTCTGATGCTTGGGCAGAAGATGTACAACACGAAGAATTGGCGTGAAAGGCATCGCCTGCTGACCTATCGCGTGCGCGTTCTCCTTCATGCAGGAAAGCTCGGCGCACTCTACCGTTTCTTCGCGGATAATCCTGCGCGAAAGGCGATTTTAGAGACGAATCCATTCCCTATCGAGCAGGCGACGCGGGCATTCTTTTTCGCAGGTTCAAGCTGTGCTGTGCGTGCGAAACTCATTCGCGAGCATGTTATGCTTTTAGAAAAGAAATTTCCTCAAAACGAAGTGACGAAGCTCGTCCGATTTGATCGGCGCTATGAGATTTGGCGGAGCAAGGACGAGGGGAGCGTATGGAAGGCGATTCTGACCTTTGAGCCTGGACAGCGTAAGGAAGGCATGCTCTCGGTCATGATGCTCCTCGGCGGCGAAGCGTTGTATCAGATAATTTTCTGGCTTGGCTACGATGCGGCAGGTGAGGAAAGTCTTTTCATCAGGGGCGATGCAGGGACCGAATATGGCTCATGCGCGGGAAATTGTCAAAAGAAGCGACGAAGCGGGCACATCGCTATCGGACAAAAATCTCATTTTGTACATGACACAGGCGGTTGCGCGCGCACTTGCCCTAAAGCATATCTATGCCGTCTCAAACGAAGGCTATTATGCCAATAACCACGTTCGCCGCGACCGAAAGCTGAAGACCGACTTCGGCGTTTTCTGGGAGGAGGCCGGCGGTCATGTGACAAAAGACGCTAGATTTTATGAGCTGCCGCTGACAGAATCTAGAAAGACGATGGAAGAAGTTCCCACGCGAAAGCGCGCCGTCTATCGCAGGCGCTTTGCTTTTCAAGACGATGTAGATGCGCAGATAGCGGCGGCGATGGAAAAACTTCGCAGGGAAATGATGGATAGGGTATGGCGGAAGGATGGGAAAAGAGGGCTGGAAAATGTATTGGAATATACTGGTGAACGCTCTGGTCAACCTTGGCGACGTCGTACTGACGACAGGCGCGATTGCACTCCTTCGACGGGCATATCCTGAGGCACGGATTACGATGCTGGTGAAGCCAGCCGTGCGCGAGGCAGTGGAAAACAATCCTGTCATTGACGACGTTATCGTCTTTTCATACAAGGCGAAGGAAAATGCCTTTGCAAAGATGTGGAACATGGTGCGGGATTTAAGGCACCGTCATTTTGACCTATCCATTTCCCTGGATCGGAAACTACGTCCTGCGCTCCTCGCCTTCCTTGCCCGCATCCCTACGCGCATCGGTCCGTCGAAGGTCTTTGATTCAAAGCCGAGCCGCGTGACTTGGTTTTATACAAAGACAGTCAAGATTACGCATGACCTCGACGCGACGCTCCAGGCAGAGACCTATCAGTCGATCGTGCGCGGCGTGACAGGGCAGGCGGATGATGAGACGGCAGAGCCTGTCTTTGCACGGATTGAGCGAGAGAATGATGAGCGGGCGGCGGCGCTTCTCTCGCGTCTGCCTCGGGGGAAAATGCCTGTTGCGCTCTGCGTCAAAGGGACATTTCCACTGAAGACATGGCCGAAGGTGTACTTTGGCGAAGTGGTCAAAGCGCTTAAGGCATCTTATGACGCAGCTTTTTTTATCGTCGGTGCACCGGGAGATAAAGCGTATGCTGAGGAAGTTATCGCGAAACTTGCCGCACCGGTAAAAAACTTCTGCGGAGAGACGAATCTGGTAGATCTTGCGGCATTGATAAAGAGAAGTGCGCTTTTCGTCACGGTCGACACCGGTGCAGCACATATCGCGGCGACAACGGGCACGCCGATGGTTGTCGTATACGGCTGTACACATCCCAAACGCTGGCATCCCGTTATGAGGGCGGCAAAGGCTCTGACAGCAGACGAACCATGCTGTCCCTGCACTTGCCGCAGAGAAGAATGCCCTTCAAATCCCAAGCCGCATTGCCTTTGGCATGTGACGCCGGAGCGGGCTATTGCGGCGTGTGAGGAGCTCATACAGAGATTTCCTAAGGAAAAGCAATCGGTTAAACATGCGAAGATGTGAAGGAGATCGGTCATGCACATAGGTCTGATTATCAAGGATTATGCAATTGGCGAAAAGTTTTCAAAAAATGGCATACCGACGAAGAGTGGGGCAGAGTTTCATGCAGAGCATCATGCTAAAGCACTCATAGCGCTGGGACATAAGGTGACGATCTTTGCTAAAAAGCGCAGTTTTTCAGCAAAGTCGACAGAAGTCATCGACGGCGTGCATTTGGTGCGGCTGCATGAACCCTTTCGCGGCGGCGAGTTGTTTCTTCGATTGATGACGACGCATCGGGACATTGATACGTTCTACATCTTGGGGCGGCCTGCCTTTGCTGTCTGGGCAATCCTTTATTCACGTGTCTTTCACAAGCCGGCGACGCTGGCACTGACGGGGATTGCAGAATCCTTTGACCCGCATGAGAGCTGGCGCAACCGAGTTTTTACCAAGTGCTCGCAGTACCTTGCTATCTCTCGCGCGATTCAGAGTTCCTTTGTAGAGCGCAGCGGTATTTTTAAGGAGAAGGTTATCGTGCAGCCGCAGGGACTCGATACCGTGCATTATGCGCAGGTGACCGATGCGCAGAAAAGGAAACTCCGGAAGGAGCATAGGCTTCCGGAAGATGCCTTGGTTCTGCTCTTTTGTGCGCGCGTGGTGCTGAACAAAGGAACGGATACTTTAGAAACGGCGTGGAGCGAATCCATGCAAAATTTCCACAGGCACGGCTGCTTATCGTCGGCGGCGGGCAAAAGGATTTGCTGCAAGAGATGCAGCTCCTTTCCAAGACACTTGGAAACAGCATTGTGGTCGTAGGCGAAGTTTCGGACACCTGCCCGTATTATCAGCTTTCCGATGTCTATATCTTTCCCTCACGCCACGAAGGGCTGCCGAATACCCTGATGGAAGCCATGTCGACAGGACTTCCCGCCGTTGCCTCGAACATCGGCGGCTGTGAGGATCTTATTAAAGCAGGAGAAAACGGTTACCTTGTCGCGACGGAAGACCCCGATGCCTTTGCGGAAAAGGTAGAGCTTTTTATTTTTAGATGACAGCCTTCGGAGGCGGCTGGGCACCGCAGCCGCTGACTTTGTTCGAAAGCATCTTGACATCAAGGATAGGGTAAGGAACTTGAAGAGGTTCTCTCTCGTCCGTTTTCATAAGAAAGAAAAGGCGTAAATCATGTTGTATGAAGATTTACTCGCAGGAAAAGAGCGGCTTTCGGTCATAGGTCTCGGCTATGTCGGCATGCCGATTGCCGTAGCATTTGCCAAAGTGCTGGCTGTTATCGGCTACGATAACAATGCAGAAAAGATAAAGGCATATCAGGAGGGAAGGGATCCGACGCAGGAAATCGGTGACGCGGCGATTCAAAAGAGTACGATGCTCTTTACATCGGATGCAGCAGAGTTAAAAAAGGCGCGCTTTCATATCGTCGCCGTGCCAACGCCGGTCAATGACGACCATACGCCGAATCTCTCACCTGTCATAAGCGCGAGTGAAGCAGTAGGGAAAAATCTGATGCCGGGCAGCATCGTCGTTTATGAATCGACGGTTTATCCGGGCGTCACAGAAGAAATCTGCATTCCGATTCTCGAGCGGGTGTCCGGACTTATGGCGGGAAAGGAGTTCAAGGTCGGCTATTCTCCCGAGCGAATCAATCCGGGGGATAAAAAGCATCGGCTGGAAAATATCGTGAAGATTGTTTCCGGGATGGATGCGCAGTCCTTGGATACTATCGCAAGGGTTTATGCGCTCGTAGCTAAGGCGGGCATTCATCGCGCTGAGAGCATTAAAGTCGCGGAAGCAGCCAAGGTCATCGAAAACAGTCAACGAGATATTAACATCGCCTTTATGAATGAATTATCCCTTATTTTTCACAAGATGGGGATTGATACCAAAGAGGTTTTGCATGCAGCGGGAACGAAGTGGAATTTCTGCCATTTTATCCGGGGCTGGTCGGCGGTCACTGCATCGGTGTGGAT
This sequence comes from uncultured Mitsuokella sp., assembly GCA_916439735.1. Classification (GTDB taxonomy): domain Bacteria; phylum Bacillota; class Negativicutes; order Selenomonadales; family Selenomonadaceae; genus AWVT01. The sequence continues at coordinate 151,121 of CAKAIG010000002.1, forward strand.
CCCTATTATCTGACGCACAAGGCAGAACAGCTCGGCTATCACAGCCAGGTCATCCTTGCAGGGCGGCGCATCAACGATGGCGTCGGAAAATACATTGCTGAAAATACAGTAAAGTTGTTGATTCATGCGGAAAAGCAGGTGAAGAAGGCAAGGGTTGCCATCTTGGGCTTTACCTTTAAGGAAAACTGTCAGGATACGCGCAATACCAAGGTGTTTGACATCGTCAAAGAGCTTCGTGAGTATGGGATTGAGCCGACGATTTTTGACCCAGTGGCAGATGCCGAAGAAGCAAGGAAGTTTTATGGCATCGACGTTAAGCGTGAAGGGCAGCTTTGCCGGATGGATGCCTTGATTGTCGCCGTGGCACATGATGTGTTCAAGACTTACGATATGGAGATGTTGAACGCTTTTTACCAAAAGGGAGAAAAGGTCTTGGTCGACGTCAAGGGGCTATTTGACAAAGAGGCATTCAAAGCAGCGGGTTATCATTATTGGAGACTGTGACATGGATTATCGAGATATAACGTTTGAAAAAGATACGACATTTTTGGTGACGGGAGGCGCGGGCTTCATTGGTTCAAACCTCTGTGAAGCCATTCTTTCGATGGGCTATACGGTACGCTGCCTTGACGATCTTTCGACGGGAAAGCAAGAGAATATCGATGCCTTTTTAGACCATCCGCACTACACTTTTTATCAAGGGCGACATCAAAGATGCGGCGACGTGTGAAAAGGCATGTGAAGGCGTGGATTTCGTTTTTGCATCAAGCGGCTTGGGAAAGCGTTCGAGAAGCATCAAGATGCCGGTCTTTTATGCACAGAACAACATCATCGGTCAGATTCACATGCTGGAAGCTGCGAAAAAAACTGGTGTTAAGAAGTTCATCTATGCGTCGAGCTCTTCGGTCTATGGCGATGAGCCGAACCTTCCCAAAAGAGAGGGGCGGGAAGGTCATCGCCTTTCTCCGTATGCCGTGACAAAGTTCGCCAATGAAGAGTATGCGGCGCAGTATACGCGCCACTATGGACTGGATACCTACGGCATGCGTTACTTCAATGTCTTTGGTCGCCGCCAGAATCCAGACGGCGCCTATGCGGCAGTCATTCCAAAGTTCTTAAAGACATTGCTTGCCGGACAGGCACCGACCATCAACGGCGATGGCTCGCAGTCGAGAGACTTTACCTATATCGACAATGTCATTCAGGCAAATCTTCTCGCCTGCAAGGCACCGCACGAAGCGGCAGGCGAGGCGTTTAACATCGCATATGGCGGGCGCGTACATCTTCTTGACCTCTATCATACGCTGGCAAGGGCGCTCGACATGGATATCGAGCCAAACTTCGGCCCGCCGCGTGCAGGCGATGTCATGCACAGCAATGCCGATATTTCCAAGGCGAGGACACTGCTCAAATACGATCCAGAGTTTTCTTTTGAAAAGGGAATTGAACTCGCCATCGCTTGGTATAGAGAACATCTATGAGTTTCTGCCTTGCGGCGGCGTTGTTTCTGATGTATGAGAAAGGTATGAAATGACCGCAAGACGTTTGAAAAAGCTCTGTTATCTGCCGGCATATGCCGTGGCAATCCGCGCATGCGGCACAAAAGAACCCTTCCGGGTAAAATACCCGCGTTGGAACGAATGGTATGCCGATCCTTTCGTCTGTACCGATCAGGGAAAGAGCTATGTCTTTGTAGAGCGCATGAATTCCTATCACCTCGACGGTGAGATTGCAGCTGCACCGATCATAAATGGAGAGATTGGTGACTTTAAGGTGGTTCTGCACGAGCCGTTTCACCTATCCTTTCCGAATGTCTTTCTTTGGCGGAACACTTGGTATATGCTCCCCGAAAGTAATATGGCAGGCGAACTCCGCCTCTATCGGGCGCTCAACTTTCCCTATGATTGGACGCTGGACACGGTCATGTGGAAGGAGCGAAAACTTGTCGATCATGCGCTCTTTCCGCAGGACAATGGTTTTCTTGTTGTGACGCACGATGTGACGGATGCAAAGCATAGGAGAAACCGAATGCTTGCGCTTGATATGCAGAAGAAAAGGGTGAGAGAGATTTTTCCCAAGGGCAGCTGGTGCAGGGAACGTCCCGGCGGAACATTTTATCAGGAAGGCGGGAAATGGCGCCACGTCATTCAGGATTGTCAAAAGGCGTATGGAGATTATCTTCATGTTTACGAAGTCGATGCGATTTCAGAAGCTGTATTTGATGAGCATGAGATCGGCTGCCTGACGGCGGATAACGTTCCGTTTACACCCGATAATCATCGCATGGAACATCTGCATACCTATAATCGAGATGCGCGCTACGAAGTCATCGACCTGCAGTATGATAAATGCTATCCGGATAAATTTTTCATTCACCAGACACATGAAGTTTTAAAGCGAGTCAAGGGAAGAAAGCGAAAAGACAGATAAAAGCTGTAGGAAATGAATTTGTCTTTATCGAAATATTCTTTGGGGATATCTAATTTTTGATATATGGATATGGGACACGTTTCTTTTGAAACAGGTGTCAGAAGAAATGTGTCTTGGGAGGAGTATCAAGATGGCGAACTTGATGGAAAAAGAGATGTGATAGGCTTGATCGCACCGCATTCTACATATTGGTTCTCTTTGCATTGGTATCAAATATATCGACGGGAGCGACGACAGTACTCAGCGTGCTGGGGATCTTGCTCGTCGTCCTTGACAGCGTCCGAAGAAGAGCCTTGCCGCATCTCGACAGGGGACTGGTGCGCATCATCTTGCTCTTTCTCGCTGTTTGGTTTTTCTGCAATCTCTTTTCACGCGAGATTGCTGTTTCGATCGCGTGAACTGTGGGGAACGGCATATCGATTCGTTCCGCTCTTTTCTTCCCATGCTCTATCTGCGCTCGATAAAGGATTTGCGCGTCATTGTTCTTGCCTTTGCTGTTTCGGTCTTTGTCAATGACATGCGTGCGGTCTACGAGACATTTTCATCTCCGAACATTCTGTTTGATCGGCCGACAAGCTTTGTGCATTCATCCACCTTTCTCGGCAGTCATATGCTGATGGCGATACCGGTCTTTTTCTTCTTTGCGCAAAAGCCGTATTTTTCTCGTGGGGAAAAGGCAGCGCTCTATGCGCTTTGTTTCCTCTCCTTCATCGTTCTTCTGCTGACACAGACGCGGGGTGCATGGATCGCGTTTCTGCTCATGGGCGTGCTTTACTTCATTATGGATCGGCATCATAAAAAGCGCATTGCGGCAGCAGGTGCGGCCTTTGTCGTTTTCGCCGTCCTTCTTGCGATACTCTCGCCGAACTTCTATCAGCGGGTACATTCTGTTACAGAAAAGGACTATCAATCGAACAGCGAGCGAACGTATATGTGGCAGGCAGCGCTCGCCATGTGGAAGGATCATCCAATCGTTGGCATTGGTATGGATGAATTCGGCTACTATTACAATGCACTCTACATTCCGCCGGAAGCAAAGGAGCGCCCGAAAGATCCGACGAAACCAAGGACGGGGCATGGGCATCCGCATAATAACCTGTTGAAAAATCTATCCGAAGGCGGTGTCTTGGGGCTGGGCGCCTTTCTCATGCTCCATCTCTATCTTTTCTATCGCTTGGCAAAACTTTATCGCAGGGACAGCAAGGGTGAAAAATTCTCCTATGCTTTGATGGGGCTGCTCGTCTTTGCAGGGATTCATTTCGAGGGAATAACGGATACGAATGCCAATCAGCTTTCCATCATGCGTGAGTGCTACTTTCTCTTAGGGATTGCCATGACGGCAGGAAAGGTCGAGCGTTTAAGCAGGTATTAGTAAAATCTTATCGGCGGTTTCTATTTTGTCTATACTATATTTTCCGTTTGGAAAAATCATCTATTTATTTAGTCTTTTATAAAGTTTTTTTAAATACTCACAAGAGCTAGATATAGCGGGGAAAATGTTACATCTTTAAAAATCATATTATACTTATAAAAAAGGTCAATTATGGTCTTGGTAGACAAATTGTAGACAACCCAAGAAAAGCTCTGCATTCCTCCTTTTTGAGGCTGCAGAGCTTTTCTTGTCTGTTATTCATTCGCACCTTGCAATATCTGCTTCCACTAGTTGAAATCATCTTTATTACTTTTGGGCATTTTCCATGCTCCAGTCTACGAAGGCATCTATACGACTTTTCTCCTGTTGTGAGAGTGCTTGTACCCATTTATCAGGAATGGCTTTAAAACCGTACAGTGCACCCGCTAGGCCGCCTGCGATAGCTCCTATGGTATCTGCATCGCCTCCAAGATTTACCGCCGTTACAAGAGCATCTTTGAAACTATGCGTTTGACGAATCGCCCATAATGCAGATGATAGAGAGTCAATGCATCCTCCAGTTGGTACTGGTGTTGTCACCTTATACGCTGTTTGAATCCATCGATTGACTTTAGCATTTCGTTCATACGAAGGGGTTCGGACGATCTGGGAGATAATCTCGTTATAACTCCCAGTTGCGAAAGCCGCTTTTTCATCATAATGCGTCATTTTGGCCAATTCTCCCCCGTAGTAAAAAGCATTTGTCTTCTCATAAGCGATTGCTACAGGTACTGTGCGCATCAAAGCTCCATTACCACCGCTACGACCATTTGTCATGACGTGGTAGCGCTTTGCTGCCTCCTTCCATGCTAGTTTTGGCGTAATACCAGCCTTAAGATTCTGCTTTGCCTCTAGGATGACCTCTCGACAGGTATTCCCTACATCAATCGGCTTTGTCTCAAGCCAGCAGATAAATCTATCACCAATTTCCTTGATGACCTGCCCAAGTGAGTAGGTATAACCCGCCATGATTCCTTCAGCCACAGCTAACGTCATGGCAGTATCATCCGTCGTTTCCCCCGGCGCGATATTCAACCATCCTCCACCAATCATCCGGTCAACTGGGGAATGGTATAAGTCACGAATCTGACGGGCAGTCATGAATTCGAGTGGAGCGCCGAGGGCATCTCCTACTGCTACTCCATAGAGTGCTCCTTTCACTCTATTCTTATTCGGCATACTTCTTTCCTCCCTTTTCTACCGCTAGTGTGAAGGACTTCTACTGATAGGTTAAAGCTATATCGACAGTAAGTCAACCTTTGTATATCAGGTATATATCAGGCAATTAACTGAAAAAGAGACAGGCTCGATGCATCCAAACATACGATACCTGCCTCTTTGAGGGAATTTGCCATCTGCCTTTACTTTGTTGTAGCCTTACGCGTCTTTTCTATCATCTGCTTCAAGATAAAAAGAATGACATTCACGCCGAATGGAATCACGACTGCATCGCGAATTCTCAGCCAGCCTGTTTCAAGCTCTGCTTGTGTCTTTACTGTCTCTGCAAACTTTTCTGCATACTGCTCAATTACCGGCATACCGGCCTCTACAAATTGCTCCATGAAATCTTGTTTTGTCTGCTCCGTGATGTTCAGCGTGCCGCCGCGCATGCTATCCAGTAGTGCATCGCGAAATTCTGTCCATTTACTCATGATTATTCTCCTTCCTTGACCTCATAATCGGTCACCCCGCGCGCAATCGCACGGGCAAAAGCATCTTGTCTGTTGCGCAAAAGCTGCGCGTCTTCCTCGTTGTCAATGAATGCCGTTTCTACCAGAATCGCCGGCATGTCCGTATGTTTTAGCACATAGAGATTCGGGCGGTCTTTTAGCCCCCTGTCCAGTGTGCCGAGACTATCGACGATTTGCGACAATACATAGGCTGCAAGGCGTCCCCCCTTACGGCTTCCCGGGAATACCTCCACCTCAGAGCCGTGCACCTTACCGTTAAAGGCATTGCAATGAATCGAAATGAAGAAGTCTGCCCCGCTGGCATTTGCCGCCTGCGTAATCTCGCTGAGGCTGTCACTCTGGAGATTCCCGACCACCGGGACGCCTGCCGCCTCCAAATACCCTTCTACCCGGTCAGCGATTGCCTTTGCTACCGCGTATTCTTCCAAGCCATAGCCGCAAGCTCCCGGGTCTGGGTTACCTCCCGGCGCGTGTCCGGGGTTTAAAAACACCTTCATCATGTTCCCTCCCACTTTCATGAACATTCCCGTCTTCATCCCCCGCCTAAGAGGCGGAGGACTTCTAACGGGTTAGGTTAACGTGCTACAGTCCGTAGAACATTCCTTAACTGGTCAGATACCATGTTTGCAATAATATTGTATCCTGTCTGATTTGGATGCATGACGTCTCGCCGCAACCATTCCGTATGTAGCCGCTGCCTGTCAGCGAATACGCCGGAAACGTTGACAGCAGGAATGCCATGCTGACCACACCATTCATGTACTGCTGTCTGCATAATCCAGCCATTGCGCCAGACCTGTTCTCTGTATTGCGGCGATGTAGTAGCTAGGCATGGCATCCTTTCCACCCAATCTCGCGAGATTGGCATATACATGACGTCCATGACGTACACGCCATTGCTCATGCACTGGTTTGCCATGTCGATGCCTGCAATCCCTGTTACCGGCTTCGATGTGTCCCAGCAATTATTCGCGCCTCCTGCAATGATGACGATATCCGGGTCTAAGCTGAATACGTCACGGTAAAAACGATCACGCATCATCTCAAATGTATCACCATTGACGGCGCGATTGTAGAACTTATGCCTAGAAAAGGTATGTGATACCAGCTCTGGCCAGGGAGTCATTCTTCCATCATCAGTGTCTGCAAAATGCCCATAGGCGGGGTTTGCTGCTGCAGTAGAGTCACCAATCGTGATAATGGTTAGATTATCTCTATGCTTCAGTCTCTGCGGATTTCTATACTCGGCCATAAAAATTCCCCTTTCTTAATCTTTGTTTCTCTCATGCGATACTGCCGCCTTGCCCATAAAACCGACAAGTCCTACAGCAATCGTATCCTGTAAACGTTCATAGTCGCCCACCACCCCTAGGGCAGGAAGTAGTATTGTCAAGATAAGCGTGAATACTAGCCCCGCTCCTATGATCATATCTATCGACGGTTTCATTTTGCACCTCCTTTCCTCCCGGCTTGATATGCGGCAATTTGCGGAAATTCTCATAGAGACCTTCCACCATGCCATTCCCACCCAGCCCTTCATAGGCCTTTATCATCAAGGCGACATTCTCAACGTCTCGCACAGATGCGAATTTATGTTCTTCGGCTTCCAACATGAGACGAATCAATCGATTCCTTAAAACAGCTTGTAAGCCTGCTTAATAGAGCTTGCTTCTTTTCGATTCGCTACCATGGTGTGCCATGCATAATAGATAATGCACCCTGCTATGCTGCTCACGATTGCCGACAAACAAGAAATAATTATTGCCACCGTAATCTCCATTACTGCCATTTTCTCTTTGTGGTGCTCCCTTCTGTAAGAAAAAAAGGAACTTGCAGCGTGCAAATTCCTCAGCCCTAACTATATTCATCTCTTGTATCCAATTTCCTACGCAGTACGCTTCCACATGTAGACTGCTAGGTACGGTGGCATATTGTTATGCGCAGTTCCTTCACCGGCATTTTCAATATTAAGTGTATGAGAGTGCTCTCCTTCCATCGTGGTTCTATCGTAGTATACATCTCCGCCAGATGCCATCGCACCTTGAATATACGGATCTCCGCCGGGATGTTGATTCGTTCCTAGTACACCATGATGGTGTCTTCCTGTACTTATTGCAGTACCTGCATGTCGGTGCTCAGGCATTTCTTCCACGGTAAGTGTGTGCGTCTCTTCACCACCTGTCTCTCCTGCTGCACGATTCTCACTTGCTCCAATAAGGAAATAATCTTTCAAAGCTGTCCACGTCCCACCGAAAAGTGATGCCGGGAGAGATCGAATTGATACTCAGATAAATGCTACCGACAGGATAGATTATGTCGATAATCTTACGCTGATTTATTCGTGCCTCAACACGATCATCGACGACCTGCCATTTAACCGAACCATCTTGAATCACATCACCTGGAATATAGGCAGGAGCAATCTTTTCGATATTATCTGTCCGACCACCACTGATGCATTCCAAATGAACATAAGAGGGCGCACTGGTCACATATGCAATATCGCCAACTTCATAATCTGTACCGATTTGATACATGTATGACAAATATTTTTTATTGAGCGTAGCTGTAATTGCGATATCCATCGTACCGTCAAAAGCCGCACTTCCCTGCATGTCTCCTGCAAGACTTATTGTCCGAGCGTGAAAAAGTTTTCCAGCACTGTTTGCGTATTCTGGGTTGATGACCACTCCAGATGCACTTGCCTGTATGGATTGACGGATACTTTTCATATCTTCTAAGGCTGCAGCAGCATTCGATGCATCTGCTGCCGTTCTCATTGCTGCTGCAGTCGCTGTACTTGCTGAATCTGCCGCTGCTTTAGCACTATCTTCCGCCTTTACGGCAAGATTCGATACCATACTAGTTATTTCTACTACCGTTGTTGGTAGTGTAATCTCCACCTGTGCTGTACTTGACACTTCCAAGTAAATATGAAATGTGTTCGTCGTTTCTGCCCCTTCCCCCTTGCCACTAATATAGCTAGGATTTGTATCTGTGGCAGCAAGAATCAAGCACTCTGTGGATGCATCTAAGTCATAAGCATATACACCGAGCTCCCTTGCCAAGAATCCTGTATTCACGCCGGCACTTGTAAGTGTCGCCGTCACTGTACAAAGTCCAGCATCAGCCACAACATTATCAACAGATAAATATTGCAGTGGGTTTAACAGAGTATCTCGTTCAATATACTCATCAATAGATCGAACCTGCCCGTCACCAACGGCTATTTTCGTAATCTTAAGCGGCATCATGCCTGCATTGACCTTTGCTATGATATTCTTGCCTTTTGTAGTCAGGATATAAGCATTTGAAAAACTCGCCATTTCCGTTCCTCCCTTAAGCTGTACGCCGCCAAACATCAATACAAGTGAAAAGCGGCAGAATCGGCATAGGCTCGCCATCGCCTGTACTCCCTGACGACCCAGACCAAGTACGAGATGCATCAAAGTGCACGTCGTAGTTCCCCGGTGAAACGTATGAGCTAATATGCCCTTTCGGAGTTGGTACGGAGTAGAATGCACCCTCAGATTTACCATGCCCTGTCACGCCATCAAAGACACCACTACCGGCCTCAGTATTAAATACACCTGTAATATTGTATGAGCCTTTATCATGAACATGTGGTGGCATTTCTGCGCTCGTTATGCTGTGTGTCGCCGAACCACCTATATCGCCTGCCTTGTAGCTCTTCCCGTTAACAGTGCCAGAGGCCAGCAGATAGCGTCCCTCGATTTTCTGCCATGTCCCACCAAAAAGGGAGGCTGGATCCATTCCACCAATGTGCATATAGATGCTTCCGATAGGATGCGTAATATCAAAGCATTCACCCTTCGTGACATAGGTATCAAGGTTGACTGCTATTTTGACTGTCGAGGCATTTGCTGTCTCAATGTAGATATTTGTGACTATACTTCGGACGACGCCGTTGACAATGGCTTCCATTGTATCTGGATCATTAGCTGTTGAAACAGCGAAGAGATGTTCTTTGCCTTGGCTCCCTTTTGCATATACCCCAATCGCCATGATTTTATAGGGTTCAAGCAAATCTTTGTTATTTATGGTAGCCGTGACCTTAACCGTAGTGTCATTGGCGATATCTGCCATCGATGCAGGGAACTCTTGCTTTACTTGCGGCAGTTCCTGAAGCTGTTCTAAATTGACCCCTGAAAAATCAGCCGCCGATGTCTTGATGGATGTAATCGTGAGCATGCCTTTCCCTGCTGCCGCCTTTGCCAGCATTGCGCGTCCTTTGTTTGTCACGATATATCCATTCCAAGTTGCCACGAACGCTCACCCCTCTTTCTTTGAAATGTTGATTTCTTCTAAAAAAGACATAGCCACACCGACGTATAGCCTGCTAAGAGTGCCGTATTTCCGCATAGAAAGCGGGTATAGCTGTGTTGTCGTCGTCATTTTATTCGCCATGCCTAGATAAAATGCTGCCTTTGTTCGATGGTAGAAATGATAGTTTATCCTGACGGACTGTGGTTTTGGGAAAACCTTTCCGCGAATGATCGCTTCGGAAAATCGCGTAGTGAACGGGCGTTCCATGATGATGGTCATCGTCATGTCTTGGTTATCTCGAATTTTGATTTTTTCAGTGAAAAGCTCGTTCCATAGTTGTTCCAGGCTCTCTATATTCCCATCCCATTGGTTTTTGAGCACCTTGAACTTGAGCATCATCCTATAGGATTGCGTATCTAGCACGCTAGATTCCCCATTAACAGGGATAAAATCTAAGTTGCGAGGTTGTCCGACCAACTCTCCGAGGATATCTTGTTGTGCACCGTATGCCTCATCAATATCAAGCTCTTCATCCATTTGTAACCCTATCATAAAGGCTGCATCCGACTGTTTTAGCAGTACTGCCACTGTTGCCATGAAGCGCGGGCTACTACGATGTTCACTTGTTATGAGGTCAAGGTATGAATCAGAAATCGACATATCATCCCCCCGTCTCTATCTCAATATTTCCACTTGTAGCTATTTCGTTATACGCAATAGCTACATCGGCCGTTCCCAGCGAGCTACCGTCAGTCCCTATTGTTAGAGACTTCAGTGAAAATGGAGGCATTACGGGCGTTTGAATCGCTGCTGCTACAGCCACTAGTGCACCTGTCAGGCTCACATCGCTGCCAATACCTAGCCCATCTATGTATGCCTGTAGATTCTTTTTGACAGACTCTCCCAGCTCGTTTGTATAACCAACACATGGAGTAACCTTTACAAGTATATTGATCTTCCTGTAGTGAGGTCTAGAAAAGTGAACTTTGTACTCCAAGTCATCAGCACTCTTATATATAACCGTCGTTGTTCCATAAGTACCGCCACCCGTCCCTTTTCGGAGAAAAATTTGAGCGCCGATTTCATCGTCTAAGCCGCCCTCGACAACAGCTGCAATACTGTGGCCGGGAATCCCGTTTCATCGGGAACGTTCGTGTCGTTATCATAAACTTTATATCGTTTGACGCCCGGAATAGATGCGATACCCGCGATAGTGCTGTCGAGCATATTTCGGCTAGGAATAGCCACGCTGATGCTCTGTCTGGCGCGAAGCTCAACATCTGTTTCGACTGGAGCTCCAACGACTGCAGGCACATTGTTCGTGACAGCAATCCAGCCCGCTTGAGGTGTATCTATCTTTGTGATCGTCCCTGGAGGAGCTTCTACGGAGCCAATGGTCATACATTTTGCGGATACATCGACTTCATCCTCCGTCATTAGAACACTATCTGGAAGTTCCCACAAGAAACCCGCACTATCCTTAACGCGTCCGTGTCTAATGATGGTACCCTTCTTTCCGGTAAGCGTCAAAATACACGTCGAATGACTTGCTACTTTGCGTTTTATACCGTTCAGCTTGACAAGAGAAGAGAGTGCCGTCCCTGTTGCCGTCTTTGGGCTATGGTTGTTCCAGACGAGCTGTAAAAGCTTCATCGTATCTGCTGTTTTCAGTGAAAATGCTGAAATCATTTGATAATCTTGCGAATCATTTTCTAGATATAAGTCCTCTCCGTAGATACCACGGAACTTTGCGACAAGATCATCGCGGATGTCTATATACGTCGGAATATGGAGACCTGCTTCATCAATGTACGGCTCAAAATATGCCATTAGGACGCACCCCCTTGAATAAAGTTTTCGTCTATCGTAAAAATGCCGTACTTGCTTTGGACAGTCGCTTTGAGATACAACTCACGCGTCTCGTTATTCCACCGATGCTCCATAGATAAGACGGCTTGAACGTTTGTTGTTTCTTCTATCCGTTTTCGTATAATATGAATGGCTACACCAATGTTTCTATTCGTGATGATTCGCTGCCAATAAGGAACGCCGTCTTTGATATCCTCCCACCATTCATAGATAAAAAGCTTGAGGCGCGTAACGCATGCCTGTCTTACAGCCTCAACACCTTGAATATAAGCATTGCTGTTGCGCATCACCATATCGCCGTTTTCGTCGATTGCTCTGTACCTCATGCTTAACCTCCTACGAAAACGTTCGGACTTCCTACGGCCACACTGCCGCCGCAGGATACTGGATCTCCCACACGTCCTGCTGGAATCCCATTGAGGAAGACTGTTCCAGAGCCTGCTGCTATAACACCGCTGTGCGGCGGATGCACCGGGCAGAAATGTGGATGATAGCTATCTCCCACACGCCCTGCTGGAATGCCATTGATGAAGATGTTTGGGCTTCCTTTTGCTAGTGCAATAGGCGGGCAAGCATCATGCCCCGTATTGATATCCCCTATCCTCGTTTGCGCAGGCATCGTATTCCCCCTTTTTAGTTGATATTGACGGTCGCACCATTGATAGTTATTTTACCGCTTGCTTTGATATTAATATTGCTCCCCGCAATCTCGATATACGCATCGCCAGCCTCATTTCTCAGTTGAGCACTTCCGTTAGAATATCCAGATACGACAACAGGCTGGCTGCGAAAACCGACGATGGCAAAACCATCGGAAAGATCATGACGGCGTCGTTCAATCTGATTTTGCACACCACCACTTTGCCACCAAGCATCCATGCAGCTGTCACCGAAGATGACCAGACAATCATCTCCTGGCTTGATAGGGAGCGTCAAACAATATCCGCCACCACTATATACCATAAAAGGGACGTCTAAGAGCTCTGGTATGTCTACCCATGTGAGGTTTCCTTGACCATCATTAAGCCGTTCCCTGATGGCAAGTTGGCAAGTTACGGTCTGTCTCTTATAATCGACACTACGAACAATTGCCGGAGCCGCTACCCGAAGGTCGATGCCATAAGCATCTAAAAATCGAGCACGTTGCTCTAGTTTATCCTGCGTATGTGCTGTGACGTTCAACATGAGCGGTGTTCTCCTTTCATGCTTGTAATGACTGCTGTTGCGTATTGACGGCCGTAGGAAGCCCAGTACGGCCGTTACGGCCGATACCGACAACCTCCGTGCTCCAATCATCGCTCCAAGTATCACCGCTGTGTGTGATAGAGAGCACTTGATATTCGCCGTCCTTGTCAAAGACATTTTGTTGTGGTTGCTGATTGTTCTTTCCCTGCATATTAGGGTCGATGCTGATAAGCTGTTTTTGAATAATCTCGTTATTTATCTTGATAAGCGATTGCAGTTTCACACGCGCATCAAGCAACATTTTGATTTGGATACCTTGGTCGGTGTATCGTGGTGTACCAATGAGCCCACTCTCTGGTGTTAACTCTAAGCACATGTTTGGGGGATTTCGTCATTCAGCGTATGCATCTCGACCTTTCCTTCGGCGTTTTGCTCGATAAAAGCATTATTGTGTATGCACATATCCCGAAGATATTTGATAGGTCGCCCGAAAAGAATTTTGCCGCGTGGGAGCGCCTGTTCTGGAATTTTCTCGCTGACTTTCCCTGCTTCTAGAGGCTTGTCTGCGTCCTTGCATACAGCCTGCACCACCTCCCTAGGCGTGCTTTGGGCAGCAACTGACGAACGTACAAAATTCCAATCGAAATCCATCTTGCTCCGTACTGCGATAATCTCAAGTCGATAATCAATACCATTTTCTCGATTGCGAATAACCTGAACAATATCACCAGTGAAAATTTCTCCGTATTGCCCTTGTTCATAGCCACCGAATACACTGAACTGGAAACCTTCTTTAATGATTTCCGCCTCTGTTGCTGCACTCAAATTGTACACGACAAGTGTTCCAACCGAGAGCGCTGTATTGAGATTATACTGACATCGAAAGATACACCGCAATTCTGATACATCTATCTGAATGTCATGTTCCGTATCGCGTTCTTGCTTTATATGACCATTTTTATCTTTGACAGGTGCTCCTTTATCGTCTAGTTTATCTTTATAGGCGTGCTTGAAAATAGATATAAGCCACTTGCGACCATAGAGTATACCACCGGCTTTTTCTTCTTCCTGCTCGGGTTGCATCTGTTTCTCTGTAGTCTTACTTTCGCTCGGAAGCTCCCTGGGAATATTTGGATCAACTGTTGTCATGTGTATCCCCCCAGATGACGACCCACTCATTTTTGAGCGTATTAATATCCGGAAACTGCTTAGTTATGTCCGTTCGTGGGACAATACAGGCACTCCCTATGCTGAGATATTCGAATTGCTCGAGAATATTTTGTGCTGGAATTAACGGGTAAAGCGCTGATAAGCATACGCCCACCCTGCTCCACATCAACGTACCACATCTCTGATATTTCGTTGTACTGCATGGTGAATTGTAACTCGATATTTTGTTCATCGATTGGTATAATTGCTGTGAATCTTCGATTTGGAATTGCCTGCATAGGCACGATTGAAAAGCATTGTCATCCCATCCCTGCTGCCTCAGCTACTTGTTTTTAAAAGCTGTCTTGTTTGGCTTAGACGCGACCGGCTGCTGACCACCGTTGCTTGGAGCCGTTGTTGTAGCTGCCCGTGCCGAAGTTTTTACCTCAGCCACGTTTGCGAAGAGTACTTGCTTCAAGCGAACGGTGCATTTTAGCGTATTGAGTGTCATGAAATCATCCGGTGCACTAAGGTCTTCAATGATCATATTGTGGTAGGTCTGAAGACGCGTTACAACGTCTACTGGAGCACGTTCAATCTGCATGGCCTTGAGTTGTTGCCACGCTTGAATACTTCTTGTTCCTTCACTGCCATCGAGATTTAGGTCTCCTTCAGTGCTTTCTGTACCGCTTTTATCGTTATCTTTCCCGATTGTTCCTGGAAAGCATCCAGTCGTGTGTAGCGGGATTTCTCGGCCGAGAACGGTGATGCTATCATTCTGCTTTTTGATCGTCTGTCCTCCAGCAACACCATCCAGATCAGCTTGCAAAATAGCAGTCACGGGATTGCTCTTTTTCATGTACACACCTGCAGCTATACCAATGATACTGCCTAACTTATCCCCGAAGATATTTCGGGCACCAGCGTTCAAAAGGGATTCTAGGATGCCGTCATCTAGATTTGCTTGCTCTGCAGCGGCATCACTCATCATGATATCAATGCTTAGTTCCGCCGGCTCAACGATGGCGTGCTCCGTAAAATTGACGCCTGTCTGGACGGGATACTGTGTCGCGCGTACCGTAGAGCGATGGTCTGTTCTCATGATACCGTCAAAAGCGATGCCACCAATTGTCCAGCTTCTTCCCTGAAAGATAAACGGTTCAAGACCATGTATGCCTGTAGCCATATTAAGAATGCGATACTCTCCAGTCATCTTGCCGATAGTAGTACCTATCTTCATCCAGTCTGGCTTTTGCTTGCTTCGAATTGTTTCGGTTAAATATTTGACTCCATCTATCGACCAACCATGTTTTGCCGCCATTCGGAACCTCCTTTCTACACTAGAAGTCCTGTGCCTATATTGTTTGTCTGGAAATCTACATGTTGCTCGAAACTACGGACGACACCTTGTCCGACCTCATTTCCGATGGCTACTGCATCTTTACCTGCACCGTTGACCGTCACACCGCCAACATTGACATTATACGAAGTCGCATAATTTGAAGCGCTCGTTTGCCCCCCATAAGTCCGGTACCCAACCAACATGCTGGACGTATCGATACTGGGTTTCGGTAGCTGGAAATTCTGTAATGCTCGGGTAATTGGTGTAATAACTCCACGTTCAATGGAATCCTTAAGAGCTGCGATGTCTTCATCGTTTGCATAAACTTGGGGGATCTGTCGTCTAGCAAGTCCAAGTGGCTGTGCAGAGTATTGGATCCCGTTAGCTGCTGTTGGCTGGTAACCTTGCGGATAAATGACGATATCATAATGACCTCTATTCCGTTCGTAGTTCAGTTTTCCACCATGAGAATCCACTAAAGATTGTAGGATATTGAACGCCTCACTACCATATGGTATTTCTTGGTCTGAGATATCGACCTTGTACCCGGTGCCGTGGCTATATGTGCCGCTTTGATGTCCATATGCCGAGCCCTCTGACGCGCCCGTGATTGTCCCCTTCACACCTATTGAATTAAGCGCCTGTCCAACATCATTCATAAAGTCAATGACTACTTGCTGCCATCCTGAGATATCTGTGACTTTGCTATCCCATGGGGTATTATATCCTTGTGTAGATGACCAGATTTTCCACTGACTTTTATCAAAGCTGCCTGTGTAGCCGATATTAGGCGATGTCCCACTTCCTCCATCGTCTTTATCGTCGTCTTGTACGATACCGTTTCTTGGTATCCCCATACTATCCATGATTGCATCTGCATATTCATTTAGTGATGGATATACATGCCCGTTATAATATTGTTTTCTGTTCTTTGCTGCTTCACTATAACCGACTGCCCCGGGACCTCCATACCATGCAATAGCAACATCGCGCCAGTTTCCGAACTTCTTAAAGTACTCAAGCATTTTATGCCTTGCTACTATTCGTTGGTTTTCAGAGGTTTGTGGTGCATCTGCAGATAGTCCAGCTTCTACTGCCCAGGGAGACCAATTCTTAGGCATAATTTGAAATAAACCTGATGCACCACTATCACTATTGACTGCATTTGAATTACCCTCTGATTCTTTACCCATAATAGCGTTTATGAATGCATCGATACCTTTTGCGCCTTTTCCTACATTCCCGCTTCCCCCTCCATCTGCCCCTGAGACAATTGCCCATGCCCCCTTAAAGTCACCTTTAACTAGTGCAAGGAGGGCACGTCCGAACTTTCCTATTTTTGCAATTGCTTTATCAATAAGCTTTCCTAAAGTCTCCCAGAATTTCTTAAACACTTTGCCGTCACGCATCAGCTTGAAAAGATCGCGGAACAGTTTAATAACAAATGTCAACGTCTTGATGAGCAACGTGAATATCTTGACAACAGCTCGAATGGCATCACGGAAGGAATATACCGTATTGGTCTTTTCTATCTCCCCGAATAGCCCCTTAAACGCGATTTCTATGAGATCTAGAATAACCCCTAAGAGCTCATACGTTGCTTCAGCCAGTTCTGCTAGAGCCTCTCGGAACTCTTGTACTTCCGGGCTTCGTTCAAGCTCTTGGAAGAGTTCGCGGAGAAAGTCAACGATTTCGCTTACAATGTGAACGAGGTACATAAAAACCCGCCACAATTTATACATGGCTAGCGTATAGCTCTTAATCGCACCTTTGCGTCTATACGCATCATAAAGTGACCGAAGACCTTCAATCACTCCAACAAAAATTTCCTTACAAAGTTTCCATAGGGTCGAGCCTAGCTCTTTCACAGTACGTACAAAAAGGATTACAGCTTCGTTGTTTCGTAAAGTATCGAGGAATATTCCGGCATTATGCGCTAGTTCTAGGATGTACCTCTTAGCCTTCCCGCATATTCGCAAATTGTCTCCCACAACTCTCGGGCAATAGGCGACATTTCCTGCCATAGAACCTTTGCTCTTGCGATATATTCGTTGAGTTTGTCCCAATACTTTCCTAGGAGCGCATCTTTGCCCTCCATATAGCCGTAGTAATCATCAATGAGAAGCAGTAACGTGCCAAGAAGCCAGATGAATCGTCCAATCGGCGACGCTTTTACAATCAACCCCAGCGTAGTAAGTGCTGCGATAGCTATTTTAACGCCTCGAGGGAAAGAATCCCATATATTCCATAGTGCTCTTCCAATATTGGCAAGGAACTCGAGAAAGTGCCGCCCTACCTCGATGATATAAAAAATTCCCTTAGCTACCTTTGCCGTCCAAACAGACATATTTCTTATAAGTGTGTCGTTTAACGCCTTGAAGCTCTTATGGATATCCCCCCAGCGGCCTCTGGAGGTACTTCATGAGGTAGTACCCTATCCAATTCAGTGCATAGCTTGCTTCCTGCTTCAGTCGAGTAAACTCAAATATCAGATCGCGGAAATTCTTCATCGTTTCCTTGAAGTCCCCGCCAACACTCATATTTGCGCCGTCTGTTTGCAGCTGTCGGAAGCGGCCGAGAAGTTCAGGAGTGAGTGCGATATCATTGACCGATTCGCCGAGAGCATCGACCGCTTTCTTCATCGACCACGCTGCATCTTCACCCATCATCATGGAGCGAGCGTATTTCTGCATCTCGATTTCTTCTTGCGCAGTCTTTTTCATCAGACCAGCGACTGATGCTGTTACGCTTGCGATAGCTGCGGTAATCGCCGCACTTGCTTTGATAAAGTTAGCTGCCCATTCACCAGTTGCACGCTCAATCGTCGCGCTTGTTCCTTTAATGGTCGCATCTGCTTGTTGAAATGCGGGCTTGTCAATTTGTACGCCAAGACTTACGAGGTACGATTGAATGATTTCGCCTATCACGTCCCCTGCCTCCTTTCCTCAGCCTCTCTGGCTCTCTTCTTGTTTTCCCTCTCAACGTCCATAATCTCATGAATATCGAGCAAGTCGCTTAGTATGTACGTCCCATCCCACAGCTCATGCTGCTTCCAGTAGCCCTCGATGACGGGTGCATATAGCCATGCGTTTACGTTGGCGTATTCGATGGGAGCAAAGATTGGAGACTCGTGCGTAATTCCTTCAAGCCGCCGTCGGAAAAAAAAGCAGAAACATTAAACGCTGAGTGAATGAATCGTAAGTAGCATGACGAGGACGGTGTTCTTTTCTATATCGTCGACACCCCATGAGCCGTTAGCGTTCAAAATCGGAGCTTCACGCCCTTTCAAAACTTCCGAAACTACGCCAAGGCAATCTTTCTGGAAAGCGAAAAATTCACCCTTTGTCATGAGTGCGCGTCCCTGTGGCAGTGTTGCATCCACGCTTTTCCCTTCAGCCTGTAACACGCCTGTGACTTTATCTTCCATGCCCATCGGCATCATCTTTGAAAAAAGCGTAAATGCGATATAACTTCCTGTAAAAGCATCAAAGGCGGAAATTTTTAAACTTCCGCCCCTGGAGCTCCACGATCTTTTCTGTCGTTCGAGCCATTTTTATTTGTCCTTTCTAGTTAGTGCGTACCGCGTAGCTGAATGCGCTGAATATCCGTGAAGAGCAGCGTCCAAGAAACACGCTGACCTTGCGCCTGAAACGGTTCATCCGGCTCCTTGACGAATGCACCGCCTTTGCAGTAGTAACTTTTCCCCATCTTAGGCGCTTCAACGGTACAGGAAATCTGCGCCCATTCGCTGGTGTCTGCTTGCCACAGGTAGTTAAAGAGCCCCTGCGACCCACTCATGCAATGAGCTTGTCTGCTGTGCGTTAATGGCGATAGAACCGTTGTTACCAGCAATCTTTGAGACCATGATGGAGCCATCTGCTGCAACATCATGGACAGAACGGTCTGTCGTTTTTGAAACCGTCATATCTCCGATACCTTCACCTTGAATGGAATAGGCACCGTAGCTCGGATGTGAGATGGTCGCATTAATGTCTGTGAAGCTGTATGTGCTCTGGTTCGGCATAGTTAAACCTCCCTTCTTTTAGCGGTTTACGTCGACTTGAATGGTGACGTGGTGAATTGCTCCAGCGAGTTTCAAACTAACATAAATCGGTGGTGCCTTGCGAGCATCACGGTCAGCCTGTGACTGTGCGTCGATGCTATCGGATTGGATGATGTAACCTTGCGGTAATGCATCGCCATGGGCAAGTCCCAGAAGCGGCGCTCCTTTCCAGACGCCCTCTGCAATAAATCCAATGCGATAGATGCCATCGCACTCCGTTTTTATCGCGTCCTTGATGCGCGTCATTCCCGCCTCTGTCTGTGGCAACTTGTTGTTGCTGACAAGCAAATCCATAATAGCGAGCTGACAGTCGTTCTTGAACTTGTCAAGGTATATAATCTCATCAAACCAAGAGCCATCAAACATCTTGCCCTCTTCGAATACGTTGTAATACGTACCGCGGTTAATATACACGTTGCCGTTAAACGCCTTGAGCGCATTGACTTGATTCGTGGTGAAAGTTTTAACAGCATTCTCTGCCTTGACGCCTACCTCTGTCTTATAGGCGAGCGTGTAAGCACTGTTCGTTGTTCCCGTCATTGCACCCATCGCCCAACCGACAATAGCTGCGATTGCGTCCGAATGCACAGATGAATACTGACCGATGGTACGACGAACGGACAGCAACTGAAGCTGGCTAAAAATGCCACCGTCGCTCTTTTCCGTGACCGCAGCATCCGAAGTGGTGAAAGCGAAAATGGTATCTGGCTGCGTGCTCTCGTTAAACGTTGCAATCGCTAGAATGTCATCGTTCGTAAGATTCATACACATCATGCCGATGTACCATTCTCCATCAGCCTGACGGCAAGCCTGGTATGCTTCAAGCGGCGTTTCCATGCGTTCCTCGCTTGTAGTCACCTGCTGGCTTTCAATTTCTATCGTACCAGTGCATACTGCTGCATCAGGCGTATTCCCGCCCGCCGCTGTACGCTCCGTCAGCGTGATGGTTGAATCTTTGACTTCGATGATGTACTTGTTCCTAACAGTAGAATCTTTTGAGAGTGCTAGCGCTAGATTTGCTGCTGTCCCCGTTGTAGAAACACCCACAACGAATCCGCCCGTCGCGCTTCCTGCTGTCAAAGTAAGGCCTGCAATCGCAACAGTATCTCCGGCTACAGCGTTTTTCTTGACTGTGTAGGTCGCCTTGCCGGCAAACTTTGACTTTTTGCGCATACCAATCATGACGTTCTTCGGTGTCTTGCTCTGCCCGAAGATAAGTGTAGCCGCTTCAATAAGCCGCGAATCTGGTTTAAATCCTGCTTCTAGCATGGCATTGACGCCATCGTATGTGACAACACGTGCCGTTTTGAAGTCCTTTATATCTGAGGACTCTCCGATGAGGCACGCCATGTCAAACGCCTTTCGTGGCGCACTAATCGTCGAAAGATTGACGATAATGTTTACCACAGGATTCAGTGGCAAAACGTTTTTAAGAGCCATTCTTATCCTCCTATTTCTGCGCCACGGCGGTTACCGAGACGCTTTCAATGCGTCCGGCATCCTCAACCATGACGTATTCTTCGTTGAATGTCAGCGTGGTGTTCCACCGCTCCCACCACTTCCCTGCGTATACTTCATTTGATTGCTGGGCAATTGGCATATTAGGTACAAGCGCGATGCCAAAACGGAATAACATACGCTTCACATCCGGAGAAAATACGCCATCTTGAAGCGCTGTTACCATCTTGAAAGCGTTTTTACCGTATGCAGCGATTTCAACATCCCATACGCGCGTTCTCATAATGCGTTTTTTAACCGTGGCATCGTCCGTAAGATAGACGCTATCGCGTTGCTTGCCATAGTCGTCATCTCTCTGTCTCAGATTGAGAAAGACAATATCATCCTCTGTTGTCCAGTCCGGTGCACCATCTTTCGGATACATCATGCGAATCCATTTATCATGGTTTGTCTGGATAATGTCTTTTAAGCACATCTGTGCCATAGTCCAAAAGATTAGACGCAGTTTCTCGATGCTATTCATCAACCACGCTCCCTTGCCTCTCCCCGATGGCTTTCCAGTACCCATTTGCTGAGTAATCGAAAACATGGAGTAGTTTATATCTGCCGCCTTTCCACACAACGGTATCGCTTGTAGTATCCGTGCTTGAAATACAAAGCTCCACATCATTCGTATAGAATGTCTTTGTTCCGTGCTGGTGGTCGCCAAGTTCTAATAAATCAATGTCACGTGGAGACGATGGCGCGACGATACCTGTGACCTCAATAACTGTTTTAACAGTAGTCGGTATGCCCTGATGCCATGTGACCGTATGCTTTTCAACCGTGAATTTTTGACATGAAGTCAGCATCATACGTCAATTCGGACAAATTTATCATACGCCGTTCTCCCTTATGACATGCGTGATGGCCTTTCGAAGTTCTCCGGTGTCTACCAGCGGGATAGAGCTTCCTTTTTTTGCGGCAGTTACTGGCGAATTAGGCGGCCAGCCATTCATGGGGTTTTCAAACCATCTCTTTGCTGCATTTTCCGCCACTAGTCCGGCACGATGCAGCCCGGCTTTCACACCAGTCTTGTCGTTTTTAATCCCCGCTGTGATAACTTTCTTGAGCTCCCTTGCTATCTTGTCCTTATTCGCCTCGATAGCAGGCTCAAGGACGGGACGCGGCGGAACGTGCCACAACGGTGACCCGTGCGTTTGAATGTATAGGCTGTGTGCTTTGCTGTACGTTGTGCCATGCTCAATGCTCTGTTGCATTTCTGCTCGCATACTAGCCGCTCGTACACCGTGTGTGTGAACGTACAGAAGTTCGGCATTATTGATTTCCCCACCGTGCTCACGCGAGGATTGTTCCTGTGGGATACCGACGAGCACTTCCATTTTTCTGCTGCTTTTTGCTTTACTAGCCAGCCCCGGCAGGTTGATTTTTAATAAGGTTGACTGGAGCTTTCACCAGACCACCATCCCTCCAAGCGAATAAATCTTTACAAGCGTGATAAATTGCCGGCCGTATACTGTCTCTTTGTATGTCCCCCAGCCATTGAAATCTGCACCGTTTACTGCTGAAAAGTCATAGCTTACGGATAAGTCCCCTGCCGATTTGCTTGCAACCATTCCTTTCGCTAAACCTGCGTTTACAATCTGCCCGATGGAATCTGCCGGGTCTGCAATACTTTGAAGATACAACGTCAAGAAATGAGCAATGAAAAAGCCCCATACAGATTTCCCACGCATCATGGTAGCGCGCTTCTTTAATACTTGCATGCGCTAGCTTCAGGTATGCGTTTACAACGACTTCCGGGACTATGGGGAGGTGTGTCTTTTCATCCTCTTTCTTGAACTGTGGATAGATTCTGAAAAAGTCTTCTGACGTGTACGTGGGGTTATCACCCGAGCGAATATTAGACGCCCCTGCGATAATGCCGAACACGTCCATATCGCTGTACATCATTCCTTGTCTTTCTTACCTTTCTTTCCGTCCTTATCGTGCTTAGAAACCGAAGCAGATGCCTGCGATACAGTTTCAGATATAATGAGCGAGCCCTCCTTGACTGCCAGTGCATAGATAGGGTCTTTCTTTACCCATTCTGGAAGCGATGAGAACTCATTCGGCACAACTGTGAGAAAACCACCTTCTGGTTTACGGAAGGCAAAGCGACGTTTTGCAATTGCACTAATCATAAGTTTACGTACTCCTTTCTTAGATGCCGTCCCTATAGATGAATGGCTCGAAGTAATGGACCTTGACCTGACCGACGTTTGCCATATACAGGCTGTCATAGGATGCCGTCTCAACGTTTGGCTGCGTCATGACGCGCGACAGAGGCACAGGGACGTCCATACCAACAAAACGGCGCTGATTGACATATGCGACCATACGATTCGTTTTACCAGTACCTGCTTCTGCACAGAACCGACATTCACCAATGAAGAGGTCTACGCCCTTTGCTTTTGCGATGTTATTATCGAGCAGATAGTTGAGCAACGATACCGGTGCTGCTGCGCCATTTGCAGTGAACGGTGTACGATTGAGGTATGCGAAGTTTTCCGGGTCAATAAGAATGTGATTTGGGATTGCGCTGTTATCGTACTGTGCTGCTGCCCACGCCTGTACGACAGCATCATCAATGTCATTCAGGATTTCCTGCGGTGTCTTGTCTTTCCACTTCGTACTACCGCCAGCACCAGTAATGACAGATGTTGCTGCGATATTCGGATCATTGACCAAGCCAGTTGTTCCATATGCCTTTTGTCCTAAGTAAGTATTGATATCCATATATTTATCGTAATCGAGACGGATACCATCGTCGTACATTTGCTCGATGCTGCGACTGGTAACCGCACCACGAAGCTGGTCTTGAATCTTGATAGACATCGAGACCTCATAAGGAAGTACCTTGTAGAGGTCTTTTGAAATATCAGCCTGAATACGGCGGATGCTATTCTGGATACCGCCGACGCCATCGCTTTGACCGCCCGTCACGCCATACTGAACATTGAATGCGGACGTCGCTTCAACCCAGCCGCCTCCACTCTCGATTTCAATGTCGCGTGGGTAGGTGGTAGATGTGAGCGGCTCGCGGAGCATAGGATCCAATTTCTCAAGTTCGCTCTCGAGAAATGCTAGACCGGATGAGACGGCTGCTGCATCCATCGTCAATACTCCGGATACCCCTTTCTGAGGGACAGCCGCAAGTTTATAACTTTTCTTGAAGCCCATAGTTCATCCTCCTCTTATACACCCTGACGGGTCTTGATTGTAACTTCAGCTACTTTACGTTCATCTGCACCGGTACTCCATACGACACCCTCTAGAGCAACGACGTTACCTGTCTCATCAGCTGCTCCTAGTCACCAACCTGTGCATCTGCCGGACTTACGCCGCCGACAACTTTCGTCCTGACGTAAACTTTGCTACCGACCTTTGGCGTCCCCCATGCACATACGGCTGAGATTCCACCACGCTGCAAAATATCGCACGGTTCCCCCGGGCGATAGTAGCCGCGATTCTGGTACGGGTACACAATGGCACTCTTAACCTTTCGCATTGCGATTCCACAGAAGTCGCTTGCTGTATTCGTTGCGCCGAATGCCTGAACAGAGCCATCCGCATTCTGCACGACAGGCGTGCCGAAGTAGATATCATTTGAGCCGGTTGCGACTGGGCGAGTGCGGCTTACCTCATCACCATGGCGAGATGCCTGTCCGGGGTAGCCGTAGTTCATAGTAATTCCAATAGTTCCTGCTGGCATTTTCAAATCCTCCTATCACTTTTTGTAGTGCGGGTTGCGCTTACGACACGCATCACCGAACGCTTTCAAATTGTTATGGTTAGCTGCGTCCGTTGTCTTTCGTTTCAAGAGAGCACCATATCCGCCCTTTAAGGGTTGCGTTTCTTTGACCCTTAGTGCTTTCTTTACAGCGCGATTCAGTGCGTCAGACGCGCGTACACGCTGTTTTGCAGGCATTTCTGCGATGATGGGCTTAATAGCTCGCAGCATGGCAAGGGAGATGGCGTGGTCGGTTGAATTCTGCTTTTCTTCAAGCATCTCTTCACTTTCGTCTTCATCTTCCGATTTCGGCTCGATGACGCCACTTTCCTGGGTATCTTCATCCGCATTAAGCTGTTCTGGCGGCACTTCCGCGTCTTCTTCATCATCGTAGCCATCCTCTGCTCTCTTCGTCGCAGATACACTCTTTAGATGCGCTTCCACAGCATCAATCCCCGAAAGTTTTTCTTCCGGGGGTTCTTCATCGTGCGACTGTTGCGCGTGCTGAAGCTTTTCTATCTTTTGGTTAAGCTCATGAATGGCGCCCATGATCATCTCCATGGTTTCATCATCCATCGTTCTCTGCGGCTGAGGCTTTTCTTCGCCCTCACTTGCACTAAATTCCGCGTCATCAACAGCTCGCGCTGCTTCACGGATTTCTTCTGGTTCAGCGTCACGAGCAAACGTCGCAAACATACGCTGCAAGATGTTTCCTTTCTTTCTCGTTGCCATTTTTTCTACTCCTTTCGGCATTGAATCCTTGATAGACACCTCATGCCCTGCACGGCCGTTGTCAACAATCGCTACATGGTTGCCTACGATGTCTACCTGACGGTATGAACCATCTTCGTTCGGCATATATTTACAATCGTAGCCGCAGGAAACTTCGCGCTTACCGGATTCAATTTTCCCGATGAGTGCAGCATCATAGACGACTATGTCGCATACAAGTTTGTTATTATCTGCTCCCACGCCACGATGAATATTCTGAATGACGCCTTTTGTATATGCTCCGTAGTTCGAACTATTTACTTCCATTGGCGGATGATCATCCGTTACGGGCTTTCCCTCAAAGGATGCAATAGCCGCTGGAGCAAATACCTCTTTCTCTTCCCGTTCTACATTCACGAGATTGCTTCCCTGAAGACCGATTTCGTGCGGCAGGTAGTCTTGTCTCCCTGTCCGGCAAATTGGGACGCTATGGCAAATTAGGAAGCCCTCCGGCGTCTTTGTCATGTGGGGTGAAATCTTCGACCCATAATAGGCTTTCAATGGCTCACCTCCTAAATAGGGGCATAAGAAAAGCACCTTGCTATCTGCAAAGTGCATTGATTGGCTATTTCGTTGTTAATTTGATACTTCAGCTGTAAATCCCGAGCTTTTTCCATGTCTCATACAGCTCTCTCTTCCGCTTGAGCATTTCGAGGGCTTTTTCTTTCCCAACGTACTCCGACTGAACTTTGTAATACCACATCATGTTGAACATGATGTCGGATACATTCTCTTCCGGTGTACTCTCAGAGACAAGCCGCTTATTAGTTTCCAGGTAATGCTCAACTCCTTTTAATTCTTCCTCGTTAAGCGTCTCTAAAAATTTCCTGACCATGCTCATCTCAATCCCTCCCTTATACTACACAACAACTTCTTCATAGGTGTGAATTATCCCATCGATTTTCTCTATCTTTATTATCCGCGTTTTGCTGGCTTTGTCAATCAGAACTTCTTTTTCATTCTCATATTGCGAAGTCGAAGGTATGTATCCTGCAGTTGCTTTTTCGGGAAGAAAGATATTTCTTACAAGGAAGCCATCACCATAGGTTCCTTTTATATGAGGAGTTGACGAAAGAAATGCCTTATTCTCGAATATAGTTCCATTGTTCATCATTTCCTCAAGCTGTTTTTCTGTCGGATGAAGATTCTGCGGCGTTGCCCAATCTTTAATAGAAGCACGTCTTTTTACCCAGATAGGCGGATGTTTCATCTGTTTGAGGCCTTTACTTATTTCATCTACCGTATTTTGGATTGCCGCTGCAGTCATGCCATCTTTATAGTATAAATCTTTATAAGCTGAATCAGTCTTGCCGTAAACCAAGAAGTCGCGCAGATGGCTAGAACCATCTGTATATCTTTTTATTGCCTTTTTTTCTGATGAACTGAGTTTGTCAACCTGTGGTTTTCCATATTTTGCTTCGAATTCTTTTGCAATCTTTTCTATCGGTGTCCCATCTGATAAAGGCTTCATAATCATCAATCCATACGTTCCCTCTGGCGTCTTGAATCCCGGTATTTTAGGAAGTACTCCAAGTGGAGTCTTTTTCTTAGCAACAGCTGGAAAATTGGGCTGACTTTCCAGAGACAGCATCGGCGATGCCTTAATATCTTTCCATGGGTTTGCTAAATCAATTAAGTGGGTTAGTATGTTTTGCAGTACATGTTTGTCTATCTCTCCCTTCTTATACAGGTCTATACTCTGCTTTACTTTATCGGTGACACCCTTCGGAACCCCTTCCGTATTATAAAAGTTTAGAGTTTTATCAATACTTTTCCCGGCATCTATCTTATTTATTTCTGTTGATACTAGTAACTTCTGAGCTGGCGGCGACATAGACCATGCATAATCCTTTTTGAATACGTTGTTCAGCATTTCTGCTGTTACTTTCTTCCCACTAGCCTTTGTTGTATTCCCTGAACCTTTAAGAGGTGTTGGACTAGAAGCTCCGGTCTTACTGGAAGTTTTTAGTTCTATCAGTGGTTTTTTCTCACCGACTAAATGGGCTAGTACATTTTGCAGTACATGTTTGTCTATCTCCCCTTTCTTATACAGGTCTATACTCTGCTTTACATTATCGAAGATGGTCTGTGAATGTTTCCCAGTGGCATAAGAAGCATAAGATTTTACGAAGTCATCAATATTTTTTCCGGTATCTATTTTATTTATTTCCATTGATAATAAATTGTTCATACCGTAGGACAGTAGCTTCCATGCATAATCCCAATAAAAAGCTTTTATTCAGCATCGCTGCTGTTATCTTCCCTCACTTGAGCCTGTTGTTTCTGTCGGGATAGTAGCTGCATGGGCTTTGGCGAACGTATACTATATCCCGCTTTCTCCTTTTTCCTCAAGTATTTTTTCAATCTTATCGATTTTGCTCTGATAGAAAGCTGGTTTCCCCTTACCCTTCTTGGATTGTGCGATGACTTGTTCAATCTTATCGAGATAGGATTTATATTCTGGATGAAATTCTTTTCCTTCCTCCGGCTTATATTCTTTACTGGCGCTAGGCGTGAAGATGTGATGTTGCTTCCCTTTCCATTTATTTCCGTTGAATTTTTTCCCAGCACCACCATCAATCTTTCCTTTTGTGAGATGAACTTTCGAGCCGTTAATCGTCCTCCAGTTTTTCGGGTCTGGGTCTTTAGGATATGAATCGTCCATCGTGAGCCCACCGATAGCAATACGAGCTTGGAGAAGACCGAGCCGAATCTTATATAGATTATTTTTCACTTCCTCATCACCTTCTCAAACGCTTTTTTCTTCATCATGGTAATTCGCCCTGCTCGATACACTCTCGCAGGGAAAGCTACGTCATCAAGATCAAGGATAGGTTCGACGTAACAGCGACAGTTAGGGCATTGCCCTGCGTGATAGTGTCCAAGCTTATTCTTGTATGGCTTGCCATTCTTGCGAAGCATCGGGAATAAATCCTCTGGTGCTGGCGGGTCGTTCCATCGCACAAAGACGCCGTCCATGCACCGGTGGCTAGAGCGTGTACGTCCATCACCGCCTCGACCGCCAGTCGCATGCCAGACGTACCAGTCTATCCCTAAATCCTCACAACGAGCCCGTATGAGGTTCGTAGATGCCATAGATACCTGTGTCCGTGCGATGAGCTTTGCACTGGCTTTTTGTTTTCGATGGAAACATCTTTTGAATTTCTTCAGCGATAGTTGAGGCTCGTTTTCCCTTCGTCGCCTCTTTTGCCACATGCTTTACTACATCATGCCCAATATCGGACGGGAGCGTGACAATGCGGTAAGTAACCTCGTTTACAAGCTTCCTTACACGCGTCCCTGTAGCTCCTTGGAGCTCTTTTTTTAGTGCAAGGTATACTTCCCTACCTCGCCCATTAAAACGCGCTGCCTGACGCCATGTACGGCCTTGATCTTGAAAGAGCCCCGTCACCATTTTTTTAGCTAACGTCTCAGCAAATCGCTGAAAAGCTTTACTATCCGCTATGCGGAGAAGCTCTTTCTCAATATCTGAAGCGTTTGAAAGCCCAGAAACCCTGTGGATAATTTTGCGCGAAATACACAATAATTCCCGTCTAAATTCCACCTCAATACGTCGCTTTGTCTCCCACAAATGTGCTGCCATAGTTATGTTCTCTATCTTTCTGCCTGATATTTCGTATAAGAAAAGCACCTTGCTCGTTGCAACGTGCTTCTTTAAATTCTCTTATTTTGTTTTCAGACAGCTACTATTCTTTCGTATCTTCAGGTGTGTTACTATGTTTTTCATCATAAGGCGGTTCTGGTGCAGGTGCTTCTTGTTCTTCATCGCCTTGTTCAAAGTCGCCAAACAGTCCGTCTCCCATGGCACCTTCATCGGGGTTCATGACCTCATCGTCTGCTTTCTCGATATCTTCGTCTGTAATATTCGTCCACATACCGGTAAATTCAGACTGCTGCCGCAATTCTTTTAAGGCAACTCTCTGTGAGATGAGCCCTGCTTGAAAGGCCTTTGTTACACTGTCAGTGTTTTTGCTTGCGAGGTCAGCCATTTCTTCTTCTGGCGCACGACGTACTGGATTGAAATCATAGTTAAAATCATCAGGAACGCCTCCAAGCGTAGAAATCATAATGATTGGCAGGAGTTTGTCATACACAGGTCGCAGCTCATTTTCCTGCTTTCTTCGATGGTGTCATAGTAATTCTGCATATCGCTTTCACCGGTCGCATTCATACCAGCTGGGCTACGTCCGAACAGCTTTGTTACAGGTGTTTCTGCTGCTCCGGCTAAATCCATCATGAAGCGATCATATACTTCACCAAGTCCGCCGAAGGTGTATTGATGGCTTTCGTAGTTATCGTTTTCACCGATGATTTGAATGCTGTTGTTGTTCATCATCGCATTCATTGCTTGGACGGTGTTATACAGGTCTTCCTGTGCTCTCTGATTACCTGTCGCTAGTATCTGTCCCATACCTTCCATTTTCATGACACGAAGGTTTGCCATAAAAGTCAGCATCGCGATATTCCATGATACATTATCGCGCTTACGGAGCTCGTCATACACATGCTCGATTTCAGATGCGCCCCAGTAATTTTCAGCTAGTTCCTCAAGATAGGGCAGTGGCCGTCCCATAAAGCGAATAATGCGGCTATGATGAACATGGATGCCGCGTTCCATGACATCAGATGTTATCGTGTACGTATCTGGTCGTCCGTACTCTGGGTCAGCTGTATCCATGATCAGCGGGTCATCTGGCATTATGCCACTCCAACGGTCGAGAACCAAGAGCCCTCTGTAACTCCCAGGCATGACTTGGTCGAGTTCAAGCGGCTGGTCTAGCTGGTCTTCTTGCCCGTCAATCATAATGAGCGCCCCTGCTCCCCCATACAAGCGTCCCCACTTTAGCCCGCGAACGATAGCTTGCTCGCTTCGTGTCCGGCGGATAGTAGCTTCAATCTCTTGCAGCTTATTCGGATTAATCTGACTTTTTATAGTGTAGCCATTTTTCACCATATCCTCGGGAATAACATCAATGATGCGACGTACTACCCAATGCGAACGATACAGGCTATTAATCGTCTGCCAATCTCTAGTGAAACGTGTGAGCGGGTACCCTGTTGCTTCTAGCGGATTAGGCATGAAGA
This sequence comes from uncultured Mitsuokella sp., assembly GCA_916439735.1. GTDB lineage: Bacteria > Bacillota > Negativicutes > Selenomonadales > Selenomonadaceae > AWVT01. Next base: position 181,655 of record CAKAIG010000002.1, read on the forward strand.
GACCAGAGCGTGTTATCGGATTTTGAAAAGCGTCTTGCGTCTTGACTCTTTTTTTAGCCGCCCTCTTTACTTTCTTACTCACTCTCTCTGCCTCCATTTTGGGAGCATGGTCTTACAGTAATAGCGTATAGCATCGCAAGCATGATCTAGCTGTTTGATTGGCTGCTCCTTCCCGTTCCTTACTGCTTTTTCATCCCATGCGTAGCCTTGAAATTCTTCAATCATCGGTGCGCATCGTTCCCTATGTATCTTAATTTTACCTTGCGTCAGGAGCTTGCTGACGAGACGGATACCATCGTTGACACTATTGTCTGCATCCTTGACACGGAATCCGCGCCCTTGACATTCCAGCTTAAAACTTGCAGCGCTAGGGTCTATGACGATCATATCTGGATATTCATCTCCGACCATTGCTTCTAGATCGTCTGCATACTCTGCGTCTGTCTTTTGCCGTTGCTCTTTCCGACTATCCCAGTAATACATATCAGGAATCCATATAGTGTCCCCATCATCATAAATGTCTAGGAATACCATCGGGTTTTTCGTACCATAGTCACATGCTATAAATCGGCGGCACTCGCTTTTCTTCGTCGGCGTCCATACGCTGTCATCGAAGCAATGCTTTTCTTCGTCGAACATGTCGTAAATGACACCTTCAGCCAGTACCCACATCCCGAGAATCATTCGCTTGAACCATACCCCGCTATATGAGTTGCGGATATTTGTCTTGTATTCATCTCCGAGGTTCGGGTTATCGTCAAGCTCGAAATGGATGACCTTTACTAGTCCGTTCCGTAGCTTTGTCTCGTTAGTTATATACTCCTTGTATAGATAGTGTGCCGGACTATCCGGATTCGTTGTTGCGTATAGTTTTGCCCCTCGAACTGAAAGACGGTTCAAAAGCTGCTTGAAGAATCTTTCCGGCATAAGTGTCAACTCATCACAATAAGCACCAGCAAGCGTCTTGCCGCGAATATACTTTTCTGAACCCTCATCCTTTGCTCCGACGACTTTAACGCGCCGTGTATGGCGACCATCGCGGGCACTCCAATAAATGAGAAGGTCGCCGGATTGTCGGTTATACCTGTAGTTATTCTCTCCTAACGTATCAAAAAGGTCACTTAGTACGTTATCGTACACGGTATCTTTCGAAACGCCGACCATCAGAAGGAGTCCCGGAGGTGCTGTTATGATGTATGTCAGCCACTTAGGAATCATTGCGACCGTCTTACCGCTGCGGACACTTCCTTCAAGGATATTGATGAAGGCGTCTTCATAGTACGGTGTCTCTATAAAATCAAGCGCCTTTTCCCCCCATTGCCCGTACTCCATACCTTCACCTCCACTTAATTCTTTTTGTTATTTCTTGCGTGTTCTATCGAGTGTACGAGCTGCATCATGGTTGACTGCTCGGGGTTCTCAATATCAGCTAGAATTCCGCCTTTAGCATGAGGCGCAGCTGCTTCAGCCATCTCGACACGCACGCGGCGTTCCATTTCAATACCTTGAACAATATAGTCGAGGATATTTTTCGCTGTTAGGCTTTCCTGTGGAAGTTCAGCTAATGCTTTGAGTGCTTTCTTTTGGAGTGCTTTAGCTACAAGGACGTGTTGCTTTTGCATCTCCTTGATGGCGACTTTCTTTTTCTTCGAAGTCCATACGTCGCATCTCACTGTCGTACTCACGGCAGCGCTCTACCCAGCTGTACCTCATGCTCCGTTTCTTCATCCAGGATAGGCCTTTACCTAATTCTTCAGCCACAGTGGCTAGACGGCGCTTTCTAGGCGGGGTTTGGTATACCAAATCACGATACAGTAAAAAAGCCCTCCAAGCACCGTCACTCTCTCCCGGCTGTTTGTCCCAGGGTTCATTTCTTCTACCCGCTGCCATTCATCCGCTCGACCTCCTTTACTTCGTTATCTCCACATATTTCAGTTGCTTTCCGTCTCGTTCCACAAAAACGCCGCTAATATTTCCGCTCGTTTCGATATAACGTCTCACGATAGCATCTACATACTTTGGTTCTAACTCTACCGAGTAGCAGATGCGTCCCGTCATTTCAGCGGCTATAAGTGTACTGCCACTACCCCCGAAGAAATCTAGCACGATGTCACCTGTTTGGCTCGAGTTTGTGATAGCACGTACTGGAAGTTCAACTGGTTTCTGCGTAGGATGTACAGTCTTACTCTCATGTGAGACCTTCCACACAGTTCCTTGTGGTTCTTCATGATAGAGACATATACTCCGCCCCTCCTTGAGACGAATGAAGCGTACCTTTTTCCTTTTTGGCTGTTTATCTGTCAAATACAGCTTATGTCCTTCCCCATCAGAAAGAACGATACCACCTGCTAGCGTGGTCGATAGGCCGTCTACGTTGCGCAATACGACCGTCCATGCGGTATTTTGACTACGGTCGCCGTACCACTTTGCATGATGTCCTGCTTTTTCTCCGTATATACATGGCTCATGATTCCACTGATAGTCAGATCGACCGAGGACGTGAAAATTCTTTACCCAGATAAGCTGCTGCTTTTCCATCATCCCTGCTGCTGTCATAGCATCTACAAAATCTTGGTGAGCGAGCGTTGAATGCCAGATGTAGAAGGCTGCATCGTCTTTTGTGCTCCGAACATAGTTCTTAAAAGCTGGGAATAGAAGCTCCTTCACAAGGTCATCATCGGTCTTGTCATCGTTTTTTATCATCTCAAACTTTCCCGATTGCGTTTTATAGCTTACGCCATACGGCGGGTCAGTATGTACCATCTGAGCAATTTTACCATCCATAAGACGATCTATGTCAGTATCACTTGTCGCACTGCCGCATAAAAGACGATGACTACCTAGATGCCACAAGTCCCCACGGCAGGAGAAGGGCTCTTCTTCTTGCACATCTACGGTGTCAACACCATCATCTGAGACATCATCAGGTTCTTCCATAGCTGCCAGAATCTGTGCCAGGTCATCCTTCGTAAAACCCGTAAGCTCGATGGGAGTCTCACCTGTGTCTATCTCTTGCACCATGTCGACGAGCTTTTCCATGTTGAGATTCGCTAGCTCTGCAATACGGTTATCTGCGATGAGATCAGCATATTCTTCGGCCTCGGTAGAATATTCTTGATAATCGACAGGCGCATATTGCAGCCCAGCTTGCAAGGCTGCCATTTGGCGGCCGTGTCCTTTGACAATAAGCCCGCTACGCTTGCTTACTGTGATTGGCGTTCTCCAACCTGTACTTTCGATGATGCTAGCCAATAGTTTAACCTGTGCTTCATTATGCTCATTCGGATTGCGCGGATTAGGCTTCAAATCACCAATTCGTACAATCTCATCAAACGAACAAAAGACCGGGATACCATCCTCGGTCTCTGCTTTTGGTGTTGCCGATGTTTTATAGTTCATCGTGGTTTCCTCTCTTTTTCTTCATGCTACTATTTTACATTGAGCATCGACGAAAATCCGCACCGGTTTTGGAACTTTTTTACCGTTATTTTACTGTTATTTTACTGTCGTTGTCAGACTATTTCACGAAAATAACAAAAAGCCCGCCTTTCGACGAGCTTTCCGGCCTATCTTATTCTGCAAATACCAATTTCAGTCCATTCGGCCGTGCTCTCATACCAAAAATGATAAGGCAATCTCTCTGGTAGCTTTAGCGCCACGTTCTCTTGCCCATTTCTCTGAATAGTGCATGACATCGCTGATTTCTCCCCAGCTTTTACCGTTCATGTAGTATGCCTGAATAATCTTTTGGTCATTTAAATCCAACGCATCAACAGCCCGATTTACCTTGTCTACAATGCGTGTTACCTCTGTAAGGTCTTGCATCATAGAGGTTAATCGCTGTTCCATACGTATCCTGTGAGCGGCTTGTCGCTCAAGCACGTTGAGCTCTGAGTAACCGCCACTAGAGGCATCCCCGTACTTTGCAATTGGTGCGGCAAGTGTACTGTCATTCTTGAGCACTTTTTCCTGCTCTGCGATATCCATCTCAAGGTTCTTGATGTTGGCCTTGAAGCGTCGATACCACCGTAGCCAATTTCGAGTAATTCTCACATAATCGTTATACTCCATCGCTGTCACCCTTTCAGATTAGACAATCCGCCCATAGCCTTAGTGAATGCGTACAGGACAGTCTACCTGTTGCGCTTCTTTACCTAGAACGGGATTTCTTCTTTGGCAGCAGATTCGTCGAATCCGCCTTGCTTACTTTGCCCACCGTACTTCGATGTCAAGAAATCGACTTCATCTGCGACAATCTCTGTCACGTAGCGCCGTGTTCCATCTTGCGCTTCATAGCTACGAGTTTGAATTCGTCCCTCAATTCCGACACTGTTGCCCTTTACAAGGTACTGAGCACATAGCTCACCCGTCCGTCCCCATGCTACAACGGGGAAGAAATCCGTTTCATGCTTTCCGTCTGCGTTCTTAAACTTGCGATCAACTGCTACTGTAAGCGAAGCACAAGTTTTACCAGTCTTAGTGTTTCGTATTTCAGGATCTTTCGTCAAATTGCCGATAATAATTACTTTATTCATGCTTTTGCTCCTTTGCTGCTAGTTCCGTGGATGTTTCCCTCTGCAGTTGCCGCTCTTGTATCTCTCGCTTGCGCTGACCACGGCTAAAAATATGCCGTGGCGGCTGTACACGATACCAGATGCGGCGCAACATCCGCTTAATATACACGAAATCCTCCTTTCACTCTCCTACTGTCATTCTTTATTCTCCAGCAACCGTCTCAATGACTGAATTGCTTTTTGGCAGTCCCCCTCTACGTCTGCCGTCTTTTTCCCCATGCGAATGATGTACTTAATGGCATTACTCCGGCCGAAATCCAGACGCCAATTTTTGCGCAATGTAGTACACATCCTTGCCATCCTTGCCTTTGTAATACGCTGGAATGCCGTTTTTCCTGTGGCCTTGCTTCCTTCGTCACCTCCTTTGTAAGATATGCCAACCAGCATGCACAGCAGCGGCTATTCTTTCTTTCTTTACATGGATCCTGTCCACCCGGACATACATATAGCGTCAACATTTCAGCTAGCGATGCATTCGATATCGTTGCTAGAATTTTTATCTCTATTCGTCATATTCTTTCGTCTCTTTCTTTACGCATCGACGCTGTCTTCTTTCTCCGGCTTCCATTCGTTCTTCCTGCCGCAATTAGGGCAATACTTATACATGGGGCGTAAAAAGCAGCCACATTCACAGTGGTTCTTTCCTACTTCCTGTTCATACAAACCACAACGATGGCGCGATGGCTGGATAAAAAGCCGAGAGACTATACCAAAGCAGCTGTGACAAATTTCCCGCTTGGCACATTGCGAATAACTTGCTACCTCTCCCAAACGAAAGTACTTGCAATCTGCACAGTGCTTACCATCGTTCCATCGGTTGACCATCAGTTTTGCTATCATGTCATTACCTCCTTTCATGCTTCCTTTTCAAAGTGCTCAGTAACCTGCCGGTTAGAAACTACGACTTGCTCATCCATGAAGACGTATTCGAATGAGGGGGCGCTTGTCTTAGATATGTTCATAATGGAAATCTGACCTTATCTTAAAGTCGCAAAATGCTACCTTAGGTAGTAGGGCGAAAGGTACGCCTCACCATTTTGGCGAGCAAGGTTAAAAATTTGAGATCAATAGTTCTTTTACATGTCCTCTTGCGCCTCCTTTTGCGTTAATAAAGCGAGCTGCTTCAACGCGTTTGATTTGATAGGCGCCGTACAGCGTATCAAAAAAATCATCATTGGCATTCGTATTCTTAGGGTCAGAGTTGCTCATCACAATTCTTGCGCCTTTTTGGTTAAGCGCACGGACGAAAGCCGCAAATTCTAGCTGTTTTTTGTCATCGAACAGTACTTCTGTATAAGCGGTAAAGTTTGCTGTCTCGCTGATGGGGCGATATGGCGGGTCAAGATACACAAAGGTATGGGAATCGACAAAGTTTATCGAATCTTTGTAGTCGCCGCACACGATGGTAATACCGCGCAGTTTCTCCGATATCTCTTGAATATTTTCTCTGTCGCAAATCCTCGGGGTCTTATATGCGCCCATTGGCACATTGAAAAGCCCCTTTCGATTCACCCGAAACAAGCCATTGAAACAAGTCTTGTTCAAAAATATCATCAAGGCTGCTCTTTCAATGCTGCTGCTAGTATCTCCATTGCTCTTCAGTTCATTAAAGCGAGCGCGTTTCTGCAGATAATACATTTTGCGTTCGTCCTTACTGCGCGGTATAAACTCCTCCTGCCAATGCCAAAGGGTCTCTAGCAAGTCTTCTGCATGCTGCTGAATGCTACGATATGCATTGATTAATTCTGCGTTCACATCGCTGATATAGACTTGCTCTAAATCGTATTGATTTAAAACGTCGAACAGTACAGCTCCGCCCCCGACAAAAGGCTCGGCGTATTTCGTTATTTCCTTGTTACGAAAGGGATAATATGCTTTTATCTTCGGCAAAAGCTGTCTTTTGCCACCCGCCCATTTTAAAAATGGCTTTAAGGTTTTTCTCTTTACTAGTGTTCTTAAACGGGTCTCCTTCATGATGCTGTCTCCTCTCATCAGCGCCCTCGATAAAAACTAAAGTACATTCACAGCTTGATCATGTGAACCCGTCTAAAAAATGCGGGTTAAATAACCTTATGCGTATACTTGATGTGTCAAGAACTGATTCACAAAATACACTTGCCCTTTTCCTGTCACCATCGTTGTACGCGTTACCCGATTCACTCCATCCCCGCAAACAATCGAGCGCTCCTTCACCTCAAAGAGTCCGCGTTCCATCCCCTTTTGTGTCGGGATATTCTTGTCCGTACCACCCTTAATCAGCCATCCGTGCTCCCTTAGCCAACCAAAAAGCCGTTTTTGCCCGATGTCAATACCATTCTGCTTTGAGCAGCTTTGCCAGCGACCCGATCAAGATGGACGTCTCCGAGGCGCTCACTGCATCCGCGAATAACCCCTTTGGCGCCAGTTCCGCAACCTGCTTTCCTCGTTCATCCGCCAGCTTTGAAAGCGCCTGTCGCTTTTGACGCTCCGCCTTTAGGTCTGTCAACAGCCGAATCATCACATCAGGATTTATCAGCGCCTCTTCCACCTTCTCCGACGTCATATACCCGCCATACTTGCGGATAGCTGGTAAGACTTCACTCGTTACCCAGCGTTTGAAGGCTTTTCGCTGTTGGGAGTTTCGAACTGAAGACAAGGCTATAAACACCAGATTCATTGATGACCGTCATCCCGCGTGGAGACTCAAAACTGTCATTTTGGCAGTTTTGCCTATCTTCCTCATCTACATGTTTTTTCACTGCTCCGAAAGCGTCTGCATACCCGAGAGCCGTCGCAACATCCTTCCCAACAAACCACGGCTCATTGTCAATAACGATTGTCCGCACCTTCCCGAACTCTGCATTTTCAAAGATCTTTACCTCTTCCATGATGTTTCTCCTTTCCTATCAGGGCTGAATTTTCAGCTTTGACCCCTCTCCCTGCAGGCGCGACCACGCGCTGTAATGCCCGTAGCTCATCCCCATTTTCCGCGCCGCCACCGTCTTAGCCGCCAGCTCCTTATTGATATCCTTTGACCGCCGCATGCGCGCCAGCTCCTCCGGCGTAAATAGATCCTCCTCGGCCGATGGCGGTTTCTTCTTCCTTCTCTTTCGTTCGCGGTACGCCGGATCGTTTTTGTGCGCCTCGTACTCCCTTGCCGCCCGCTCGCGTTTCTTCGCCATGCGGCAGGCCTGGCAATAGCGCCGGTGCGGGGCCACCCGGTGTATCACCTGCCCGCACCGTTCGCAGATTTTATCAATCCTCATGCTCTCCCTGTTAGCCCTCCATGCCGTAGCGTTCGTAAAAAAATAACGTAGCGTTTGTAAAAAAATAACGTAGCGTTCGTAAAAAAATAACGGCTTATCACGCGCGCCTTAAACGTCAGGAACCCGCGCGCCTCAATTCGTCGTTCAGTTTCTGAATCACGCGGTACGCCGTCGACTCGCTCACCCGATGGGGTGTTGTTTTTGGCACCCTATGCCTTTCGTCCCTATCTTCCTTGTCTACATGATCCGCTAACGCTTTCCGTGGATTCATGTATCCGAGCGCCGTCGCAATATCTTTCCCAACAAACCATGGCTCACCCTCTAACACGATCGTCCGTACCTTGCCGAACGTAGCGCTTTCAAACACCTTTATCTCTTTCATTTCGTTCTCCTTTCCGAGAATCGAATTCCGATTTTTATATCAAAGTTTAATTTTCAGCTTTGACTCTTTCGGTAGATATTTGGCTGCTGATTTTTCAACTACCATCGGGCGGCTCATGCAGTCGCGGCCGTTCCACCGCAATCTTCACCGTATAGCCCGATCTCCTTCAGCATCGCAAGTCCTTCACTTGCTCCGGCAGCCACTCCCGATACAGCCGGAAAAAGTCCTCTGCCGCCATCGTGACCAGCCACCCACAATGATTCTTCGTATGCGCCACAATCGGTATCTTGCCCGCCGCCTCTGCCGCTGCATCCCGCCGAGACTGCGCCATCGCGTCCCAAACATTCAGCCGCTCCACATTCTTGATCTCCACATGCACCCCCGGGAGCCCTTCCACATCTCCCGCCGCGCCCGTATTTCCCCGATACTGTGCACTGCGGTGTACGTCATAACCTTCCGCCCGGCATAAAGAGGCAAAAGCTCGTTCTCCACGCTTGCCTTTCTCTCGGCTCATCTTTCCCATGTCACTTTTCTTTTTCATTCGGTTGAATGCCTCCCACGCGGTTGTGTCGCGATAGTGTTCTTCATTGTAGCCATACATGGCGTCATCCCTCTTTTCCTTATGTGATGCTCTGCCGTTTGCTCCTTCCTGTGAAGGCAAGCAGTTTATTCGTTGACCGCAGCCGGTCGATAATGCGTTGTGAGTACGTCCCCTTTAGCTCGATTTGCGTGAGGTTCGTTGTGACGATAGTTGTGAGCATGCGGTTATATCGCTCCGTGATAATGCTGTCGACCATCGTTAGAATCCATCCTTGGTCGGTGTTTTCGCCGCCGAGATCGTCGAGAATCAGAAGTGGTGTCGTTTGAATGCGCTGCTCGTACCGAGCTTCTTCCTCGACATTTAATCGCCGCTTGAGTGATAGGCTACTGATGAGGGACGGCATCGATACGATGAGACCGCTATGACTTGCATCCAGCCACTTACGCAGTACGGCAATCGCCATTGTAGTTTTCATCGTTCCATAACCGCCAGAGAAGATAAGTCCTTCTCCTTTCTCGATATGCTGGTCGATACTGTTGGCATATCGCTTAACCTCTGCGTAGTTTCGATGAAGGTTAATGTCTGCCGGCAAGGCTCTCTTTTCGATGCTCTCAAAGGTTACATCGTAATATCTCTTATGAATCCCGGCACTCTCTAGCCGCCGGATGAGCTTATCCCTATCGACAGCTTCGTCAATCCGTCCATCCGCTGGTTTGAGTAGCAAACTTTGTTCTTTCTGCTTCCGGATCGTATCGAGGTATGCGCGTCGTTCTGTTTCGGACATGCCAAGTACTGCTTGTAAACTGATCACTGTTACTCTCCTTTTCATCGTAGCCGATCTCTTTCCAGCTACGTAGAATTCCGTCTATGTATCCGATGCTGCGCTTGCCTCTTATCGATGCTCTCTTGATTGCTCGGATGGTGATCTCTTTGCCATAGGTTTCTACGTCATCGGCAAGTTTCTCAATTTCAAGAGGCGAAGCTACCATGTGAATTTCTTTTTGAAAGACATCGAGTGTCTCCTTGAAATCTTTTGTTGCTAATTTAGAATTTATATTCGTAGTAGGGGTTTTCTCTCTACTCTACTCTTTATATCTTTTATATCTTTATTCTTTTCTTTTAGATGGGTGCATTTTTTGCAGGGGTTTTGTGCATTTTTTGCACTAAGTAGTGCATTTTTTACAGGGGTACTAGTGCAAATTTTGCAGGGGTCTAGTGCATTTTTTACACTAGTTAGTGTATTTTTTGCAGGGGTACTAGCATAATTTTCTAAGGGATCTACCTCAAAATTTGAGAGGATATCTTCGTATAAAATTGGCAGACGATATTCTGTCATTTTCCCTGCATCTGCTCTCCTTGATTCAATAAATCCTTTTTGCATTAATGAATCTCTGAGCTTAACTACCGTGTGAATACTCTTTACCTTCAACTCTCTCATAAGTTGTGAATTTGACACGCTAAACCAATCGGGACGTCTCAGGCGGTTACAGATAAGCAGCAACCGCAGATACATAGCTTGTTCCTTTGCATCAAGCACACCGATGCTCTTTTCCCCGAATGCATTAATCTGTCTGACGTAGTTCATATTCTCACCTCCATAGCAGCATCGCAGGGACGTGTAGCCCCTGCGGACGTTGCTGTGTATTGCGTTACGCCTGTGGTGCTATGACTTCCCCTGTCTCTTTATCTACCTGCATGTTTTGCTGTTCTATGGGTTCTACAGGGGCTTCCTTCGCTGCGACGTTTTCTGCATCGATGGTTGTCTCATCTGTGATATCTGTCATATGCTCTCCGATATCCGTCTTGATAGTTTCATCCTGTGCTACCTGTCGGACAAATTCTGTCTTGATGGGGGCGTATTTAAGAACCTTCTTGACGACGGTCTTCTTTGCCATCTCATCAAAGTTGACCGTCCAAGGTGAAAACTTTGATGTTGCTGTCCGACTGAATTTTTTTGCGTGTTCCTGTATGTCTTCGGTGCTCATGACCTCAAAGCCGTAGCCACCGCTCTTTGTATGAAAGACCGCGTAGTACAAGATGACCTTGCCACGGTTCGTAAGCGCTGGGATATGGCGCAGCTTCGGGGTAAGTCCGAGTTCATATTCGAAGATGTCATTTTCGTGTACCTCATGAGCGGCGATGTCGGTGATCTCCCCGCTGCGATAGGCCAGATCGATAAGCCCCTTGTACCCAATCTGGAATTGTGCTTCAAGCCTACCCTTGTTGCGGTATGGGACAAGGTATGCTTGCCCAAGCGGCGTGTTAGGCTCTAGCCCTAACTGAGCGGCCTGCATCATTGCACCGAGGAAACTCACCGGCGTGCATTCTTGCAGTTCCGGATTCGTGTTCATCGCTGTAAGTACCATACGCGTGAACCGTTCCCCCGTCAGGACAGTCGGGAGTGCTTTCTCAATCTGAGGCTTCATCGACGCTACAAGTGCCCGCATCCCCTGTGCAGCGCTCTGTACGGTCGCTTGTTTCTTTACCACGGCTTGAATTCTGCCGCTTTTTACTGTTGTTGCCATAATCTTTTTTTCTCCTTATGAATTCAAGTCAAATGCTGAAGCGTCTGGTCGGTTTCCCGATTTTGATATAGGCTTCGTAGATGTCTGGGCGTTCCGCCTTTAAGCGCTTACTGTCAAGCGTCTTACGCCCTGCCACGGTTGCCCACTTAACCTCGCGGGTGTCATCCCCCTCACATACAATGCCGACCTCATAATCTCCCAGCATCGCACAGAGTTTATTTTGAATTTCCCGTTTTTGTGCCTTGATACTCTTTTCAAAATCTTTAAGCTTATCAAGGTCTTTGATGAACACGCTCGCACTATCCGGTAGCAGAATTCTTTCCGTCTTGCCACCCGAGAAACGCTCTCTGAGTGCCTCTGTGGCGCTCTCGCTGCCGTCTGGCTCAGGTGCTACCTTATCCTTTACCTGATGCCAGAAGTCGCTCTCAACCTGTTTGAGCGCGTGGATATCGTCTTCATCGCGCTCGATGGTTTTCCAGACAAAGTCTGTATTGCCGATGAGGCAAGCGATGTACCAGCGCGGTAGACCACTCACCATCATGTAGTGCTGGCATTGGACGTAGTAGGCTATTGGGATATTCTCTCCTTCCCACGCTTTTTCGGTTAAAGGCGCTGGTTGTTTTGATTTCTAGTCCTGCATCCTCCCCGACTATTAAGCGGTCAAAGCTCCCTGTTGCCCATGGATATTCGATGCTCCGATACAAACCGCAGCGCCGAACTTTCTTTCCTGTTTCCTCTGTGAAGCGGTTTGCTACCAGCGGCTCGATCTTCGTTCCCCAATACACTGGCTCGATCCGGCTAATATCCTTAGCTTCTTTCTGTCCGGTCTTTTCCATCCAAAGTTCAAGTCTTGACTTCCATGGGTTAGCTCCGATAATGACTGACGCGTCTGAGCCACCGATGGATTCGTTGCGAAGTTTCAGCCAATCAGCACGCCCTTGTTTCATCTGACTTGCCGTCATGATGAGCTCGCAGTTCATTTTCATTGACATTCGACCCTTTCTGGTTTACACTATAGGTGTTTGTTGGTAGCGGAAAATTCCGCTCCCCTTAGTTTTCCCCCGCATCATCACTCGACGCGGGGGCTTTCTATTACCACGCTGCTGAGATGCCGATGATTAGCCCCAGGATAAAAACTGCAGCGTAGCCTTCTACCGTCAAGAGACGGCCAGTTAAGAGTTGAAAAACTGTTCTTTCCATATCCTTGCCTCCCTTTACAGAATGACGTGCAGCATATACAGCATGACGCCGAATTCTATAAGAATCGCGATATCCGCAATCACGCCGAGAGCTTTAGTTATCTTGGGGTTTAGGTGGCGACGGGCGCCGAATAAATGGAAACTCATTTTCCTTTTTCCTTTCTTAGTACTGCCAATTTGCTTAATACAGGAGCAAGTGCACCTGTATGTGTTGGAAGCTCCCTGATGTAGTCGACTAGATCGCTGTATGCTACTTTGCGTATCGAGCTTCCACGTTCTAGTCTCCATACGATGTCCCCTCGATTCATGCGCAGGGATACGGTTGCAGAGGAACATCCAAGGACTTTAGCGACGTCTCTCACATTGAGGAGTCTTTCTTCGATGCGCTCTGCTTCCTTTTCCCTGACTTCCTTTAGCAAGCCTGCGACTTCTTTCAGCAGCTTGGTAAGGTCTGCTTGTGTCGCTTCCTGCTCTTGCTCTACTTCCAAGAAGGCGGCAAGGAGCCTTTCTTTCGTCACGATCTATTTTCCTTTCTGATTGGTCTCGCATGCCCGCTTACGCGGGCTTTTTCTTACACTTTTCTTGCTTGATGATCGTCTTCATGCCATACATAAAGGCGAGCGTCGAAATCCTCAAGCGCTCATTGTCATCCACATCTCCGAAGCGCACGCCATCGATAAGCTCGAAGAGGTCGCGCTCCATACTTTGTGTAAATTGTTTCATCTTGCCACCTCCCTTTATAACTCTTTGCAATGTTATAATACATCATTGTTTTGTTTATGTCAATAAAATATTGCAAAAGGTTAATATTTATGCTATTATATGTGCGAGGTGATATCATGGAAACTATTGGAGAACGTTTAAAAGCTATTCGTAAACATTTACAATTAACACAAACCGACTTCGGAAAGAAAATTGCTCTTTCTCAAGGGCATCTAACTGCTATGGAACATAACAGACGCGAAGTTACTGATAGAACAATGAAACTTCTTTTTCAAGAATTTTCTGTTAATGAAACATGGCTGCGTACAGGCGAGGGAGAAATGTTCGTTCCTACACCATCTGAGCCCTTGGATGTACTTGCAAAAGAATTTTCTCTCACCGATGATGAACGACTACTAATCGAGGTCTTTCTCTCCTTCCCTACTAATAGGAGGCGCCAAATACTCGACTTCGTGCACCATCTTTCTGCCGAACTAGCCGAAAAGAAAGCACAGACACTTAAAAACTCCGTTGAAGCAAAGGTCGAGGCGTATAGGCAGGAACTTCTCTCCGAGCAAGAGGAGCAATTAGCCTTACCGAATACCGTCGCAAAAGTAAAAATGGCATAAAAAAAGACCGTCCTAAAAAACGATAGGACGGATTGCCTATAATAGAGAGGGTATTTTTATAAAAAAGGCCGCTCGGTGCTGGTAACGCCGAGCGGCAGATTTCAGCACGAGACCAATCATGCCAGAAAACATGTCTATCATACCATGATTGGCCTCCGACTGCAAGAAGGAGTGTCAACATGTCCAAAATTAGAATCCGCAAACGTGGAAAGACCTATTCCTACAGCTTCGACATCCAAAAGTCCCCACGCAGAATGAAAGAGAAAGGGGGTTATGTTACCGAGGCAGAGGCCTATGACGCGGGCGTTGCCGCCTATAACGACTGGAAGACAGGAAACATCGGCATCACGTCAGAGCGCATCAAAGTGAAAGACTTCCTCTCTGCTTGGCTTGAAAATATTGTTCGTCCGAACACAAAGATGTCCACCTACGATAACCGCCAATCAGTAATACGCTCATGCATTGTACCGTATCTTGGCGATTACGTCGTACAGGAACTGCGTCCGCGCGATATAGATGCCTGGATGCGTGCAATAGCGAGAAAGGGCTTGTCTCACGGGACACTCCAAACGGTGAAGACAATTCTCTCAACTGCTTTGAAGTACGCTGTTTATCCTGCCGAGCTCATCGCATCAAACCCTGCACTCTCTATATCCGTCCCGCAGTCCGCCCCGCGCAAAGTTTGCGAGCGTCATATCATCACACAGACACAGCTTACCTCCCTTTCAAATACAGTTTATTTCCCTGTCTTCAAATTGCTATATCACACAGGTCTGCGTATCAGCGAGGCTCTAGGGCTCACATGGGACGATATCGACCTCTCTACAGGTCGTACTTGCGTGATACGTCAGCTTAGACCCAAACGATATTTCTCGACGCCGAAAACGCTGTCAAGCAAACGTGAATTTTTCCTTGACAGCAAGATCCTTTCTTTCCTAAAATGGCTACATGCTGAACAAAGTCAAAATGCGCTGCGTCTCGGGCAAGCATATCAACTCGCATACGAAGATGAAAACCATGATCTTGCCCTACTCTCTCAAAAGACAATACCACCGGAGGGATGGACACGGCGCAATCTGCTTTGCGTAAAGGAAAATGGCGTTCCTTTCTATTATGTATCTGTAGGCTATACCTTAAGAAAGTATGGATTGAATACACATAGCTTTCGCCATACCCATGCTACACGGCTCATTGAGGCAGGTGCTAAACCCGTCGATGTCGCCGCTCGTCTTGGACATGCGAAGGCAAGTATCACGCAAGATCTCTACACCCATGATACGGATAAGATGAAACATGAAACAGCATTGCTTTTTGCTCGTATTGTAGACAAGCAGGCATAACCCCGTTTTGTAGACAAAATGTAGGCAACTTAAGGGAAAAGGTAGCACCACCCCTTTTGTGACAAGGAACAGGGCTATCTTTTATGTTTTTCCGTTTGAAAGGGAGTAATATCCATGGCAAAATTAACATGTCCGGATTGTAATCGTACGATCGACAATGAAGAGGCACAATTCTGTCCATTCTGCGGCGCGAATTTATATGAATCTGTCACACCGTGGGTATGTAAAGCATGCGGACAGGAAAATGAACCGCAGGCGATGTTTTGCATTGGATGTGGACAGAGCAAAGAAAAGCAAATCGAAAAGGCGAGGACATTCACAGGAAAGATCAGCTATTTCTTCCAATCCAAAGTTTTCAAATACGGTATTCTCCTGTTACTCATCATGCTGCTGGGCGGTGGAGGCTCATACTATTACTTCAACAATATGAATGAAGGAAATATCTGTCGCGCTATGCGTCGGCCGCCAATACGATCGAGGATGTCAATGCTGTTGTTGTCAGCCATATCAAAGAGGATGTTCTATCGCAAAGCAAGCCGGAAGAGATACGCGACCAATTAAAAAGGAAAGCAAGACGATCTGGAAAAAAACATGCACAGGAGTTTGCAGAGAAAAAAAGCGTTTCAAAACTATGAAAAGCGGCATGCAGATGTCACGTCGCTTCTGCAGAAGGAAAGCATCTTGATCGATCAGATTCTGCAGGTTACGGATAATCCCTTAGATGAAAAGACAGAGGCAGAAATTGAAGAAATCAAGGAAAACATTGATACGATCAAAACGCTTTCCTCTTCGATACAAGTTCCCAGCGCCAATTTCATTTCTTCCACGGATTTAAGCCAAATCCCACAGCAGCTGTCTAATTTTGTCAATGTCAAGAAAAAGGCAAATCAAGAAAAGACGAATCGTCTGGCGGCCAATCAGGGCTTCTTCCGCCAGATGGACGAAGCTATCCAGCAGTACAATTCTGCAAAAGAAGATTTAGGCAGCATGAAGGAGAGTTCCCGCAAGGGAATGATGTGGGCCGATTACTTTAATATCCTCGATAGGGCGCGAAGCTCTCGTATAGCAGTTAAGAATAAGGTCGATCCGATTAATGCGCCGGCAGGCACGGTGCAGCTCAAACAGCAATATCTTTCCGTGCTGAACAAATCGATTCGCTACTGCGAATTGTTGCGAATGGCCGCGAATTTGGAATATAATCATCATTATACCGAGGCAAATCAAAAGGAGGAGGAAGCCAAGGCTGTCGATAAACAGGTACAATCGGAGTATGCTGCTTTTTCAGAGAGCTATGATGGTGCGAAGAACCGATTGACCAATGTAAATAACTTGTAAAAATAAAGAAGAGGGGACGATAGAAAATGCCGAGTCTGCGCAATGAAAAAGGCGTGATCTTCTGCTGGGGAAGCCTGCTTATTGCTGCTTCATGCTTTATCTTTGGCTATCTGGCATATTTTGGCAATAAGGATCAAGTCTACCGCGATATTCTCGTCGGCTATACAGCGTTTTCACAGACCAATAAAAGCAGCGAGATGCATCTCCTTTGGGGACTATTGATTGTCGGCAGCATCGTCGTCGTTCTGATTCATCATGTAACAAAGAAAAAGCAGGGCATTGTTCAAGAGGCTGTCGGAGAAAAGATTTGGTCAGATCTCATTTGGCGCTGCAGCATGGTGTTTTTTGCAGGAACCGTGCTGTTTACCAGTCAATTTGACTGGCTGTTTCTCGCTGCATTTATCGTCGGGGCTATTGCCAAATACAGAAAGAAGGAAGCGGCGGATCGATATGTCGTGGGTTTCTTCTTTCTGTACTATGCACTTTACGGTACGATTCAGGGGCTGGGAGTTTTATTGCATTTGCAATTTATCCTACCCTGCCTATCTGCTGATTCTTGGCAGCTGCGTTTACATGCTCATAGCTCTGCTTTTTCGCTTAGAGACCTATCGACGGCACTTTCTCGTCTGGCAGGCGCTGCTTCCTCTTGGGCTTAGTGCCTTTCTCATCACACGATATCAGTACCAGGGCGCAACGGTGCATATTGGAATTCCCCATGCAGCAAGGGTATTTCTCCTGCTCTTTATGGCTGCGGCTGTTATCCGTCTTGCTTGGCGGGCGCATCGTCTGTGGCACGATACGGATACATCCTTCCGCATCGATTCGTACATCGGTGCGGAGGCATGTGCGCTCCTGTATGGTCTGCATCAGTTTGTGCTTGGCGGGGTGATTCTTCCCTCAGATTTACATCATCCCTTTGAAAATATCATCGGGTTTTCCGAGATTTTTGAACACGGTCAGCTGCCCTTTTCTTCTTATATTCCGGTTTCCGGTCTGTACTCTGTCGTCCATGGAGCCTTGGTCTATGTCTTCGGCAATGACACCATGGCAGGCTATAATGTCAGCTCGAATATCTTTTGCCTGTTGATTGCCTGTATATCGGTCTATCTTCTGCGCCCGTTCTTCCGGGCATCGTTTTTGCTCATCATTGCGCTTTTCTTTACGATTCTGTACTATAACCGCTCGTTGTTTCTCGTCCCGTGCCTGCTTCTCCTTTTACAGCCGAAACTGATGGAAAAACCTTATCGCTGGTTTCCCGCTGGCTTTCTCGTCAGTTGGTTCATGGGGCTTTACTATCCGGTGTTTGGCGTAGCGGTATCTGCGGGCTTTTTTCCGTATGCCGTCTACTTGCTCATAAAGCAGATTCATGTCCGTGGCTTTGTCGAGCAGAAATCTCGCCTTATCGCATGGGGCGGTGTTTTCCTGCTCATAGCGATTTCGCTGCCGCTGCTCGCAGGACAGGCAAGGCACATTCTGGCGATGGCGGGGCAAAGTCTCCTCACGGATGGCGTCGCTGTCTACGCACAGGAGGTACCGAAGACATTTCTGCAGATCCTGTACGTTTGGTGGCTGCGCGCTGCTTTTTACGATGTCCTTCATTTCTTGGGGCCGGCCTTGGTCGTGTGGGTCGGTGTATGGCTTTTTCTGCCGCGCGATGCACAGCAGAGGCAAGGGAGAAATTCCTTGGCTGAAGGTCAACCTTGCCTCGACAATCGTCCTATTCTCGGCGATTTCCTATAAATACACATTCGTCATTATGGATGTGGATACGTTATGGGCACGCTGTACCGTCGTCATAATGACGGTGACGGTGTTATTCCTCGTTTATCTCAGTTACTTCCAACAGAGTGTTCGCCATTTGCCATGGAAAGTCATGGCGGTCGTTCTGCTCATCGTGATGGGTGGATGGAATCCGAATGGTCCGCAGAGCAGAAGTGTAACGCCGATTTACACCTACTATCCGGTGCCGGAACACTATACTGCCGTCGAAGGAATGCCGCATATAGGCTATATCTTTTTGGCGGAGAAGGATAAGGCTGCGCTGGAGGAGCGCAGAAATGGCTGGATCCTAAATATCAGGGACAGACGTTCTTTGACATCGGTCAGTTCGGCATATACTACCTTGACAACCTGCCCGGTGCGGCAGATATGGAAAGCACGACGGTTATCGGTTATCCAGCGGCAAGAGAGACGATGAAATACCTTGTCCGCAATCATGCCATCATCGGCGCATCTACCATGTACTCGAATATCAACTATTATTACTACCATTATCTGATGACGTCTGGTAAGTATAAGTATTCCCCGGAAGACCGAGCGTTCCATCCTGCGGGAGAAACGGATACGCTGGAAGATGTTTTAGCGGCAAACCGAAAGGTGACCGACCAAGACTTGGATAAGCCGAGGATGTTGTATGACTTTAAAAGGTTCTGCGAGCGCCTTGGGCTCTTCGATGTCCAAACTAAGACCGATTTTTACAGAGATAAAGCCGTCCTTTCAGGATATAAAGGATGGCGAGGCGCATGTAATATCCCTAGATGCGGTCTTGGATGGTGATACCTTCGATTTTCTCTATGTAAAAATCCCTGTCAGTACAGAGGATGTCTCTTACGTCAAATTTGATGACAATGTCGCTTGGGGTGCGTCGGAAGCCCTTGAGGCAGATCCCTGGAAAAGCTTCTGCTTGCCAAGAAGTATAGTCTTGGAAAACATCTTCGTGTCATGTGGGTGGATGAAAGTGGAAAACCCTATGCCATGACGATGGATTTGAGCAAGGGAGAGCTCTTGGTACCGCTCGGTGCGGGAGAAGGATGGCTGCTTCAGCGGCATAAGGACATTCGGTTCGAAATTTTGGATGATGATGGCAATGCCCTTCCCTTTACGATGGCGGGGCTTCAGTTCTTAAAATTGCGTCCGCTTGAAATTGGAGATGAGTGATTTGCAGCCAAAAATCTTAGCTTTTATCCCTGCCTACAACTGTGCTTTGCAGATTCCGCGCGTGTTGGCGCAATTTAATGAACGGATTCTCGCCTACGTCCATGAGATTATCGTCGTGAACAACCGGAGCACGGATGATACGGAGGCAGCGGCACTTGCCTATGCCGAAAAACATCCGGAAGTTCCCATCAAAATCCTCCGTAATCGAGAGAATTATGGACTTGGCGGATCTCATAAAGTCGCCTTTCACTATGCCGTAGCCCATGGATTTGACTATGTCATTATCCTTCATGGCGACGATCAGGGACATATTGAAAACATCCTGCCCTATCTTGAAAGCGGAGCATATCGCTCCTACGATTGCTTTTTAGGGGCACGGTTCATGAAGGGGGGCGCAGCTTGACGGATATTCACGCTTTCGCACATTTGGCAACTGCGTCTATAACCTGCTCTTTTCCGCCGTCGTTCATCAGAGAATCTATGACCTCGGCTCGGGACTGAATCTGTATTCGACACGGATGTTAAAAGATAATTTCTTTGAGAAGTATAAAGATAATCTGATGTTCAATTACTGTATGATTCTGGGGTCTGCCTATCATCATCATAAGATGTGCTTTTTCCCCATCCGGTGGAGCGAGTCAGATCAAGTATCCAATGTGAAGATGGTGAACCAGGCCATTACGGTCTTAAAGATGCTGGGAAGCTATTTCCTGCATCCGGCTAGGTTTGTGGCAAGTGAGCTTCGCGAAAAGAGCATTTCCGCCTATGATGCAGCGTGCATCTACCCGGTAAGGGGGCGTGGATCATGAAGGATAGGCGCGGATATTTGGCAGTGAATGTGGGCGTTTGGTTTCTTGTCGCTGTATTCTTCTTTGCGCGGCAGTGCGACGGCCTTGCTTTCTTTTGCAGTCTGCCATATTTTGCAGGCGGCGATCAGCTGCCCGCAGCAGGGATTCTTGTACTTGCTCTTACCTGTATCTTTGTCTATGCCGTAAAGCTTTTTCGGCTGTATCTTGCCTTTTCAAATACTGGCTTAACGTTTCATGCGCATGTCTTACAATTTTTGAAGACACTTCCGGCAAGCCTTCTTCTGCCGTTCAAGCTGGGAGATCTCTTCCGTGCGTATTGCTACGGTATTCATATTCAGAATTTCTTTCGCAGTATTCTAATCATCTTGATCGACCGTTTTTCGGATACATTGGCGCTTGTCACCATCCTGTTTCTCACCGTGCTTTATCGGAGCGAGATGCAGATACCGTTTCTGCTCTTTCTGCTCATCGGCTTTTTGATGCTCCTAATCATCTGCTACCAGGCATTTCCATCGTTTGCGGGCTATTGGAAGCGGTATCTGCTGGAAAGTTCTGCAACCAAACAGAGATTGGAATATCTCCATCTGTTGGCGCGATGTGAACATGTCTATCACGAGATGCAGGATGTCGTCAGAGGACGTCTGCTCCTCATGTATTTTCTTTCCATGGTGGCATGGTGTGCGGAAAGTGGGATTATCCTATATTATTTTAGCCTTGACATCTTGTCGTATCTGTTGGCAGGACTGGGGACGGCGTATGAGCCTGTGCAGCAATCCTTTGTTTTGATCAGCGTCTGTCTGGTTCTCGCTGCTATCCTTGTTTATGCTACTTTTAGGCTCATGAAAATGGCGGTGCATTCATGAAATATTTGGCTTTCTATGATGATACGGTTTCAAAAAATGATGATATCCGTGAAGTGATCGGGCAAAAGGGCTTTGGCGATGTCGTCGTGAAGAAAAAGCGGCTGGAAAGCTACTATGAAGACGCGGTTCGGCAGGCGCCTTCCCTTGTTTGGACATCGATGCCATCGGTGTATGCTGTGCAGGAAACCGCGGCACTTCTCGATGCTGAAGATGATGCGCGTGTACTTCATATCTTTGCCAATTTTTTCGTGACCGATGCGGAGAAGCTGGGGTTTACCTTTCAAAAGCTCGCGTTCGTTGATGCGCGGTACAAGGTTCTCAGCGATGCAAAGATTGCTGCACTGTTCTTTCCTGATGTCGAGAGCTATCGTCGTTTTCTAAAAAAGATTACCCTACAGTTTTTCGACGCAGGAAGCTGCACAGACAATCGAGCGGGCGATGCCGGCCGAAGGCCTAGTTGATTTGGGCGAGACAGATAATTTTATCTCCTGTATAACGGGAAGTTTCGATTCCCGTTATTTTAATTCGGTTCGCGGCGATGCCATTACGCTGGTAAAAACTTCGCGGGACAAGCGAAAGATCAAAGCGGAGTATACCTATTATCATCTTCTTCCCGACGATATGAAGATGTACTTCGTCATGCCGTTTCATTACGAAGAAAAGGATGAGACCGCGAGTTATACGATGGAGCACCTGCACATGACGGATCTTGCCATCAAGTGGGTGCATGGCTCGATTGACCTGCATGAATTTCAGCAGCTTTTGGATAAATACTTCATCTTCTTCTCTAAGCGTCATCCAAAGGAAATTTCTCGCGGGGAATATCAGAAAATGGCAGATAAACTCTATGTGGAAAAGGTACATAAGCGCATAGCCATGTTAAAGGATATGCCTGCCTTTCAGCAGATAGCTGCGCTCCTTGCTGCGTCGGAGCACCTGACGATTGATGATGTTGTGAAAAAAAGTATTTTTCGGCTGAAAGATCGAATCGAGGCGAAGCACAGCTATCCATCTGTTGCGGTTATTGGGCATGGCGATCCGTGTTTTGCCAATACACTTTATCATAAATCGACACAGATGCTGAAGTTCATTGACCCAAAGGGGGCATTGACGGAGGCTGAACTTTGGATGAACCCTTACTACGATATAGCAAAGCTCAGTCATTCGGTCTGTGGAAGGTATGACTTTTTTAATAACGGTACGTTTTCGATTCGGATAGATGAAAATTTCCACAGCGAGCTTGTTTTGGATTTTGATAATGCGGCATATATTCGCGCCTTTCGTCAGAAATTGGAGGCATGCGGCTTTGATTACTTGACTGTCCGCATTTATGAAGCATCGCTCTTCCTTTCCATGCTCCCGCTTCATATCGACAACCCGCACAAGGTCTTTGGGTTTATCTTAAATGCCATACAGATTTTGAAGGAGATAGAAAATTATGCTGCATGATTATGGCTTTGTCTTTGATATCGATGGGACGCTCTGCCCGATCAAGAAAAAGGACGAGCGCTATGAGGACCTTGTACCATATGCCGCGATGGTCGAAAAGCTCCGGCAATACAGAGCGCAGGGGGCGAAGATTACGCTCTTTACCTCGCGCAATATGAATTCTTACAGGGGAAATCTTGGCGTTATCAACAAGAACACGGCGCGTATCCTCCTGGACTGGCTGGATAAATGGGAGATTCCCTATGATGAAATCTTCTATGGAAAGCCGTGGCCGGGACATAAGGGATTCTATGTCGACGACCGCTCGGTACGCCCAGATGAATTTTTGCGTTCTTCTCCCAAAGCGCTGACAGAGCTATGTCAGGCGTCGCAGGCAGGCGGAAGAACGCTGGACATCGTCATCACGATGGGAGGGGCAGGCTCTCGCTTTCGCCGTGCCGGCTACGACAAGCCAAAGTATATGATTGAAGCGAAGGGAAAGACGCTCTTTGATTGGTCGCTGATCAGCCTGAAGGGCTATCAAAATCGTACAGCCAAGTACATCTTCCTTGCGATGAAGGATGAAGCGGAAGATGTGGAAGGTTTCATTAAGACACATGCGGCTGCGCTGGGAATCCATCGTTTTAACATCCTTCTCTTGGATTATCTGACGGATGGGCAGGCTACCACGGCAGCGCTGGCTTCAAAGTATTGGAATCCAGACCACGAACTCTTAATTTATAATATTGATACCTATGTGGAAGCAGGTGCGATGCGAGCGGAAGAATTGAAGGGCGATGGCTTCATACCGTGCTTTAGGGGCGCAGGGGATCACTGGAGCTTTGTCCGACTGGATGAAGCGGGGCGAGCTGTGGAGATAAAAGAAAAGGAGCGAATCTCTCCGTATTGTACGCTGGGGGCATATTATTTTAAGTCAGCGCGCCGATACCTTGACCTTTATCTCACATATTACAGCAATCCGTCTCACCTCGTTAAAGGTGAAAGATATGTGGCGCCGCTCTATGAGCAGCTGCTTTTGGAGGGCGGTGAGGTCTATATTTCGGATGTCGCGTCGGAAAACGTGCATGTCCTCGGTACGCCGGAAGAGCTGAAGGCATTCCTTCATGCGTGAGCTCGTGCGCCAAGGTGCGTATTTCACGATCATTTCCGGCATCGGCTGGTGTATGGATTTTACACTTTTTTCTATTTTCAGCATTTGCCTTGCCATTCCCGTACAATTTGCCAACATAGCGAGTGCTGTCCCCGCTGTCACCTTTGTTTTTTTCATGGCGACCCGTCATATATTTACCGTGAAGAAAGGTGGGCTTTCTCTTTGGCAGAAGTACATCGTCTACGTTGCTTATCAAGTCATTTTGGTAACGTCGGTGTCGTACCTTACCGCAGCAGTCTATCACGGGATTCTCGCCTATGTTTCCATGGATTTTGTCCAAGAGATGGGAAAAGTCATCGCCAAGTGTATGGTAACCCCCGTGACAATGTGCGCGAACTTCCTGTTTATGAAAGGTTTTGATGGGGAAATTTTAGAGCGATGTCTCAAGCTGCGGCAGCCGTTTTTGAAAGATGTGGGTTGCTGCCTATAAAATATAGGAAAGCATAGGGGTATTTCATTTGCATATCGTACTTATAGAGCCGGAGATTCCCGGCAATACGGGAAACATCGCTCGCCTTTGCGCAGGGACGGGCATTGAACTTCATCTTGTCAAGCCGCTGGGCTTTCTGACCGATGATAAGCACTTTGAAGCGCGCGGGGCTTGACTACTGGCATCTTGTTAAAGGTGCATGAGCATGAGAATTTTGCAGAGGTCGAAGCGCTGTACCAAGGGCATGCCTTTTATTTCTGTTCGACAAAAGCGGCACACACTTACACGGAACCGCATTATACGCAGGAGGATGTGCTTGTCTTTGGCAGGGAGTCGGCGGGAATTCCGGAAGAAATTCTTGCCGAGCATTGGGAACATACGGTTCGCATTCCGATGCAAAAAGATGCGCGTTCACTGAACTTGTCAAATGCAGCTGCCGTCGTCGCCTATGAGGCGATGCGTCAAGTCGGTTTTGCCAATCTCGCAGAAGAGGGTCCGGGACTTCGCAGGTGGAAATAAATGCCTTGCCATCGCACGGTTTTAATATTTTTGACTTTTTGACATTTAGCTATTGACTTTTTGTTTTTTTCGTTGTATATTCTTATTAGATTTTGAGTTAGCACTCAAAGAAATGGAGTGCTAACAAGAAGTTAGGGAAGGAGGGATAGGATGAAGTCTGTGAATCATTCAGCATGGTGTCAATCTGAAAACGATGGCGCAGATGCGCTTGATGATCGGAAAAAAACGCGTGCTTCGTGCGGTTATCGACGACTACATACAGTCGGCGGAGCCGGTCGGTTCCCGGACACTCGCTCGGAAGTATGACCTCGGTGTCAGTCCGGCAACGATCCGAAATGAGATGGCCGATCTTGAAATGCTTGGCTATCTCCGGCACATCCATACATCATCCGGCCGCGTTCCTTCCTCTAAGGGCTATCGATTCTATGTCAATGGTCTGATTCCGCCGAGGCCGGTGAGCGAAGAAGAAAAGGCGCGCATCGACCGATGGTATCGGCACCGCGTAAAGCGCATCGATGAAGTCTTTCAGGAGACCGCGCAGCTGATTGCAGAAGTTACAAAGAACGCAGCGTTGGTGCTTGCTCCACAGATGAGCGAAGCAAGGTTTCACTGCCTTGAGTTTCTCCCGTTGGATGCAGAGCGCGTCGTGGCCGTCCTCATGACGGACGCAGGTTTTATCGAAAACAAGATCGTCCGCATTCCTGCCGGCGCTTCGCTTGGTGACTTTCGCCAAATGGCGCGGATGATCAATGGAAAGTTAGCTGGACGGGCGCTGGCTGAAGTACAGCGCTCTGCCTTTCATGCGATGCGCGAGGATATTGGTGACGAAAAGCTTGCAGATGCTGCAGAAAACATCATCGAGCGTGCGCTCAGCGATACGAAAAAAGAGCGGCTGTATCTCGGAAGTACGAGTTACCTTCTGGAACAGCCGGAATTTCAAGATGTCGAGCGCGTAAAGGAAATGCTCTTGCTTCTTGAGGAGCAGGAGCTTGTCAAAGACCTTCTTCATGCACATATGGGTGAAGGACTCGAGGTTACAATCGGGCAGGAAAACGAGGATGTTCACTTCAAGGATACGAGCTTTGTGACAGCGACATATCACCTGCATGGTGAACTTCTCGGCACCATCGCGGTCATGGGACCGACGCGTATGGAATACGCGAAGGCAATGAGTTTGCTTAAATACATGAATGACAATCTGACGAACGTCGTCCGGCACCTCGAATGGTAGCAGGGACATAATTCCTTAAAGAGGTGACAGATCAATGGTAGAGGATATGAAGAAGAAAGACAGGGAAACGATGGATGAGATGCAGCGTGAGATCGATGCGGCAGAGATGAAGATCCATGCTGAGGCCGAGGAGGAAGAAGCGCGTGAAGCTGCGGAAAGAGCAGCAGAAGAAAAGGGTTCTCAGGAAAAATGAAGCGCCTTCGGATTCTTCGGACGAGACAGAAAAGACAGATCTGGCAGACGAGCTCGCAAAGCTGCAGGCTGACCTGCAGGAGAAGGACGATCGTTTAAAGCGTCTGCAGGCAGATTTTGAGAATTTTCGCCGTCGCACCAACAAGGAGCGCGAAGAGTTATCCGCCGTCGTGACGCAGGAAATTTCTAAAGAGCATGCTCCCTGTTATTGATAACTTTGACCGAGCCATGGCAGCTGAGCAGAAAGATGGCGATGCCTTTCAAAAGGGCGTCGAAATGCTCTACACGCAGTTCCAGGAAATCCTTAAAAACAATGGACTGGAAGCTATTGAAGCGGAAGGCAAGGTATTTGATCCGAACTTCCATCAGGCGGTCATGCGGCAGGCAGATCCCGATAAGGAAGATGATACGGTCGCCAAGGTACTCCAGCCGGGGTACATGGTAAAGGGCAGGGTCATTCGCCCGAGCATGGTTCAGGTTGTTGCAAATTAAAGATAATTTTATAAAAAATAAAGTTTTTATCATAGGAGGATTATACTATGTCTAAGGTAATTGGTATCGATCTTGGTACGACAAACTCGGTCGTATCTGTTATGGAAGGCGGCGAGCCGACCGTTATCACGAACCCGGAGGGCAGCCGCATTACACCGTCTGTTGTCGGCTTTACAAAGGATGGGCAGCGACTGGTCGGTCAGCTGGCAAAGCGTCAGGCAGTTTCAAATCCAGATCGTACGATTTCTTCCATCAAGCGCCACATGGGCGAGTCAGATTATAAGGTAGAGATTGACGGCAAGGGCTATACGCCACAGGAAATTTCTGCAATGATCCTGCAGAAGCTGAAAGCGGATGCAGAAGCATATCTCGGTGAAACTGTCACACAGGCGGTTATCACCGTTCCGGCATACTTTAATGACAGCCAGCGTCAGGCGACAAAAAGACGCCGGCAAAATTGCAGGGCTCGAAGTCCTGCGCATTATCAACGAGCCGACGGCAGCGGCGCTGGCTTATGGTCTTGATAAGGACGATGATGAAACGGTTCTCGTCTTCGATCTTGGCGGCGGCACGTTCGATGTCTCCATCCTAGAACTCTCCGGCGGTACGTTCGAAGTTCTCGCAACGAACGGCGATACGCACCCTAGGCGGCGATGACTTTGACCAGAAGATCATGGATTGGATGGTTGAAGAATTCAAGAAGGAAAACAGCATCGACCTTTCACAGGATAAGATGGCGGCACAGCGCCTGAAGGAAGCGGCAGAGAAGGCGAAGATCGAGCTTTCCAGCATGACACAGACGAACATCAACCTGCCGTTCATCACGGCAGATGCGTCCGGTCCGAAGCATTTGGATTTGACGCTCTCACGCGCACAGTTTGACCAGATGACGCGCGACCTCGTCGAGCGCACGATGGAGCCGACCAAGAAGGCGATGGCGGATGCCGACCTGACGGGCAGCGATATCGATAAGATCATCCTCGTTGGCGGTTCGTCCCGCATTCCGGCCGTTCAGGAGGCTATCCGCACCATCCTCAATAAGGAGCCGTCGAAGGGCGTCAACCCGGATGAGTGCGTCTCCGTCGGTGCTGCCATCCAGGGCGGCGTCCTTGTCGGTGAAGTCAAGGACGTCCTTCTCCTCGACGTTACGCCGCTTTCCCTCGGCATCGAGACGCTCGGCGGCGTTTGCACGAAGCTCATCGAGCGCAATACGACGATTCCGACACATAAGAGCCAGATCTTCTCGACGGCAGCGGATAATCAGCCATCTGTCGATATTCATGTTCTGCAGGGTGAGCGTGAGATGGCTGCGGGCAATAAGACGCTCGGCCGCTTCGAACTCTCCGATATCCCGCCGGCACCGCGCGGTGTTCCCCGCATTGAAGTTTCCTTTGATATCGATGCAAATGGTATCGTGCACGTCTCTGCAAAGGATCTTGGCACAGGCAAAGAGCAGAAGATCACCATTCAGTCTGACAGCGGCATGAGCAAGGAAGATATTGACCGCATGGTCAAGGAAGCGCAGGCGCATGAAGCCGAAGACAAGAAAATGAAAGAATCGGTCGATGCGAAAAACCAGGGTGAATCGCTCGTCTATCAGGCAGAAAAAGACCATCAAGGATCTTGGCGACAAGGCGGATAAGGCGCAGGTCGAAAAAGTTCAGCAGGCAGCCGACAAGCTGAAGGAAGCGCTGAAGGGCACGGATACCGACGCGATTAAGAAGGCGACGGAAGAGTTGCAGGCACCGCTCTACGAGATGAGCGCAGCAGCTTATCAGCAGGCACAGGCAGCGGGCGGCGCTGCAGGTGCGCAGCCGGGTGCTGATGCAGGCGCTGGTGCCAATGCAAGTGCAGGCGCAGCAGAGAGCGGCAGCAAGGAAGAAGATGTCGTTGACGCAGAGTTTACGGATGTCAAAGACGACAAGAAATAATCGCTCGTGCCGTGGTAACACGTAAGCAAGCGAGACAAGCGGGTCGTAGGGCTAGCCTTCGCCCGCTTGTTTTTTAGGGAAGCGATGGGGAACATGGCTTTACTGAAACAGGTGGTGCAATGTGAGCGAAAAACGCGATTACTATGAAGTCCTCGGCATCGAGAAGGGCGCGTCGGATCGAGAGATCAAGAGAGCCTATAAGAAGATGGCACGAAAATATCATCCAGATCTCAACCGCGATGACCCGAAGACCGCTGAGGAAAAATTTAAGGAAGTCAACGAGGCATACGAAGTCCTCAAAGACCCGAAGAAGAAACAGGCATACGACCAATTCGGTCATGCTGCTTTTGAAGGCGGCATGGGCGGCGGCGGTGGTGCCGGCGCCGGCTTCAGCGGTTTTGGCGGTTTTAGCAGCGGCTTTGGCGGTGGCGGCGGTGGTTTCGACGATATCTTTGACATGTTCTTTGGCGGCGGCGGTCGATCGCACGGCGGTGCGCCGCGTGCCCAGCGCGGCAGCGATCTGCGTTATGAACTGGCCGTAACCTTCGAGGAAGCGGCGTTTGGAAAGAAAGTTGAAATCAGCTACCAGCGTACAGAGTCTTGCTCTGACTGCCACGGTGAAGGCGGAACGGATGTCACGACCTGTCCCGATTGTCACGGTACAGGCGTGCGCCAGCAGGTACAGAATACCCCGTTTGGACAGGTCATGAATCAGACGACCTGCCCACGCTGTCACGGCGCCGGTAAGACGGTAAAGAATCCCTGCAAGAAATGCCATGGCTCAGGGCAGGTTCGCGCGCAGCATAAGGTCGATGTCACGATTCCAAAGGGCGTCGACCAGGGGACGCGGCTTCGCGTCTCAGGCGGCGGCAATGCCGGCGCGCACGGCGGCGGCTATGGCGACCTTTACGTATACATCGTCGTACAGCCGCATAAGTTCTTTAAGCGCAGCGGCAACGATGTCATCGTTGAAGTGCCGGTTTCCTTCGTCGAAGCCGCGCTCGGTGCTACGGTACAGGTTCCGACACTCGATGGACCTGTCGACATGAAGATTCCCGAGGGCACACAAAATGGCAGGACACTTCGTCTGAAAGGACGCGGCATTCCCTATCTGCGCGGTTCGGGGCGCGGTGATGAGCATGTCATCGTAAAGGTGCTGACACCGCAGAATTTGACCTCGCGTCAAAAAGAACTTCTCCGTGAATTCGGCGAGCTCAGCGGCGACAAGGTAAACCCAGAAAAGAAGAGCTTCCTTGATGGATTAAAAAATATATTTAAATAAAATTTTGCTTTTTAATCGGTGGAGAAACGGGAATTCTTCACCGATTTTTTTGTTTTCTGCTGTATAATGGAAATGATTCCTAATAAAAAGAAAGCAGGCTGCTGTATGCCATTTTATCAACGTCTTCTCGGACATACCTGGATGATTCTTCGGCATAAATTCTGGGTCTTCTATTTCTGCGTTATTGCAGGAATCCCTTGGCAGGGACTGATTCATGATCTGTCTAAGTTTTCACCGGTAGAATTTTTAGAGGGCGTCCGCTATTACAACGGAAAGATTTCACCGATTCGCATTTCAAAGGAGAAGCACAATGGCTTTTCCATGGCATGGATTCATCATCATGGCCGAAACCTTCATCATTATGAAGCATGGTTTGACAATTTTGACCATGGCCCCGTTGCACGCGATATGACGTACAAGTACGCTGTTGAGATGGTTTGTGACTGTCTCGGCGCAGGAAAGGCGTATGGGCGGAGTGCCTTTTCTTTGCAGGCAGAATACTACGGCTGGTGGAAACGCCGCCTGGCAAATGGCTGCGGCATGAGTGACCATATGAAGGACTTTATGGAAGAGGTGTTCAGCCGTTTGGCAAAGACGAACAGTCTGCGCATTCTGCGGCCAAAGTCGCTGCGCGATATTTACGAGCGGAATGTCGGAAAATATCATAGAGAAGATACCTAATTTATCTGAAATTTACATCAAATTCGTTACGCGTTATTTTCATCTTTATTTGATAGAATTCAACTTCATGAGGTGAATGCTATGATGGATATGCCTGCCAACTGTTTTGGATCAAATGCATAAGATCGACTGGGATAAAATCAAGCAGAAGGTCGAAGATTACGGACCGGCGCTCAAGGTTATACAGGGGACTTGGTCGAAGGAAAGTATTCTAGACATTGCCAATGGACGTCTCTTTGTTCCCGACAGCGTGATGAACGATGCGATTGCAAACAGCTTGCGTGAAGATGGAAAGCTAAATTCGCTGGTCATTGCATCTAAGGAAAACGGACGCATAGAGATTACAGCAGACGCAAAGAATTTCGGAAAAGTCGAGCTTTCGGGCGAACTCAGGGAGTTTGTTCATAAAGGCGATACGTCGTATGCTGTTTACCGCGTCCGAGAGCGCAATCTTCCGGGGCACGGGCTCATGTCTTGGATCTTTTCCCGCATCTCCATGTCGATGGCACAAAAGCTTGTCGGCCATATCAAGGTACCGGACGACATGGCGATGGAGATTCATGGCAATCGCGTCCGCGTTGATTACAGCAAAGCGCTTGCAGCATCCGACTTTGGACAGACACAGTTTGAAGGGCATCGCCTGATCAACATGATTGAAATCAAGGGTGCACAGCCGAAGGAAGGCGGTGTCGAGTTTCAGACAGAGCTTCATGTACCAAAGGATGTAAGGGATGCGCTGATTCGCATTGCAAAGGATAAGATGATGGATAAGGAGGAGTAAGTTGCGTATTTCCAGAACAGGAAAGATCATCGTCATTTTCTCGGTCGCTCTGACAACCTTCCTGCCGTTTAGTGCAAGGGGAATGGCACGTGCTAAGGTGGAACAGCCGAAGAAGATCGTCTTTGTACCGCATGACAATCGCCCAATTTCAGACAAGCAGACAGCAGAAGTTGCGGAAAAGCTCGGCTATAAGGTCGTTGTACCGCCGGACGATATGCTCGGCAGCCGCGATGACCTCGGCAATCCGGAAAAGCTTTGGACGTGGCTCGATGAAAACATCGTCGGGGCTGACGCCGCTGTCATTTCAGCGGACTCCATGTTCTACGGCAGTCTTGTCGCCTCGCGCAAAGCATGATGAAGACAAGAAAAAGTCGCTTGAACGCGTGGAACGCTTTCAAAAAAACTTCCGCAAGATGAATCCGAAGCTCGATCTCTATGTCTTTGGATCCATCATGCGCACGCCGCGTTCTGGTGAGGCTTCCGGCCATGAAGAACCGGGCTATTACCGCAATTACGGCTCAGATATCTTCCGCTATACAGAGCTGAAGGATAAGCAGGAGGTTAAAGGACTTTCCAGCCGTGAGAAGAAAGAATATGCTTTCCTCGGACAACTCATTCCCAGTCGGTCGCTTTCCGACTGGATGGGACGTCGCGAAAAGAATTATGCTCGCCAACGAGAAGATGATCGACCTTACGAAGAAGGGAACGTTTAACTACTTTGTCCTCGGTCGTGACGACAATGCGCCGTATTCACAGACGCATTATGAGACGCGCCACCTTCTCGAGCAGGGCAAGGACATTGGTCCGACGCGCTTTCAGTCGATGGCAGGTATCGACGAGATGGCGATGCTCATGATGGCGCGCGCCGTCAATGATATGCGCCGTGAAGTTCCTTTTGTTTTCGTCAAGTACAACTGGGGGCGCGGCGAGCATACGATTCCATCCTATTCGGATGAGACGATCGGTGACTATATCCACAAGGCAATTCTGGCGACAGGCGCGATGCAGGTTCCTTCGCCGGAGAAGGCAGATGTCGTTCTCACCGTCAATACAAATGCCAACGGCAAGACCTATGAAGCCAATATGGCAAGTAATGACGGCCAGCCGCGCAGGGATACAAAGTATTTTGCCGACATTGTCAGCGATTATGTTGCAAAAGGGCTATCCCGTCGCGATTGCAGATATCGCCTTTGCGAATGGTTCGGATAATGCGCTGATGAACGAACTCAAAAAGCGTGGCCTTCTTTAAGATTCGTGCATACGGCGGCTGGAATACGGCGACGAACAGCACGGGCTTCGTCCTCGCAGAGGCAGAGCTTGCCAAGCATATGAAAAATGATGACGTGGACGCACTCCTCGCCACGCGCTACCTCGACGATTGGGCATATCAGGCAAACATCCGCAATACGGTTGCCCGTCAGCTCACATGGCTTCGCGGCGATGGCGTCTACGGTACGCTCAGCACGAAGCGCGATGCCGTATCTGCGCGTTCGACCCGCATGATGGAGCGGTTCGTTGAGGAGAATCTCCCGCCGATGGAAACACTTGAGGATATCACGGTTTACTTCCCGTGGAGCCGAATGTTCGAAGCGGACATCGAACATTCGAAGTTCTATGATCTCATGGACTATATGAAAAAGACAAGGTCGAAAAACAGAAGTAAGTTTTTAGGAAATAAACAGGAAAAGCAAGGGGCTTTGTCGTATAATAACAAGAAGGATAGTATGAAAAGAGGTGACAGACATGACGGAACAGTACATTGCAAAGCTTGTGCAGGATAAACTTGACGAGGCTTATAAGGAAGAGGAACATCCGAAGAAGTTCTTCATCACGGCGAACGGTCGCGGTGTGACGGACGGCGGTGATCTCTACAACGCTCTGCTCGCTGACATGATGCGCATCACGCAGAGAGCTTTAACGGGAATTTTGAAGGAAGCTCTCGCAAAGTAAGATTCAAAAAGGGGTTGCCCATGCGGCAGCCTTTCTTTATTTCAGTCAAAGGAGAAATCATGGTTCTTTTTTATAAGATTCACCGTTGGGTCAGCCTTGTCTGCGCTCTCTTCTTTCTGCTGCTTGTGCTGACAGGGCTGCCGCTGCTCTTTCGCGATGAAATCAATGCATGGAATACAGTTAATTTGCCTCAAAGAGTGAACCTATGGCGATGCATTCGATATGGGAGGCACTTCCTGCTGGAATGGAAGCTGTCACGGCATATGCTCCTGACAAACGAATTCGTGCTGTGACGCCAGATCCATCGGACGGCACCTTGTACTTTCTCGTGGAGAGCGCGGGAAAGGATAAGGAACGCGCGCACATGCGAATGGGCGGCGAGCAAATCATGTACGATGTGCGAAGTGGAGAAGTCTTTAATCGGAAGGATCGTCAATACCGTATTCCAGCTTTACAATCGTTTCTGCATGAAGCACATTTGCTTCATGTGCAGATGAAAATGGGTGGTGCCGGACGCGATTTTCTCGCTGTGATGTGTGTACTCACTCTCCTTTCCATCATCAGTGGTCTTTGGATTTATGCGCCTTTGATGAAAAAACTTGCCTTTGGAAAAAGGAGGACGACCTCCACACGCCTCTTTTGGTCGGATTGGCATAAGCTCATCTCCGTATTTACCTTCGGCTGGGCGTTTTTACTGACACTTAGCGGCATTATCATCGTCTGCTATTCGATAGGAAGTGACCACTACCATCGCGAAGCACCTATAGTCGCAAGACAGCAGCTTTTCATGCAGCAATCGGAAACGCCTCATGCATACACACCAGCG
The DNA here is from genome assembly GCA_916439735.1 of uncultured Mitsuokella sp. Taxonomy (GTDB): domain Bacteria; phylum Bacillota; class Negativicutes; order Selenomonadales; family Selenomonadaceae; genus AWVT01. Next base: position 215,650 of record CAKAIG010000002.1, read on the forward strand.
GAATCTCTGGCTATGATACAGAACCAATTTCCAGATAAAGTCGTGATTTCTATGGAACTTCCGCAAGATGATGCCACACCTTACGCCTTTCATTTGGCAGAACCGCCTGCCAAGGCAACGAATTTCATGCTGGGCGAAATGGCATTTTTGCCGCAAGCGGAACATGCAGAGTCTGTGTTGGTTCCTGTGCCCACATGGATGAAAGCAGCGCCGTTCTTCTTAAATCTGCATATTCACAGCCACGATTTGCTTGCTGAAAAAATCTTTTGGGCATTGCTTATCCTAGGAACAACTGCTATGGTTGTGACAGGGGTCATCCTCTATTTCACGCGCTGGCATAACCGTATCCATGCGAAACATTCTCCGGTGAAAAGCAATGTGGCAAAACCAACTGCACCATGGCGTGAGCCCTTTTTCTTCGGCTTGCTTACGCTGCTCGCGCTGGTGCCGCCCATGTACGGCAATGCAGGCGATGTGATTGGCCTTGCTGCCATGGGCGTGTTGCTAATTTATGCGATGTATGCTATACTTTGAACGTATATCATGCCTCGGAAGTAAAAAGGGAGAGATTAAGATGAATAAAAAGAAACTGTTTGCAGCACTGGCACTCGGTACGCTTTTAGTCGCTCCACAGTGTGCATTTGCCGCCTCTAAAACAGAAGTCGGTATGCCAAATCCCATTGTGGAATATAAGACATACGCGGAAGCTGTAAGGGCTGCTGACGTACATCCGCTTTACTTGACGCCGGATTCCGGCTATGCATGCTATTCGATTTCCGTCATATCGGGGCATCTTGCAGACCTTAGATTCCGCCGCATTGATGCACCTGAGACAACAGTTCAAGTGCGTACGGCCGAAATCGATAAATCCAACAGTCTTGGCGAGGAGATCAGCGGTGTCTATGGTGCAAAATGGGAAAGGAAGACCATTGCAGGTGTATCCGTCTCTATCGCGAAAACATCGGGGAAGGACGAATCGGAGAGTTACGCGGCACATTGGCGCGTCGATGATCATCTGTTCTCTGCTTATGCACAGAATATCACGCGTGCGGATTTCCTCAGACTGCTGACAAACAGCCTTGTCGATGCGTCCGCACATTATTATATCGACGATTAATCTTCTGCCTTCCATGGAAACCCTTGCATTTTTCATGCGTATGTGCTAAAGTAGTCTAAAACGGTATATCAAGGGGGTGAATTACTTGCCAAATATCAAAGCTTCTATCTTGAGTGTCAAATCCGATGCGAAGCGCCGCGCCAAGAATGCGGCTGAGAAGTCCCGTGTTCGTACGGCTTCCCGTCACGTTCTCGAAGCAGTCGATGCAGGCAATGTCGAAGAGGCCAAGTCCCGTCTTCAGGCTGCTTGCAAGACGATTGATCAGGCAGCTGCAAATAAGGTCTTCCACAAGAACTGCGCAGCTCGCAAAAAGTCGCGTCTGGCTCGTAAGGTTAATGCACTGGCGAAGTAAGCCCTTGCTGATAAAAAGAGACTGTTACCGAATAGGCAGCAGTCTCTTTTGTTATATATTTATATGAGCATCAGAGGTGCTATCTTTCTATTGCGCTTCATCCATCTTATTTTGTATTCAGAACCTGCCTTATAAATTCTACGCCTGTGTTTTCACTGATAGCCGCAGTCGCTTCTCCTTCTTTGATTTCATCATATTCCTTTTGCAGCTGTGCTTTTAGCTGTTCGGCATTTTTCGCGTTATTCTTTCTGACGTCGAGGTAGTTCAGGGCTGTCTCTGCCGCCTTAGTGATTCGCTCCATCTGTTCGATTTGTGGGAGCATGTCACTGCGCTCTTTTTCTGGGAAGCTCGGTCTTTAACTTCGTGCACTATCTGTCATGGACTTTTATAAAGCGCTCGACATTCTCTCGTGCATACTTGCTGAGCAAAGGATTCTTTTTCCTCTTGTAAGAGTGATTTCCAACTTTGCCGAAATTTCGGTGCATCGGGGCGACCGATGTTTGCCCAATTGTTTTCCAGATGCTGCGAATGTTCGGCAAAGTCCCGCATGGCGTTGGCTAATGGACCATATTGTTGTTTTTATTGCGTTTTCCCAAGCTCTTTCCGGGCGGTAATGTTCGGTATCTCGTGCATAATCTGCTCCAGTAGCCAGTGCGATTTTAGAAAGCTGCTCATACTTCATCGGGTTGAAAAAAACAGCAGGGATGTCCGAATGTGTTGGCAGACCGACGATGGGGCCGAGGGCAAGTTTCTGTTCCATATAATCGTTGACGGGATAGTTGATCCATAGACCTAGCTTTCGTCCGTAAAGATCATTTGCCGCGGCATAGGCTGCATCTGAAAGCCAAGGTGAGGCGACGCCTTCTCCTGTGTAGAGCACCAGTGTATCCTTGGGAAGATATGCAGCAAAATCTTTCGTATAGGGGTTTCACTTTGTCGTCTGCTGTCATGTCGAGACGAAAGTATTCGGTCGGCACTGTGATGAGAGGGGCGATATCTGGATGTTCAGCGCGAAGCTTTTCTTCCAGCCTTGTGAGGAACTCTGCCTGTCCCTTGCCGTCCTTTTCCGGAATGTCGTCGTAAAAGACGGCAAAATGTCTGCCGCCAATCGCGTAGACGGCATTCAGCTTTGCGAGCATCTTCTCTTCATCAGCTGCGCGCGCATCTCCGTAAAAGTGTATATCCAGTCCAGGGGAGACGGCGAAGATGAAGTCCACATCTGCACTTTTTGAAGCGCGTATCAGTGTCTGAAGTTCATCCAGCTTTTCCTTTGGATAAGGTTCACGCCATTTCTCCCGGTGATAAGGATCATCTTTCGGCGCATAGATATAGGCATTCATCTTATGCGTTTTGCAGAATTCTATCATGTCAAGGCGCTCTTCCATGCTCCACGGTGTGCCGTAAAACCCTTCAACAACGCCGCGCATAGGAATTTCTGCCGCCCGAGCAGACCCCCACGCCAAACATAGAAAACATGCCGATACCTAAAACAGCAAGCCGCAGCATTTTCTTTACCATTTTCAACGCTCCCCATTGTTGCACGTATGAAATATCGGCTTTATTTTATCATAAAAAGAAGAGGGCGAAAAGCCTTAATGCAAACGATATTCTATGTCATTTACATGAATAGTGCGATCTGATCGCTTTCGCTCATGCCGTCTAGGCAGCCGTGAGAGCGCAGAATTTCGATGTTGGTTTTCGAGATGCCGGAGCGGCGGCGGAGATCTTCTATCGAAGTGAAAATACCGTCCTTTCTCGCTTCTGCAATGCCCTCAGACGCTTTGATGCCCATACCGGAAAGCGAGGCGATCGGCGGCAGGAGTTCCGTTCCAACGATGCGGAATTTCTCGGCGTCACTTTCGTAGAGATCGACGAATTTACAGCGAAAGCCGCGGAGATACATCTCCCATGCGAGCTGGAGGACGATGAGCGTCGCGCTTTGCTTGGGGTCTAACTTCTTTTCCTTAGCGGCAGACTCTAACTTCTTGATTTCATTTGCAACGACGTCTTTGCCACGTGCGATGATGTTTGCGTCAAATTCTGCGGCTCGAATGGAGAAGTAGGCGGCATAGTAGGCAAGCGGATAGTGGACTTTGCAGAAGGCTATGCGGTACGCCATCATGACATAGGCGGTCGCATGCGCACGCGGAAAGAGGTATTTGATCTTTTGACAGGATTCGATATACCATTCGGGAATGCCGCCTTCCCGGAGCATTGCTACGACATCATCTTTAATGCCCTTGCCCTTTCGAACTTTTTCCATCGTCTGAAAGGAGAGCAGATGGTCGATGCCATGGTGAATGAGATACATCATGATGTCATCGCGGGCAGAAATCGCATTTTTGATCGTGCACTGTCCGCTGCGTATCAGATCCTGTGCATTGCCGAGCCAGACGTCTGTACCATGGGAAAAGCCGGAGATTCGAACGAGGTCGGAAAAGACATCGGGGTTTGTGTCATCGATCATCTGGCGGGTGAATGGCGTGCGAAATTCGGGGATGCCGAAGGTGCCGCTCGTGGTGCCGAGTTCCTCAGGCGTGACGCCGAGCGCGGTCGTTGAGTTGAAGATGGACATCGTCGCAGCGTCGTCAAAGGGAATTGTCTTTGGGTCGCGATGAGTCAGATCCTCAAGCATCTTGATAACGGTCGGATCATCGTGTCCGAGAATATCGAGCTTGACGAGACGGCTGGAAATCGAGTGATAGTCGAAATGCGTTGTGATCGTGCCGCTGTTTACATCGTTTGCCGGGTGCTGGATGGGCGAGAAAAAGTGAATGTCCATGTTGCGCGGCACGACCATAATGCCTGCCGGATGCTGTCCAGTTGTGCTCTTGACGCCCATGCAGCCGTGTGCGAGTTTGTCTATATAGGAAATGTGTTTCTTGACGCCCTTTTCCTCGAAGAATTTCTTGACGTAGCCGAAGGCGGTTTTATCGGCGACGGTCTGTATAGAGCCCGCCCGATAGACATTGTCCTTGCCAAAAAGAATTTCTGTGTACTTGTGCGCAACGGGTTGATAAGTGCCAGAGAAGTTGAGGTCTATATCGGGTACCTTGTCTCCGTCAAATCCCAAAAAGACCGCAAACGGAATGTCATGTCCATCCTTGACGAGCGGCGTATGGCAGACAGGGCACGTCTTATCCGGAAGGTCGTAGCCTGAGCCATAGGAGCCGTCCGTGATAAATTTGCTGTACTGGCAATGCGGGCAGTGCCAGTGCGGCGGCAGCGGATTGACCTCGGTGATGCCCGTCATCGTCGCGATGAAAGAAGAACCGACCGATCCGCGTGAACCGACGAGGTAGCCATCGTCGTTCGACTTCTTGACAAGGCGCTGCGCGATGAGGTAGAGCGAGCTGAAGCCATGTGCTATGATGGGCTTTAGCTCCTGCTCCAGCCGTGCTTCGACAAGCGCCGGGAGATTATCGCCGTATATGTACCTAGCGCGGTCATAGCTCATCTTGCGAATCTCTTCATCTGCGCCCGGGATGGCAGGCGAGTAAAGGTCGTCGGGAATAGGCTTGAAGCGCTGTACCATATCTGTGATCTTGCGCGGATTCGTGACGACGGCTTCGAACGCCAGTCCCTCGCGGATATCTTCGAGATAGGTGAACTCTTTGAGCATCTCGTCGGTCGTGCGCAAGTAAAGCGGCGGCTGAAGCTCGGCATCGGAAAAGCCCTTGCCTTTCATCAGGATGGCACGGTAGATGCTGTCCTCTGGATTTAGGAAATGAACGTCACAGGTCGCGACGAGCGGTTTTCCCATCGCGAGTGCAAGCTCTGCCACCTTGATGTTTATTGCACGAAGGTCATCATCCGTTTGGATGTTGGGAGAATTTGTCGCTGCGCTTTAAAAAGTCGTTGTTATGAATCGGCTGGATTTCGAGATAGTCATAAAAATCCGCGATATCCTTTAATTCATCCTCCGTCCGTCCCTCTTTGATCGCCGTGATGAGCTCGCCCGCTCTCACAGGCAGAGCCGATGATGACGTCTTGCCGGAATTCCTTGATGATGCATTTCGGCAGGCGCGGGCGGCGACGGAAGTAGCGAAGATGTGAGAGTGAAACCATCTGATAGATATTGCGCAGTCCATTCGGTGTCTTCGCAAGGAAAATGATGTGATTCGCCCGCTTCTGCATATTCGCATCATCGACAAGGTAGCCTTCCATGCCGAAAATGACCTTAAGATCGGTCTTGCAGTCCTTCAGTGCCTTTGCCGCGTCCGGAAACGCCTGTACGACGCCGTGGTCGGTAATCGCAATGGCAGGCCAGCCCCAACGGTTTGCCGTCTGGATGAGTTCTTTTGCTGTGACGACGGCATCCATCTCGCTCATCGTCGTGTGTGCATGGAGCTCGACGCGCTTTTCTTTCGCCGTATCGACGCGCGGTTTGATTTCCTTTTTCGCCAGTCCCTCAATGAAGAGGACATATTCGTTCATGTAGGTATCAAAGCGTACGGAACCGCGGATGCGAACGCTCATGCCTTCTTTTAGTTCCGCCCGAACATGCGCAAGGTCGTCATCCGACGCATTTCGCTTGCCCTTTTTGAAAAATGCCTTGCAGATAATACCGTCGGTATCGTCTGTAATACAGAACGTGAGGAGCGTACTTCCTGTCTTAAATGTAATGACCTTGATGCCGGAGCCTATGCCTTCGCCCACCGTGCCTTCGACGATGATGTTCTTCATCTCGCCGTCGATTTCTGTAATCTTCTTAACCTCCCCCATGACGCTGCGGCCAAAGATGAGACTTCCTGTACGCTCGACGCGGACAGGGGCTGCATAATCCTTTTTGAGAGAAGATTTTGCTGGCTTTTTTTCAGCGACTGTCTTTTGAGAGGGCTTTATAGCCGCTGAGCTATGCGGCATCTCTCTACTGCGTTCGCCTTTTCCGCCGGAAATGACGGAAAGATGCGGTTTAAGAGGTGCAGGTGCTGCTGTTTGGCGGTGAATAAAACGCGGATCCTGCGTGGCGGACTCGATGTTTGCGAGCACTTCATCGCTCGCTTCCAGCTCGACACGACAGCAATAGCCGAGATGTTTTTCAATGCTTTTTTCCATGCGGCTCGTTGTCGCATGCGCCCGCATGATCTCACCGGCAAGCTCACCTGGGACACTGACCTTGACCCTGCTGCCGGAGACTTCGTACTTCGAGCGCGTCAGAAGTTCATACACGCCTTCGTTGAAGGCATTGCTGCCAATGCCCTTGCCTGCCGCATTTCCGACGGAAGATTCTTCGATGACCTGCGGCCAGATTTTTTCAAGATTGTCCTCGAGATTTACGACATCCTGATGAAAGATGACGGATGCGAGACTGCACTGCGCTTTGATTTCTTCGGATGCGGCAGCAAGGAGGTTCGCTGGGATGAGTGTATGTGTCGAAAGTGCGATTTCCCAAAGATTGTTCTCTGCTGCGATCTCGACGTGACGGATCACGCAGCTTTGCAGAAGTTCTTTTTCCTCTGGTGTAAGCTGCATTCCTTGAACAAGCTGCCAGAACTTCCCCGCATCTTTTGGGTACAATGCGATATTTCTTCATAATGGTTTCCTTCAATGTTCCTTTTGATGAAAAGTGCGCATTGCTGCTTGCCGCCATCATACACATCAAAGACTAGGCGGAAGCAGAACTCTTTCGGTGCGTGCGGCCGCAGCTGCATGGCGCATCGGTGAAAGTCACAGCTTGTCTCGTGCGAAAACGGATGAGCGGCAGTGCCTCTGCCTGCAGTGTCGTCACGACGAGTTCACCCATATGCCCCCGTTTGGCAAACATGGTCGCTGCCAAATGCGATGACCTCCGCATAAAAATAATCCTCTGCGAGATGCTCCCTTCTTCTTTCACATGGATAGAGCATTCCCGCGGTGCCAAGTGCAGTCGGTGCGTAGAGATGGCAGAACTTTACCTTCATCTGCTTCATGAGGGATGGCGTATCGTCCTGTATCGCTGTCTGGTGGATGCAAAAGATGTTTTTGACCGAAGGCAGGGCATCCATATCGCTCGCCTGCCTTTGGCTTACAAGCTGCGCGATACATGTATCAAAGCCTACCAGGGCATCGAGCTGCAAATGGTCAAGAAGTCTATTCCAGCGGCTTTCATCCACACCCATCGGTACCGCGGTCGCACCGATGGCTTCCGTGGTATAGATAAAATTGAGGAGCCGCACATCAGAAAGATCGCCTAAAATGCCGACGGTGGAGGTTCGATTGACGCCAGCGGCGATGAGTGCGCGGGAAAGCCTGTCGATATCGTGTGTGACGTCGCCCTGCGTTGCAGTCGTCTCTGCCGTACCTGCTAATCCATACCGTACCATCGTAGACAGCGGTAATGTGATGCGGTCATACAGTCCTGCTTTTAAAAGCGCGGCATTGTCAGTAAAGGGAAGCTTTGAAGATCGTCCAGCGATTTTACATCCGCTGCCCGCACGCCTGCCTTTTGAAACAATTCTCGGTAAAACTTACTCTTTTCTGCTGCCCAAGCCAGCTGCTTTTGCAGTAGTTTTAACTGGAAATCCTCCAGTCGCCTGCGCGGCAATTGTTCCATCATCGGATTGGCAAACATCACATCTCACCTGCCGTATTTCATAGATTTGTGCTTTTAGCGATTCTTTTCAGGAAGGGCTAAGTTACCCTCTTTTGAAGTGGTTGAGAATCTCGCTGCAGTCCTGTACGAACTCTACCGTACCCGCATATTCGTCATTTTCATCGTAGATGCCCATATAGCGAACGCTGACAGGACGCTCCTTGATCGATCGATATACTTCCATTGAGCGCCGTTTCTTTGCCTTAAAATCTAGAAGGAGCTGCCGGACGACGGGTTCGATGTTCGGTGAATGGCAGGAATAAACCTCGCGTCCCAGTGCTGAGAGCGGACGTGAAAAAATCTTTCCCTCATTCATGAAGAAACGAAGGTTGTCGTCTTTATCTATGTAGGTGATGTCAATGTCGATAAGCTTTAGGATTTCGATCAATGCACGGACAGAGACTTCGCCTGCAGGCATCTTCACCTTGCTGGTAAGGAGGTTTTCCGGCAGTTTTAACGTCTCTCGGTATCGTTCGCCTGTTTCCCAGCGTGGAAGTGTCTCTTCGTCGACAAATGCCATGCCCATCTCGAAACAGTCGGCATAGACCATCTTCCATTCGTTCTCTGTAAAAAAGCGAAGTGCCAGCGGGAAAAGGATGCGGTCTTCCTTGATGATCATCTCACGGATGCTTTCAATCAAGGTATTTAACCGGCCGCGATAGGTCATGAAGTTTTCGGTGTCTTCTTTCAGCGACTTCATGACCGTGCCGAGCTCGCGTTTGATCTCATCGTCGACGCCCCACATGACCTGGGATGGACCGGTGACGCCATAGTCATAAAGGAAGGGCATGAGAAGCTCTTCTTTTTTTGCATAGTGCGCATAGATGGCGAAGAGCCTGCCGAGGAGCGGCATGAGCTTTGCCATGTTTTCTGCCGCTGTCTCTTCTTCTATTCGGTCGAGAAGTTCGCTCAGCTTTTCATTTTCAAGACGAAGAAGCGTGAGCGGATGTCCCGCGGGGAGTGTATCTTCTGTGACAGCAGGTTTTTTCTCCTTGGTATTTCCTGTAAAAAGAGCGGCGTGGACGCTGCAGAGGCGCTGTACTTCTTTTGGGGCGGCGCCGTCGCGGATCAGTGCCTGCTCTGCCGCCGCAATTTCTTCAGGGGCAACACCGGTAAAGTGCGCGCGAAACTCTTTCTGCACGCTCTCCAGCGGTTCGCCGCGATGCAGGCGTTCGAGATATTCCTTAAGACGCGCTTTCCTTTTATCGGCGCTTTCTTCTGCGAATGTAAAGCCTGCCGCCTGCAGAGCCGCCTTTACCCTGTCCATGGCAATGCCTTTTACCGCCGCACCGCGCGGGATGGTCATAATACGCCCCATGACGTGAAGCGCTTTGTCGCTTAGTATTTCTTTAAAGCCAATGTCTGCGAGTACCTGTCTTAGCTCTGGAAATTCTTCCACAAGATCTGCGACATTCTTCTTCAAATCAAGTATATGGTTTGCCATGTCTAGCCCCTCCTCCATGCTGTCCGTTTTTAATTTATATGGTGGATGTACCCTTGTCATTGGATATTTTAAATGTACTGGATAAAAGATATGTCTGCCGTTTCATCTGTTACACGATAAAAGTTTTATCTTTTCTCGTCTTTGCGCCGCTAGCCCTGCTGAAGAATGGTATAAGCTTCTGGGATGCATGCCGGCGTTTGCCTTGACCTTGATATCCGTGCCAAATTCCGCTGCGAGGTTCAGCAGCAGCTGGCTTGCCGACAGCTCTGCCGCGACACTGCTGTTGACTTCGATTTCGTATCCCGTCTCTGCATGGGATGTCTGTTCCATGCGGCGGATGGAACGGCTGATTTTTATTGCGACTGTCTCGGGCGACTCGATGCGCCCACGCCCTTGGCAGACGGGACATTTGCTGTAGACGATACTCTCGATGTTGGAGCGCGATTTTTTTCGCGTGATCTCAACGAGCCCGAGTGCCGTGATATCGACGACGTTTGTCTTTGTCGGATCTTTCTTTGCCGCTGCGCGGAGAAACTCTAAAAGATGTTCTTTTTGTTCGTCGCGTTCCATGTCAATGAAATCGACGATGATGATACCGCCGATGTCGAGCAAGCGAATCTGGCGGATGATCTCCTCTGCCGCTTCGAGGTTTGTCTGGTAAATCGTGTCGTCGAAGTTCGTGTTGCCGACGTAGCGCCCTGTATTGACGTCGATGACGGTCAGAGCTTCCGTTCGGTCAATGACGAGAAAGCCGCCGGACTTCAGCGAAATCTCACGCGCACCAAGCTTTTCAATCGCATCGTCGATATGATTGGCGTGAAAGAGAGAGGTCTCTCCTTCATAAAATTTCACGCGATCCGCAAGTTCGGGAGAGAGTCCCTCAACAAGGTCTTTTACCCGGACATAGGCCTCGTGATCATCGATGAGAAAGGTATTGATTTTTTCTGTAAAGCGGTCGCGTACCATGCGGATGAGAAGGTCGGCATCGCGGTAGAGAAGCGCTGCACCGCGATCGCGCAGCTTAAAGCGTGCGAGTATGCTCTTCCAGAGATGTGTAAGGTAGCGAACGTCGGCGGCAAGTGTGGCCTCATCCGCACTTGCTGCTGCCGTGCGTACAATCAATCCCATGCCGGCGGGGCAAAGTCTTTTCGCCATTGCATGAAGGCGTGCGCGAACCTCTTCCCGCTCGATGCGGCGCGACATTCCAATGTATGCCGCTGTCGGCATCAGGACGAGAAAGCGTCCCGGCAGAGAGATATGTGTCGTCGCACGCGGCCCCTTTTGTTCCTGCCGCATCTTTTACGATCTGGACGGGAAGACGCTGTCCTACATGGATTTGAACGTCCTTTTCAGCGCCTGAGACGGCATCGTGATTCTTGCCGTCGCCAATGAAGAGAAAGGCATTTTTTTCGGCACCGATATTTACAAATGCCGCTTGCATCCCGGGGAGTACATTCTCGACACAACCCTTGTAGATGTTGCCGACAAGGTGCGCATGTGATGCGCGCTCGATCTCGAGTGCCGTAAGTACGCCGTCGGAAAGAATGGCTGCCCGCGTCTCTTCCGGATCGACACTGACCAGTATCTTCTCCATAGCCGCCTCCTTTTTACCTATGTGAGCGCTAAGCTCTCAGCTCCTTATGCAGTCGATCAAGCGCCTGCCACTTTCCGAAAAGCCCCGTTCTTGTAATCTTTGCGGCCTCCGGACAGATTTCTAAGCCAAATTGCGCTTTGAGCACCTGCAGTACCTCGATGGGCTTCACACTGCCGCTTCCCGTGAGGGATATATCCATATTCAGCGTCAGTTGTCCGTTCTTCAGGTTCCATGCAATCGGTGCGAGCATGAACTCCTTTGTCTCAATTTCACGCTTTTTCTTTGGTGTCTCGCGATGAAAGACGGCTTCCTTTGCCCGGCTGTAGGCATCGATTGCCTGCTTTACCGCTGGTTCCGTGTCCCGTATACGGGACTTCGATGCGGTAATTTGTTTCATCCGTCTGTGCCATCAGTGCCTTATGCTTGCCGTGTATCTGGGCAAGATCCTTTAACTCGACTCCTGCGGGGAAATTCGCCTTGAGCACATCCCAGAGTTCGGGCTGTGAAATATCTTTTGAAAGTTCGAAGTCCATGTATTCGGCATCGCTCGTAACGCCGAGCGAAAGAGCAGAGGCGAATGCTATTTTCATATGCGGATTAAAGCCTTCGGAATACGCCATCGGCAGCTTTGCACGGCGAAAGGCACGTAGGAAGAGGTTGGCAAAGTCAAGGTGCGAGACGTAGCGAAGGGATTCGCCCTTTGTGATTTCAGCGCGCCATTTAAAGAGCTTCCGCTCCCTGCCGTCGCGCTTTCCTTCCGGCGGACTTACTGCTTTCTCTAAGGTGCGCTTCTCTTTCGGGACAGCACTCCGTGCATCTTCGTCCTTTTTGTAGTCGATGACTTCTACGCCTAGGTTCTGACAGATGCCGCAGCCTGTACAGTTTGCACGACGGCAGTCTTCGGTCAATGCACCTTCCATCGCCTTGTCCCATTCGCGTTTTAAGAACGCCCGTGAAACGCCTGGTGTTGTGATTTCCCACGGGAGAGGTTCGTCAAACGTACGATTGCGATGGTTGTAATACGCCATATCGATGCCGCATGCTTCAAATGCCGCACGGTAGAGATCGTCGCGATAGAGGTCAGACCAGCCATCGAATTTCGCGCCGTTCTTCCAGGCCTCATAAAGCACGTTGGACAAGCGGCGATCGCCGCGCGCGAAGATCCCTTCGATAATGGAAAGATGCGCATCGTGATAGTTGAAGGTAATCGAGCGGTCACGGATATGCTCCTTTCAAAAAGCTGCTGGCGCCGCTCGAATTCCTCGAGAGAAACCTGCCCGAACCACTGGAAGGGTGTGTATGGCTTTGGTACAAAGCAGGAGACGGAGACCGTGACCTTGACGCCGCGCCTTCCCTTGATTTCCTGATACAGGTTGACGACTTTTTGTGCAAGATCTGCAATGCCGATGATGTCTTCGTCCGTCTCTGTCGGGAGTCCCATCATGAAGTAAAGCTTGACCTGCCGCCAGCCCTGACGAAATGCCGCGCCGCAGGCCTTGAGGAGATTTTCCTCCGTGACACCCTTATTGATGATGTCGCGCATGCGCTGTGTGCCGGCTTCCGGTGCAAAGGTAAGTCCCGACTTTCTGACTTTCTGCATCTTGTGTGCAAGATCGATGGAAAAAGCTGTCGATGCGCAGCGATGGCAGAGAAAAACTGACCTTTTCTCCTGAAAAATCATCCATGAGATCGTCGACGAGTCTGCCAAGACAGGAATAATCCGCAGAGGACAGCGAAGTCAGGCTCATCTCGTCGTAGCCGGACGTATCGACGAGCTTGCGTGCCATGCGCCGCAGTTCCTCTTCCGTCCGCTCGCGTGTCGGGCGATAACAGATACCGGCCTGGCAGAAGCGGCGAGCCGCGTGAGCAGCCGCGAAAGAGTTCGAGCATAATGCGCTTGTGAACGATATCCATATAGGGAACGACGGGATGCTCAACAGAAAGTGTATCGTTCATATCGCGAACGACACGCTTGTAGATGATATTTTTTGCCTTCTTATTTAGCGGCTTATGTGTCTTGAAGTTTCCCGCCTCGTCATAGATCTCTTGGTAAAAGCTCGGTACATAGATGCCATCGACAGCAAGCAGCCGCTCGAGGAATCCCTTTCGTCCGCCGGGGCTTCCTGCCCTTTTCCATGCGATGAGAGCCTCCGTGACGTCGACGATTGTTTCTTCGCCATCGCCGACGATGAAGAAGTCGAAAAAGTCCGCGATCGGCTCGACATTATAAACGCAGGGACCGCCGCCGACGACAAACGGCATATCCTCGCCGCGCTCCCTTGCCCAAAGGGGGATGCCTGCGAGGTCGAGCATATTGAGGACGTTCGAGTAGATCATCTCGTATTGCAGCGAGAAGCCAAAGAAATCAAACGATGCGATCTCAGTTCGTGTCTCGAGGGAAAAAGAGCGGAATTTTGCGGTGCGCATTTCCTCTTCCATGTCTGTCCAAGGGGCATAGACGCGCTCTGCTGCCGTATCTGTCCGCCGGTTCAAGATCTCATAAAGGATGGCGAGCCCAAGGTTGCTCATGCCGACTTCGTAGACGTCCGGCAGAGCGAGTGCCCACGCTGCAAGGACCTCGCTGTGCTTTTTCTTTACAGCATTCCATTCGCCGCCCGTATATCGTGCGGGCTTTAGAACCTTTTGGAGGACTTCATGCTCGAGGTGTACCATTCGGTGTTCTCTCCTACTTTTTCTATATACTTTCACCTGAAAAGGCAATCGGCGAAACGAATGGAGCTCATTCCCAGCCGATTGCCTTCTATTCTTTTCTTATGTGAACTGCAAATGTGTCTTTCTAAGCTGTATGTTCATCAGTATCGCAACGGCCATGAGGTTTGTTGTAAGTGAACTGACGCCATAGCTCATCATCGGGAGCGGAATGCCCGTCACAGGCATGATGCCCATCGTCATACCTACGTTGACGAGGACGTGGAAGCCAATCATGCTTGTGATGCCTGTGGCAAGAAGCCTGCCAAAAGCGTCCGAAGCGTTTTTGAGCAATGGCGATGCCGCGCCAGAGGACGATGAGGTATAGGAGAAGCAGGAATGTACAGCCAATGAAGCCCAATTCCTCACCGACGACGGCGAAGATAAAATCCGTATGATTCTCTGGGAGAAAATTCAACTGACTTTGCGTGCCATTGAAAAGCCCCTTGCCGAGAAGCATGCCCGAACCGATGGCAATCTTTGACTGAATGATGTGATAGCCAGAGCCCTAGAGGATCGACATTTGGATCTAGGAAGACCGTGATGCGCATCTTCTGATAGTCTTTCAGAAAATGCCAGAGCACCGGCAGCATGGCGGCACCGAGTACAGAGAATCTTGCGAGTATCTTCATATTGATGCCCGCCGCAAAGATCATGCCGAGGAAGATCGCCATGAAGACGAGCGATGTGCCAAGGTCTGGCTGCTTCAGAACGAGGATGAACGGAAGCCCAACATAGGCAGCAATCGGCATGAAGTCCGAAAGGGAGTTGATCTTTCCCACGCGCTTTGTCAAGATGGTAGCAAGTGAGATGATCATGAAGAGCTTTGAAAACTCGGAAGGCTGTATGCTGATTGGGCCTATCATGATCCATCGCTGTGCACCGAGTGCGCTCTGCCCTAAAAGCATGACAGCGACCAATAAGACGAGGTTAAAGATGTAAAGTTTATTGCCGCATCGTTCGAGCATCTTATAGTCGAAATTCATCAAAAATGCTGCGAGAGCAAAGTTTACGATAGCAAAGATACCCTGCCGCTGCACAAACCAATAGCGCTCCTCTGTCGGAACGTTGATGTGCGTTGCACTGCTGATGATGACAAGACTCATGATGACGATGCCAGCGGTCGCAGCCAGTAAGATAAAATCTGTTCGCCGAAAAAATTTTTTAATCATCCTATATCATTTCACATCCGCATTGTTACCCATTCCTTATGGCAGGCACGCATCTATCAAGGTATGCCCGCTCACTTTCCATGCTTGACACAATTGACTGGGATGTTTGCAATGAGTGCTACGGAGTCTGCATCCTGTTCAAGTGCAATGTCCATATCCTGTTGGTCGATCTCCATATAGTTGGAAATGACACGGATGATGTCGTTTTTCAGGTTCTCCATAAGCTGAGGCGATACGTTCGCCCGGTCATGAATGAGAACCACTTTGAGACGATCCCGTGCTATCTTTCCAGAAGGCGTGGTTTTTCTAAAAAAGCTCATCACTGATTCCATAACGTGAAGCGCCTCACTTTCCGAAGACCTTTCCACAGAGTTTTTCGAAGAATCCCTGGTCTTTTTCGTCGAAGTTCATGAAAGGGACGTCTTTGCCCAACATGCGCTCGACGATATTTTGATAGGCATGACCTGCGCTCGATTTATCCATCGTGATGCAGGGTATACCGTTATTTGCGCCTGTAATGACCATTGTGTCATCTGGAATCTGCCCGATGCAGTCAATCGCGAGGATCTCGTTGATGTCGTCCATTTCAAGCATATCCTTATTCGCAACCATCTTCGGACGAATGCGGTTGACGATAAGTTTGAGGACTTTTTTCTCTGCGCGGCTGAGCTCGCCGATGATCTTATCGGCATCGCGGACGGCGGCTATTTCCGGCATGGTGACGACAAAGGCCTCGTCTGCTGCTGCGATAGCCGTTTTAAAGCCCTGTTCGATGCCCGCGGGGCAATCGATGAGGATATATTCGAATTCCTTTCGAAGATCTTCGCAAAGTTTTTTCATTTTTTCGGGATCGACTGCCGATTTATCCTTGATCTGCGAGGTTGGCAGAAGATAGAGTGAATCGTACTGCTTATGACGAACGAGTGCCTTCTTATAGGTGGTGCGTCCTTCTGTAACGTCGACGAGATCGTAGAGAATGCGGTTCTCCAGTCCAAGGAGGAGATCGAGGTTTCGAAGCCCCGTATCCGTATCGATGAGAGCGACCTTTTTTCCATGCATCGCCAGACCGACACCGAGATTTGCCGTCGTCGTCGTCTTTCCGACGCCACCCTTGCCGGACGTAATAACAATGATTCTGCTCATAAGTATGATTCTGCCTTTCCTATAAAGTACCTGCAGCGTACGATTTGTGATATTATTCTCAAACGATGGTTGAGACCGAGAGCATACCGCATGAAACGTTCAGCGTATCAATGAGACATCGGCTCGATGACGATATGTCCATCTTTGATGTAGGCACGCTCTGTCTGCCCTGTATCGCTTATCGTGTCCGGTGAGCGGGCGATGTGGTCTGCAATGCGGATCTGCGTCGGCACGAGGCGTTCGGCGACGATGCTGGCGGTCGGATCTCCTGCCGCTCCCGCATGCACAAAGCCGCGGCAGGTACCGCGCACATGGATGCTGCCGCCGGCGATAATCTGTGCGCCAGGGTTGACGTTACCGACGACAAGAACGGAGCCCTCGGTCTTTATTTCCTGACCGCTGCGCAGCGTCTTGTTAAAGACAATCTCCTCCGGTGTTTTCGGATTCTCTTTTCCGCTCTCTCTAGGTTTCTTTGTTTTGGCAGCGTTTATCGCACGCCGAGCAGAAAGCTCTGCATCTTTTTCGGATTGCTGACGACAGATAAGCCCATGCGTATGGAGGAGTTTCTTTGTAAATCCTCCCTTTCCTCGTCTTTTTAAGTGATCTTTTGGGAAGCAGAATGACAGTGCCGCGCGCAAAAAAGCCGGAACTGGAGGCAAGCTTTTTTTCAATATTCTTTCGAATATCTGTGTATGAAGCACCGTCTGCAAAGATTAGCTGCAAGGTACCCCTGCCACTTTTAATCTTTACCATCTCATTTACCATACGATCCCCCTCTTGACACGCCCGTACGGATATCTCGAACAGTTTTCTTTACGCCTTAATTCTTCTTTTTTGCAGCATCAGCAGCCGCTTTTGCCTGCTGGGCTTTTTCCTCAGCTTCTTTGGCCGCTGTTCTTGCCTCTGGCGCGTAAGGGCCAATGCCGAAAGCCGCTTCGAGTATCTTCCGCCCGATGGGAACGGCAGATTGAGAACCGAAGCCGCCCTGCTCGACGATGACGGCAACGACGATATTTGGGTTGTCGAAAGGACCATATGCTACAAACCAGCCGTGGTCACGTCCTTGTGAGTTTTCCGCTGTACCGGTCTTGCCGGCGATATCGACGGGAAAACCGCGGAAATTAGACGCTGCCGTGCCGATCGTCGTGACCTTGTGAAGCCCTTCTTGAATGAGACGGATATTCTTTTCCGGCACGTCGAGCGTCGAGAGCAGTTCCGGCTGTATTTCCTGAAGGGCATTGCCGTTCGTGTCGAGAATTTTACTGACGACATGTGGTTTATACCGCTTGCCATCCGCTGCGATCTCGCCCATGACCATCGCTGCCTGCAGCGGCGTCACGAGGTTAAGACCCTGACCGATAGCCGCATCGAAGGTCTCTGAAAGATACCATTCACCATCGTCGAAGTTCAGTTCCTTGTATCTGCGGTTTGCCACAAGACCATCGGCTTCGTAGGGAAGGTCAATGCCTGTCGGCTTTCCGAGTCCAAACATGCGGGCGTATTTTTCGAGTCGATCAATGCCGAGGCGATTGCCCATCTCGTAAAAATAGACATTATCCGAGTGTGCAAGCGCCTGGGTAAAATCAATCCAGCCGAGTGCTTCTCCCGAAGAGTTTGTCTTTGGAATGAGCCAATGGCGTCCGCTGTCGAAGATTTTCTCTGTTGGAGAGACGACTTCCTCTGTAAGCGCTGCTGTACCCGTAACGATTTTAAAGGTTGAGCCCGGCGGGTATTCGCCGGTAATCGCCTTGTTGTCCATGGGGTGATGTGGGTTCTTGTTTATCACATTCCAGTCTTTCGCTGAAATACCATGGGCAAAGAGGTTTGGATCGAAGGCAGGACGGCTTACCATCGCAAGGACTTCACCCGTCTGCGGATTCATGACAACGGCTGCTGCCGCATCCGCATGAATGGCCGCGAGCTGTTCATCTACAGCCTTTTCTGCGGCTTCCTGCAAATCCTTGTCAATGGTCAGTACGAGATCATTTCCCGCTATCGGTTCCTTGCGGCCGAGAATTCGCACGGGCTTGCCGCCGACATCAACCTCAACCTGCTCGCCGCCGTTTTTCACCGCGAAGCACCTTGTCATAGATCTTCTCTATGCCAAATTTACCGATGATATCACCCGCTTTTGTAGCCTTCATCCTTTTTTCTTTTTCAAGCTCAGCGTCGTTGATTTCACTGACGTAGCCAAAGGTATGCGCTCCCATCTGCTTCAGTGTATAGTTGCGGATCGGCTGTACTTCGATGACGACACCCGGATAATCTTCTTTCTGCTCCTCAATGATAGAGACGACGTCTGCCGTCACATCCTGTTTGATGCGGATGGGGTCAAAGCCGGTATGTCCTTCGACCTTGTCCCTGATCTCGTCCTCCGGCACCTTTATCAGTGCGGAAAGACGCGTGATGACCTCGGGCTTGATCGGCTCTGTCAGCGGCAGGAGAGAAACGGTAAAGCCTGGACGATTCTCGACGAGGAGCTTGCCGTTGCGGTCATAAAACATACCGCGCGGCGCCATCGCAGGGATGAGGCGAATGCGGTTGTTGTTGGCAAGTTCCGCATAATAGCTGCCATCGTAGATCTGTAGGTATGCTGCCCGTCCAATGAGAACGAGAATTACGATCGCAAGGATGATGCTGATGACCTTCAGCCTGCCGCTAAATGCATTGATTTCCTGCAAAGGGATCCCCCTAGAATAAAAGACAGGCATCCAGGATAGCGATACATCATCGTATCAACCGTCAGGATGCTGTCGGTTTCTCAGTAAAAAGATATTTGTCAAAGCGCCGAACGAGAACGTGTACCGGATAGGAAAACACGACTTGATAGAGCAGCATGACAAGGAAGGTATGCTCGATATGGTAGAGAATATGCAGCTGATAGCCGAATACAAAGACCATAAGAAGAAAGAAGACAAAATAAACAAAAGGCGTCACGAGGACAGCTGCTGCGATTGGCAAAAAGAACTTTTCTTCAAGGACGCGTCTCGAAAAACATCCAATTAGATAGCCTACGAAGAGAAAGGTCAGCGTATGCATACCAAAGTATGTTCCCGTAGCGAGATCGGTGAGAAGACCAAGTGAAAAGCCAACGAAAGCACCAATTCGTCTGCCGCGAAGAAAGGCTGTGGATGTCGTTACAAGCAACAGGAGATCGGGAGACGTGCCGTAAATGGCAAGCAGCGGTAAAAACGAAGTCTGCACGGTTAAGAGTACGATGACAAAGAGCGCGATGCGTCCGAATGTCTTTGGCGTAGTCATTGTGCTCCGCCCCCTGCTGTCTGCTGCTGTGCTGCCTGTGCCTTTGGATCCGTTTCGGTTCCCGGTGTCTGTGCAGGCGGCTGCAGCGGCGGCGGTGCTGCTTCTCTTGATGCCGTGATGATCATGACGTCTTCAAGGGTTCGGAAATCGACCGCAGGTTCTAATTGGCAGATCTTCAAAAGACCGCCCGTATCATTTTCGATACTAGAAACAAGCCCGACAACAATCCCTTTCGGATAAGCGCCGCCGAAGCCCGACGTCACAATGACATCACCTTCGACAACATCGGACGTCTTCGGAATATTCACCATACATGGCATCAAAGGATTGTCAGCATCACCTTCAACAAGTCCCGAGACGCGTGATTCGGCGCGCTGCACAAGCGTGCCGACAGAGCTTCTGGGGTCTGTGATAAGCTGAACCTTTGAAGAAACGGGACCAACTTCAACAATATGACCGACCAATCCTTTTCTCGGTCACAACGACCATATTCTCTTCGATGCCGTCTTTTGCACCGCGATCGACGACGACGATGCTCGACCATGTCGTCGCCTCGCGTCCGATGACACGTGCGCCCATAAGGTCGAACTGATGGGCTGCCTGCTTATAATCGAGGAGTGTGCGCAAGCGTTCGTTTTCCGATTGATATTCATTTGCCGCGACTGCCTGAATGCGGAGTTTCTCGACTTCTTTTCGAAGCATTTCATTCTGTTCATGTACTGCCGAGATATCCGCGATCGTCTCAGTTGCAAACTGCACTTCGTTGCTCACCCAAGAGGCTACGGATTGGAACGGCATGATGACGGTTGAGACCACGCCGGAAAATAGTACCGATTGAAAGCGCCCTCTGGCAGCAAACAAAATGAGACAAAATAAGCAGACGATGACAAAGAGCAGGACACTCTTTGCCCTTTTTGAGCTGCCACCTTTTTCTTTTCCGATTCTGCTCATTATTCCAATTTCTTAGATGTGATGACAACACGCTTCAAAAGATTGAGATTTTCAAGAGACATACCTGTGCCTTCGCCGACGCAGGAAAGCGCGTCTTCTGAAATTAGGACGGGCATACCTGTCTCCTTGGCGAGCAGGCGATCGAGGTTGGTGAGAAGTGCGCCGCCCCCTGTCATCATGATGCCGTGATCCATGACATCCGCAGCGAGTTCTGGTGGGGTTTTTTCGAGCGTGTTTCGGACGGCATCAATGATCTTATAGATCGGCTCATCCAGTGCTTCAAGGACTTCTTTCGATTCAATTGTAATCGTTTTTGGGCAGGCCGGAGACGAGGTCACGACCGCGGATCTCCATCGTTTGATTGGTTTCCGGTGTTACCATCGCCGTGCCGATGGTAATCTTTATCTCCTCTGCCGTGCGCTCACCAATCATGAGGTTGTAGATACGCTTGATATACTGTACGATGGCACTGTCCATCTCATCGCCACCGACGCGAATGGAGCAGCTCGTAACGATGCCGCCGAGTGAGATGACGGCGATTTCTGTCGTGCCGCCGCCGATGTCAACGACCATGCTGCCCGTTGCATCTGAAACAGGAAGTCCTGCGCCGATTGCTGCCGCCATAGGCTCTTCGATAAGGTAGGCTTCGCGTGCGCCCGCCTGCTGTGATGCGTCGATGACGGCACGCTTTTCGACTTCAGTAATGCCAGACGGCACACCGACGACGACGCGCGGACGTATGAAGGATTTTGTATTCATCGCCTTGCGAATAAAATATTTCAGCATGGACTGCGTCACGTCGAAATCTGCAATGACTCCGTCCTTCATCGGACGAACGGCTCTTATATCACCAGGGGTGCGGCCGATCATGCGCTTGGCATCTTCACCAACCGCAAGAACATCGCCCGTATCACTTTTGACTGCAACAACCGACGGTTCACGGAGCACTATACCTCTGCCCTTGATATAGACGAGCGTATTTGCTGTCCCGAGGTCAATGCCCATATCGTGCGATAGACCGCCAAAAAGACTCCACATATGTTACTAAAACTCCCTTCAAATTTTACCTGAGAAGTAATTCACTTCATTGTATCACAAAATCTTTCCATTTGTAATCACAAGAACGATTTTTTTAGAAAATACACATTAAATGTTGCTAAGTAGCAGGCGTTTTCCTTTTGTATCTCATTGAATAAATCCCTTTTCTTTGAAGCTGAAGTAGATGCCATCACCGATGATAATGTGGTCGTAGACGGAATGTCAAGAAGAAGCCCTGCCTTTACCAGGCGCTCTGTAATGGCGATATCCTCATGGCTCGGCGTCGGATCGCCGCTCGGATGGTTGTGCGCAATGATAATTCCCGCAGCTCGTCCGCGGATGGCAGCGAGAAATACTTCACGCGGATGAACGAGCGATGCCGAAAGCGTCCCCGTCGATATATCTGCAAGCTCTAGGATGTGGCTTTTCATATCGAGGAGAAGTGCTGCAAAGTGTTCCTTTTCCTCAAACTGAAGATGCGGCATGATGTACTTTGCAGCATCTTCAGCATCGGTGATACATGTGATTTCCTGTGCCTTTTCCATATAGAGCCGTCTTCCGAGTTCTGCTGCAGCCAAGAGCGTCGCAGCCTTTACCTCACCAAGCCCCAGAATGTCTGTCATCTGCCGTGGCTTCATATGGCGCAGCTCACCGATGCCCTTATTGCAGATTCTCGTCAGAACAACTTCTGCGAGCTTTAGCACGGAGCATTCCTTTGTTCCCGTTCGAAGGAGGATTGCGATGAGCTCCGTATTGCTGAGCGCTCCTGCGCCGCACTTCAGTAGTTTTTCCCTGGGACGCTCCCCGGTTGGAAGGTCTCGTACCATGATCGCCATAGCATCCTCCTGTTCTTTGCGCTTTTCGGCATTTTCTAAAATCAAAAGAAATAAAAAGACAGCAAAGGCGATGATGATGCCGAGAACACTCATTAGATTTGGCATGAAGGAAATGCCAAAGGTGAGCTTAATGACGAACAGATTGATCGTCGCCGGCATCATGTCGAAGACAGGAAATGATTGTGCGAGATATGGCATGGCATCGCGCAGCGCGTCGACCGAGCGCAGAAACTCGCCCAAAAGACCGCCGAGGATGGCACCGACGACAATAAAGAGCACGCACATTCCCGTGCCGCGTTCGCTGAACTTTTTCAAAAGGATGTCACCTCACTTTTCTCAGAAAGGACGGCTGCATAGCATCTCTGCTATTTTATAAAATTTTAGTTCCTTTCGCAAACAAAATCGTAGGACTTTGGAAAAATTTTTCTCTGTGTGTAACTTACGACAAAAGGCCGGCAATCTGCCGACCTTTTGAAAAGAGAGGAAAATGTTTATAGCAGGTAACGAAGATAGATGTAAATCGTTGATACGACAATGGTCATCAGCATGACGCCGAAGCCAACCTTAAGATAACTCATGAATGTGATTTTGACGCCGCGCTCCGCTGCCATTGCTGCAACGATGAGGTTGGCAGACGCACCGACGAGCGTGCCGTTGCCGCCGAGACAGGCGCCGAGCGCCAGACTCCACCAAGCGGGTTCGAGATTGGTGACACCCATCTGCCCCATATTTTCGATGAGTGGAATCATCGTTGCGACGAATGGGATATTATCGAGAACGGAGGAAACGAGAGCGGAGAGCCAAAGGACAAGCAGAGATGTCATCGTTACATCGCCTGCTGTAAGAGCCACGGCTTTCGTTGCCATATCGTTGATAAGCCCCTGTTTCAATAAGACCGCCGACAGCGATGAAAAAGACCGATGAAAAAGAAGATGGTTGGCCACTCGACCTTCCGCAGTGCCGTTTCAACAACCTTTGAACTGCCGCCTGCAAGAAGCAGTATAAAAAAACCGCCGGTCAAAGCAATGAGGGAGGATTCGATATGTGTGATGGAATGTGTGAAGAAGCCAAGGATGACGAGCACTAAGACGAAAAGGCAGCGATAGAGCAAAGACATGTTTGTGAGGGACTTTCGCTCATCCATCGCCATGATTTTTGCCTGAAGCTCTGGCTGTGTCTTGAGCGATTTGCGATAGAGCACATCCATGACAAAGAGCACGAGTATGAGGTTGAGGAGCGCAATCGGGGCAAGGTTTACAAGGAAGGCTACGAAGTCCAGCTCTTTGACTGCCATGCCGATCATGATGTTCGGCGGGTCACCGATGAGTGTTGCTGTACCGCCGATATTTGATGCGATGATTTGCGTCAGGAGGAACGGAACGACCTTGACTTTCAGCTTTAGTGTAATCGAAAATGTGACCGGCACCATGAGGAGAACTGTTGTGACATTGTCTAGGAATGCGGAGAAGATCGCTGTGATAAGACCGAGATAGATGAGGAGACGGCGCGGTTCGGCCTTTGCCGTCTTCGCCGCTTTTACAGCAACATAGTCGAAAAGTCCTGTCTGACTTGTAACGCTGACGAGAATCATCATGCCGACGAGAAGTCCAAGTGTGTTGAAATCCACATGATGCAGTGCAGTTTCCTGCGATAGAACACCTGCAAGCATCAAGAGGATAGCGCCGATCATAGCGGCAACGGTCCGATAAATCTTCTCTGAGACAATAACGGCATACATGAGCACAAAGACAATGCCTGCAAATACTTCCATGAAATCACTCCTTATGCTGTATAGATACGATTGTATTCTTTAATATCAATGCGCCGTAAAGCCCCGCCCTTTAGGGCTGGGGATATAAGGTGCGTCCGCCGAATTTGCGCAAGCATTTGAAGTCGGACATTTATTTTTTTGTTTCTTCTTGTATTATAGAAACAATCCAGCTTAAAAAAATAGGCGGAATCCCGCAAAAAAAGAGATTCTGTCTATGTGAAAATACGAACACAACAGTAAAATAGCATGACTTTTTCTTGATATCAAGAAAAAGAGGAGAAACAAGAAGATACGATATAATTTTTATATATCGACAGGTAAGATTTCTTATTTATAGTCTTCTGCGAGTTTCTTGAAGAGAGGGAGTGATTTTTTTATCGTTTCTGTCTGGATGCAGTACGCTGCGCGAAATAACCCAGGGCAGCCAAAAATCTGTGCCCGGCACGAGGAGAAGACCGTATTTTTGCGCGCTCACAGAATGCGTAATCATTTTTTTCCAGTGCCTTTGGGAAGAGATAAAACGCTCCCTGCGGCTCGACGCAGGTAAAGCCCGCTGCGATGAGACCATCGTAAAGGAGTTTGCCGTTTTTTACATACGTTGCAATATCGGATGGACGGTCTGCGCAGCGCGCGATGACGAGCCGCCAGAGCGACGGTGCATTGACATGTGTCAAAACGCGCGCTGCGCCTGCAATCGCACCGAAGATCTGCCTGAAGTCCGCGACTTTGTCCGGTACAACAATGTAGCCGATGCGCTCGCCTGCTAAGGAGAATGCCTTGCTGTATGAATAGCAGACGATGGTATTGTCGTAATAATTTGGAATATACGGCACATGATAGCCTTCGTAAGCGATTTCACGATACGGCTCATCCGAAATGATGAAGATGGGATGACCGTATTCCTTCGCCTTCTTCATGAGTAGGGCGGCGAGTTTCCTAATGGTTTCTTCAGAATAGATGGCGCCGCTGGGGTTATTCGGTGAGTTTACAATGACGGCCTTCGTATGTGCCGTAATTGCTGTTTCAAAAAGCATCGAAATCGATTTGCCAATCGCAGGGACGTGCCGGCACGACGACGAGTTTGCTGCCGACCGACTCAACGAAGCGGCGATACTCTGGAAAAAAACGGTGCGAGCGCGATAAAGGCATCGCCATCTTCTGCCAATGCCTTGAAAGAAATCGTAATCGCGCCGCAGCGCCCGCTGTGATGAAGATGTTCTTTCCTCTATAATCCGTGCCGAAACGCTTGTTGATGCTTGCGCAATCGCTTCGCGCACCTCAGGGGCGGCCGGGGGCGACGGTGTAGCCATTGACCTTTGTCGGGGCTTCTGTCTTTAGTATTTCAATCGCTGTATCACGGATGAAGTCTGGCGTTGGTACGTTTGGATTGCCGAGGCTGAAGTCGAAGATACTGTCTTCTCCAAGTTCTGCGGCGCGCTTGCGACCGAACTCGAAAATCGTACGGATCGTAGATTTCTTTGTGCCGAGCTCATACATTTTCTCTGAAACCATCGTAATACCTCATTATGCAACACAGTCAATCTTTTTATCAAAATACCAGTTTACAGTCTATGCGTGAAATCGAAAAAAGTCAATAGAAAAGACCATCCTTTGGGATGGTCTTTTGTGTTTTCCATAGAGCTGATGCAGTGGACGAGAAAGAGATTAGAACTTGAGCTCTTTCTTGTCACGGAGCCAGGGCATCATGTTGCGGAGCTCTGCGCCGACCTTCTCGATCTGATGCTCTTCATGGAGCTTACGCTGTGCGAGGAAGTTTGCACGACCGGCAGCACGGTTTTCAACCAGCCAATTGCGGGCAAACGTGCCGTCCTGGATCTCTTTGAGAACCTTCTTCATTTCCTTCTTCGTGTCTTCCGTGATGATGCGGGGACCGACCATGTAATCGCCGTACTCCGCCGTATCGGAGCAGGACTGGCGCATCTTTGCCATGCCGCCCTCGTAACAGAGGTCAACGATGAGCTTCATCTCATGGAAGCATTCGAAATATGCCATCTCAGGTGGGTAGCCTGCCTCGACGAGAACTTCAAAGCCCGTCTGCATGAGCTGGCAGAGACCACCCATGAGCACACACTGCTCGCCAAAGAGGTCTTCTTCCGTCTCATCGCGGAAAGTCGTCTGGAGGCAGCCGGAACGCGAGCAGCCGATGCCGCGTGCATAAGCGAGCGTGAGATCAAAGCATTTGCCCGTCTCATCCTTTTCAACAGCAAAGACAGCCGGAACACCGGAACCTTCCGTGAACGTGCGGCGAACGAGGTGACCAGGTCCCTTTGGCGCAACCATGAAGACATCGACGCCAGCCGGCGGGACAATCTGCTTTGAAGTGAATGTTGAAGCCATGTGCAAAAGCGAGAGCAGAGCCCGGCTTGAGGTTCGGGGCAATTTCCGTCTTGTAGACGTCAGCCTGCTTCTCATCCGGAATCAGAACCATCGTGATGTCAGCCTTTTTGACAGCTTCCGCGACAGGCAGAACCGTTAGGCCATGTGCCTCAGCCTTTGCCTTGGACTTGGAACCATCATAAAGACCAACCAAGACATTAATGCCGCTTTCTTTTAGGTTCAGCGCATGCGCATGTCCCTGGCTGCCGTAGCCGATGATAGCGACGTTCTTACCCTGGATAGCTGCCCAGTTGACGTCCTGATCATAATAAGTTTTTTTGCCATAATACTCTCTCTCCTCACAGTGTTCGTAAATGGTATGTTCTCCGCGTTCAAGCGCAATAAGACCCGTGCGTATGACTTCGACGATGCCATAAGGTGTCAGCAGTCTTAAAAATGCTGTCACCTTGTCGTCGCCTCCTGTGATTTCGAAGACGAGCGTTCCAGCTTCCACGTCGATGACATGGGCACGGAAGAGTTCTGCTATCTTGAGTGCATCGAGGCGCGTCGTGTCATCCGCTTTGACCTTGATAAGCGTCATTCCGCGGCAAACCGCAGCTTTTTCATCCAGACGTGCCACCGCGTGAACGACGGGCATCTTTTCGAGTTGCTTAATCATCTGTTCGATGGTCTCACCACTTCCGCGCACCACGATCGTGATGCGTGAATACGCCGAGTTCTCAGTCTCACCAACGGCAAGACTGTCGATGTTGAACTCTCGCCTGGAGAACATACTCACAACACGGACGAGGACACCTGTTTGATTTTCTACGAAAACAGATAAAACATGGCGCATATGCGTCCCTCCTTTTCCTTTCGCAGCACAGGCAAGCAATGTCATGTGTCCGCCCTGTAAATATGTATACCATTATTACTCTCTAGGTCTCGTTTGTCAATAAAAAAGATAAGTTTTTTCCTACTTATCTTCTTTTCCCATGAGACACATCGGCGGATTTGTTCACAAAAAGTGCTGTATAAGACAAAATTTCGTAAACCTTCATCACTTTTGCAGTGCAGATCATGTCACTATCGCTGTCATCAGCACTTCGTCTGACCGAATTGCCGAAACATGAGAGAAGCTGCTCCCAACAGACCGGCATTATTTCCACAGACGGCAAAGGCAATGTGCGTATGGTTAAAGACAATGGGAAGCATTCGCTTCTTAAGTGATTGTAACAGATATGGACGGATGTGAGCGCCCTTTGCCATAATGCCGCCGCCAAGCACAAAGAGCGGCGGATTGAGCACACTTGCTATATTTGAAATACCGCCTGCAAGTGCATCCGCATATTTCTTTACTGCGTTTTCCGCTAGTGGATTGCCCTTTTCCAACAGGGAAAAGAAGGCGCGGCCATCAAGTGAATTTTTTGCTAAGTGCTTTTCATTTTCTGTCGAGCGGAGGAGAGCGCTTGCCGATGCACATTCGTGAAGTGTTCCTTCTGGTACATGCATCAGAGCAATTTCTCCTGCGCACTTTGCTGCGCCATGAACGATTTTTTTGTTTAAGACGAGTGCGCCGCCGATGCTCGTGCCAATCGTCAGCATAAAAAAGTCCTCTGTATCTTTTGCCGCGCCAAAGGTAAGTTCGCCAAGCGCTGCGGCGTTGGTGTCATTTTCTACAACGACTGGCAAGTGAAAGTTCGTTTCGATGAAGTTCTTCCAATTGGTTCCGCTGTAGCCAGGCCAAGTGGAAGGGAGTGCGTAGACGACGCGCCCCGCTTCTTCGTCTACGATGCCTGCTGTTGCAATGGCGACACCTTTGATGTCGTGCGTTTCACGGACATGTTGGATGAGTGTTCCTATCTTTTCTTTCAGAGCCTTTGCACCCTTCGCCGCCTCGGTTGGCACTTCGCCTCTTTCTTGGAAGGTTCCTATAGGATCAAGAATGCCGAATTTCACTGCAGTCCCGCCAATGTCGATAGATAAAATCATGTAGCTCTCCTATTTTTATAGAATTCATTACTTCACTATATTATAGGGAAAGCGAGCAGTGTCAAGTCTAAACGGGTTCTATCATAAATATTACGGGAGAATGTGATGCTTTTAAGCAAATTCTAGTGAAGCAAGTGGGGGAAATGCACGGTATGCCCCGGCGGATTTCTTTCGTTCAAGCGGCAGCTCGTTTAAGAGTCCGCCAAGCCCTTTTTTTACGTATGCCGGTTTTTCTTGACACTCTTTCTAAAAACCAGTAGAATAGCAAAGTATGGTTATAAAAGCATTATAAATATATGAAAAAAAGGGGGTGAACGATATCGCTGAAGTAATTATCGTTGGCATCGTTGCGGTGCTTCTTGGCGCGGGCGGCGGCTATGCGACACGCAAGCGCACAGCAGAAGCGCAGATTGGCTCTGCGGAAGAGGAAGCAAAACGCATTGTCGACGAAGCGAGAGAGCATGGCGAAGTAAAGAAAAAGGAAGCCATGGTCGAAGCTAGGGAAGATATTCACCGGCTGCGCCAGGAACTCGACAAGGAGACCCGGGAACGCCGTCAAGAGATATCGCGCCAAGAGCGTCGTATCGTTCAAAAAGAAGAAAAACCTTGATCGGAAGCTTGATTCTCTCGAAAAGAAAGAAGAGCAGATTGCAAAGAAAGAGGCGCGTGTCGACCGCATACAAGCTGTCGTGAATGAAATGCAGGAGAAGCAGCGAACGGAACTTGAGCGCATCTCGCGGTTGACCGCAGATGAGGCGCGTCAGATCATCATGGACGAGCTGGAAGGCGAGCTCAGCCATGAAAAGGCGATCAAAATCAAGGAATGCGAGCAGCAGATTAAAGAAGCCTCGGACAAAAAGGCGAGGGAAATCCTATCCATTGCTATTCAGCGTTGTGCGGCAGATCATGTAGCAGAGACGACTGTCTCTGTCGTCGCTCTTCCAAATGACGAGATGAAGGGGCGAATCATCGGCCGTGAGGGTCGTAATATCCGCACACTTGAGACGCTAACCGGCATTGATCTCATCATCGACGATACGCCGGAAGCTGTGCTGCTCTCGGGGTTCGACCCCGTGCGCCGCGAAATCGCGCGCATCGCGCTTGAAAAGCTCATCCAAGATGGGCGCATCCATCCAGCACGTATCGAAGAGATGGTCGAAAAGGCGAAGCATGAAGTCGATGTGCGCATCAAGGAAGCGGGCGAGCAGGCAATCTTTGATGCAGGGGTGCACGGCATCCATTCGGAACTTGTCAAAATTCTTGGCCGTATGCGCTACCGTACAAGTTACGGGCAGAGCGTGCTCAATCATTCCGTAGAAGTCTCGCATCTCGCGGGGATCATGGCAGCAGAGCTCGGCTGTGATGTGACGCTTGCAAAGCGCGCCGGACTCTTGCATGACATCGGCAAAGCCATCGATCATGAAGTCGAAGGCTCGCACATTCAGATCGGTGCAGACCTTGCACGCAAGTACAAGGAGTCGAAGGAAGTCATCAATGCGATTGAATCGCATCATGGTGACGTCGAGCCGACAAGTGTCGAATCTGTCCTCGTCGCGGCGGCAGATGCTGTCTCCTCGGCGCGCCCTGGTGCGCGGCGTGAGAGTCTTGAGTCATATCTTAAGCGGCTCAGGAGCCTCGAGGGTATCGCAGAATCCTTTGACGGCGTAGAGCGCCGCTTTGCCATTCAGGCAGGGCGTGAGATTCGCGTCATGGTTCGTCCGGATAAAGTGGACGATGCAGAGGCTATTACGCTGGCGCACAATATCGTCAAGAAGATCGAAGACGAGCTCGAATATCCGGGGCAGATCAAGGCTACGGTTATTCGCGAGACCCGCGTCATCGATTACGCAAAATAAGAAATGAAAAGAGGGGTGCAGGGTCTTTCCTATGCCCCTCTTTTCATTTTGAGAAAGGGAACACGATGTTTGGATGTTCTTTCCTTAAAAATAAGATCACTGGTAGTGAAAAAGAGAGATCGGCGATTGAATTTTTAGCAGCGCTTCTCGTCTCCTACCCTGAATTTTATTCGGCAACCTATGTTCCAGAAAAAAAGAGGCTCTCAGGGTCAATATCATTTTGCAGGGGGATATGAGTGAAGACGATATGGGTGATTTCTCGGGATTTTTGAAGGAAAGCATTGAAACCTACCACGACCTTTCCGATGGGCTTGTGCCGATCATCTCTGACCTTCAGAGCATCACAACGTATGGTAGCGATCGGTCGCAGACAATCACTGTGTTTTGGACGCGAGACTTTGAGACACTTTCGCGGGGTGAACTTACGATGGCAGCAGATCTTTTCGTCGAGCGCTTTAAGGATAAGCTCGTCATTGACGAAAAGATGCCGGAGCATATGGATGATAATTTCGCAGAGTATGAGAGTCATTTGCTCGATCGGATGCTTGGCGAAATGCCGCATCTTCATTTAAAGAAGAGCCTCATCGGTCTGAGAGAAGACAATCGCGTTGTCGTCTATAATAATTGAGGAAAAATTATGAGAATCCTAATGATAGGAGATGTCATCGGTCGTACAGGGCGCCGTGCCTTCCGAAAGTACACGCCGGAACTTCAGCGTGAAAAGGGTATCGACCTCGTTGTCGTCAACGGTGAGAACTCCGCAGGCGGCAAGGGAATCACGCGCAAATCGCTGGATGAGCTCTATCAGGGCGGTGCAGATATCGTGACGAGCGGTAACCACATTTATGATAAAAAGGAAGTTCTGCAATTTATTGATACGGAACCGTTTCTCATCCGTCCGGCGAATTATCCCGAAGGGGCTCCGGGCAAGGGCGTCTGTATCTACCCGTTCAAGGCGAAGAATATCGCTGTCTTTAATCTTTCTGGCAGATCTTTCATGCCTGCGCTGGATTGTCCTTTTCAAAAGGCAGAAGAGATTTTGAAGGAAGTTGCCAGGGAGGCGGATATTATTCTTCTTGATTTTCATGCGGAGACAACATCGGAAAAAATGGCGATGGGCTATTTTCTTGACGGACGTGTCAATGCCGTCGTCGGTACACATACGCATGTACAGACGGCAGACAGTCGAATTCTGCCAAAGGGGACGGCGTATATCAGCGATCTCGGCATGACGGGGCCATGGGATTCTATCTTAGGCGTCAAGAAGGATATCATTATTCAGCGTTTTCTCACGGCACTTCCCGCACGTTTTGACGTCGCTGAAGGTCCTTCGGTCTATGCGGGGATTTTGCTGACGATAGAGGACAGTTCAAATCGCACAATGGAAATTGAGCGTATCTTCTTAAAGGAAGAGGAATGAAATCGTCATTCTTCAAGAAGGGTGAGTACAGAAATAGCATATTACTCAGATACCAAAGGGAAAAAGCACAGCAAATTTTCGTCATGAGGTGAAATTATGCCAAGCGATCTTCATATGCACACGAGTTTTTCAGACGGCAGATTGACGCCGGAAGAGCTCATAGCTGAAGCGAAAAAAGCGGGGCTTCACTATATCGCACTTACTGATCATGATACCGTGGATGGTATATCGCATCTTTATGAAAGCGGCCTCTTTCCTACAAAGGGCATCCACATTATTCCAGGCATTGAGTTTAGTGCACATCATCCGCTGCATGAGGTTCATATTTTAGGCTATGGCATTGATATTTTTTGCACATCGCTGCTCGATAAATTAAACGAAGTAACCGATGCGCGTTGGTCACGCTTTTCTGAGATTGTCGAAAAGTTAAATGGTCTTGGCTATGCGATTACGGAAGCAGATGTTCTTGCCATTGCGGGCGTAAGTAAGTCCATTAGCCGCTCGCATATTGGACGCGTCCTTGTCAAGAAGGGGTATTTTGACTCTGTCCGGTCTGCGTTTGAAGAGCTGCTCTCAAAGGGTCAGCCGGCATATGTTCCGCATTATCGTCTTGAAGTGGAGGAGGTTCTTTCGCTGATACTGGCGGCAGAGGGCAGGGCAGTACTCGCCCATCCAAAGCTCGTCTACGATGAAGAACTCGTCGAAGAATTTGTCAGATGGGAATTGATGGCATCGAGGTCTTTTACCCTCAGCACGATGAAGATGACACGGCACATTATCTGGAATTAGCAAAAAAGTACGGTTTACTGCCTGCCGGCGGCTCTGATTTTCACGGCTTTTCGACACGCTATCCGACAGAGATAGGCGTCTTTACTATTCCGGATGAATACGCCGTACCCTTTTATCGTGCGGAAAACTAAATGAAAAAGCTTTTAGAAAAGAGGAAGACAATGGATGTTATCGCCTTGGTGGGACCAAGCGGTACCGGTAAGAGCCATCGTGCGCTCTTCGTAGCGCATAAACACGCGGCAAATGCTATTATCGATGATGGAATTCTTATCAAGGATGGTAAGATCATCGCGGGCAAATCCGCGAAAAAAGAACAAAATCGCATCATGGCAGTACGCCGCGCCATCTTTATTCTTCCAGGGCATGCGGAGGAAGTGCGCACTGCGATTGAAAAGACGAAACCGCATCGCATTCTTATTCTCGGAACGAGTGAGCACATGGTGCATAAGATTGCCAAAGCACTGAAACTTCCCTCAATTAAGGAGATCATCCATATCGAAGACATTGCGACAAAAGCAGAGATTGCCAAGGCACAGTTCCATCGACTGAAAGAGGGAAAGCATATCATTCCTGTGCCGACCATTGAACTTCGCCCACATTTTTCCGGCTATCTTATCGATCCATTGCAGTCTTTCTTCAAACATTCTTCGAGAGCGCCGCCGCCTTGGAGAAAAGTCTATCGTTCGTCCGATTTTTAGCTATTATGGCAAGCTTGACATCGATGACAAGGCGGTGGGCGACATCATCCGCTTTGAAATGATAAAGAACGATGCCATAAAAAAAGCAAGTCACATACGCGTGGATCATGTTTTCAAGAACGGTGAAGAGCGGGGGATTCGCATCAAGGTAGATGTCACTCTCTGCTATAGCGGCAGCATACCTTCACTGCTTCGTAAAGAACAGGAAAAGGTGCGCACCGCTGTCGAGTTTATGACGGGGATGACGGTGAAAGAAGTCGATATCCATGTCAGGAAGCTCGTCATGCCAAAGTGAAGGGTCATGTGCTGAGCTTTTGTCGAAACGGGAATCAAGCGGCATACGAGTAGAGAAAGGCGAGTTATGCAGGAGATGAAAAAACCGAAACGGCCGATGATTTTCTATTACATCTTGGTCATCGGTGCGATCTTGCTCTTTAATGAAATGGCGCGGCCTTACTTTGATGAAGCGCAGATCGAGCAGGTCGACTATAGTACCTTTATGCAGGCGATCGAAGAACAAAAGATAGACCATGTTGAAGTTCAGTCAAATCAGATCGTATTCACGGAAAAAGAAGACGCTAAGAAATATAAGACGGGACTCATGAATGACCCGACGCTCGCCGAGCGCCTTGATAAGTCGGGCGCCACCTTTACACAGGATATCAAGGAAGAGGCATCGCCGCTTTTGTCCTTCTTTCTCACGTGGATTCTCCCGATTCTCATCTTCTTTGCTATCGGGCAGTATCTTAGCCGGAAGCTCTTTGACCGTGTCGGCGGCAACTCTATGATGTTCGGCGGTTCGGGCAACCAGGCGAAAATCTACGTTCCAAGCTCCGAAGGCATTCATTTCAGCGATGTTGCCGGCGAAGACGAAGCGAAGGAAAACCTTTCTGAGATTGTCGATTATCTTCATAATCCAGAAAAGTATTCGGCCATCGGAGCCGCCATGCCAAAGGGCGTACTTCTTGTCGGCCCGCCGGGTACCGGCAAGACCATGCTGGCAAAAGCCGTTGCCGGCGAAGCGAGCGTACCGTTTTTCTCTATCGCAGGTTCTGAGTTTGTCGAAATGTTCGTTGGCATGGGGGCGTCAAAAGTGCGTGACCTCTTTAAGCAGGCAAAGGAAAAGGCACCGTGTATCGTCTTTATTGACGAGATAGATGCCATCGGACAGAAGCGCAGCGGCAATCTCATGGGCAACGACGAGCGCGAACAGACGCTGAATCAGCTCCTAACGGAGATGGATGGTTTTGAAGGCAATACAGGCGTCATCATCCTTGCGGCTACAAATCGTCCGGATTCTCTTGACCCCGCGCTTTTACGCCCTGGCCGTTTTGACCGCCGCGTTCCTGTCGAACTGCCAGACCTCAAAGGGCGCGAGGAAATTCTCGTCGTTCACGGTAAGAAAGTCAAACTTGACACTAACGTCAATTTTCATAATATCGCAAGAATGGCAGCCGGTGCGTCGGGTGCAGAGCTTGCCAATATCATAAACGAAGGGGCCCTAAGGGCAGTTCGCAGCGGCAGAAGTACGGTCACGCAGACCGATCTCGAAGAAAGTGTTGAAGTTGTCATTGCAGGCTATCAGAAGAAAAACGCGATCCTTTCTGATAAGGAAAAACATACGGTCGCTTATCATGAAATCGGTCATGCCCTTGTCGCAGCACTGCAAAGTCATACGGCTCCCGTTCAAAAGATTACCATCATCCCACGGACATCCGGTGCGCTCGGTTATACGATGCAGGTCGAGGAACAGGACAAGTACATCGTGACGCGTGAAGAACTCGAGCAGAAGATCGCGACCTTTACCGGCGGCAGAGCTGCGGAAGAAGTAAAGTTCGGACAGGTTAGCACCGGTGCTGTAAACGATATTGAACAGGCGACAAAACTAGCGCGCGCCATGATTACAAGATACGGCATGAGCGAAGAATTTGGCATGGTTGCAATGGAGACCATCAACAACCGCTATTTGGGCGGTGACGCAACGCTTGCCTGCTCTGCCGCAACGCAGGAGCAGATTGATAAACGTGTCGTCGATCTCGTCCGGAGGCAGCATGATAAGGCGAAGGCTCTCCTCGAAGGAAATGAGAGAAACTCGATGAGCTGGCCGCGTATCTTTACGAAAAAGAAAGCATCACTGGCGATGAGTTTATGCGCATCTTAAACCGTAAGACAGCAGGTGATCTTCAGGAAGATAAGAGAAATCTGGAACATGTAGAGGCGCAAGAGGAAGAATCATAGCGTGTAGGATATAAACCGTATAGATAGAAAATAAGGTTGCTTCATAAAATATTTTATGAAGCAACCTTTTCATTTAGATATTTTTTTATTTTTTTATCGGTGCGAGACAGTTTGCAAGATATTCTTCATCTGGAATATTGGCAGATGAGACAGCGTTTATAATAGCCTTTTCCATAACTTCAGCGGCAAGTGTGCCGACCATGTTAACATCTGCCGCCGTGAGGTTTCCACATGACGCAGCGTAAACTGTATCTCCATCGGCCAGCGTGCCCACAGGTCTAATCGCGCGTGCATAGGCATTCGTAGCTTGTGCAGCGATTCGCGTCAGTTCGGCTTTGTCAAAATTTCCGTTGGTTACAATAGCACCGATGGTCGTATTCGTGCGCAAAGAAGATTCACTAGCCTGTTTCATGTGATAGAGCTCTTCAACACTGTCGGAAAAAGCCGTGCGATCTTCGTTCATCAGCCCGGCGATCTTTTTCCCATTGTCATAGATATCGCCGAGTGCATTGACAACGACAACGGCACCGAGCTTTAGATTACCGATTTTGACTGCGTAATAACCGATGCCGCTTTTTTGTGCATATTTCATTCCACGAAGTTTCCCCACGGTTGCCCCTGTCCCTGCACCGACAGATCCGTTTGTTGGCAAGCTTTTTCTCAGTGCATTTTCTGTAGCTTTAAATCCCATCTTGTAGTCGGGACGAATGGAAGAACTGCCATAGCCCAGATCGTAGATATCGCTCTGTACGACCAGCGGGACGCGTCCGTAACTTGTCGGAAAGCCGATATCATGTGACTCCAAACTCTGCATCACACCACCGGCCGCATCAAGGCCATAGGCGCTGCCTCCGGCTAGGACAATGGCGTGGATTCCAAGATTTTCCTTAGTTGGGTCTAGAACAGGCGTTTCACGTGAGGCCGGACCGCCACCAGATATATCGACGCCTGTCTTTGCACCCTTTGGAAAAACTAGCACTGTCACGCCTGTCTTTCCCTTTTTATTTTGCGCATTGCCGACGCGTACACCGTCGATATCGCTAAAAGGAATTTCCTTTAATAGGGATTCGCTCGCTTCGGCAAAAGCCGGGCTGGACAGTGCTGCAACCGCACAAAGTACCGTCAGCAGCTGATATAGGTTCTTTTTGACATTCATAGATAAAACCTCCTGAAAGTGTCTTTCTATACCTTATGAAAACCAACGCCATCATAGCATAGGTTGACTGGAAAAGAAAGGGTACTGTATTTTTATTCTAAAGGATTCGATGAATATCGGGGCTGCCGTACTTTTTTTTAGATATAGTCCGTAGTATAATTGATGAGAACATTCATGGTCACTGAAAGGGAGACGTCATGCGGCTTGAAATTTTAAATGTGCTTAGAAATGCAGCGGGCAGCTATTGTTCGGGAGAGGAGATCGCGAAAGAGCTTGGCGTCTCACGCACAGCAGTCTGGAAGCATATCAAGGAACTGCGAGCGGCAGGTTATGAGATCGTCAGCCATTCACGGAGCGGCTATGTGCTGAAGGACACGCCCGACCGCCTTTTGGTGCCTGAAATCGAAGCGGGGCTTTCGACAAAGGTCATCGGATGTCATGTTGAAAGTCATGACTCGATCGATTCGACCAACCTAGAGGCAAAGCGCATTGTCTGCGAAAGATGCACCGGAAGGAACGGTAGTTGTTGCAGAGGAACAGGTTGGCGGCCGCGGACGTTTGGAGCGCCCTTTCTTTTCACCAAAGGGTAAGGGCATTTGGTTTTCTGTCATTCTTCGCCCGAAGTTCCTTCCGCAGGAAGCGCCGAAATGCACACTTCTTGCGCGGTGGCCGTCGCGCGTGCGATGAAGGAATGTGGACTAACACCGGGCATTAAGTGGCCAAATGATATTCTTTATAAGGGAAAAAAACTCGTTGGTATTTTTGACCGAGATGAGCGCAGAAATCGACGCGATCAAATACATTGTCATCGGTATGGGCATCAATGTAAATGTCGCTGCGGAGGATTTCCCAGATGACTTAAAAGACATTGCGACGTCACTGTGCATAATGAAGGGGGAGAAGATTTCACGCGTGAAATTTCTCCAAAGCGTCCTTCGCTCGATGGATGACCTTTATGAAAAGGTGCAGCTATGTGGTTTTGCTCCTATCTTTGACGAATGGCGGAAGTATACGATTACGCTTTGGAGAGGAAGTCCGCGTGATTGGTATCAGAAGCGGTGAAGAATACATCGGACGGGCAGCAGATATTGATGCGGACGGCGCGCTTCTCGTAGATGTCCAATGCAGTGATGGCAGCACTGAACGCCGCCGCGTCGTAGCCGGCGATGTTTCGATACGAAATGCTGCTCAAAGTAAATAGATGTTAAAACTTAATCGTTTCGTTCTTGAAGGTTTGCATGGCTCAATGATATAATCAGGGCATATCGCATGATGACAGGGGATTTTCCCATGCATGTAAGAAGGGATTTTCTATGACAAAAAAGTTCATCCGTAATTTTTCGATTATTGCACACATCGACCATGGCAAATCGACGATTGCGGACCGGCTGATTGAATATACAGGGACGCTGACAAAGCGTGAGATGGAAGCTCAGGTTCTCGATAATATGGATCTGGAACGTGAGCGCGGCATTACGATTAAGGCACAGACGGTGCGTCTCGACTACAAGGGAAAGGATGGGAACGATTACGAATTGAATCTCATCGATACACCGGGACATGTCGATTTTACGTATGAGGTCTCACGCAGTCTCGCGGCATGTGAGGGCGCGCTTCTTGTCGTCGATGCGGCGCAGGGGTCGAAGCTCAGACGCTTGCCAATGTTTACATGGCACTTGAAAACGATCTCGAGATTGTGCCGGTCATCAATAAGATCGATTTGCCGAGTGCAGAACCCGAACGTGTGAAAAAGGAAATCGAAGATGTCATTGGTCTTGATACGTCAAATGCTGTGCTCGCTTCCGCAAAAACAGGCATTGGCATCGAAGAAATTCTTGACAGCATCGTCGATTACATTCCCGCACCGGAAGGCGACGAAGAAGCTCCGCTCAAGGCGTTGATTTTCGATTCGTATTTCGATTCGTATAAGGGCGTCATCGCGCATGTCCGCGTTAAAGAAGGACACATCAAAAAGGGCATGAAGCTCAAGATGATGGCGACAGGGCAAGGTCTTTGAAGTCACGGATGTCGGCTGCTTTCAAGCCGCAGCTCGTCGATATCGGACATCTCGATGTCGGTGAGGTCGGCTTTGTCGCAGGCTCTTTGAAGGATGTCCGCGATGTGCGTGTCGGCGATACGATCACCTTGGCGGAAAATTCTGCACAGGAGCCGCTGCCAGGGTATCGCGGCGTCACGCCAATGGTCTACTGCGGACTTTATCCTGTGGATAGCGCAGACTATGATAACCTCAAGGAAGCGCTGGAAAAGATGCAGGTCAACGACGCAGCGCTTGTGTTTGAACCAGAAACGTCCGTAGCACTCGGCTTTGGCTTTCGCTGCGGCTTTCTCGGACTGCTCCACATGGATGTCATCCAAGAGCGTTTGGAACGCGAATACAATCTGAAGCTTATTACGACGGCACCATCGGTTATCTATCATGTCTTTAAGACGGATGGAAAATTGATCGAGGTCTCAAATCCTGCTGAACTTCCGCCGCAGACGGAGATCGAGCACATTGAAGAGCCTTTCGTCAAGGCGACGGTCATTGTGCCGAATGACTTTGTTGGTGCGGTCATGGAGATTTCACAAAATAAGCGCGGCGTCTTTAAAAACATGGATTACCTTGACACAAACCGCGTTATGATTACATATCATATTCCACTCAATGAGATCATCTATGACTACTTTGACCGCCTGAAAAGCGCGACGCGAGGCTATGCATCGCTCGATTACGAGCTTGCGGATTATCAGGAATCGAAACTCGTCCGCGTGGATGTGCTTCTTAACGGTGAGGCTGTCGATGCGCTTTCGACGATTGTTCATAAGGACGGCGCACCCATGCGTGGTCGTCAGCTGGTTTCAAAGCTCAAAGAAATTATCCCGCAGCAGATGTTTGAAATCCCCATTCAGGCGGCTATTGGAAGTAAAGTCATCGCTCGAGAAAATGTCCGCGCGCGCCGTAAGGATGTGCTGGCAAAGTGCTATGGCGGCGATATTACACGAAAGCGCAAGCTCCTCGAAAAGCAGAAGGAAGGCAAGAAGCGCATGAAGGCAGTCGGCAGCGTCGAAGTTCCGCAGGAAGCCTTTATGGCCATTTTGAAAATCGATTGATATGGATTACGGCGTTTACATTCATATTCCTTTTTGCAAGCGCAAATGCTTTTTACTGCGATTTTCCCTCCGAGACAGGGAAAGAGGGTCAGATGAAAGACTATGTCCGTGCACTTGTGAAGGAAATACAGACGGTCGGCAGAGCGGCGGCAAACGAGAACGGCATGCCGCGAACCATCTATATCGGCGGCGGTACGCCAAGCATCCTTAGCAGGCCGATGATGGAAAATGTCCTTTGCGCCGTATGCGAGGTCTTTTTGAAAAAGAAGGCAATGGGGAAAAACAGGCAGGACTTTGAGTTTACGGTCGAGTGTAATCCGGGTACGGTATCCTTGGATAAGCTGCGGTCTTTTCGTTCGTTTGGCGTCAATCGCCTGTCGCTTGGTGCACAGAGTTTTCAGGACAGACTGCTGAAAAAGATCGGCAGAATTCATACGAGCGCAGAGACGGTCGAAGCGGTACAAGCTGCCCGTAGGGCAGGTTTTACAAATATCAGCTTGGATCTCATGTATGCACTTCCAGGCGAAACACTCATGGATTTTGAATGTGATCTTGCATCGCTTGTCGCCTTGCATCCGTCACATATATCTGTCTACGGTCTTATTTTAGAGCATGGTACGGTGTTCGAAAAACTTGTTCTAGAAGGAAAAGTGCTCCTTCCCAACGAAGATGAAAATGAGGCAATGTACGATTTAATGACGGCGTATTTACCTCGGCATGGTTATGAAAGATATGAGATTTCAAGTTTTTCAAAGCGGGGATTCGAGAGCCGCCATAACCTCAGCTATTGGCAGGACATTCCTTATCTCGGGCTTGGTGCTGCAGCACATTCGTACATAGGCGGCAGGCGGTATGAAAATCTGCATGGAATCGAAGCGTATATTCGCGCGATAGAGAGTGGTACCGCATCAAGGTTAAAAAGAAGCCGAGTACAGCGAGAAAATCCATATGGAAGAGTTTGCCTTTCTGGCACTTCGTACAGTAAAGGGGCTTTCGAAAGAAGCATTTCGAAAGTCCTTTGGTGTGAGTGTAGAGAATGTGTATCGAAAGGTTATGGAAGATATGACGGGAAAAGGATTGTTGGAAGAAAAAAATGGATTTTTGCGCCTGACAGAGCAAGGCATGAAGTTCGGCAATGTCGTTTTTGAAGCTTTTTTTACTGGACTAAGGAAAACAAAAGAAATGAAAATTATCGATGCGCATTTGCACTTTTGTACAGATGCCTATTTTGATGAAATCGCAAGGCGTGCACAGCATGAAAACAGTGCGGAGCATCTTTTAGAGGAATATCGGCTGCGCGGTATCGTACACGGCGTCGTTATGGGAAATCTCCCCGTCGACTGCACGTGTCCCGCTTATCCGTCCTTTCTTTCTTACTGCGTCGGCATCGATAACCGGACGACGACACTTGAGAACATCAAGGAAAAACTTCCTCTTATCGAAGCGCATCTGAAAAGCCCGAGCTGCCGCGGCATCAAGCTTTATCCGGGCTATGCGTACTTCTATATTTTTGACGATCGCCTTGCACCGATGTATGAACTTGCAGCAAAGTATAAGAAGCCCGTTGCCGTTCATACGGGGCTTACAGCATCGGCGGACGCGCTCTTAAAGTACAGCCATCCCATGGTTATGGATGAAGCAGCAACGAAGTTCCGTGAGGTCACTTTCGTCATGTGTCATTTCGGCGAGCCGTTCTTTGTCGATGCTGCAGCCGTCATGGAAAAAAATGCAAATGTCGTTGCGGATCTCTCCGGCATACTTGAAGGAAAGATTCCTGACTTTTGTCAATTTCTGAAAAAGAAGCGTTACTACATCGAGCAACTCAAAGGCTGGCTGGCATACCTCGATCAATACGATCGCTTTATGTTCGGCACCGACTGGCCGCTTGCCAATCTCGGTGACTATATTCGTTTTACAAAGGAAATCATTCCAGAAAGACATTGGGAGCAAGTATTCTGTAACAATGCAATGCGCATTTATGGCATAAAGGATAAAGGATGAAGATTTCCTTTTGCAACTTATAAATATCAATTCTTTTGGATAAATAGAGCTTCGTTTGATTGTTTTTTTCAATATAAAGTCGTGTATAATAAAATTTAATTGTTTGTGCATGGGAAAAGAAGGAGGAACTGCAATGTTGGCTGATAAGCTCGGGGAGAACGCGAGCGCAAGGGCTTGAGCATTAAGGATGTAGCGAGTGCAACGAGTATTCGTGCGTTATATATAGAGGGACTGGAAAGCGGCGATTATTCAAAACTGCCGGCAGAAGTATATATCAAGGGCTTCATTCGCAATTATGCGAGTTACCTTGGGCTTGATCCGAAAGAGATGATGAAGGAATACCTTTCGGAGAACCATCCGGATAAGCTTGCGGAAGTAGAGGCATCGGAAGAAGCGGCACAGAAGATGGAAGAAGATCGCAAGGAACATAAAGAGGATCTTTTTCATGAGTCTTTGGCGGTGGCAAGTGTTTCGGACGATGCTGAGGAAATCTCGTCCTCCGATCTGTTGAATCCTCCCGCGCATCGTCATCGCCGTTTGAACGTCCTCGTCGCGGGTATTATCCTGATTCTTGTGATTGCAGGCGCTGGCTATCTGCTCGCTGACAGCGGTCCGGACAGTCAGCAGGGTACGGCGTCAAAGAGTGCTGCGCAGCAGGATAATGCGAAGGAGGCGCAGGCAGCACAGACAGCAGAGCAGGAAAAACAGCCAGAACCGCAGGTCGATGGCGTCGAAGTTTCTGCAAAATTCAATGAGCGCTGCTGGATGCAGGTCAAAGTGGACGGAAAGGTTGAGTTCGCCGGTGTCGTTGAAAAGGGACAGACGAGGCAGTATAAGGGAAGCAACGAGGTTTCCATTACGGCTGGCAACGCAGGTGCTGTCAGCTATACGGTAAACGGCAAAGATGAAGGTGTTGCCGGTGAAAAGGGACAGGTTGCTGTGAAAACCTTTAAAAAGGCTGCGCAGTAATTTTTCTTAGGAACAATGTTCAAATAGCATCTTGATGGCGGTCATGTGATGCCATTTATAACCGAAATTTAAAGAATCTGTGTTATGGTGCAA
Source organism: uncultured Mitsuokella sp. (assembly GCA_916439735.1). Taxonomy (GTDB): domain Bacteria; phylum Bacillota; class Negativicutes; order Selenomonadales; family Selenomonadaceae; genus AWVT01. The sequence goes on from CAKAIG010000002.1 coordinate 258,272, forward strand.
ATAGAGGCGAGCTGTTGTCGATGAAAGGGACTTTCGATGAATGAATTTTTGCCGGTCAGCCGCGAGGATATGCATGCGCGCGGCTGGAAAGCATTGGACTTCATCTTTATCTCGGGCGACGCGTATGTCGATCATCCGGGGTTCGGTCCAGCCATTATCTCACGCCTTCTTGAAGCACATGGCTACAAGGTTGGCATTCTGGCGCAGCCGGATTGGAAGAAGGCATCTGCGTTTCGTGCGTTGGGAAAGCCGCGCCTTGCGTTTCTCGTCTCTGCCGGTAATATGGATTCTCTGCTCAATAAATTTACAGCAGCGAAGAAGACGCGCCGCGAAGATTTGTATTCTCCAGGAGGCGAGAGCGGGCATCGCCCCGAGCGCGCGACGATCGTCTATGCGAATCGCCTGCGCGAGGTTTACCCGGATGTACCGATTGTCATCGGCGGCATCGAGGCGAGCCTTCGGCGCATGGCGCATTATGATTATTGGACGGACAGCATCCGCCGCTCGGTTCTCGTCGACTCGATGGCAGATCTTCTCGTCTACGGCATGGGGGAAAGGGCAATCCTCGAGATTGCAGCAGATCTTCAGCAGGGCGTTCAGGCAGGTGACATTCAGGATATCAAAGGGACTTGTTACCGCGTGCCGACGAAGGATTATGTCTTCGATTATTTCGAGCTTCCGTCTTTTTCGAAAGTCCGGGAGAAAACCCCGAAAGGCAAGGCCGCCTTTGCGCATGCTTTTCGGACGGAATACCTTGAACAGGATCCGATTCGAGGGCGAAGGCTCCTGCAGGAAAACGGCGAATGGTGTGTCGTGCAGAATCCTCCGGCAGATCCGCTGACGGAACAGGAGATGGACGAAGTCTATGACCTGCCGTATATGCGGACGTATCATCCCATGTATGAGGCAAGAGGTGGTGTACCCGCCATCAAAGAAGTGCGTTTCAGCCTTGTCAGCCAGCGCGGCTGCTTTGGCGGCTGTAACTTTTGTGCGATTGTATCGCACGAAGGGCGCATCATTCAGCGGCGAAGTCAGGCCTCGATTCTTCGAGAAGCTGAGATTTTAATAAAGCTTCCGGATTTTAAGGGCTATATCCACGACGTTGGTGGTCCAACGGCAAACTTTCGGGAACCGAGCTGTCAAGCCCAGCTTGTGCGCGGTACGTGCCGCGGAAAGGACTGTCTTTCGCCAAAGCCTTGTGAACATTTACACGCTGACCACGGCGATTACCTCGTACTTCTTCGAAGGCTGCGCGCATTGCCGGGGGTTAAGAAGGTCTTCATCCGCTCGGGCATCCGTTTTGACTATCTTCTGGCGGCAAAGGATGCTTTCTTAAAGGAACTTTGCAGGTACCACATCAGCGGTCAGCTGAAGATTGCGCCTGAGCATATTTCCGACCGCGTGACAAGGCTGATGGGAAAATCCAACCGCAAGGTATATCTTACCTTCGTTCGAAAGTTCAAGGCGATGAACGAGGCTCTTGGGAAGAAACAGTATCTCGTACCGTACTTCATGTCCAGCCATCCGGGCGCAGAGCTTTCCGATGCAGTCGAGCTTGCGGTCTTTCTGCGGGAGATGAGCTATCATCCCCAGCAGGTGCAGGATTTTATTCCGACACCGGGCACACTTTCAACCTGCATGTATTATACGGGTGTGCATCCATTGACGAAGGAGACTGTCTATACGGCAAAGACCGCGATGGAAAAGCGGATGCAGCGCGCACTTATGCAATATTGGCTGCCAAGAAATCATGAAATCGTTCGAAAGGCACTCATTCTCGCACATCGGGAAGATCTCATCGGCTATGGAAAGCATGCGCTCGTTCCGCCGCAGAAGGATGCCAGGCAAGGCATGGAGCGAAAGAGGCCTGCAGGTGCTGGAAAGAAGCATGACAAGGGCGGGCGCGGTACGAAAAAATTCAAAATTCTTAAAAAGAAAGGATCCAGGCATGAAATGCCCTTTTTGTAAAAAGGAGGACAGCCGCGTCATTGATTCTCGTGCTGCGGACGATGGGACGACGATTCGCCGCCGACGTGAGTGCATGGGCTGCGGCAAGCGCTTTACCACATATGAAGTCGTGGAAAAGCTGCCTCTGATGGTCATCAAGAATGACGGCAGGCGCGAGGTTTTTAGCCGCGATAAATTGCTCAACGGCATCGTACGAAGCTGCGATAAGCGCGATATATCTACGCAGCGCATCATATCGCTCGTAGGTGAAATTGAAAGCGAGATTCGAAATACCGTGGAACGTGAGGTGCCGTCGAAAACCATCGGTGCTATTGTCATGAAGCGGCTGAAGGATTTTGATGATGTCGCCTACATCCGCTTTGCGTCCGTCTATCGGAAGTTTGCGGATGTTTCGGAATTCATGGATGAGCTCCGTGATTTGCAGGCACGGAAAAAGAAAGAGCAGGACACAGCGACATAAAGGCGGAGCGGTCGATTTTGGGGTAAAATCTCGGGAAGGGATATCTTTCGTTTGGACTGGGCACTGAAAAAGAGATTGCAGGAGCGATTGCATGCAGAGGAGGGCTACATGCGTTTTCCTGCCGGTACAAGAATACGGGTCGCTCTGATTTACCCGAATTCGTACTATATTGGCATGTCGAATCTCGGCTTTCACATCATTTACGATCTGCTGAATCGTCGCGGCGACATTGCTTGTGAGCGCTTCTTTCTTCCCGACCGAGACGAAATCCAGTGCTATGAAAAGACGAATACGCCGCTCATGAGCATTGAGACACAGACGCCGCTCTATGAGTTTTCCATCCTTGCCTTTGCGGTTTCTTTCGAGATGGATTATTTCAACATCTTGAAAATTCTCAGTCTGGGGAAAGTACAGGCACTGGGCTGCTTTGCGCACAGAAAAGGATGCATTTCTCATAGCGGGCGGTCCCTGTCCGACGTTTAATCCGGAGCCGCTTTCTGCGATTTTTGATGCCTTTGTCATCGGCGAGGGAGAGGTAATCGTTTCGCCTTTGATGGATGCTGTCCTGGCGGCCGTGCAGGATGGACAGCCGCGCGATATGGTGCGGCAGGGCGACCCGCAGGGGTGCCGGGCGTTTATGTGCCTGCGCTCTACGAGCATATATATGATGAAGAAGGGCGGCTGTCAAAGGTTCGTCCGAAAGAAGGCGCGCCGGAAAAAGTTTCCCGGCAATGGGTACAGTCTCTTGATGCATACCCCGCACATACCGTCATTGTGACGGAGGATACGGAGTTCAACTTCTACCTTATCGAGACGGCGCGTGGCTGCGGAAGGCACTGCCGCTTCTGTATGGCGGGTTACTGTTTTCGCCGACCGCGCAACCGTTCGCTTTCTGTCATTGAAGAGCAGGTACGTGCAGCGCTTCCCTATGGAAAGCGCATCGGACTGATGGGGGCTGCGATTTCCGATTATCCTGAAATCGATGCGCTTTGCAGAGATATCCTGGGCGCAGGGCTTTCGATGTCGGTGGCGTCCTTTCGTGCAGACTCTGTGACGGAAGAACTCGTGAAATCACTGGCAGACAGCGGGCTAAAAGACCATCACGATTGCACCGGAGGCAGGGAGCAGACGCATGCGCGCTGTCATCAACAAGGGGATTGAAGAAGAACATGTCTTTCATACCATGCGCCTGGGACTTCTTGCCGGCATCAAAAACTTTCGTCTTTACTTGATGGTAGGGGCTTCCTATGAAGGGGCAGATGATATCGGAGCGATTATCGACCTTGCCGGCAGATTGAAGGATTGTATGGAGGAAAATGGAAGTAAGGGGACGCTGACCCTCAGCATCAATCCTTTCATTCCAAAACCGTTCACGCCGTTTCAGTGGGAGCCGATGGCGGATAAAAAATACATTGAAACTGCATTTGGACGCATCCGTAAGGCACTTCGTGCGAGAAATCATATCACGCTCAACATGGAGTCCCCAAAGGAAGCCGGCGTGCAGGGGTTCTCTCACGTGGAGACAGGAAAGTCGGCGAGGCTCTGATAAAGGCATGCGAGATGGGCGGAAGCAAGGCATTTCGCAGAGCAATGAAGGAGCTTGGCTTAGATCCTGCGGATTATCTTTCAAGAACACGGGGGAAAGATGAAATTTTTCCATGGGATATACTCGATCAGGGATTTCCGCGCGAATATCTTTATGCAGAATGCGAGCGTGCAAAAAGGCTTGAGGCAACGATTCCTTGCTTTGAAGGCTGTCATCGCTGCGGCGTTTGCTGATAGATGTCAATGAAAAGAAGGTGCACCATTGAGCTATATGGTTGAAGAACTAGCAGATAACATCCGATGCGGAACGTTTTCCCTATTTCCGAAAGATGAAGTCACGCTTGGCTTTTCCTGCCGTACGGGCGGAAAGAGCACGGGAAGGTTTTCCTCGCTTAATATGGGGCTTCACGTCGGGGATGATCGCGAAACGGTTTTTGAAAACCGCAGGCTCTTTTTAAAGGCACTTGCGCTTGATGCAGAAAGTCTCGTAACGCCAGAGCAGGTACATGGCGACAGGATTTACTGCGTCACGGAAAAAGATGCAGGGCGCGGTGCACACTTTTATGAGGAGGCTGTCAAAGGGACAGATGCACTCGTGACAAATGTGCGAGGGCTTCCGCTTATCCTCTGCTATGCCGATTGTGTGCCGATTGTTTTCTACGATGCACAACATCATGCCATCGGTGTTGCACACGGCGGATGGAAGGGGACGGTAAAGCATATTGCAGCAAAGACTGTACAGGTTATGGCAGAGACATTCGGTACAAAGCCGGAAAAACTCGTTGCAGGTATCGGTCCATCCATCGGACCTTGCTGCTATGAAGTGGGTGAAACGGTCGCCGCAGCTTTCCACGAGGCTTTTCCTAAGGTAAAGAACATTGTGCGTAACGTTGGCGGTAAGCCGCATGTGAATCTTTGGGAAGCAAATGCAAGACAGCTTGTCGAAGCCGGAGTCCTGGCATCCAGCATCGAACGTGCGGAGACTTGTACGAGCTGTAACCATGCGCAGTACTATTCTTATCGCGCGGACGGCAAGGAGACAGGACGGCTCGCAGCCGTTCTCGCGTTAAAACCGTAAGGGATATGTGGCGTGAGGGGCTGTATAACGCTAACGATAGGCTGAAAGAGGGAATCTTTATGATTGCGGAACATCTGCATCAGGTGAAGCAGAAGATCAAGGCCGCCATGAAAAAACGTACGGCGGATATGGACGAGAACGTTCTGCTCGTCGCCGTGACAAAGAATCACGATGTCGCTGCTATGCGCGAGGCAATTGATGCCGGTGCGGCCGATATCGGTGAAAATCGCATCCAAGAGGCGAAGAAAAAATACGAGACGCTTGGGCGCGACGTCACATGGCATCTCATCGGGCACTTGCAGACGAACAAGGCGAAACAGGCAGTGAAGTACTTTGACCTCATCCATTCTGTTGACTCGTTTCACCTCGCAAAAGAACTCGATAAGGAAGCGGGCAAGTTAGGAAAGGTACAGGACGTTTTGGTGCAGGTCAACCTTGCCAAGGAAGACTCGAAGTCGGGCGTTTATGAAGAAGACCTCTTTAATATGCTTGACGAAGTTGATGAGCTGGCGCATCTTCATCTTGTCGGACTCATGTGCATTGCGCCAAATTACGAAAATGTGGAGGAGTGCCGCCCGCTGTTTCATCGGATGTATGAGATTTTCCAAAAGGCAAAGGAAATTCCATATCAGACGGCAACGATCCGTTATTTGTCCATGGGGATGACGCATGATTATGCGATCGCCGTGGAAGAGGGCGCAAATATCGTACGCGTTGGTACGGCCATTTTCGGACCGCGTCAATATTAGGAGGATTGCCATGGGGTTTTATGGATAAGGTGTACCGACAACTGGGGCTCACGGATCCGGAAGAAGAGATTCTTGAGCGTGAAGAAGCGGAGTTACGTGCAGATGAACTGGCAGCAAAGGCGAGGAAAGAAAAAGCTATGGATTTAGAGAAAAACGATGAAAGTTCGCAAAAATGTCGTTGATTTTTCAAGCGGCAGCCGCGGCATCGGGCTCTTCTGCTGGCTCATCTGCATCGTCAAAAGGCGCGGCTGCACGCATGAATGTCATCGTTATTGAGCCAAAGTCTTTCGATGATGCACAGCAGGTAGCGAACAACCTGCGTGAGAAGAAACCGGTCGTTCTCAACTTCGAACATACGGAGGGCGAATCGGCAAAGCGTATTCTAGACTTTATCGGCGGTACGACATATGCGTTGAACGGCGAGATAAAGAAGGTTAGTAAAAATGTCTTTCTCTGTGCACCGCATAATGTCAACATCGCTTATATGGAGGATTCGAATCGCTTTTCAAGCTCGATGCCTTGGATGAAAAAATAAGGTGGGATTATGGCACAGGAACAGAAAGAGAAACTTCTGCGCTTCTATAAGGGGACGGATAGTGAGGCAGTCGCCGAAAAACTTGTAAATCTTGCAGAGATGACGAAGAAGACAGAGAAGTATCGCATCTCGGGCTTCTTGGATCCCTACGAGCAGGAAATAGCAGAGGCCGTACGTGCAAATCTCGGTGGTTTCCGCATAGATTTTTTCGGCGGCTACCTTGGTGCAGAGCGCATGCGTGCCATGTTTATCGCCGATGACTTCAAGGGAGAGCCGACAGGTTTTGATATCGCCTGTATTTGTGCATGCTGGAGGGCAGAGTTTGCGGCGCTGACACATCGTGATGTTCTCGGTGCGGTTCTGTCGCTTGGCATGACGCGGGAATCGGTCGGGGATATCATCTTGAAGTATGGCATGGCGACGATTTTGGTGGACGGCAGCCTCGCAGAACATCTGGTAGGTGAACTTGACCGCATCGGGCAGGTTGCTGTCAAGGCTGAAATTGGCGACTTGTCAGATATCGCACCGCGCGAGATTCGCACAAAGGAGATTCGCGCGACGGTTGCGTCCCTTCGCATGGATGCCATCGTCGCAGCAGGCTTTGGCGTTTCGAGAAGCCGCGCAGCGAGCGATATTGCTGCCGACAAGCTTCGCCTTAACTGGCAGCCGGTGAAAGGCGCATCTCAGGTAGTAAAACCGGGAGACATTCTCTCGATGCGTGGGCGCGGCAGACTGGAAGTTTCAGAAATTGCCGGTCAGACAAAAAAGGGACGCATGGTCGTTCATTTAAAGCGCTATATTTGATTCGGTTTATTTTATATATGATAAGGAGTGCAACGCATGCTTACACCGCTGGATATACAAAATAAGAATTTTAAACACAGCATTCGCGGCTATAATGAAGAACAGGTTGACGATTTCCTTGATGAGATCGCGAACGAGATGGAGCGGCTGAATCGTGAGAAGGAGCAGCTCAAGGCAGATATGGCGCGGCTCAAAAAGGATAATGAGCAGTATCATGCATTAGAAGATAACCTCAAGCAAACGCTCATCATCGCACAGCGTTCGGCAGAAGAAGTCATGGCGGCTTCGCGCAAAAATTCCGAAGAGCTCCGTGAAAATACGCGCAGAGAATGTGAAAACATGAAGCGTGAAGCGGAGATGGATGCAAAGACCAAAATCGATGAGGAACTGCAGCGCCTTCGCACACTCGTGCGGGAGTACGAGCGCATCGACCACGAAAGACGTGAATTTCTGAATAAATATAAGCTGGCTCTTCAGTCTGAACTCAGTTTCATCAACACGACCATTGAGGAACTCCCCAGCAGCCGAAAAGGTCCGGCGCAGCAGATGCCGGTTATGACACAGACGAGAGAAGATGGAGAGAAGCAGGTGGCAGAGGATATGCAAAGCTACAGTGTGCGCCAAGCACAGGCGTGGAATACTGTAGTGCATGAAGAAAGTGAAGGAAGCGACACGCCTCGTCAGGAAGGCTGAAGACAGAGATGCTACCGGTACTTTTTTTGTGGCATCATAGCCTTTGACCAGCTGATCAAGTTTCTCGTTGTGCATCATATGACACCGGGCGAAAGCATCCCTGTCTTTGCTCCGTTCTTTCACATCACGTTCATTTTGAATGCGGGAGCGGCTTTGGCATGCTTGAACGTGCGCAGATGTTTTTTGTCTTTGCTGGCGCTCTCGTCCTTGTCCTCTTTTTGTTCTTTCGCAGCCATTTGAAGAAAGAACCGCGCAGTTTTTTTTATGGGACACATTTCATGATCGCGGGAGCGGTGGGCAATCTTATCGATCGCATCCGTATCGGACGCGTCATAGATTATCTTGATTTTCACATTTGGCCGGTTTTCAACCTCGCAGATATGGTGATTGTCTTCGGCATCGCCCTCATGATTTATAGTATGTGCTTTGACAGCAAAGAGAAAGCGCATGAGGAAGCGTGATGATATGGACGAAGTAAGAACTTTTACTGCCGATAGGGAGGGCGAACGGCTCGACCGCTTCCTCGTTCGCATGGAACCAAACGTTTCCCGCTCCTATATTCAAAAGTGTCTGGACGCGGGGAAGTCTTGTGTAAATGGCAAGGCGGCAAAGCAGAACCGAAAGCTTGCTGCGGGCGATACGGTGACGTTTGCCATGCTGAGCTGTGAATTTTCCAACATCTTGCCGGAAGACATCCCGCTCGCTGTTCTTTATGAAGATGCGGATATCATCGTCATCGACAAGGCGCGCGGTATGGTCGTACATCCGGCGAGTGGTGTCTATACGGGGACGCTTGTCAATGCACTTCTCTTTCACTGTAAGAATCTTTCGGGCATCAACGGCGAGATTCGTCCCGGCATTGTTCACCGCTTGGATAAGAATACATCCGGTGTCATGGTGGCGGCGAAAAACGATGCGGCACATCTGAGCCTTGCCAAGCAGATTCGGGAGAAGACGGCGAAGCGCCGATACTTTGCCATCTGTCACGGCAACATTTCCGAAGAAGCGGGGACAATTAAAGGTGCTATTGGCAGACATCCGACCGACCGCAAGAAGATGGCAATTGTCTATGAAAACGGAAAGCCTGCTGTCACGCATTTTAAAGTTTTGAAACGCTATGGCGATTATACGTTCTTGGAATGCCAGCTGGAGACAGGGCGTACACATCAGATTCGCGTCCACCTTGCAAGTATCGGTCACCTCTCGTGGGTGATGATAAATATGGCCCGCGAAAGAAATCTTCCTTTGCCATCGAGGGTCAGGGCACTTCACTCGCATACGCTCAGTCTAACGCATCCAAGGACGGGAAAGCGCATGACGTTTACTGCGCCCGTACCTTCGGATATGCAGGTAATTTTGGATCGGTTGGATAAAAACTATGGAAAGTTCTCATAAGGGAGGTTTACCATGCCAGTATTAAAGGACAAGACAACCATCATGGACATGGAAGCAATTCGGCGTGCGCTCACACGCATCGCACATGAGATTGTCGAGCGCAACAAGGGGATCGAAGATATCGTGCTTGTCGGTATCCGCACGCGCGGCGTGCCGATGGCAGAGCGTATTCAGGCAACTATCGAACAAATCGAAGGAAAGAAACCGCCGCTTGGCATTTTGGATATCACGCTTTATCGCGATGACCTTTCGACGCTCTCGTATCAGCCGATTGTTCACCCGACAGATCTTTCCGTCGATGTCACCGGGAAGAACATCATCCTCGTCGATGATGTTCTATACACTGGCCGCACGATTCGTGCCGCACTTGATGCTATCATCGACATGGGACGTCCAAAAAACATTCAGCTTGCTGTCCTCATCGACCGCGGTCATCGGGAACTTCCCATTCGAGCCGATTTCGTCGGGAAGAGCGTTCCCACATCGGCCAAGGAGATTGTCAGTGTACAGCTCGCGCCGACAGACGGCGGCGATGAAAGAGTTGTCATTCGCGAAAGGACGTAAGCGATAAAAAAAGCCTCGTACGGTTATCCGGCGAGGTTTTTCTTGTATTTTTACGTCTTGCCATTGAAACAGAACCTTTTACAAGGAAAGAAGAAAAAGATGGTTCAAAGCTTTCTTTCGTGATTCATTGACACCAACTCATAATCCGTGTACTATGAATAATGTATGCATTATGGGGGACAAGCGCGTGTGTACCGGCAGGTACGTTTTAGGAGGCTATGATATGAAGGGTAAGTTTTACGGTATCGGTGTCGGTCCCGGCGACCCGGAACTCTTGACGGTGAAGGCGATCAATGCCATCAAGAACACAGATGTTCTCATCGCACCGAAGACGGAGAAGAAGGACGGCAGCGTTGCACTTTCGATTGCAAAGCCATATCTCAAGAAAGATATCGAGATTGTTTACCAGGTCTTTCCGATGGTTAAAGGATTTGAGGGAGATACGAAGGCTTGGGAGCAAAATAAGGAAGAGATCCTCACTCTTTTGAAGTCCGGTAAGAACGTTGCTTTTTTGACACTGGGCGATCCGATGTTTTTCAGCACCTATATCTATATCTTCCGCCTGCTTGAAAAGGAAGATGTAGATATCGTGACGATTCCCGGCGTCCCTGCGTTCGCCGCCATTGGCAGTCAAGTCGGTTACCCGATCGTTGAGGGCAATGATATTCTCTCCATCATTCCTGCAACGGCGCCGCTTGCTAAAATAGAGCGTGCAATGGATACGGCGGACAATCTCGTCATCATGAAGGTCTATAAGAATCACAAGGAGATCACAGAACTTCTTGAAAAACATGGACTTGCAGAAAACGGTATCCTTGTCAGCCGCGCGGGGCTTTCGGAAGAGCGCATTATCCAGGATCTCTCTGCCCATAAGGGATGAGAGCCTGAACTATCTTTCGACAATCCTCACGCGTCGGAAGGCAGATAAATAAGCGACTTCTATTTGTATCGAAAGAAGGCTGTTGTCTTGATGTCAAGAATGCTTGCGTATAAAAAAAATATAGGCGCGGTTCTAGTCTTAACCCTCCTGATGCTCACCCTGTTTGTGCTTGCAGGCTGCGGCAAGAGGGCCGACGAGGAGAAGGGAAGTGCGGGGGCTGCATTTGTGACTGTGCATGATGCACTCGGCCGCGATGTCACGCTTGAGAAAAAGCCGGAGCGCATCGTTGTCACGAGTGCGTCCTTCTTAGAACCGCTTCATGAAGTCGGCGGCGATGTCGTTGGACGCCCCGATTCAAAGACTTTGATGCCTGAATGGGCGAAGGACAAGGAAAGCGTCGGTAAAGTTTATCAGATCGATGCAGAAAAAGTCATGGCATGCCAGCCGGATCTCGTCATCATCAACAAGGGCATGAATGAGAAGCTTGTCGATACGCTTGAGCAAAATGGCGTAAAGACTGTTGTCCTTGACATGAAGAGCTATGATGATGTAAAAGATGAAGTCCGCGCTATGGCAAAGATCACGGGCGAAGCACAAAAAGGCGAAGCGCTTATCGCAGATATGGACAAAAAGATTGCGGATATCAAGGAGAAGATGCCGCAGGATAAGCGTCGCATATCTGTCATTCATTCGACGAATCAAGGCTTAACCGTGCAGCTGGATGGCAGTATCGCCGGCTGCATTACAAAGATGCTCGGCTGGGAAAATGTCGCCAGCGGCATGACACCGCTGGAAAAGGATCCGGATGCTGCGCCCTACAGCTTGGAAACGCTCGTCAATCAGAACCCGGAAATCCTCTTCGTCACCAGTATGGGAAAGATGGAAGATATTAAGGCTGGGATGGAAAAACAATTTGCTGAAAATCCTGCGTGGCAGAGTGTAGCTGCCGTGAGAGAAGGGCATGTCTATTATCTTCCGCAGGATCTCTTTCTCTTAAGTCCTGGCATTCACTATCCGGAAGCCGTTGAGACGATGGTAAAATGTGTCTATCCAGATTTGAAGTGAGCTTCTAGAAAATATCCGTGGAAAAAACACCCATGCAGATAGAGATGCCTGCATGGGTGTTTTTGTATAAAGTGCATAGTTCATGGGTAAATGATAATTTACTGCAAAAAGTCAAAGGTTTTAGCGTGTTGGGGGATGAGTAGCGCTAATTTGTAAAGCGGACGAGCAAATCGGTCATATCTTTTGGAAGTGGTGCGGAAAGAGAAAGACGCTGCCCGGTGATGGGATGGTATATGGTAAGACGGGCTGCATGAAGTGCTTGGCGAGGGAGAGGATCTGTTCTGCCGCCGTAAAGTCGGTCGCCGATAAGAGGAAAGCCGAGATGCTGCATATGGACGCGAATCTGATGCGTGCGGCCTGTCTCAAGGCGGAGGCGAAGGAGCGAAAAGCGGCTGTCGTATGCAAGGCGTTCGTAATGCGTAACAGCGGGCTTTCCATCGGGGGAGACGATGCGCAGAACACTTTGGGGGTCAGGGCGAGCGATCGGGCAGTCGATGGTTCCTCGCGCAGGCACCATCTTCCCTTCAACAATGGCAAGATACTCGCGGGAAAAAGATTTGCCGCCGCCGAGAAAGAGAATATGCTGCGCCTCCGGTTCCTTCGCGATGAGGACGAGACCTGAGGTATCCATGTCGAGCCGATGAATGGGGTGATAGTCATGTTGTTCACCGCGTGCCGCATAGTGATGAAGGACGCCGCCGGCAAGCGTTCCCAGATAGGTGCGGTGCGTTGGGTGAACGAGCAGACCGGCGGGCTTGTTTATCGCGAGGAGAAAGTCATCTTCATAACGGACGTCGAGCCGCATGGATTCAGAAGGAATGCTGCTTTTCTTTCCAACATCGTAAGATATGACATCGCCTGCCTTTACCTCGGTGCGTGCGGCAATGCGTAGGATGCCGTTTACAGCAAAGGTGCCGGAAAACTTGATGCGCTTCCATAAAGAGGTTGAAATGTGGTGGTAATGTTTCAGATAAGAGCGGACAGGTATGGCGCCGTCTTTCGCATCGACTTCGCTCGATTTTACAAGAATTTTTCGCATGATTTTCTCCTGGAGAATCGTGAGGTCTTTTTTTAGATATCATAGGATATCATATGACTTCAGACTTTGTCCATAAAAGACATGGGCAGATGTTTCAGTTTTTATCATATTTATGTTGAAACTTGTCATAAATGTAAAGTATGACCCCAGAGATGTATCTTGAATGCAAACAAAATTACATAAAATATGAGCCTGAGTATAGACAGACGCGAAACCATAGGGTATAATATCTCCGTTAAGTGAGCGGCTGCAACGCCGCGATATCGAGGGGGAGAATCATGGCGCTTATTGTTAAAAAATTTGGTGGAAGCTCGGTAGCAACCACAGAAAAGATACAGAATGTAGCAAAGCGTGTCCTTTCGGAAGGGAAGCCGGGCGACCAGATCGTTATGGTCGTGTCTGCGATGGGAGATACGACAGACGAGCTTATTAAACTGGCACGCGGCATCACGAAGGATCCGTACCAGTATGCGCGAGAGATGGACATGCTCCTGACAACGGGCGAACAGAGTCTCGATTGCGCTGCTCGCGATGGCATTTTGTGAACTTGGGCAGAAGGCAGTCTCCATCACGGGACCGATGGCAGGCATGAAGACGAATGATGTTTTCACAAAGGGGCGCATCATAGGCATCGAACCGAAGCGTGTACACGAGGAACTGGATAGGGGCAACATCGTCGTCGTCGCGGGCTTTCAAGGCGCAGATGCCGCAGGCAACCCTGTCACACTGGGGCGCGGCGGTTCGGATACATCGGCTGTTGCACTCGCGGGTGCGCTCGGTGCAGATACCTGCGAGATTTACACGGATGTTGACGGCATTTACTCCGCCGACCCGCGCATTGTCAAAGGCGCGCGCAAGATGAAAGAAATCACCTATTATGAGATGCTGGAGATGGCGCGTCTCGGCGCAGGTGTCATGCAGCCGCGCTCTGTTGAAATGGGCAAGTTTTACAACATCCCCATTCACGTCCGCTCTACGTTTACGAATAAGCCGGGCACAATCATTCGGGAGGAATACACGATGGAAGAGAAAGATTTTATCATTCGCGGTGTTGCACACGATGAGAAGGTAGCAAAAATCGCCGTCCTCGGCATTCCGAATACGCCGGGGATTGCACATGAAATCTTTTCTGCACTCGCCGATGCCAATATCGACGTCGATATGATCGTGCAGAGCATTCGCAACATCGAAAAAAATGTCACCGACATGGTCTTTACTGTTGCAGCCGATGATTTGGCACAGGCAAAGAAAGTCGTCGACAAAGTGGCGGCAAATCTCAGCGCGACCTCTGTACTCGTCGAAGAAGATGTCGCTAAGGTTTCTATCGTCGGCGCCGGTATGCTCGGCAACCCGGGCATCGCAGCGCGTATGTTCGGTGCACTAAGCAGGGCGGAGATCAACATCGACATCATCTCGACATCGGAAATCAGCATTTCCTGCCTTGTTAAGAGCAATGTGCTCGAGAAGGCGGTCAACGCCATTCACGACGAATTCTTCCCCAAAAAGGATTGACATGAGTCGAAAGGGCCGCCTGGCGTAATACGGGCGGCTTTTTTTGCCTTATCAGCTAAAACAACAGTTATCCTTTTTCGGTAAGATGGCAGATTTGAGAGGAGTTTCACATGACGAGTATCATCATGTTGTCATATAATACATTAGGATATACGAAGCTTGCAATTGAAAGTATTCGCAAGCATACTGCGCCCGGCACTTATGAAATCATCGTTGTGGAAAATGCTTCTAAAGATGGTTCGCGTGAGTGGTTGGAGCAGCAAGATGATATACGATTATTGTGCAATGAAGACAATGTGGGCTTTCCCAAAGGCTGTAACCAGGGGTTGCGTATCGCAAAAGGTGATACACTGCTGCTCTTGAACAGTGATGTCATCGTGACGCCGTATTGGCTGGAGAGTCTCTCCAAAGGGCTTTTTTCTTCGAAGGATGTCGGTGCTGTCAGCTGTCTTACAAATTTTTGTTCTAATTATCAGACCATACCGGCTCCGTATCATCAGATGTCTGAGCTGGAGCGTTTTGGGGCGCGAATTAACAGACGCGTGCCTGCTCGTTATGAGCGCCGGCTGCGTTTGATCATGTTTTGTTTTCTGTTCCGGCGTGAAGTCTATGAAGCGATTGGGGACTTAGATGAAAAAAATTCTCGCCGGGAAATTATGAAGATGATGACTATTCTTTCCGCATTCACCATTTTGGAGGCGGAGCCTTTTTATCTGGAGAATCAAAAGAAGAACAGATGGAAAAGGCAAAGTTTTATGATGCACTTTTAAAATGGAATAAGGAATATATTTTAAAAAAAATACAATATCCCGCCGGATTATTTATCGCATTCTACACAAGAGCTGTTTCCGCAGTGGGTAAAACCAGATGATCACGTGGTATCATGATGGATATTGATCGAGAGAGAGAACGTACAGAAGAAAAGAAAAGACGGATGCTTTCGATGGTCTTTCTGTTATCGGAGGATACGGGTTCTTCTGTGCATCGTTTGGAAAAAGAGCTTTTGCAGCTGTATGCGGTAAGTGAGAAGAAACTCCGAGTATATTTCATATATGATGCTAAAAAGACTTCGGTGACGGCCTTAGAAAAGACACTGAAAGACAAGGGGTATCGACAGCATATGTTATGACATAAATGCTTATAAAGAGCGCAAGGTTCAGTATCCTTTCGAAAATTTGCTGGAGAAGACCCTGCAGTTTTTGCAAATACCGGAACGATTGCCGAAAGAACTCTCGCATGTCTTATATGTAGATGCGGAAAAAGGTATTCCTAAAGATGTGATGAATATATGGCATGCACCTTGCGGCGATACGGTAGCTTTTCGACCGAATCCCATGCAGGGAGAACCTTCTCCACTGGAATCGGAAGGTGTCTTAAACCCGGAAAGTAGATTCTGCTTGGATTTCTTACAAATGAATCTAACGTATTTTCGTGAGCGGATGGATCTTTGGGAAGATGGTCTGGCGTTCTTTTTTGCCTTCCCTATGGTGGAGGGGAGATTGACGGATATGCTGCGGTATTTCTTTGAACATAGTTATAGAAAATGTTGATCTATATATTGGAATTTTCTATGAGCGCAGACAGATTCTTTTGCATCATGCCGTGTAGCCGAAGAATATAGGTATAGGGAATCTACGTTACATGTTATGGACATGCGTGCCCCACGCAAACGCCTCGTTACGCAAGCGGTCGTGCACTTGTACGCTGAACAACCGGTGGACTTCTTAAACGCGCTGCGCTTGGACGAAAGAAGTCCGTCGGGTCGTACCGTGCACTTTCCCCGCTTGTTTCACTAAGGTTTGCTTAGGGGCATCGTATTCTTCTGTAACATTTACGGTAGAGCCGGTATAGGTCAAAATATTGAAAAATATTGAAAATGTAATAGAATAAAAAAATGGATTTTATTTTTGCAGAACGTATATGGATTGGGGGCAGCAAGTGAAACGTATCTCCGTTGAATTGGTACCGCGTGAAGAAGAAGCACTGAGAGAAGAACTCTCGCTCTTGAAGAAGTTTGAAGACAAAGTAGACGTTATCAATATACCGGATCTTCTCCGTCTTGAGATGCGGAGCTGGGAGGGCGCAGCGGTTGCAGGCGAATACTTTCCTGCCGTCATGCCGCATATCCGCGCGATGGACATTGACCTCGATGTGGAACTTCCGATGAAGGATTATCTTCGTACACATGGCATTAAAGAGGTGCTCGTCATCGAGGGCGATCCGCCGCAGGATATGAAACATGCGACTTTTTCCAACGGAATCCACGGACGTCATCTGGAAGTTTGGTCATGAAATGCCGGACATCAAGGTCTATGCAGGGATTGATCAGTACCGAAGCTCGATGAAGCAGGAGCAGTATCGCATCAAACGGAAGCTTCAAGCGGGTGCAGCAGGTTTTTTCACTCAACCATTCTTTGATATGCGCCTTCTCGATATGTACCGTGAGATGCTCGATGGAACAGAGGTCTATTGGGGGCGTTTCTCCGGTCATGACACAGGCATCGAAAAACTATTGGGAACGAAAAGAACAACGTCGTTTTTTTCCAAAAGGATTTTTTTCGTATAACCTTCAGGCGAGTGTTGCTTTTTGCAAAAGGAAGTCATGGCATATGCTGAAAAGCATGAGGCAAGTCTCTATTTCATGCCGATTAAGACAAATCTCAAGGCATACATCGAAGGTATCTTTGCCTGATTCCGCTGGAGCAGAGAGCAATCTTTGGCGGAAGGCATAGATTTTTTGAATAAAAGATAGTATAAGTTATTTTTAGGAGAGGGTATTATGTTTAAGATTCTTCGAAAAGAGGAATTGTCTCCCAATGTCTTTGCGATGGACATCGAAGCTCCGCGCGTAGCGCAGAAGGCGCAGCCGGGGCAGTTCATCGTCCTTCGCGTCAACGAAGAGGGCGAGCGCATCCCGCTGACGATTGCAGATTTTGATCGTGAGAAGGGCATTATTCTCATCGTCTTCCAAGTGCTCGGGGCTTCCACAATGGAGCTTGCCGCACGGAAGGAAGGGGACAGTCTCGTCGATTTTGTCGGACCACTTGGTCGTCCATCGGAGATTCAGAACGTCGGTACTTTCGTCGCTGTCGGGGGCGGCATCGGCGTTGCGCCTTCGTATCCGATCGCCCGCGCTATGCATGAAGCCGGCAATAAGGTCATCAGCATCATGGGTGCTAAGACGAAGGACATCCTCATTATGGAAAAGGAGATGCGTGCCGTTTCTGATGAAGTTCTTGTCACGACGGATGATGGCTCCTATGGCATCAAAGGCTTTGTTACCAATGCCATTGAGGAGCTCGTGAACTGTGGAGAAAAAGATCGACCAGGTCACGGCGATTGGCCCCGTTATCATGATGAAGAGCGTTGCGGATGCAACGAAGAAATACGGCATCAAGACGGTTGTCAGCCTGAACCCCATCATGGTCGATGGCACGGGCATGTGCGGCGGCTGCCGTGTTACTGTTGGCGGCAAGACAAAGTTTGCCTGTGTCGATGGACCGGAGTTTGATGCGCATGCAGTCGACTTCCCAGGGCTCATGATGCGTCAGCGTATGTATCGCTCGGAAGAAGCGGCCGAAAAGGATCACGTCTGCAATATTGGACTGGGGAGGAAGTAAGCATGGCTGTTTCAATGAAAAAGCACAAGATGCCGACACAGGACCCGAAAGTTCGCGCACATAATTTTGATGAGGTCGCACTCGGCTACGATGAAGAAACCGCACTGGCAGAAGCTGCGCGCCGCCTGCACTGCAAAGTGCCGCAGTGCCGTAAGGGCTGCCCGGTATCTGTCGATATTCCGAGTTTTATCGCGCTCATCAAGGAAAAAGGATTTCGCGGGTGCAGTGGCGAAGATCAAAGAATCGAACGCATTGCCGGCTGTCTGTGGGCGTGTCTGCCCGCAGGAAAATCAGTGCGAGAAATATTGCATTCTCGGCAGGAAAGGCGAATCGGTCGGCATTGGTCGTCTCGAACGCTTTGTTGCGGACATCGCTTTGCAGAAGGAAGAAGGCGAGCAGAAAGAACCGCCGAAGGGTGCGAAAAAGGTCGCTGTCATCGGGGCGGGTCCCTCTGGGCTTTCCTGCGCAGGTGATCTCGCCAAGCGCGGCTATGATGTCACAGTCTTTGAAGCACTTCATAAGGCAGGCGGCGTCCTTTCCTACGGTATACCGGAATTCCGTCTTCCAAAGGAAAAGGTCGTCAAGAAAGAAATCGATGCCATCAAAAAGCTCGGCGTCAAGTTTGAACTCGATTCCGTCGTCGGCCGCCTTTACACGGTCGATGAACTGATGGAAGAAGAAGGCTTTTCTGCTGTTTACCTCGGTACGGGCGCAGGTCTTCCGCGCTTCCAGGATATCTCCGGCGAAAAATTTGAACGGCGTTTACTCTGCCAATGAATTCCTCACGCGCTGCAATTTGATGAAGGCGTATCGCTTTCCCGAATACGCAACGCCGATTCACGTCGGCAGGAATGTCGCGGTTGTCGGCGGCGGCAATGTCGCGATGGATGCGGCTCGCACGGCACTTCGCCTTGGTGCAGATAAGGTTTCCATCGTCTATCGCCGCAGCGAGGAAGAGCTTCCCGCACGTAAGGAGGA
The DNA here is from genome assembly GCA_916439735.1 of uncultured Mitsuokella sp. Classification (GTDB taxonomy): domain Bacteria; phylum Bacillota; class Negativicutes; order Selenomonadales; family Selenomonadaceae; genus AWVT01. The sequence goes on from CAKAIG010000002.1 coordinate 277,157, forward strand.
GGTTGAGCACGCAAAAGAAGAGGGAATTCACTTCGAGCTGCTCACCAATCCGGTGGAGGTCATTGGCGATGAGAACGGCTGGGCAAAGGAATTGAAGCTTCAGCGCATGGCGCTTGGCGAGCCGGATGCCTCTGGCCGCCGCCGTCCAGAGCCGATTGCGGATTCAGAGTTCACTGAGCCGTACGATACGATTATCATTGCGATCGGTACGGGGCCGAACCCCATCATTGCACATACGACGCCGGGGCTTGATACGACAAAGCGCGGCAATATCGTTGCCGACGAAGAGACCTGTGCGACGAGCAAAAAGGGCGTATTCGCAGGCGGCGATATCGTCACCGGTGCGGCGACAGTCATACTCGCCATGGGAGCCGGCCGCAAGGCAGCCGATGCCATCGATAAGTATTTGAAGAGCGAAACCTAAGAAGGTAAGAGAGAGGCAGGGAGTTATGGATTTTACGGCGATTGATTTTGAGACGGCAACGGGTGCAAGGGACTCTGCATGCAGCGTTGCCGTGGTCGCCGTTCAGAGCGACAAACTCGTGCGTTCTTACTATACACGCATTCGTCCGCCGTTCAATAAATATAATCCTTTCAACATCTCCATCCATGGTATTCACGAAGAGGATACAGAAAATGAGCGAGATTTTGCGGGCATTTGGGAATCGCTGGCAAAGGAACTGGAAGGGCGTATCGTCCTAGCACATAATGCCCCGTTTGACATGGGTGTCTTGAGGGCGTGTATCCATCGCTACGATTTGAAGTGGCCGAAGTTTTCTTATGCCGACACTGTGAAGATTGCTCGTCGCGTTTGGCCAGAGCTTGAAAATCACAAGCTAAATACCATAGCAGATCATCTGAACGTTCGCTTCAAGCATCACGATGCGCTTGAAGATGCGAAGATGTGTGCCGCCATCCTCATACGTGCCGCTGAAAAACTGGCAGAAGGTAAGCCGGCAGATCTTTTTGCGAAGGCAGAAGAAATATCGACCAAGGCCTTTCTGCGAAAGCTCGAAATTGCGGTCGTTCCCTTTTGAATATAGGGCAGCAGATGGAGGGGATAGTCATGTGGGAAGGGCGGTCGCCGGAAGCGTTTCTTGCTGGTCTCCTCACGGCCCTATCCCTCGGCATACTTGCAGGGTGCGGCTTTGCCATGATGCATGCGATGCTGTTTGCTGCGTTGGGCATTACCTTTGTAGTATCTGTCCTCTCTGTCTATAAGAGCAGCCGATGGGCTTTTGTGCCTGTCGCGCTGCTCTTTTTTGTACTTGGCAGCTTTCGATTTACAGCAGCATATGAACTTGCCGCAAACGATATCTCGCACTATGCCAAGAAAAGCGTTCATGTAGCAGGGCATCTGACGGAAGAGCCGCGTATTACAGAGGATGCCAAAGGGCAGCCGAAGCTGCGTTTCACGCTTGCGGCTGAGTCGGTCAAAGCAGCAGGGAAAGAGGAAAAAGCCACAGGCGGTATCTATCTTTATGCACGTGGCAAGACGGCAGAAGAAATTGCAAGACGGGCGAAGATCGGCGATAAGCTTGAGGGCACGGTAAAGATTCGCTCGCCGCATGCCTATGGTAATCCCGGGCAGATTGATACGCCGATGCTTCTGCGAAGCAGTGGTATTACGGCATCCGGTTCTGTTCAAAAAGGCTCGTTGAAATACGAGGAGGCAAAGGGAAACAGCTTTCTCCGCTTTGCGGCATCCATTCGGCAAAGCTATCGGGAACATATGAAGAAAGTTATGCCAAAAGATGAGGCAGCCACGGTCTTTGCCATGCTTTTCGGTGGCTATGACGGCATTCAGGAAGATGTCATCGATGCCTTTACGACGACGGGCATCGTTCACATCCTTTCTGTCTCCGGTTCCCATGTCAGCTTACTCGCGGCAGCGATTGCCTATCTTGGCTTACTCCTTCGCCTGCCAAAGGCGGTGACGACGGGACTTGTCATCTTCGTCGTCGGTATCTACTGTATTCTCTCTGCCTGCGTGCCGCCTGTCATTCGCGCTGCTGTCATGGGCAGCCTTACCTTTTTGGCAGTCGCTTTGGAGCGGGAAAAAAGTGCGGGGTATCTCCTGCTTTTCACAGGACTTATCATGCTCCTCATCAACCCGCTGCTTCTCTACCATATCAGCTTCCAGTTATCCTTCATGGCGACGGCAGGACTTCTCTACCTCGCGCCATTCTTTCGAAAGAAGTTTCGCAGAAAACTGCCGGATTTTGCCGCAATAAGCTTTGGCGTCACGATTGGTGCTCAGCTTGCGACGCTGCCCATCCTTGCGTGGTACTTCGGTCAGATCAGCCTTTCCTCACTTCTTGCAAATCTTGTCATCGCGCCTGTCATCGACTGTATTATCATCGTTGCCTTGCTGGCAGGGATTATCTCCTTCCTTCCGTTTCTAGGCTCTCTCCTCTTTGTCTTCGGAAGCCTTCTTTTCGGGATTGTCCGCGAGATGACATTTCCTTTGGCAAAGATGCCGGGCAGTATGGTTTACCTTCCCGTGCTGCCGCTCTATGCTGCGCTTCCTTACTATGGCGCACTCATCTATATGATTCAGCCAAAAAAGCGCCGTAGTCGCATCATTCGTACTTTTTATCCGCATCGCTGGAAAATCGGCGCTGTCTTTCTCGCTGTCCTCGTTTTCTTCACGGCGCGATACCTCACACAGCCAAGGGAGTTAGCTGTCTACTTCATCTCTGTGGGACAGGGCGACGCTGCCCTCGTCGTGACGCCGAAAGGACATGCCTTCCTTTTCGATACCGGCGGTACGCGGGACGGTGCCTTCGATGTCGGCAAGCAGATCGATATTCCCTTTCTCCTTCACTGCGGCGTTCGTCATATCGATGCTATCTTCCTTAGTCATGCACACGAAGACCATGCCGCAGGTGCAGGCAGCATTCTGCATCGTTTGAGCGTCGACCATGTCTACACCGCAGGTGAAGGAATCTATGCCTATGCAAGGAGTATGAAACTCAGCGACAACGATCCTGTTCTTCGCAGTTTTTCTCATGCAAAAGAAGGTGAACGTTTGACCGTTGACAGCGTTACCATCGAGACGATCTACGCGCCGGACAGTCCGGATGCAAAGGATAATGAGGCATCGAACGTCTACCGTGTGACATATGGTGATGCCAGTTTCCTCTTTACGGGCGACCTCATCAAAGAACATGAGATGAAAATGCTGGAACAAGGTATTAGCCCTGCCTGCACCGTCTTGAAAGTAGGGCATCACGGCTCCGACACTTCGACAAGTGAGGCATTTCTAAAGGCAGCTCATCCGAAATATGCCGTCATTGAAGTCGGTGCGGATAATTCCTTCGGTCATCCGAAAGAAAGTGTCGTAGAGCGCATTGAAGGTTCTGGCATCAAACTCTACCGAACCGATGAAGACGGTGCGATTACCTTTCATACCGACGGCAGGCATATCCGCGTGGAAAAATACGTGAATGATTAGTTAGGGTTCGTATAGCGAATCGCTTTGAGAAAACTTTTTGTCAAAAAGTCAAAAAGTATTTGACTTTTTGACTTTTATGTGTATAATAGGATTCAGACCTAAGGTCAAGGAACAAAGTTGAAATTATTCTCAAAGACCGAAGATTGCATATAGAATTTTATGGAGGTAGCGTTATGGGACAGGAAAAATATACAGCCAAGACGCTGGCAGCTCTTCAAGAGGCGCAGCAGATGGCAGCGATGCGGTACCAGCAGGAAATTACATCAACGCATGTGCTTCTCGCACTTGCCAAAGAGCCGGAAGGATTGCTTGCGACGATTTTTGAAGATTGTCAGACCGATCTGCCCATGCTCAAGGCACGCTTGGAAAAAGAACTTTCAAAGCTCCCGAGTGTGAAGGGACAGGATCGCCTCAGCATGAGCATGGACATGGTTCGCGTACTCGGCCGCGCTGAGACGTATGCAAATGCCATGAAGGACGACTATATGTCGACCGAACACCTTTTGCTTGCACTCGTGACGGATGGGTCGGAAACGGTGCAGGCGATTGCACGAGAGTTCAAGCTTACAAAGAGTGCGATTCAGACATCCATCAAGAAGAATCGCAAGCAGAACGTTACAAGTGAAAACCCAGAAGAGGGGTATAAATCTCTTGAAAAGTTTGGCAGAGACCTAACGGATGCAGCGAAAAAGGGCAAGCTTGACCCGGTCATCGGGCGCGATGAAGAGATTCGCCGCACGATCGAGATTCTTTCCCGCCGTACGAAGAACAATCCGGTGTTAATCGGTGAGCCGGGCGTCGGCAAGACGGCGATCGTCGAGGGACTTGCCCGTCGTATCGTTGCGGGAGATGTGCCGGAGTCGCTGAAGAACAAGACGCTTTATTCGCTCGATATGGGCTCGCTTGTCGCCGGTGCGAAATTCCGCGGCGAGTTCGAAGAGCGCTTGAAGGCGGTCTTAAATGAAATTGTAAAGTCTGATGGACAGATTCTTCTCTTTATCGACGAGGTTCATACGGTCGTCGGTGCGGGGGCAGCAGAGGGCGCCATGGACGCAGGCAACCTCTTGAAACCGATGCTTGCGCGTGGTGAGCTTCGCTGCATCGGTGCGACGACGCTGAATGAATACCGCAAGTATATTGAGAAAGATACGGCACTCGAACGTCGATTCCAGCCGGTTATGGTCGGCGAACCGACGGTTGAAGATACGATATCCATTCTTCGCGGTCTCAAGGAACGCTATGAAGTTCATCATGGCGTCCGCATCCGCGACGCAGCACTCGTCGCAGCGGCAACGCTTTCGACCGCTATATTTCCGACCGCTTTCTGCCGGATAAGGCGATCGATTTGGTCGATGAAGCAGCGGCGAAGCTGCGTACAGAAATCGAATCCATGCCGGCGCCGATTGACGAGATACGCCGTAAAAATCATGCGAGCTTGAAATTGAAGAACAGGCGCTGAAGAAGGAAGTCGACGATGCTTCGAAAGAAAAACTTACGGGCATCACGGCAGAAAAGGAAGAACTTCAGAAGAAGGAATCTGAGCTTAAGGCAAAGTGGGAGAGTGAGAAAAACGCCATCCTTCGTGTCCGCGCTATTAAGAAGGAAATGGACGAAGTCAACAGCCAGATGGAAGCGAGCAGAGCGCAGCTATGACCTCAACCGCCTTTCTGAGCTGAAATACGGCAAACTTCCCGCACTCAATAAGAAGCTGAAGGAAGAAGAAGCCATCATTGCAGAGAAGTCAAAAGACGACAGCCTGCTGAAAGAAGAAGTCGGCGAGGAAGACATCGCAAAGGTCGTCAGCCGCTGGACGGGCATTCCCGTGACAAAGATGCTGACGGGTGAGCGCGAGAAACTCATTCATTTGGAAGATGTGCTCCATGAGCACGTTATCGGACAGGATGAAGCCGTTCAGGCGGTCAGTGAAGCGATCCTTCGCGCTCGCGCCGGTATCAAGGATCCAAATCGTCCGATTGGCTCGTTCATCTTTCTTGGCCCTACAGGTGTCGGCAAGACCGAGCTTGCAAAGACCTTTGGCTGAAGTGCTCTTTGATGATGAGCGCGGCATGATACGCATCGATATGAGCGAGTACATGGAGAAGCATTCTGTCGCCCGTCTCATCGGAGCGCCTCCGGGCTATGTCGGTTATGATGAGGGTGGTCAGCTGACAGAAGCCGTGCGCCGTCGTCCATACAGCGTCATTCTTCTCGATGAGATTGAAAAGGCGCACCGCGATGTATTCAATGTGCTGCTGCAAATCCTGGATGATGGCCGCTTGACGGACGGCAAAGGACGCGTGGTGAACTTTAAGAATACCGTCATCATTATGACAAGCAACCTTGGCTCGCACGAGATCTTAAATAAGGCTTACGATGATGCGAAGAAGGCAGTCAAGGATATCCTAAAGGATTACTTCCGTCCGGAATTCCTCAATCGCGTCGACGATATCATCGTCTTCAAGGGACTTCAGAAGGAACAGGTTAAGAGCATCGCAGGTCTTCTTCTCGATAGCCTTGGCAAGCGCCTCGAGAAACAAGTCGGCATTCGCCTCACTTGGAATGATGAATCTCTTACGGCTCTTGCCGACCAAGGCTTCGACCCGAACTTCGGTGCCCGTCCACTTCGCAGACTTCTCACGCATACCGTTGAGACGGCGCTTTCGAAGGAGATCATCAAGGGAGAAATCAAAGACGGCGACACCGTGAAGATTGGTTATGACGGTACGAAATTTACCTTCAACAAGGCATAACGAATGACTGAGCTACGGTAAATTCTGCAACGAAAAAGGCAGGTCGAAACTTTTGTTTCGACCTGCCTTTGCTTTTTTATTTATGCTTTTTTGTAGGCAAGAACCGACTGGCGAATTTCTTCAAGCTGCTCGGTACTCGGGATTTCCTGGATGCGCATTTTGTCGAGGATGATCTCACATCCTGCAGCCTTCAGTTCATCTTCAATAAGCCCGATGCTCTGGCCGCCCCAGCCGTAGGAACCAAAAGCGAATGCCTTGTGGTGACGGGGAGAAAGGCCCTTGAAGTATGTGAGGAAACCTGCGATGGTCGGCATCATCTGGTTGTTGAGCGTCGGTGAACCGACGGCGAGATACTTGCTTATGAGGAGCTCGCTGATGATGTCGGAATTCGGCGTTGTCTTGATGTCAAACAGTTTGACGGAAATGCCGCATTCGCGCAATGCCTCTGTGATTGTGCGAGCCATCTTTTCCGTAGAATGCCACATCGTATCGTAGACGACGACAGCTTTTTCATCGAGGTCAGCAGCGGACCATTTCTTGTAGAACTCGACGATCTTTGCAACATTCTTGCGCCAGAGAACGCCATGCCCTGTGGCGATCATCTGGATGTCAAAATCCTTTGCGTCCGTCAGTGCCTTTGCCGCCTGACGGCTGTAGAGCATGAGGATGTTCGCATAGTATTTCTGCGCCTCTTCGATGACGATCGAAAGGTCATTTTCATCATCGAATCGCTCGCTGGCTGCCAGGTGCTGCCCAAAGCCGTCGTTTGAAAAGAGAATCTTTTCTTCCGGGCAATACGTCATCATGCTGTCCGGCCAATGGAGCATAGGAACTTGGAGGAATGAGAGCGTACGCTTGCCGATGGAAATCGACTCTCCCGTCTTGACCGGCTGGTAGTCAAATTCACCGTAGTGCGCCCTGAGTCCCTTCAGCCCGTTCGGCATACTGGTGACGACCTTTGCATTCTTGGCGTACTTCATGATGAAGGGAATGCCGCCCGAGTGATCTGGTTCGACGTGGTTGCTGACGACGTAGTCGATCTTCTCAGGATCTATGACGGACTTGATGCGTTCGAGCATCTCATTTTCGAAGCCGTGCTTTACCGTATCGATCAGTGTGACCTTCTCGTCGAGAATGAGATAGGCATTGTAGCTCGAGCCACGGGAGGTAGTATAGCCGTGGAAGCTTCGAAGTGTCCAGTCGACTACGCCGACCCAGTAGATACCTTTGGTAATTTCAATAGCTTTCATAGCAAGGGGTTCATCCTTTCTGTCGTTCCCGCGCTTTCTGTGAATTTTCGCAGAGCGCAGGAGCATCGAAAAACTGTTGCTCTTATTGTATATCGAAACGCGGCGTTTGGCAATTCATTGTTTCTGAGGAGATTTCTTTTTCTGTAAAAATTTTTCTTGCATCTCAGTTTAATATGTGATATAGTAAGTTTTCGTTGTCGGGATGTGGCACAGTTTGGTAGCGCGCCTCGTTCGGGACGAGGAGGCCGCAGGTTCGAATCCTGTCATCCCGACCATTTTTGACAATGAAGAACCGGTTTGTCCGGTTCTTTTTTTGTATATCAATACAGTGTAGTACATGTATTGCCTTAACGCACAGAAAAAAAATTTTAATTAAATATTAGAAAACGTTTACTAAATCTATTGACGAACGTTTCAAAAAGGTTATAATATAGAAAAAAAGTAAACGTTTTCTATATTATGGAGGAGGAAGCTGTTGTGGAGATTTTAGAGCAGATGAAGCAATCCTTTGCCAAGCTATTTGCCAAGGAGCCTGAACGCTTTTATTTTTCACCAGGGCGCGTGAATCTCATTGGAGAACATACAGACTATAACGGCGGGCATGTATTTCCGTGTGCGATTTCGCTTGGCACGTATGCGGCGGTTGCAGATCGCACCGATGGTATGACGCGGCTCTATTCGATGAACATGAAGGATGAGGGAATCCTTACGTTTCCCATGCAGGGACTTTCCTATGATGCAGGAAAGGATTGGGCTAATTATCCTATGGGCGTTGTGGATGCCTTTGAAAAAGCGGGGCATGCGGCGTCACATGGCTTTGATATCCTTATTTATGGCACATTGCCCGCAGGCGCTGGCTTATCTTCATCCGCCTCTCTTGAAGTGCTGACGGCGGTTATCCTAAATGAAGCCTTTGCTTTTGGACTCGATATGATAGAGATGGTCAAGCTTTCTCAGAAAGCAGAGAATGCTTTTGTGGGTGTCAATTGCGGCATCATGGATCAATTCGCCGTTGGTATGGGAAAGAAAGATCATGCGATTCTGCTGGACTGTCATACGCTGGATTACCGTTACAGCAAAATCGCTCTTTCGGATACGAGCATCGTCATCACGAATACGAACAAACCGCACAGTCTTGCCTCCTCCGCCTACAATGTCCGCCGTGCGCAGTGCGAGCATGCGCTCAATGAACTGAAAGAGGTAAGGCCTGATCTTCATGCACTTGGCGAACTGACGAATGATGCTTTTGAGAAGATAGCAGGGCATATCACGGAGGTTTTGGAACGCCATCGGGCTCGCCATGCGGTTTATGAAAATACGCGGACGCTGGAGGCGGTCAAAGCACTGGAAAAAAAGGATGTGGAGGCATTTGGTCAGCTTATGAATGCGTCTCATTTCTCCCTGCGCGATGATTACGAGGTGACGGGGACGGAGCTGGATACGCTGGCAGAGATCGCATGGCAGCAAGATGGTGTCATTGGCTCGCGCATGACGGGGGCAGGCTTTGGCGGCTCGACGGTCAGTCTCGTGAAGAATGACAAAATAGCAGAGTTTCAGCAAAATGTTCATGCGGCATATACAAAGAAAATCGGTTACGCGCCGAGCTTCGTAGTGGCAAGCATTGCGGATGGGACGAAGCGCATCGAGGGATAAACTCATTTTTACGATGTTAAGATAAGAGAGGAAGAGAGATCATGGCAATTTTAGTTTGTGGCGGTGCAGGATATATCGGTTCACATGCCGTACATCAGTTGATCGAAAAAGGGGAATCTGTTGTCATCGTTGATAACCTTCAAACGGGGCATAGGGATGCCGTACATCCAAAGGCTAAATTCTACGAAGGTGATATCCGTGATGCTGACGTCTTGGATAAGATTTTCACAGAAAATGCCATCGATACCGTCGTGCATTTTGCAGCGAATTCCCTGGTTGGTGAAAGCGTCGAAAAGCCCCTGAAATACTTCAATAACAATGTCTATGGTATGCAGATACTGTTGGAATCCATGGTAAGCACAGCGTGGATAAGATTGTCTTTTCTTCGACAGCCGCGGTCTATGGCGAGCCAAAGCGCATTCCCATCCTTGAAGATGATCCGACAGAACCGACAAATCCATACGGCGAGTCCAAGCGCATCATGGAAAAGATGATGAAATGGGTGAGCCGCGCCAATGGCATTCGCTTCGTTTCGCTCCGCTATTTCAATGCAGCAGGAGCGATAGAAGATGGCTCGATAGGCGAGGATCACAACCCAGAATCGCATCTCATCCCGTTGATTTTGCAGGTACCCATGGGAAAGCGCGAACACATTACGGTTTTTGGCGAGGATTATCCGACACCGGACGGCACGTGCCTGCGCGATTATATTCATGTCATTGACCTTGCGGATGCACACGTGCTTGCCATTGACTACCTGCGCAAGGGTGGAGAGAAGCAATATCTTCAACCTAGGCAATGGCAGGGGATTTTCTGTAAAAGAAATGATTGAAGCGGCAAAGAAGGCCACGGGCAGGGATATCAAAGTGGAAATCGGTGCCCGCCGTGCCGGCGATCCTGCACAGCTGATTGCATCGAGCGAAAAGGCAAAGAAGGTGCTTGGCTGGCGGCCAAAGTACACGGATGTTAAGCAGATTATCCAAACGGCATGGACTTTTCATCAAAAGCATCCAGAGGGGTATGCAAAATGAATACACAAATCAATCGGCTCCTGCACTTTGCCATGCAAAAAGAGCTTTTGAATGCATACGATATTTACTATGCGGCAAATCGGCTCTTAGACATCCTCCATGTTGCCAATTTCACACCGGAAACAATCGATGAGAATCTGCAGACTGCGCAGCCTATTCTAGATGAAATGTTGGACTATGCCGTGCGCAGCGGACTTATCGAGGATACGACGGAAGAGCGCGATCTCTTTGATACGCGCCTCATGGATGCTGTCATGCCGCGTCCGTCTGAGGTCGTTCGCCGCTTTCAGTCCGATTATGCGCATGCACCAAAGGCGGCGACGGATGCCTTCTATAAGATGAGCATTGCCTCAAACTACATTCGCAAGGATCGCATTGACAAGAACCTCGTGTGGAAAAACGCCGACGGCATACGGGGCTTTAGACCTGACCATTAATCTTTCGAAGCCGGAGAAAGATCCGCGCGATATTGCAAAAGCTAAGAGTGCGCCGCAGTCCGGCTATCCGAAGTGCCTGCTCTGCCGAGAAAATGAAGGATATGCAGGACATATCGGGCACCCTGCCCGCGAGACGCATCGTCTGATTCCGATTCGTCTGACCGGGCATCGCTATTTTCTGCAGTATTCACCCTATACTTATTACAACGAGCACTGTATCGTATTGAATCGCGAACATATCCCGATGCGCATTGACCGCAGGGCGTTTGAAAATCTTCTCGATTTTGTTACGATTTTTCCGCATTATTTTATTGGTTCCAATGCCGATCTGCCGATTGTCGGCGGTTCGATATTGACGCACGACCATTACCAAGGCGGACGCTATACCTTTCCTATGGCAAAGGCGAAAATGGAGAAGAGCTACAGCTTTGCAGGATTTTCCAAGGTGCGGGCAGGGCGCGTCAAATGGCCGATGTCGACGATTCGCCTGCGGAGCGAGAGCCGTGAAGAGCTCGCAGTGCTTGCAGAAAAGATTCTCACCAAGTGGCGCAACTATACAGATGCCGATATGGATATACTCGCTGCGTCCGACGGTGTGCCGCATAACACGATCACACCGATTGCGCGTCGGCGTGGAAATCTTTATGAGCTTGATCTTGTCCTGCGCAACAATCGCACGACGGATGCGCATCCGCTGGGGCTTTTTCACCCGCATGCCGAGGTACATCATATCAAGAAGGAAAATATCGGTCTTATCGAAGTGATGGGGCTTGCTGTCTTGCCGGCACGCCTAAAAGCAGAGATGAAAGAAGTCGGCGATGCCTTGGTGAAAGGCTTAGATGACATATCCGCCAATGAAAAGATTGCAAGTCATGCCGATTGGTATCAAATGCTGCTCCATAAGTACCCACAGGTGAAGGAAAGGGAAGTAGATGCCATTCTTCAAAGGGAGATCGGTGCTGTTTTTGAAACCGTTTTGACGCATGCAGGGGTATATAAGCGCACCAAAGAAGGTTTGTCTGCCTTTGATCAATTTGTGGACTCGGTTTCAAAATAACGTTTTGATGGCGGAAAAGGAGCTGTATGGAAGACAGTAAGAATGCAACGATAGTAGATGTGGCAAAAAAAGCAGGCGTATCGGTTGCGACAGTCTCACGCGTTTTGAATGGGAACTATTCCGTCAGAGAAGCGACGAAAAAACGAGTGGAGGAAGCAATCACTGTCCTTGCGTATGTGCCGAATCTTCAGGCAAGGGAATTGAATATGCAGAAGTCTTCGACCATCGGGGTTGTCGTTCCAGACTTATTCAACACATTTTTTTCCCTTGTCATGGATGGTATCGAGGAACGTCTTCGTGAAGATGGTTATTCACTGCTTTTGAACTTTGCAAAAAACGATCCACATCAGGAAATGGCCTGTATCGAAGCGCTCGTCTCCCGCAATGTTTCGGGGATTATTGTCATCAGCCCGAATACGACACATATCCGCAAGAGCTTCTATCGGAAACTTTCGCTGCGGCTGCCTTTGGTCTTCATTAACGGATATCGTTCGATACCGCACATTTCCTATGTTGGAAATGATGAAAGGAAAGGTACACACACGGCACTGCAATATCTGATGCAGCTGGGACATCGTGAGATTCTCTTTGTGCGCGGTGCTGCATCAGATTCATACCGTGTCAAAGAGGAAAGCTATCGAAAGCACATGGCAGCACGCGGGGCAGAAGATGCCGTTTGTGTGATTGATATTGGTGAAGGAAACAGCCGCAAGACCATCGACCTTGCGGAAAGCAAGATGGTAGAAAGTCTTGTGACATACAAACCAACGGCAGTTTTTTTGCTGTAATGATTTGATGGCGATCGGAACGCTTCGCGCCGCAAAAAAAGTCGGGCTGCATGTGCCGCGTGACCTTTCGGTCATGGGATTTGATAACATCCTAGCGGCGCGGCTCGTCGAGCCAGCACTGACGACGATGGATCAGCATATGACGCTGCTGGGAAAGCATGCGGCAAAGGCTCTTCTCGCGGTTATTCAAAGTGGAAAGACGCAACATATCCTGCTGGATAATACACTTGTGGTGCGTGCTTCGACTGGTCCCGCACCCAAGCGTCTCGTATAACCTATGTATTCTGCTAAGGAGGCATTTAAATGAAAGAAAATCTTATCCTTACCATCGGCCGTCAGTATGGATCCGGCGGCCGCGAACTTGCCGGTATACTGGCGGACAAGCTGGGGGTAAAGCTCTACGACCGACAAATTGTTCATATTGCGGCGGCGAAACTCGGCATCCATGACCTTTCGGAAAAAGAGCTCCTTGAGATGGAAAATACGGTAAAGCCGATTTCGATGAACTTTATCCCCTTTCATTCTTTCGGCGCGAACATGGGCGCATCTTCTCATGCGATGTTCTTGTCGGAATCGGCTGCCATTCGCAAGATTGCGCAGGATGGACCTTGTATTTTTCTAGGACGCTGTGCGGACTATGCACTTCGGAAGACGGACAATCACTTCGATATTTTTATCTGTGCAGATGATGATTTCCGCGAAGAGCGCGGCAGGAAGATCTATGACGGCAAGAGCCTTAAAGAATTGAACCGCGAAGATGCGAAGCGCGCACGCTATTATAATTACTACACGGGGCTCACTTGGGGCTCAGGCGAAAATTATGATCTTGTCGTCAATACGAGCAAAGGAAGGGATTTAGAAAGTATCGCAGACGGCATTATCGCCTATATGGAAGCGGCTGTCCGCTAAGCGGGGAGAGGTGAAGATATTATGAAAAGCAAGCTGTTACAGCGCATTTGTTATGCATGCGGAACTTTTGGTCATGATGTGTTCTATGCCATGATCAGCACCTATTTTATGATTTTCGTCACGAGCAACTTGTTCCAGTCCGATAATAAGGAGCGGGACGTTTACATGATTGGCATCATCACGACCATCGTTCTCGTGCTTCGTGTAGGCGAGCTCTTTATCGATCCGTTTATTGGAAATATCATCGATAAGACAAAGACGCGCTGGGGCAAGTTCAAACCGTGGGTGCTTTCGGGCGCCATCGTTGCGGCCGTTGCGCTGGCACTTCTTTTTACCGACCTCGGCGGACTTACGCTGTCGAGTCCAGTGACCTATTTCATTCTCTTCACAATGCTGTATCTTATCATGGATATTTTTTATTCGGCAAAGGATGTCGCGATTTGGTCCATGATACCTGCCCTTTCCTTTGACTCGCATGAGCGCGAGATCACGGCTACTTTTGCGCGTATCGGCTCGGTCTTCGGCGGGCAGCTGATTACGGCGATTGTCATGCCGATCGTGCTATACTTTTCACTGAACCAGAACGGTGGTGCTGGGGATCAGACCGGATGGTTTGCCTTTGCCTGCATCGGCGGCGGTATCGCAACATTGGGTGCCATTATTCTTGGCCTTGGTACCAAGGAACAGGAGTCTGTACTTCGCCAGAATAAAACGGACACGGGCTTTAAAGATGTCTTTAAGGTTCTTGTTAAGAACGACCAGCTTCTTTGGGTGGCGTGTGCGTATTTTGTCTTTGGTCTGGGGCAGAATATTGTCAATAATTTCAATCTTTACTATTTTATTTATGTTCTTGGCGATTCGGAGAAATTTTCTTTCCTCGGTATTATCAACGTCATCATCGGTTTGCTTGCGGTTGCACTCTTCCCGATGCTTACGACGATGTTCAGCCGCAGAAAGTTGTTTTTAACCTCCATTGCCATCATGCTGCTGGCACTTATCCTCTATGCTTTTGCAGGAACAAGCCTGTATATGACGCTGTTTGCAGCAGGGCTTTTCATGCTGCCTCAGCCCCTGATCTTCTTGGTCATTCTCATGACGATTACGGATTCGGTCGAGTATGGACAGTTAAAGCTTGGACATCGTGATGAGGCATTGGTTCTCTGCGTGCGTCCGCTGGTGGACAAACTGGGCGGTGCCATTTCAAGCGCCATCATCGGTTTTACGGCCGTGTGGGTTGGCATGACTCTGGTGCAACGGCAGAGACGATTACACCGGATAATCTCAAGCGTTTTGAATTCATCATGTTTGCCGTTCCTATCCTATGCATCGTTCTCGGCGGTATCCTCTATCGTGTCAAGGTCACACTGACGGAAAAAGAGCATGTGCGTATCGTTCGTGAGCTGGAAGAAAAGTGGGACGAGCTCAGCAAATAAAATTTCTAGTAGGTTAGGGGGAGACTGTTCAGTCTCCCTTTCTTGGAATTGAGGTGCACGATGTTTGCTTTGGAAAAAGTCGCTGATCCTAAATTTTTTGCGGAAAACCGCATGCCAGCGCACAGCGATCATGTGTTCTATGCAAATTTTTTGGAACTTGAACGCAGACAGTCTTCCTTTACGCGATCGCTCGATGGGATTTGGTACTTTCATTATGCGAAAAATCCAGGACAGCGAACCTTAGGTTTTGAAACGATGCATTTTGATATCGAGGGGTGGGATACGATCCATGTTCCCGCACACTGGCAGCTGGAGGGCTGGGGACATCCGCATTACACGAACCAAACCTATCCATGGGATGGGCATGAGGTGGTTCATCCGGGAGAAATTCCCCTGCGGGAAAATCCTGTGGGCGAATACGTGAAAGAATTTATCCTTCCGGAAGGATGGGAGCGAGATGCTGTTCTTACGCTTCACGGCGCAGAGTCTGCGGTTGCCGTTTACTTGAATGGGCACTATGTGGGCTATAGTGAAGATAGCTTTACGCCGGCCAGCTTTTGATCTCACGCCCTATCTGTTGCCGGGAAAAAATCGCTTGGCACTCGAGGTATTCCGCTATAGTGCCGGCAGCTGGCTGGAAGATCAGGATTTTTTCCGTTTCTCCGGCATCTTTCGAAAGGTGACACTTACCCATCGCCCCTTACTGCATATTGAGGATATCCGCGTGACGGCGACGCCTGTACACGCTTATCGCGATGGAAGGTTAGCACTGTCTCTGCGATGGTCCAATGCGTTAAAGCGCCGCGTTGTTTATTCCCTTACTGCACCCGATGGTACAGTAATTTTTACCAGGGATCAGGAATTAGACAGAAAGCTGTCTTCCTTTGAAGCGGAGGTGGAAAATGCGGCGCTTTGGAGTGCAGAGCACCCGAACCTTTATCATCTTGTTCTCTCGATCTATGATGAAAAAGATGCCCTTATCGAAGTGATTCCGCTGGCTGTTGGCTTTCGTGCCTTTCAGATGGAAGCCGGTATCATGAAGATCAATGGGAAGCGCATTGTCTTTAAAGGTGTAAATCGCCACGAATTCGACTGCGACCGTGGACGTGCGATCGATCCTGCCAACATTGAAGAAGACATTCGCATCATGAAGCGATATAACATCAATGCGCTTCGCTGCTCACATTATCCGAATACTAGTGAACTTTACCGCCTCTGCGATCTTTACGGGCTGTACGTGATCGATGAGACGAATCTTGAAACACACGGCACATGGATGAAAAACGGCGCGTGTTATCCCGATGACGAAACCCTTCCCAACGACTGTAACGATTGGGAAGGCGCCGTACTGGACCGTGCAAAGTCTATGCTGGAGCGCGATAAGAATCATCCCTGTATCGTTATTTGGTCGTGTGGAAATGAGTCTTACGGCGGCAGTATCCTCTTTCACATGAGCGAGTATTTCCGTAAGGCAGACCCTACCCGCCTCGTGCATTATGAAGGCATTTTCTGGGATCGCCGTTACAAGGCGACGAGTGACATGGAAAGTCAGATGTATCCAACGGTGGCGGATATCAAGAAATTCCTTTCAAAGCACCGTGAGAAACCCTTTATCTGCTGCGAGTACACGCATGCGATGGGTAATTCTATCGGCGGTATGCATCTGTATACAGACTTGACCGATGAAGACGAACGCTATCAGGGTGGCTTTATTTGGGATTTTGTCGACCAGGCGATTCGCTTCCGCGGGCGCTATGGGCAGGATGTCTTTGGCTATGGCGGTGATTTTGGTGATCGCCCGCATGACGGTCACTTCAGTGGGGATGGCATTGTTTTTGCCGACCGTACGCTTACGAGCAAGCTGCAGGAGGTCAAGTATAATTATCAAGACTATACGCTGCACGTCGAGAAGGACAGTGTGCGCATTCAAAATAAGAGCTTGTTCACCAATACAGAAGAATATGAGCTTCATCTGGAACTTACGCTAAATGGAACGTTGTTTTGGGAGACGACCATGCCTGCGCCCGCCATTGCCGCGGGGCAGGAAGGCAGTGTAACACTGGAGTTACCCATCTTGGATATTGGTGAGGCCTGTCTTACGGCATCCCTTCGGCTGAAGAAAGATAAACGCTATGCTGCACGTGGGCATGAGGTCGCCTTTGGTCAGGGCATATGGCATGTGGAGCAGGTCGAACCTCTGGCAGAACCAATGCTGCTTCCTGTATGCTCTTCCATCTCGTGCAGGCAATTCTACACTGCTGAACCTCTTCTTGAGGAAAGGGATGAAAAGCCGCTTCGTATCGTTCATGGCGATATTGACATCGGTGTCGAGGGCGATGGTTTTTCCTTCCTATTTTCCGGCGCTTTGGGAAATCTCGTTTCTTATCGTGTGGGCGATAGGGAGATGCTCGAGGACGCACCACAGCCGTCCTTTTGGCGGGCACCTGTCGATAACGATTACGGCAGCCGACGTGATTTCTCGCTTGCACAGTGGAAGCTGGCAAGCTTGTACCGTCGCTTGATTAAAAAGGAAGTCCGAGCAGAAGATGGTCTATGGGAATCGTGTGTGTACTTTGGTCAGCTTGGACAGAAGGAATATAAAGCGCATCATATCGAGCTGCGCTTTACGTATGAGCTGGCGACAAATCCGCTTTCTGTCTGTGTTGTTACTTATAAGGGTATGTCATGACGGCAGCCTTTCTGTCGCGCTTGATTATGAAAAGGTCGAAGGACTGCCCGAGCTTCCGGATTTTGCCATGGTGTTTCCGCTTTCGGCCGATTATAGGCAGCTTCGCTATTATGGCTACGGACCACTCGATAACTATGCAGACCGCAGGCGCGGCGCGCGTCTCGGTATCTTTAAAGGTACAGTAGCAGATGCAGTGGAACCGTATCTTTTTCCACAGGACTGCGGGAATCATACGGGCGTTCGCTGGATGGAGGTCGCAGACCGAAAGGGACGCGGCCTTCGGCTGACGGCAACTGCGCCGATGGAGGCATCCGCCCTTCCTTACAGTGCGCATGAATTGGAACAGGCGCGGCATCCTTACGACCTGCCGCCGGTACATCATACCTTCCTGCGTGCCTCCTTAGGCGAAGCAGGGGTGGGCGGAGATGATACGTGGGGAGCGCCTGTGCTTCCTGCCTATACAGTTCCAAATACCACAAAGCATTTTGCCTTTTATTTGAAGGGATTTTGATAGTTTGCATTCGCCTGGGCGGCGGATGATGGAGGGGAGATAAA
The DNA here is from genome assembly GCA_916439735.1 of uncultured Mitsuokella sp. Taxonomy (GTDB): domain Bacteria; phylum Bacillota; class Negativicutes; order Selenomonadales; family Selenomonadaceae; genus AWVT01. The sequence goes on from CAKAIG010000002.1 coordinate 295,166, forward strand.
ATGATTCTTTTTGATGAAAAAACCGGCATCTTTCATCTTCGAAATGCGTATCAGAGCTATGTATTTCAACTTGTGCGCGGACGCTATCTTCTGCATCGCTATTGGGGACGACCGCTGCGGGAATTTCGTGATTCGTATCCGCTGCAGCCTGTGGATCGGGCGTTTTCTCCACAGCCCAATGCCTATGAAAATGAACGGACGTTTTCGCTCGATGTGCTTCCCCGCGAGTATCCCGATGCAGGGCATGTGGATTATCGTATACCGGCATATGCTGTGGAACTGGAAAACGGCACGACTGCGACAGAGCTTTTTTTATAAAAGTCATACGGTTACCAAGGGAAAGCCAGAATTGACGGGACTGCCCCAGACCTATGCAGCCGAGGGGGAATGTGAAACGCTCTGCATTCGGCTGGAAGATGCAAAAAAGCGCCTTGCGGTTACGCTTTGCTATACGATGTTTGCGGATTGTTCCATTCTCACGCGCAGTGCTCTGTTTGAAAATATAGGAACAGAGGCCATTACTCTAACGAATGCAGCGAGCTTTGCTTTGGATTTCAGCGACCATGCCTTTGACCGCATGATTCTCTTCGGGGGACATGCTGCCGAACGAAGTCTCGAGCGCGTGCCGCTGACACGAGGCGTATGTTCTGCGGAAAGCCGCCGCGAGGGCAAGTTCGCATCAGATGTCGCCCTTTTTGGCACTCGCCCGAAAAAAATACGGATGAACATAAAGGAGAAGTCTATGGCTTTAGCCTTCTTTGGAGCGGCGAATTTGCACTAAAGACGGAAGTGGAGCAGTTCGGTACGACGCGGGTGGTCGGCGGTATTCAGCCGATAGGCTTTCGCTGGCGGCTGGGGGTGAAGGAGAAATTCCAGACCCCTGAGGCGATGCTGGCCTTTAGTGCAGAGGGGTTGAAATGGGCATGAGTCAGGCATTTCATGAGGCGGTGCGCCATCACATTGTGCGCGGGAAATATCGCGATGCCGTGCGGCCGATTCTCGTCAATAATTGGGAAGCGACCTATTTTGATTTTGACGAAGAAAAGATGGATCGGCTTGCCGCCTGTGCGCGAGATCTTGGACTTGAACTCATGGTGCTGGATGATGGCTGGTTCGGCAAGCGAAACGACGATAATTCCTCTCTTGGCGATATCTTCGTCAATCGGGAAAAACTGAAGGGTGGTCTTTCCGCTATTGCAGAGAGTGCACATAAGCGAGGGCTGAAATTTGGCCTTTGGTTTGAACCAGAGATGATCTCCATCGATTCCAAGCTTTACCGTGCACATCCGGATTGGATACTGCGTGCGCCGGACTATCCTGTATCCTTTGGTCGTCATCAGCTCGTGTTGGATCTCACGCGTGCAGAAGTCTGCGATTATATCGTAACCTCCGTCAATCATATCCTCCATGAGGAAGCCATTGACTATGTGAAATGGGATTTTAACCGGCATATTACGGATGCTTTTTCGGCGCATATGCCATCGGCGCATCAGGGCGAGGTGAAGACGCGGTATGTTCTGGGGCTGTATGATATCCTGGAGCGCATCACGCGCGCAAATCCGGACGTGCTCTTTGAAAGCTGCTCCGGCGGCGGCGGTCGTTTCGATGCGGGGATGCTCTACTATATGCCGCAGACGTGGACGAGTGACGATACGGATGCGATTCAGCGCCTTTCAATTCAGAGTGGTACGAGCTTTTGTCTTTCCGCCCATTACCATGGGGGCACATGTCTCCGTTGTGCCGAACCATCAGGTCGGGCGCGTGACGCCGATGCAGACGCGTGCATTTGCTGCGATGATGGGGTGTTATGGTTATGAACTGGATATCACGCGTATGGATTACAGAGAGCGAGAGACGGTGAAGCGGCATGTTGCGCTTTACAAAAAAATTCGCGAGACCATGCAGCTGGGCAGGTTCTACCGTATCCTAATGCCTTTTGACGAAGTGAAAAATGAAACGGCATGGGAATTTGTCAGTAAAGACGGGCGGGAGGTCGTCGTACTTTATTTCAAAATCCTTGCGCAGCCCGCTGCACAGCTGCGCGCTGTCAAACTCACGAAACTCGATGCGGATGCGAGGTATGAAATTACACACGAGGAACTGGCACAGGGGCTTTCAGTGGATGGCGCGGGAAATCCGCAGATGCACCTTGTCGGCAGGACATTTTACGGCGACGAGCTGATGGAGCGCGGCATCGGCGTGGCGAAAATCGACACGGATTTCGCTGCATACCTGTGGGTACTGAAGAAAAAAATAAATGGCTCGAACGATAGGGGGATAATCATGGCTGAGATTCAGGAAACATCCTTTGGAAAGCTTGCGGACGGTCGAGAAGCTCGTCTGTTTACAATGCGCAATGCGCGCGGCACCGAGGTCGCCGTCACAACGTATGGCGCAAGGCTTACCGCGTGGCGCGTCAAGGATGCAAAGGGAACGGTGCGCGATATCGTGCTGGGGCTGGACAGCATCGCAGATTATGTGCGGGACACGACTTTTCTCGGCGCAGTTATCGGACGCCATGCAAACCGAATCGGCGGTGCAACGTTTACCATCAACAAAAAGCGCTATGATGTGGAGAAAAACGATGGACCTACGAAGGCAAATCATCTGCACGGTGGTTCCTGCGGCTTTCATCAAAAGCTCTGGCAAGGAAAGGCGACAGACGACAGCGTTTCTCCTTCAGTGCTTTTCTGCTGATGGTGAGGGCGGCTATCCCGGCAATATGCAGGTGTGTGTGCGCTACAGGCTTACAGACGAAGATGCACTGGTCATCGAGTATACGGCAGAAAGTGACGCTGATACGGTCTGCAATCTCACGAACCACGCGTATTTTAACATGGCAGGCGTCGGAAAGGGGATGCACGATGTACTCTCGCAAAAGGTACAGATTTTTTTCTGACAGCTTTACGCCGGCGGATGCACAGTCTCTTCCCGATGGGCGAATTCTGCCGGTTGATGGTACGCCGATGGACTTGCGCGAGCCGACTGTCATCGGTGCGCATATCGAAGATGATTACGACCAGCTAAACATGGCAGGCGGTTACGATCACAATTGGGTGCTCTCTGGAAAAGTCCCCTTCTTTAGCAGAGCAGGCATCCTTTCCGATAGAAAAGATGAAAAAAGCGGCGTGTGCGGCATCGGATGAGACGGGGCTGATTCTTACGTGTTATACCACACAGCCGGGGCTTCAATTTTACACGGGAATTTCCTCACAGGTGCGAAGGGGAAGGACGGGTGCTTTCATCCCCGCTATGCCTTCTGCTTTCGAGACGCAATTCTTCCCGAATGCCTTTGCGCATCCAAACTTTCCGCAGCCGATTTTGCGAAAGGGTGAGCGCTTTCACGCGAAGACCGTGTATGCGCTGACAAAAGAAAAGTGAAATGAGAAAAAATTAACGTGCTGAATTAGGGTTTATCGTGTTTACAAGTAAATAAAGAGCTAGTATAATAAAAACTAATGAGGCATCGAGCCTTTAATCAAACGTACCTATACCCTCGGTGTTCATGTCGGGATAGGAGAGTGACCAATCACTCATTCACTTTCAGAGGGAGCAAAAAAATATGAGCAAAAAGATGAAAACCATGGACGGCAACACGGCCGCTGGCTACATCTCCTATGCTTTCACGGACGTTGCGGCGATCTATCCGATCACTCCGTCCTCGCCGATGGCAGAGCATGTAGATGCCATGGCTGCAAAGGGCGCTAAGAACCTTTTCGGGCAGAAGGTTCGCCTGATTGAAATGCAGTCAGAAGCCGGTGCAGCTGGTGCTGTACATGGCTCGCTGCAGTCCGGTGCGCTCACGACGACGTACACGGCTTCGCAGGGTCTTCTTCTGATGATCCCGAACCTCTACAAGGTTTCCGGCGAGCTTCTTCCGGGCGTCTTCCACGTCAGTGCTCGTGCGCTTGCAACGAACTCCCTGAACATCTTTGGCGACCATCAGGACGTCATGGCTTGCCGTCAGGCAGGCTGCGCTATGCTCGCTGAAGCCAGTGTTCAGGAGGTCATGGATCTCGCGGCGGTTGCACATCTCGTTGCCATCAAGGGGCGCGTTCCGTTCATCAACTTCTTCGACGGCTTCCGCACGTCGCATGAGATTCAGAAGGTTGAGGTCATGGATTATGAAGACCTCCGCCCGCTGCTTGATACGAAGGCTCTTGACGAATTCCGTCACCGTGCACTGAATCCGGATCATCCGGTACAGCGCGGTTCTGCAACGAACCCCTGATGTTTACTTCCAGAGCCGCGAGGCTTCCAATCAGTATTACGAAGCCATTCCGGAACTCGTCGAAGAATGCTTCGGCGAAATCGCAAAGATTACGGGGCGTGAACACCATCTCTTTGACTACTATGGTGCAAAGGATGCCGACCGCGTCATCGTCGCTATGGGCTCTGTCACGCAGGCAGCTGTTGAGGCCGCAGACTATCTCAACGCGCATGGTGAGAAGGTCGGTGTCGTTTCCGTCCATCTCTATCGTCCGTTCTCCATCAAGCATTTCTTCCGCGATCTTCCGGAGACGGTCAAGAAAAATTGCCGTCCTCGACCGTACGAAGGAGCCGGGGGCACTGGGCGACCCGCTCTACCTCGATGTCAAGTCCGCATTCTACGATTCCGAGCGCAAGCCGATCATCGTCGGCGGCCGCTATGGTCTCGGCGGCAAGGACACGACGCCGGATCAGCTCTTCGCCGTCTTTGACGAGCTCAAGAAGGACGCGCCGCTCAACGGCTTCACGATCGGCATCGACGACGATGTTACGCATCTCAGCCTTGCGCCGACGCACACGGATGTTGACCTCACGCCGGAAGGCACGACGGCCTGCAAATTCTGGGGTCTTGGCTCAGACGGCACGGTCGGTGCGAACAAGAGCGCGATTAAGATCATCGGCGACAATACGGATATGTACGCGCAGGCATATTTCGCCTATGACTCTAAGAAGTCCGGCGGCATTACGATGAGTCATCTTCGTTTCGGCAAGTCCCCGATTACGAGCCCGTATCTCATCAACAATGCAGACTTTATCTCCTGCTCGCAGCAGTCCTATGTCTTTGCTTACAACCTTCTCGCAGGTCTCAAGAAGGGCGGTACGTTCCTTCTCAATACGACCTGGAGCGATGCAGACCTCTCGAAGCATCTCCCGGCATACATGAAGCGCTACATCGCACAGAACGACATCAAGTTCTACACGGTCAACGCTGTTGAAATCGCTAAGGAACTTGGTCTCGGCGGCCGCTTCAACATGGTCATGCAGTCCGCGTTCTTCAAGCTTGCCAACATCATTTCGCTCGATAAAGCTGTCAAGTACCTTAAGGACGCTGTTGTCACGAGCTATGGCTCCAAGGGCGAAAAGATTGTCAACATGAACAACGGCGCTATCGACAAGGGCATCGAAGCGCTCCATAAGGTCGAAGTTCCGGCAGACTGGGCAAGCGCAAAGGATGAAGAAAAGCCAAAGCGCGACATTCCGGCATTCATCACAGAGATTCAGGAAGTCATGAACCGTCAGGAAGGCGACAGCCTCCCGGTTTCGAAATTCATGGGCGAAGCAACGGATGGCAGCTATCCGCTCAGCGGCTCCTCTTACGAAAAGCGCGGCACGGCGATCAATGTCCCAGTTTGGGATGAGACGAAATGTATCGGCTGTAACCAGTGCTCCTTCGTTTGCCCGCATGCTACGATTCGTCCGGTTCTCACGGATGATGCAGAGCTTGCAGCAGCACCGGAAGGCTACAAGCATATCGACCTCAGACAGTTCAAGAACCTCCACTTTACAATGGCTGTCTCCACGATGGACTGCCTCGGCTGCGGCAACTGTGCAAACATCTGCCCGAAGCAGGCACTCACGATGTCTCCGCTCACCGATGCACTCAAGGCAGAGCAGAAGTTCTTCGACTATGGCATCGATCCGAAGAAGGTTGCACCGAAGAACCCGATGAAGAAGGAAACAGTCATCGGTTCTCAGTTCGAACAGCCGCTTCTTCAGTTCTCCGGCGCGTGCGCAGGATGCGGAGAAACACCGTACGTCAAGCTTCTCACGCAGCTTTTCGGCGACCGTATGCAGGTCTCCAATGCGACGGGCTGCTCCTCCATCTGGGGCGGCAGCGCTCCGGCAATGCCGTACACGATCAACGCTAAGGGACATGGTCCGGCATGGGCAAACTCCCTCTTTGAAGACAATGCAGAATATGGTCTCGGCATGGCACTCGGTGCGAAGTCGATGCGCGAGAACCTCGCTGCAAAGGCAAAAGCTGTCATTGAAAAGAGAATCGGCTCTGCGGATCTCAAGGCTGCGCTTCAGGACTGGGTCGACCATCTCAACGACGGCAACGGCACGCGCGAGCGCGCAGACAAGCTGACGGCTCTCCTCGAGAAAGAGAAAGGCGCGGATGCAGCTCTGGCAAACCTCTATGAGAACCGTGACTTCTTTGTCAAGCGTTCTCAGTGGATCTTCGGCGGCGATGGCTGGGCTTATGATATCGGTTACGGCGGTCTTGACCATGTCCTCGCTTCCGGCGAAGACATCAACGTCCTCGTCCTCGATACGGAAGTTTACTCCAACACGGGCGGTCAGGCTTCCAAGTCCACGCCGGCAGCTGCTATCGCAGAGTTCGCTGCTACGGGCAAGAAGACGCGCAAAAAGGATCTCGGCCTGATGGCTAAGACCTATGGTTACGTCTATGTTGCACAGGTTTCCATGGGTGCGGATAAGAATCAGGTTCTCAAGGCAATGGCAGAGGCAGAGGCATATCCTGGCCCGTCCCTCATCATTGCTTATGCACCGTGCATCAACCATGGCATTCGCAAGGGCATGGGCTGTGCACAGCTCGAGCAGAAGCTTGCTGTTGAGTGCGGCTACTGGGCTACGTATCGCTATAACCCGCAGCTTGAGGGTACGGACAAGAATCCGTTCAGCCTTGACTCCAAGGAGCCGGACTTCGAGAAGTTCCAGGACTTCCTCATGGGTGAGAACCGCTACATCAACCTCAAGCGCCAGTTCCCAGAGCAGGCAGAAGCGCTCTTTAAGAAGACGCGCAGCGATGCAGAAATTCGCTATAACAACTACAAGAAGCTCGCAGGTAAGTAAGCGCCTTTTGTAGAAGGAGTGTAAAAATTCCCTCGACAAAGATTATTTGTTGGAGGGATTTTTTATCAATAGTTCTCAGAGTCGCCGTCTTGGCATGATTTTGATGTTTTCGGTATATGGAAATTTTGCTTGCCTGAGGGGAGAATTGTGATAAAATAAAAAGAAGTGTACTCAGAATTGTTGAAAATATTTAAGAATGGTTTGGTGCAGGAGATATGGAGCAGAAAGGGCGGATGCAAGAGTGGCAGGTAAATGTGCTCGCCCTCTTGCGAAAAGAAATATGCGGGCGACTTTTCGGCTGCATTCACCAATTGAAATGACGCGGCTGCAGGGGGCGTACAGAGAGCAATATGGAGGAGAGCTTCCTGCGCCGGAAATTGTTCGCGCATTCTTTGCCCATGCAACTGTGCAGCAAGGTGACAAGGTATATCTTATCGATGATGAGACGAAGGAACGCATTTTCTTTTGTGTGCAGGAATACTTAGAAAGTGCACATGTTATTTTCTATGACTTATTTTTTCAATGCCATCAGAAATGGCTTACGAAGGGATGCATTTACGATGAGGCAACGCTGCAAGTCGTTCTGCGTGAATTGTGCCCGGATTTATACTATCAAAAGCAATATTTCGGCAAAGTGCAAGGGGCGATGGCGCGCGTTATCGAAGATGAGCTCTTGTATATCTGGGGCGATCAGACACTCTGGACATATGGGATGCTTAAAAAGCGGCTTTACATTCCATTAGAAAGGATCCAGACCGCACTTAATGGAAGTCATTCCTTTTTAAAGGTCAAAAAGGGCACGTTTGCCCTTCTTTCGCATGTGAAGATTCGCGAGGAGACAAAAAAAACCATACAAGAAGAAGCCGCTGCACGCATGGCGAAAGCGGGCTTTTTGCATATCAAAGAAATCTCGATTGAGGACATTGTCGCAGATAATTACGAACTTGAAACAAAATCGAATTCCGCATTATACGATGCGATGTACTATCTCTGCCTTGAAGAGGATTACGATAGAAAGGGAAACGGCCTGACGCCGAAGCATAAGAACGCGGCTTTAGAAAGTGGAGAAAAGACACAGAAAATATCCGTGATAGAATACTTGTGCCAATATTGCCTTCAACAAGAGGTATGTAGTTTATCCGAGGTGCAGGAATTTGCAGAGCAAATTACGCCGCAAACTGCAAGAATGAATGCTATGAAGGCACTCAGCAGGACAATGGTTCGCATTGATTTGGAACAGTATGTTGCAGATAAATGTGTGTCTTTTGATGTGGAAAAAATAGATAAAGTACTCGATGCCGTTGTGACAGATATGTATCTGCCATTACGGTCTTTTGTTGCGTTTGGAAGCTTCCCCGCGTGTGGCCGGGCATGGAACTTGTTTTTGCTGGAAAGTTATTGCAGACGGTTCAGTAAACTCTTTCGCTTTGATGTGCCTGCACCAAATAAAAAGTGTGCAGGCACGGTTATCCGCCGGACGTATACAGGAGAATATGAAGATTTACTTGCTGATGTCTTGCGAAAGAATGATATCCCTCTTCGGGCTTCTGAGGCAGGAGACTTTTTATTCGAGGCTGGCTACTTAGGAAAGATTCCAAATGCTAGCGTCCTATCTCGTATACTGAGAAAGGTACAGAAGATACCACCTCGTCACTAATGAAACGTCATGAGATTCGTGATGCGTAGTGAAACGATAACGGGGTGATGGCTTATTTATTCCTATACATATGATAAAGAAACAGGCGGGCTTTTGCTGAATGCCTCACCGAGCAAGCTGTCAAAAGAGCCGCGTCCCGTCTATGCGGCGGAGCTCGATGTACTGGGGTTCGATCGGTACTGGCAGTATGAGCCACAGCTGGATGCACCGTATCTGTGGGCAGAGGCGAATGCCTATTACTATCGAGGTGTGCTCGTTGCAAAGTTAAGAGGCGGCGATGTCTATACAGCGCCGGAAATTGATTTGATGAAGGATGAGGAAGGGACGCCGCTCCTTCCTAAGAGTACTGTACTGCATCCTGTGGACATCGGGCGCATGGTAGAGAAAAATCGTGAGCTCCTGGGGATTGTCGAACAGACGACGGCGAAGAAAATCGTTGCTGTCTATGAAAAGTATCAAAAAAAACTCGATTGTTTTCATGTTGCATTTTCGGGTGGCAAGGATAGCTGCGTGCTCCTTGACCTCGTAAAGAAGGCACTTCCGCAGGGAAGCTTTGTCGTTGTGTTTGGCGATACGGGCATGGAGTTTCCCGATACATATGCGCTCGTCGATGCGGTCGAGGCAGACTGCAAGCGCGAGGGTATTCCGTTTTACCGCGCGAAGTCACATTTCACGCCGCAGGAATCATGGAAGTTGTTCGGCCCGCCATCGCGCACACTTCGTTGGTGCTGTTCTGTACATAAGAGCACGCCGCAGGTTCTGAAACTGCGTGAAATCACGGGAAAAACAGATTATCGAGGTTTGGCGTTTGTTGGTGTACGAGCAGACGAAAAGTGCCAGAAGAGCGAAATATAAAGAATTTAATAATGGTAAAAATAAAAGGACAGTATAGTCATAATTCTATTTTTAGAATGGTCATCAGCAGAAATTTGGCTTTACATCTATACACATCAGCTTCTTATAAATGAAGCATATAAAAAAAGGAAATTCTCGAGCTGGATGTATATTTTGTCCGATGTCTATTCTAAAAGCAGGATTTATAAAAAAAGAAAAATTTATCCACATGAAGTCCAATCGTATATTGATATCATAATAAAGTCCAGTGGAAGAAATTATGGAAAGAAATCTTATATTTCTAAAGGAGGATGGGTATCTCGACAGAAGCGGAAGAGATTTAATTGGCAATAAAATGTCATATTCTGAACGAATTCTCAATGGAAATTTAATAATAACCGTTAAAAATCCTAGAACAGATTGGAAAGAATGGATACAGACATTGGGAGAATTCGATCCAATACCATATAAGATCCAAACATTTTTCCAATGGATATATCGTAAGCTTGACTGAACTTTATATAAAGAAAAATCCTGTGGTTGGAAAGTTGTTTAAGCAAGTATTTCGCAAAGCAGCTTACTGTGTATCATGTGGAACCTGTCAGTCTAATTGTGTATATGGATGTTTATCATTACAAAATGGTGTGCATATTCAAGATTGTAAACATTGTCTACAATGTCACGATATAGAATATGGTTGTCATACATATGCTTCGCTAAAAATTCCCTATAGAGGAGAAATCAATGTCTGTTAATAGTTTTGACTCTGTTTTGCCTCAAAAGTAGAATGGTTTTCTCGGTATTTTTGAGATGGAGGATGATTTTTTGGAATAATACAGGATTAGGTCCGAATCAGATAAAAATATTTAAGCGATTTTTAAAAGATTCTGGAATTACAAAGAAGAATTTTTATTATGCCATTTGGAAAAATTATTAAAATATTTAGGTATTGATACAGGTGTATCCTGGGGATTAATATTAATCAACTTAGCAAATGATAACCCACAAATTAATTGGTATGTAAAAAATCTAGATATGAACGAAAAATATTCGCGTGAACAAGTGCTATTGATGTTAGATAAGTTTAGCAGAAGTCAAACAGCAAATAAATTCGTATATCGTGCTTTTAATAAGTTGGCTCAGTTACCACTTGGCACAGTTTTAAACTTTGGTCATGTCACCAAAAAGGGAGAGCTCGTTCGCAAAAAATGTGTTCTTTCTGACCCGCGTGTCCTGCTCTACGGCCTCTTCAAATTCGCCGAGAAATGCGGAGATTATAAAGGCTTTACGCTCTCGACGCTTTTAAATGATACGATTGATCGCGATGGCATTAGCCCAACACGCATTTTCGGATTGACGCGTGAGGAGGCAAAGCCGATGCTTCGTGGGCTTTCTGCGCGGTATCCGAAATTCATCGATGCGGCGTTTACGCATGACCTAGAGAAAATCACACTTTCGGCAGATAAGAGCTCTGCGGACGTGCTGACATTGTTTGAAGGCGAGGAGGCATAGGTGATGGATGGCAATATGTATCGCTCCTATTTTGAGATTGACGAAAATTATTTCCCGCAAATTTCGAACTCTACCATCGAGGTGGCGCAGGATTTATGGAAGCGAACGTACCCACACACAACGTTTATCGATATGCTGCGGAATATGGTGCGCGTCATGGAGCGTGTGGAGAAGCGTTCGATTTGGATTTCAGGCGCGTACGGCACGGGAAAGTCTCAATGCGCCTATACGCTTAAGAAACTGCTGGACGTATCCGAAGAAGAGCTTCGCGCCTATTGGGAACAGTTCGATGTGCTAAAGGGAGAGAAGGATCTCTTCGGCAAGCTCATGGGGATAAAGGGCACGGATGTTGTGACGGTGTATCGCTATGCGGGGACGCCGAATTCGACGCGCGACCTTCTCTTTGCCGTGCAGGAAAGCGTGCAGCGTGCGCTTCATGAACGAGGTCTTTACGAGGGCGAGCAGACACTAAAAGACAGCATTCTCTCTTGGATTGAAATCGACGATGTGAATTGGAATTTCTTCGACAGCAAGCTGAAGATAGCGAAATGGACGGCTCTCTTCGGCGGCATGGACGCTAAGGAAATCGTTACGCGCCTTCGGTCTGACGGCGATGCACGCGAGCTCGTCGAACGCATCACGTGCATGGCGCAGGAGGAAGGCGTATCGATGCTCAAGATGGATATCGATCAGCTCATCGAATGGCTGACAGATGTCATCGAGCGCAACCATATTAAAATCGTGTTGCTATGGGATGAGTTCTCGGATTACTTTCGCGTCAACCGCGACAGCTTAGCGGATTTTCAAAAACTTGTAGAGCTTGTCGGTTCAAAGCCATTCTTTTTCGTGCCCGTCACGCATGAAACGGACTCGCTTTTTGCGGCAGGCGATGAGACATGGAAGAAGATACGCGACCGTTTTGTCATGGTAAATATCGCGCTTCCCGATAATATTGCCTTTGACCTCATTGGCGATGCGTTCAAGGCGAAGGCAGCGGCAAGGCAGGATTGGAATATCTGCGAGGCGGATTTGAACAATCGGCTGGATGCGTCGCGCCGCGCGGTCATGAAGGCGGCACATATTCAGTCGGAAAAGGTCATTAAGAACATCATGCCGCTTCACCCGATGTCGGCGCTTGTCCTCAAGCATATCGCATCCGCCTTTCAATCGAATCAGCGCAGCATGTTTGACTTCATCAAGAGCATCGGAGATCATCGCGTAAAGGCGTTTCAATATTTCATTGACCACACGGGGCCGTATTCTGACCATCCGCTCCTTACCGTTGACCAGCTCTGGGATTTCTTCTATGTGCGCGGCAAGGCAGATCTCGCGACGCATATCCGCATGATTCTCGATACCTTCGATCAGCAGGTGAATCTTCGTGAGGAGGAGCAGACGGTACTGAAGGCAATCCTCATCATGCTCGCCGTGGATAAACAGCTTGGCGGCGGCATGGAGCTTCTGCAGCCGACGAACCAAACTCTTGGCTATGTGTTCGAGGGAGACAGTACCCTGGAAACGAGCGTGCGTGCCGTTGCGTTAGGGCTCAAGGAAAAGGGCATCTTGCTCGAAACGCCGCTGAGAAATGGGCAGATGAAGTACGACCTTGCGATGCTCAGCGGTGATCAGGGAAAGATCAATCAGCTCAAAGATGAACTGCGAAAGGTGACGAAGACGCAGAAGCTCGTCGAAGAGGGTGAGCTGAATAAGTTATTGGTGCTTTCCCCCCGAGGGGCTTAAGGTTCGCTTTTTGGATGCGACGGGTGCGATGCGGACGGCGACGATCGACAATTTTACGCGCACGGCGAACGCACTTACCGATGAGAAAAGCCCATGGCGGTTTCAAGCGATTCTGGCGTTCGCGAAGGATGATCAGGAGGCAGCTGCATTTCGCAGAAAATTAAAAGAGGCAGTTCAGCAGGAGCGGTATCAGAAGCTTATCTTCATCGACGCGCTGGCATCGCCGCTGGGGCTGGATGCATTTGAAAGGTATATCGACTTTGCGGCCATGGCGCAGTATTATCAGGGCAACAACAATACGGCAGCACAGCAGCAGGCGAGAGAAGCGGGAAACGTTCTGCGGCAGGAGTGGAAAAACCGTATCTACAATGGCCGCTTTATCCTTTATACGCACGCGCAGCCGGACGGCGTGCCGATCGTGCGGGGCGCAGAGGTGTCGGAGGAGCTTTGCCGCATCGTTCACACGCGTACAAGGGCGTTTGACCTAGACAAGAAGACAACAGAGTCTTACTATAAAACGAATGCACTTAAGCAGGCAGCACAGTGCGGCATTACGGGCACGCTTACAGGGCTGATCAAGGAAGCGGCGCAGGGCGTTTTAGGCGATGTTTGGAACGTGCCTTTCTATTGGGAGGCAGAGACGACACGTACACTCGTTCCTTCTGCGATGAAGCGCCGCATAGAGGAGAGGATTCAAGAAGCGTTTCGAGAAAATGGGCAGGTAGGCATTAGCGAGCTATGTCAGATTCTTTCGAAAGGATTCGCTTTTCCGCCGACCAATCTCATGGCATTTTTGCTGGGCTTCTTCCTGCGTCCTTATGCAGAAGAGCCGTATCGTTATGGCGATGCGGTCGGCACGTCGGAGGATATGACAGCAGGGCGTCTCGCTGAGATGATTTCGGGCTACGTATCCTATATCGCCAAGGGCGGTAAAGAGCCTAGGGAAACGTTCATCATCAAGCGAACGCAGGAGGAGCGTGCGTTTTACAAGCTGACGCGTGAGGCATGGGACGTGTCCGAGACGGTTTGCACATCGGTAAGTCGCGTTTCCGCTGCTGTTGCACAGCAGATGAAGGAGTGGAAATTGCCGCTCTGGTGCCTCGCAGATATGGGACGACCGGATTTATGGAAGGCTGCTGCATCCTATATGCTGCTCGTACAAACGGAAGGGAAGAAAGAGCATGCCGTAGCGCTGGCATTGGGAAAGGCGGCAGAGGAAAATTCATCGCTTGGCACGGATCTTGCAGCGTTTTTGACATTGGAACATCTTGTCGATGGGATGCATGCTTTTTTGGAGACCTTTGAAAATGGAGAACTCCCCGCGCTGGCATATAAGATTGGCGCTGAACAGCAGCTTATTCCGGATGTAAAGCGGAAATTCAGCAAGGATTATGCCTGCCTTTGGAATGAGGAGACGGGCAAGGATTTGCTGCGCGCGCTCGCTCACGAATACCGCGCTGCGTACGCAACGAATGCTATCTTGCACGGCAGCGCACACGACTGGAAAACGGCATGTATGGAGTGGCGCGAACGGCTGCGTCTGTTCCGAATCCCTGCAATCTGTGTGGAGGAATTCGAACCTGCCCTTACAGACGTCACGCAGATGCTTCTGCGTATCGTTAGAGGAGAGACATTGCTTCCTCCGCAGATTGAGGAGTTTGCAGAGAAGCTGCAGGCGAATGCCGAGCCGCTGAGGCAGCTTTTTTCGGGAGAAGCAGAGATATTTGCTCGAGTCTATGCATCCTATCTTGGAGGGATTACCCCAGAAGGATGCCGTTCGATTCGCATGCATTTAGGGCAGAATTTCTTTAAAGAAGCGAAGCAGGCATGTTTTGATAAAGTGTGCGTGGCAGCAGAGGCTTACAAGAAATCAGAGATGACAGAAAGACTGACTGCCCTCTGGCGTGAGCGTACCGGCACGAGCAATCCGCGCCAATGGGCGGAAGAATATAAGATGCCTGTGCTGTCCTGCGTCGGTGCAGACGAGTTCGAGCACGCACAGAAGGCGCTTTCTCTGCTGGAAGATACAGGCGGTGATCGACAGGCACTTGAGAAAGCCTTTGCCTTTTTAGAGGAAGCGACATTCTTCGATACACTCGCAAGTAAAGAGAAGCGCGAAGCGGCTTTCCGCCGCGATATCTTAGGGCAGTATGTCACGCTCCTGACAGATCTCGATGAGGTGCAGAAGGCTCTTTTGTCGCTCGGCATTCATCCTTTCGGCATGGCATGGCAATCCGCGCGTCAAGGAATGCCTGCATCAGCTGGCGCGCGTAAAATATGCCGCCGTTGGTGCGCCGCTCGTGCAGCAAAAAATCGATCGCATGGCGGATACCGAACTCAAACAGTATTTAAAGCGACTCACTGCGGACAATATGACGGTCGGCATGGAAATTTTGAACAGCTGAGAATTTTCAAATGGCGAAGGGGAGGGCAGACAGATGCAGCTTAGGGCAGTCGAAAATTATTTGCACGAAGCGCAGAGGACGCCGTATTTTCTGTTTGTTTCGCATGAAAATTTTCACGAGGCACGGACAGCGCTTGGCGATATGGGTCTTATGGAAGTTGGCTTAAATGCGTGCTGCAAGGGTGCGGATAGCCTGCCGTTTCTGGCGGATATGAGCGCGTACTTGAAGGAAAAAATGGCAAAGGGTTCGCGGATTCTCTTCTTGGGACTCGGTGAATACCTCGCACTTCGCGGTGAACAGGAAGCGAAGTGCACCCTGCGAAAACTCAAGGATCTGCCATGCGGCAAGGGGCGGTCGTCTTTTTGCTGCGCGATGTCTTTTTCTTTTGCTGCCATCTTTGCTAAGGATCCTCGTATGATGCGGGGAGAACGCCGCATGGCACAGCGGCAGGGAGCGGAAGCGAAACTTTCTGTGACAGTATTTTTGCCGAATCTTTCGGAAAAAGGCTCTCTGGAAGGCGTGCGCTCCCTTTTAGCCACGCTGGCAAAGGGAGCAGCGGGATCGCTTCGCGTTCGTACGCGCCAGCAGTTCCCGCTTGCAATGATGAAGGTGCGGCAGATTGCGACAGCGCACGATGCGATCTGTCTGCATTGGAAGGATTTTTCCGTGCCGAAAGAATATGGTACGGAGGCCGAATGGCAAAGGCTTTTCGATGCGCTTTCCAACGCAGGAAATTTTTCTGACGTACTCGCGGAAGAGGAGCTCGCGCGTCCCCTTTCTGCTGACTTTCATCGGCGTGTTTGCGCAGGTGGATTTCGAAGGTGGCTCTACTTTATTGCGCTCAAGCAGGAAAAACGGCTTGCGGGAAGTTACCTCTCTTTTGTGCTTGAGACGGCGCGGGCGGATACGCTCCTCCAGACGTTTATTTCGCGCATCGCTGACGTGCCGCTTTCTGACGAGCGCTTTTCTGCCTTTTATGCGGAGCGCAAAGCCTTTCTCAAAGATTTTACCGATGCGGAACTGTCAGAATTTGTGCGCCGCAACCGCAGGGAGCCTGCAGAGCGCATTTATCGCCTGACAGACGCGACGCGTGTTGAGCGCGAAGATATCATTGCGGCATTATCCGCTGGCATGGAAAAAGGGTGCCTCACGGGAGAAGGAAGCTTTTCAACGCTATCCAGCACTTGCGGACTATGCGCGGGATTACGTGTTTCGAGAAGGGAAATATGCTGCAGTGCTTACTGCCTACTTTAAGGCATACAAGCGGCAAAAGCTTGCCAACCGAATAGAGCCGGACTTCCTGCATAAGGTAGACGAGCTTGCCAAGCAGCGCGACTACTATACGCCGCCGCCGATGCGCGATTCGCTGCTGGATAACGTCTCAAAGGAGGGAACGTTACTCTTTTGGGTCGATGCGCTCGGTGCTGAGTTCTTGAGCCTTATTGCCGCCTGCGCAGAGCGGCTGAATTTGCAGCTTCATGTGCAGGCAGCGCGCGCGATACTTCCGACGATTACAAAAATCAATCGCGGCTTTTATGATAACTGGGGTGGAGCGAAGGAAAAAGAGGAGCGACTCGACCAGCTGAAGCATAAGGAGTCAGGACGCTACAACGATACGGAGCGAGAATACCCCATTCATCTGGCGCAGGAAATCGCCATCGTCGAGGAGGTTATGGATCGCATTGCGCGCCTGCTGCAGGAGGGATGACGCGCGTCGTACTGACCAGTGACCACGGTGCATCAAGGCTGGCTGTGCTCCATGAGCAAAACGAATACTATGAGGTAGTTGATTCACGCGGTAAACCTGTGGCGCGCGGTGAACATGCGGGACGCTGTGCACGCATTGAGCAAGGCGATTCGTGCGATTTGCCAGTTGTGAAGAAAGGGGATAATAACGGCTATCTTGTCCTCGCAGATTACGGACGCTTTCGCGGCAGCCGCAGGGCAAATGTCGAGGTGCATGGCGGGGCGACGCTGGAAGAAATCGTTGTTCCATTTATCACCGTCACGCCCCGCACAGACAGTCTGCCGAAGGTCAGTTTAGTGCCGAGCATGCCGCCTGCTTTTGATAGAAAAGAGGGTGTTTCGATTGTCCTCTTTACCGACCGCCATGTCATGGATAGGATGCTTTCCGCCCAGTATCAAGGTGCCTATTATATGGCCGTAAGACAGGACGACGATCAGCATTTTCTTGTAAATATCCCTGCGATTCATAGCAGTGGGACGTATGAGATTATCGTGTATTATGGCGAAACGCGTCTTCAGAAACTTTCGTTCAAAGTTGTAGGTAGGGGCATGCAGATGAATGAAGCATTTGATTTTCCTTAAGGAAGAGCTGCCGAAAGGGTGGGAGAAATTGTGTTGCAGGAAAAGCTGAAAATGGTCTTCAATGAGATGATGGTCTACAAGGATTTGAAAAAGAGCAGTTTCCTCATGGCTTTAGGGCTGCCGTCCTTCTTGCGCGACTGGCTTTTGAAGCGCTTTGCAGACGAAGCGGGTGCATTCGATTCAGAGGAACTCTTGAATTTTGTAGGCCGTTACTTGCCGCATAAGGAAGCGTGGACGGCCATCAAGAACCGCGTCATCATCGAGCGTGAGCGCGTGAAACTTCTCGCACGCATTTCGGCAGATATCGATATAAAGACGGGAGAGGTGTCTTTTTCACTGCCGGACTTTGGGCTGACAAGCAAGGAAACCATCATTGAGCGGGATGTCTGGGAATCGTGTACGGAGCAGCTTTCCCATGTGCGCGAGAGCTGGGGGATGGTTGAGCTAGGCTATCGGCCGCCGAGAGGGCGGGCAGCGGGAGAGAAGGTAAGATAAAGCTTACGGCATTCAAGGATTTTTGCCCGTATATCGTTGATACTGAGTATTACAAGGATGCGCGCAAGGCATTTACGACCGAGGAATGGATCGATGTACTGCTGGGAGCTGTGGACTACAATCCTGCAGGATATAAAAGCTTAGAGCAGAAGCTCACCATGCTCACGCGTCTGCTTCCTTTTGTCGAGAAGAAGGTCAATCTCATCGAGCTTGCACCGAAGGGCACGGGAAAGTCTTACCTCTTTGGGCAGGTGAGCCGATTTGGCTGGCTGGCGAGCGGCGGCGTCGTGACCCGCGCGAAGATGTTCTACGATATTTCAAGAGACCAGGACGGACTTGTTGCGACGAACGATTTTGTGACATTAGACGAGGTGCAGACCATTCGATTCCCCGATGTCGATGAGATGCGCGGCGCACTTAAGACGTTTTGTGAGAATGGCTATTGTAATATCGGCAGGCACCGCGTGGATGGTGATGCAGGTATCGTGCTCTGCGGCAATATCCCCGATGAGGCGATGAAAAGCGATGGCTATGGGAATCTCTTCAGAACCCTGCCGGAAGTTTTTCACGAGTCGGCGCTTATCGAGCGTTTTCACGGATTTATTAAAGGGTGGAATATTCCGCGCATGAACGATGACCTCAAGGTGTCGGGCTGGGCGATGAATTCGGAGTATTTCTGTACAATTTTAGCATGACCTGCGCGCGGATCATACCTATCGCGCTATTTTGGATTCCATTGTCGAAGTGCCGAGCGGAGCAGATACGCGCGATACCGAGGCGATCAAGCGCATAGCAACGGCATATTTTAAGCTGCTCTTTCCGCATGTGCGAAGCGTGGACGATGTAAACCTTCGAGAATTTGACCGATATTGTCTGCGGCGCGCAAGCCTTATGCGCGATGTAATTCTCAGACAACTGGGAATACTAGATACGGAGTACAGCGGGAAGGCCGTACCAATGCTCAAGGTCAGAGGGCTTAGTACATGAGAAAAAAGTATTGCAAGGTGTGCGGCAAAGAACCGCTGACAAAGGATGAAATCGGTTTGACGAAGAAGCTCTTTGATGCAGAGGCTAAGGCGTTTTTCTGCCTTTCTTGTCTTGCCGAATACCTAGAGGTCGAAGAGGAATATCTGCGCGACAAATTGCAGGAATTTAAGGATGAGGGGTGTACGCTCTTTTGATTTATGCAGATCATGCAGCGACGACAGAGGTGTCAGAGCGGGCGCTTGCTGCCGCGATGCCGTTCTTTCGCACGTATTATGGCAATGCGTCGAGCCGCTACGCACTGGGCAGGCAGGCGCGACAAGCGGTGGAAGATGTGCGCCAAGACATTGCGGAAATCCTCGGTGCATCAAAAGAGGAAATTGTCTTTACCTCGGGTGGTTCCGAAGGAAATAATGCCGTTCTGCGCGGCATTGTCGCGCGCGCTAGGCTGGAGGGCGTACGAGCACCGCATATCGTCGTCAGTGCCATCGAACACCCATCTATTCTCGCAACGTGTCAAGCACTTGAAGCGGAAGGCGTATGCGTGACCTATGTTCCCGCCTCGGCAGAGGGACGCATCGCACCAGCGGACGTGCAGGCAGCGCTTCGACAAGATACGCGGCTAGTATCCATTATGCTGGCAAACAATGAAGTTGGCACAGTGCAGGACGTGGCAGGCATTGCGGCTGTGCTGGAGGGCAGGGGCGTGCCGTTTCATACGGATGCGGTACAGGCAGTCGGTCATATTCCGATCGATAT
Organism: uncultured Mitsuokella sp.; assembly: GCA_916439735.1. Taxonomy (GTDB): domain Bacteria; phylum Bacillota; class Negativicutes; order Selenomonadales; family Selenomonadaceae; genus AWVT01. The sequence goes on from CAKAIG010000002.1 coordinate 314,966, forward strand.
CCGAAAGCTCGGCGTCACATATCTCACAGCATCGGGGCATAAATTCCATGCGATGAAGGGGACGGGCTTCCTCTATCAAAAATATGGCGCAGAGCTTTTCCCGCTCGTCACGGGCGGCGGGCAGGAGGGCGGAAGTCGTGCAGGAACGGAAAATACAGCTGGCATTGCAGCGCTTGGCGAGGCGCTCAGAGAGTCTGCCGAACTTTGCAAAGAAGAGGATGTGCGTCTTCGCTGTCTTTGTAAGAGGACGGCGAAAGAAGTTCTCTCGCGTGTGGATGGTGTGCGTATAAACGGCTCTGGCGGTGCGCATCTGCCGGGAACGCTGAACTTTGGGATTCGGGGTGTACGCGGCGAAGCGCTCGTCCATCTCCTCGATTTGAAGGGGATATGCGTGTCCTCTGCTTCTGCGTGCAGTGCGGGGCGTGATGTCCCCTCGCATGTTCTCCTCGCGATGGGACAAAATGAAAACGAGGCAATGGAAACCCTGCGCATTTCCTATGGCTGTCAAAATACCGAAGCGGATGCGCAAAAGATTGCCGATACGATTGTCTGGGCAGTGGATAAAATAAGACAGGTAAAAATAAAAAGGGGATGGCAACCGGCCGTAAACACCACCATAAAATTCCTATAAAATTCTTGCGGCTGGGTCGCATCAGGTCAATTTTTTCGCGCGAGAGACTCAACTGTCAGAATATCGCGAGGATCAGCCCGCCTGCTGCAATCAGTGTGATGGCAACGGTGTGTATGAGACTGACCTTTTCGTGAAAGAGGGTAGCAGCGAGCAGGACGGCGAAGACGACGCTGAGCTTATCGATGGGAGCAACCTGCGAAACATTTCCGGTTTTTAACGCCATGAAATAAAAGAGCCAGGAGGTCGCGCCTGCAATGCCGCTCAGTGCGATGAAGAGCGACGCTTTACGGTCAGCAAAGACGGTGCTGAGATCTGCCATATGTCCTTCGGCAGTCATCACGCAGACGAGGAAGATCGCCATGATAACGGCACGGACGGCGGTTGCGGCACTGCTGTCGAGTCCTGAAAGCCCGATTTTGCCCAAAATGGAGACGAATGCGGCAGAAATTGCCGATAGCAGCGCGAAAATGAGCCATGAAGGCATAGGGCAAGGCTTCCTTTCAAAAATCGTTAGAAAGCCCGCCCACTTTTCCAGCAGATCTGCTGAAGAGAGGGGCGGGCTTTGCTTTATCTATCTTATCTTGTTGGTTTAATCGTCTTCCGGCGGATAAATCATAAAGCTAAGGCTGCTGAAAATCTTTGTCACGCGTCGCTTTGCCGTCGGACTGCGGATAGTCTTCGGTGAGTTCGAGTCCGATGACATTGATACTGCCATTGGCAACGAGAACGTTTGCCTTGCCGTTTTTGTCCGTCTTCATCATAACGGTGTGGTGATTGACGACATCGGGAATGATTTCAACGTTTGGCATGGGCTTTCCATTGTGGAGAACCTGTACGGGCAGATAGTCGCCAACATTAAGCTTTGTAGGATCTTTTAAAGGGACAATCTGATAGGGAAGATTCGGCAGAGGAGCTACCTTTTTTACTCCTTTCAGATAATTGACACTGTATTTGATGGCATGTGTGCCCTTGGTAGAGCCGGGAACTTTGTTCATCGGTGCATTGACGACTTTGCCGTCTGCTCCTTTTGTCCAATAGCCGTAGTCAAAGTAGACGACCGCGACAGAGACATTTGGCGATGGGTTGATGGTGATATGATTGCCGCCGTCAATAATTCCAAGGGGAACGCTTGCATAATTCTTGTCGAAGCCGAGGAGCATTGTGACATCCTTCGGATCATAGGCATTGTCCTTGTATCCTTCGCCAAGGACGAGCTGGGTTTGATCCAAGCGCGGCGCGAACCAAACGCCGTGGGCAGCGACAGGGACGCTGCTCGCGAGCAGCGCTGCGCCGACTAGTGCGGAAAGAATCTTTGCTTTTTTCAAAAGAAACACCTCTTTCTAATGATAAAATCCAATGGCTTGTTCCCTAAATGATACACATACATCTTAGCATTTGTGTAGAAGAATTGTCAATGTAAGAAAACAGAGAAATAAGCGAATATTTTGCTGTCAGTGCAGGACGCATATTTTTTTGCTTTGCCGCCTGCGTGCCGGAGTGTACCGTGTATTTTTTCTGCCTGTTTCATTAGGATTTGCTCAGGAGCACTGCATTCTCTCATAGCATTTATGGAATCTACGTTACATGTTACGGACATGCGTGCCCCACGCAAACGCCTCGTTACGCAAGCGGTCGTGCACTTGTACGCTGAACAACCGGCGGACTTCTTAAACGCGCTGCGCTTGGACGAAAGAAGTCCGCCGGGGCGTACCGTGCACTTTCCCCGCTTGCTTCACTAAGGTTTGCTTAGGGGCATCGTATTTTTCCGTAACATTTACGGTAGAGCCCATTTATGGAGGTGGATTGACAAGGCGCACGCTTTCGGGTAACATAAAATTATAAAATAAAATCGAAATTGGGACAGGTGCTCAATGAACTGAAAAGAGAATCCGGTCAAAGCCGGAGCGGTCACGCCACTGTAAGGGGAGCGATGCTGCAAGATGCCACTGGGGAAACTTTGGGAAGGCGCAGACAAAGCGAGGAACCGAGCCAGGAGAACTGCCTGTCTGACAATCACCGTCTGACCTGCGAGCGATGGGAAGGGGATTTGTTGGCGGCTTTTCGCGTGCAAAGAACCTCTTGCCTTTTGGCAGGGGGTTCTTTTTGTAGGGTGAAGTAAAGGAAGGAGTGATAAGGTACCAGTGCGGCACTTGGACGCCTGGCCGATGAGATTCATACCGAAAAGTGACGGTAATTGACGCTATGAATTTTGAGGTTGAAAAAGGAGGATAAGGATGCGCAAGGCAGTATCTCTTCTGCTTGTCGTGATAATGGCCGCTTTTTCGCTGGCAGGATGCGGCAATACGGATAAGCAGGCGGCAAATGGGAAGGCGAAGCATCTAAACGTCGGCGTGTATTGGTTCGGCGAGACGATGGATCCTGGGCATGGAGAAGATGGCTGGATGGTCATTCGAACAGGGGCGGGCGAGACACTCGTGACCGTGACAGAGAAGATGGCATTTGCCCCGCAGCTGGCAGAAAAGTGGGAAAATGTCAATCCGACGACTTGGAAATTCCAGATCCGAAAGGGTGTGAAGTTCCATAACGGCGATGATATGACGCCGGAGTTGGTGAAGGCTTCTCTCGAGCGTACGATACAGAACATCGAGAGCGCGAAGACAGCGGCAGATATCAAGGAAATTCGTGTGGAGGGGCAGGATCTTCTGATTGAAACGAATCATCCGAATGCCTCTCTCGTTGCGGCGCTGAGTGCGCCGGAGTTCATCATCGTGGATACGAAGGATCTCACGAATGTGGAGACAACGCCGATTCTCACGGGACCTTATCAGGTGACGGGCTTTGTCAAGGGCGATCGGATTGAGCTAAAGCGCAATGAAAATTACTGGGACGGCGAGGCAGGTCTCGATACCGTAACGATGAAAAACATCGAGGATAATACGAAGCGCGCGATGGCACTGCAGTCAGGAGAGCTGGATATGATACAGCGTGTGGATGCAGCGAGCCGCAGCTTGTTTGAAAACGATTCGTTTAAGATTTATCAGACAGTCGGTACGCGCGTCTTCATGCTGACAGCGAATTACGACGGCATTTTGTCCGATGCTAATCTCCGCCATGCGTTGGCATATTCCATGGACTATGAGGCATTGGCGCAAATCGAAGGCAATGGGGCAGCGCCGGCAGGAGAGGTGTTCCCGCCAACCGTTCCCTACGGCCATGTGAAGAAAAAGCGCACGTTGGATGCGGCGGCAGCACAAAAGTTCTTTGCAGATGCCGGCTACACGACGAAGAATGCTGATGGTATTTATGAAAAGGATGGAAAACCGCTTACCTTGAAGCTGGCTGTCTGGGGAACGAAAACTGCAATGTATGAGGCAATTCAGTCACAATTGAAGGAAGCCGGTGTCAAGGTTGACATCGTGAAGGTGAAAAATTCTGCGGCAGCGGGCGAGGCCGGTGGCTTTGATCTCGTCGAGCAAAATTGGGTCACCGTCCCGACGAATGACCCGTACAACTTCGTGAGCAAGGTGTTTGTAACGGGCAAGAGTGCAAATCGTGGGCATTACTCCAATCCGGAAGTGGATGCGAAAATCAAAGAAATGCAGATGACATTTTGATCCGAAGCTCCGCGATGTGCAGATTGGGGAAATTGCCGAGCAAGTTGTAGCAGATGATGCACATCTCTTCCTCGCCTTTCCTGCCAATACGATTGTTGCAAAAACAAAGGTCAAGAATGTTCCTGTATTCCCCATTGACTATTATGTGATGACAAAGGATATTACGGTTGAATAGTGCTTTATCTTTTTTCGCTGTATCTCGCTTTCTCTAATGGTCTATGATATAATATAAATAGGTTTGTTAAGAGCAAGAACTGCCTGTACGTCTCTTTGGCAAAATGGACGTACAAGTTATCTCTTCAACTGCCATGAGACGTTAAGCGGAAGTCATTGACACCGAAAAGCCCGGCTGCGGACGGTCGGGTTTTTCTTTGCTCTGAAAAGAAGGAGGCCTTTCATGAAAAGCGGCATTATGCGCAGGCTTTTATCTTTGGTGCTGAATCTTTTTATTGCGTCCATTTTGAGCTTTGGAATTCTGCATCTTTCTCCTATCGACCCTGTTACACTCCATATGGAGCAGATGGGGCTTTCTCCTTCGCCGGAGCTTGTAGCGGAACTGCGGCATAAGTATGCCTTAGACGAGCCGATTCCCGTGCAGTATGAAATTTGGCTGCGTGGCGTGTGGCAAGGCGATCTCGGTTATTCTATCGTTTTTCACACACCGGTTGCAAAGCTTTTGGCGCAGGCGATTCCGCTCACCGTAGAGCTTGCGAGCATCGGCTTTTTTTGTATCGGTTCTCATCACGCTCCCGCTCGGCCTGCTTGCATTTTTCTTCCGCAATCACTGGATGGATAGGTTCATACGTTTTTTGAGCTTTGGTGCGATTGCAATACCGACCTTTTGGCTTTCTCTGCTGCTGATCTTCCTTTTTGCAGTCAAGCTCGGCTGTCTTCCCGTTGCGGCGACTGGTGCACAGGGGCTTATCCTTCCGACGGCTGCGCTTTCCATCTGGATGTCCGGGCTGTATATCCGCCGGCTGCGGACAGCGCTTTTGGAGGAATACCAGAAAGAGTACATAGTCGGCGCGCGCGCTTTGGGGCTTGGCCGATGGAAAATTCTGTTTTGCTATCTCATACCGAATGCCCTTCCGGGGCTTATCTCCATGATGGGGCTGACAGTCGGGGGGCTTTTAGGCGGTTCGGTCGTCATCGAATCCATCTTCGGCTGGCGTGGTATGGGTGCCTTGATGGTGGAGGCCATAACGCAGCACGACTATCATCTCATGCAAGGATATGTGCTTTGGGGAGCAGGTATGTTTATTCTAGCCAATCTCGCCGCAGATATTCTATGTTATCTCTTAGATCCAAGACAACATGAAAAGACAGGGGATTCGCTATGAAGGGACTTTTACAGCGAGTTAGTTCAGACAAGGCATTACTCGTCTGCGCTGTACTCACCATGCTTTGGGTTTTGCTGGCAGTCTTTGCGCCCTTTTTGGCACCTTATGACCCGGAGGCGGTACAGATGGGCGAGCGGCTGCAGGGTGTGAGTGCGGCGCACTGGATGGGAACAGATTCCCTGGGAAGAGATGAATGTTCCCGTATCCTTTACGGGGCGCGCGTGACGCTTTCCATCGCCTTTCTTGGCGTCGGGATTACAGCGTGTTTCGGCATATTCATCGGCGCAGCGATTGCTCTTTTAGGCGGGCGTGCGGAACTCTTTGGAACGGCTGTCCTGGATTTCTTCCTTGCTTTTCCCAATCGAATTTTTATGATTGCACTGCTGGGCGTCCTAGGGCAGTCCATCGTCAGCGTGATTCTTGCACTTGCACTCACGACCTGGTCAGAATACGCCCGCATCGCCCGCACGTTAGTTCGCGCGGAGCGGGAAAAAGGGTATGTACGCTATGCTCCCTTTGCCGGGGCGGATTTTTTCCGTGTGCTGATGCGCTATATCCTGCCGAATGCCTTGCCGCAGCTCCTGCTCTTTCTCTGTCAGCATATCAGCGAAGTGATTCTGCTCGTCGCAGGACTGTCGCTCATTGGCATCGGCGTCCCGCCGCCAAGCCCCGAATGGGGAACGCTCCTCATGGGGGCGCGCGAGTACATGCAGACGGCGCCGCATCTCCTCTTTTTCCCAGGACTTGCCATCTTTATCACCGTTGTGATTTTTAATCTGCTCGGTGACGCTCTGCGGGATTTTCTCGATCCGTATAGAGCGGAATCGTCAGAAAGGACAGATGTGCATGGTGCGGTTTGAGATAAGGGATTTACAAGTGTTTTTTCGCAGCCGCGAAATCTTAAAGGATATAAATCTTTCCCTGTCTGCGGGCGAAGCTCTTGCTGTCGTTGGAGAAAGCGGCGCGGGTAAGAGCACGCTTTTGCGCACCATTTTAGGTGAATTGCCGGACGGAGAATACGTAGCAGGAGGCGATGTGTTCTATGAAGGAAAATCGCTTCTAATCATGGGGAGAAAGGAGCGCCGCGCCTTGGCAGGCGGCGGTATCGCTGTTTTATTCCAGCAGCCCGGACGCTTTTTGAATCCGATTCGTCGGATTGAAAAGCAGTTTCGAGATTTTCTCAAAGCGCATGGCGTGCGCGATAAAGATACACATGCCTTTGCGGTGAACGCGCTGAAAAAGGCGGGCTTTGAACGTCCTGAGCAGATTCTTGCTTCGTATGTTTTCCATCTTAGCGGAGGGCAGAAACAGAGAGTAGCACTCGCGATGCTGCTGTCCTTTTCCCCGCAGCTCATTTTGCTGGACGAGCCGACTGCCGCACTGGATATCGTTGCTGTGCGGCAGCTTTTGGATGCCATGCACCTAGAGCTTGCACGCGGGGCATCCATTCTCATGGTCACCCATCACATACACGCAGCAGCCTATCTTGCAGGACAGTTTCTCGTTTTGCAAAAGGGGCAGGTCGTTGAGGCGGGGAGAAGTGCCGACATTCTGCATCATCCGCAGCATCCCTATACCAAGGAACTCATCGCTTCCGCCCTGCAAATCCGATAAGATACAGGAGGAGGTAGATACGATGCGTCCTGTTTTGACGGTAAGGCATGTAGGAAAGTCGTTTGCCAGTGAGGGAGATCGTATCTCTGTCCTGCATGATATTTCATTTTCTCTAGACGAAGGGGAGATGCTCGGCATCGTCGGGGTAAGCGGCTGCGGAAAATCTACGCTGCTCTCCATCGTTGCGGGGCTGGCTTTTCCTGACGCAGGGGAGATTGTTCTCTCTTTGAAAGAGGGCGGTACACTTGCGGTAACGTCGCCTGAACGCTGCCGTTACATGCAGCTGGTCGTACAGGAAGCGGCGGAGATGTTTTCTCCGCGCATGACAATCGGAGCATTTTTGCGTGAGCCGATGCAGAATTTCGGTTTGAAATATGAGACCGATCGCCTGGCGGAACTGCTTTCTTCCGTCGGGCTGGATGCATGTCTTTTGGATGCACACCCTCATATGCTCAGCGGCGGACAGCTTCAGCGCGTTGTGCTTGCCCGTGCCTTTTTGCCCGCGCCGAAGCTGATCCTCTACGATGAGCCGACCAGTGCGCTCGATGGAATTACGCAGGCGCAGATATTGCGGCTTATCCAAAAGCTGCGAAAAAAAAGCTCCTCCGCGGGAATTTTTGTCAGTCATGACCTCGCAGCGGTGCAGATGGTCGCCGACAGAATCCTCGTGCTGTCCGAGGGGCGCATTGTCGAGGAACTGGCGCCTCTCGAACTTCGGCATGCTGCGCATCCAGCAAGCAGGCAGCTTTTAGATGCACAGCTTATGGGATGAAAAAGAGAACTAGAAGGCATTTCAGTTCCTGCCATGCTGCAGCAATGTGATAGACTTAGTTTTTGGGTGAGGCAGATTGCAGAATCTTAGAGCAGATATCAAGGAAATTAAAGGCATCGGTCCGAAAAAGGCAGAGGCATTAAAGAAGATTGGGATTGCGACGGTTTACGATCTTTTAACACATTTTCCGCGCGCTTATGACGATCGCAGCGTCATGACGGGGCTTTCGGCGCTGCGGGCGGGTATGGAGACTACGGTGACAGGGATCGTGCAGCAGTTCGAGGAAAAGTCGATTCGGCGAAATCTATCCCTTCTGAATGTGCGCATTGCAGATGGGACGGGATATCTAATGCTCTGCTGGTTCAATCAAAAGTTTCTGAAGCGGCAGCTTGCGGTGGGAAAGAGGATTTATGCGAGCGGCAAGCTTTCCTATGCCTACGGCGGGCGGGGACAGCTGGTGATGAAATCACCGACGAGTTTTCAAATCCTTGATGAAAAAGGTGAAAAAGATGCAGCAGTGGATTTTCTTGGCATACATCCCATCTATATGCTGACGGGAACGCTGACACAGTCGTTTTTCAGCACCGTGATTCAGGGGATTTTGTCGAATATGCAGCTGAGGGAAACGATTCCGGAGGGCATTCGGCAGAAGTATGGACTGATGACGCGCACAGAGGCCATGCGCGAGATTCATTTTTCCATCATCGCGGCTGTCGCTCGCTCTTGCACGAAAGACACTTGCTTTTTGAAGAATTGTACCTTATTCAATGTGGTTTGCTGCTTCTCAAACAGAAAGCGATTGCGCAGCAAAAGGAATTCGGCATAAGGCGGATGGGGCGCTTGTCGGAAAGCTTCTTGCCGGTCTTCCTTTCCAGCTCACAGAAGATCAGGCGGGAGCATGGCAGGATATTGAGAAGGATATGGAAAAGGAGAGGCCGATGCGGCGTCTCCTGCAGGGCGATGTTGGCTCAGGAAAGACGATTCTTTCGATGCTCGCACTCGTAAAGGCTGTCGAAAGCGGCTGTCAAGGTGCCTTGATGGCGCCTACGGAGATTCTCGCACGGCAGCACTATGAGAAGTTTTTAAAGCTGCTTGCGCCGCTGGGCATTCGCGTTTCATTTCTTTCAGGGCACTTGACGGCGAAGGCAAAGCGGGAGACGTATGCATCGCTTGCAGCACATACATGCGATATTGTGATCGGCACACATGCACTTTTGGAAGAAAGCGTGCATTTTGCGCAGCTTGGACTAGTGGTGACGGATGAACAGCATCGCTTTGGCGTAGCGCAGCGCGCGGCGCTGGAAAAAAAGGGCGGGAAGACGCCGGACGTGCTTGTCATGACGGCGACGCCGATTCCACGGACGATGATGCTGACAGTTTACGGTGATCTGGACATTTCGATGATTCGGCATCTGCCGCCGGGAAGAACACCAGTGCGGACATTCCTGCGCGGCTTTGCGCGGCGCAGCCGCATTTATACCTATGTGAGAGATTGTATCACGGCGGGCGGACAGGCATATATCGTCTGTCCTTTGGTCGAGTGCAGCGAGACGGTGGATATTTCCTCTGCAGAAGAGGTTTATGAAGAACTGTGCAGCGGCATTTTTTCCGGCATTTCCTGTGGGCTGGTTCATGGGCGCATGAAGGCAGCGGAAAAGGATAGGGTCATGACGGCATTTTACGAAGGAAAAATAAAGCTCCTCGTTGCGACGACAGTTATTGAAGTCGGTGTCGACGTGCCAAATGCCAGCGTCATGGTCATCGAGCATGCCGAGCGCTTTGGACTTTCACAGCTTCATCAGCTCCGCGGACGCGTTGGGCGCGGTGCGAGAAACGCGGATTGTATTTTGATTTCAGAGGCGAAGGGCGAGACAGCGAAGATGCGGCTTTCTCTCATGGTACAGACGACGGACGGCTTTCAGCTGGCCGAAGAGGATTTACGTCTGCGCGGTCCCGGACAGTTTTTCGGCGCGATGCAGCACGGTCTGCCGGATCTTAAAATTGCAAGTGTAGTCGAGGATATGGACATCCTTTTGAAAGCGCGGGATGCTGCCATCGAGACGATAAAGAAGCAGGCGGATATTTGTTTTGTCCTTCCGATTCTTGCCATGCAGTACCAAAAGCAGTTTGCACATATTCTGGAAGCCTGAATGTCGTCTCTCCTCTACCCATGCGTTTGTTTTCTGTATAGCCAAAAGTCGAAAATACAAGGGCGTGCCTTGCTCTTTTCTTGCTTCCTATGATAAAATGGCAAAAGAAAATCGCAGGGCATGCGCTGTCTTTGCGTATATTAGGCGAATGGATGAGGGCGGTAGGATTGGAAGAGCGGCTTCAAAAGATACTGAGCCATGCGGGCGTGGCTTCTCGGCGTCACGCAGAAGAGATGATCGCTGCGGGGCGTGTGTCGGTGGATGGCGAGGTCGTCACGGCGCTTGGACAAAAGTTCGATGCTTTGCTTCATAAAATTGCGGTGGACGGTAAACCTCTTCATGGAGAGGAGTCAAAAGTCTATTATCTTTTGAATAAGCCCAAGGGATATCTTTCGACGGCGAGAGACGAGCGAGGGCGCAAGACTGTGCTTGACCTTTTGCCCGAGGTAAAGGCGCGCATCTATCCGGTGGGACGGCTCGACTATGATACAGAAGGGCTTCTTCTCATAACGAACGACGGGGCGCTGACGCAAGGGCTTCTGCACCCGCGCTATGGAATTGAAAAGACGTATCGGGCAGCGGTTTCAGGTGAGATGACGAAAGCAAAGCTAAAAGCGCTGACAGCAGGCATCCTCTTGGACGATGGAATGACGGCGCCGGCAAAGGGAAAGTTTCTCGAAAGGGATGCCGGCGGCAGACAGGGTCGTGCGACTCACGATTTATGAGGGGCGCAATCGTCAGGTGCGCCGCATGTTTGAAGCGGTGGGCTGTTATGTGGAGGAACTTCGGCGGACAAATCTGGCGTTTTTGACGCTGAAGGGTATGAAGCTCGGCGCGCATCGAAAGCTGACGGATGCGGAGGTCTTGAAATTGAAAGAGATAGCGGGCGTGAAAGTATGAAGAAAGTTGTTGTGATCGGCGCGGGTCCGGGCGGCATGATGGCTGCGATCAAGGCGGCGGAATGCGGCGCTGCGGTGACCCTTCTTGAGAAAAATGCACCGGCCAGGGCGCAAGATGATGATTACGGGCAAGGGACGCCGCAATATCACAAATGCGGCAGATGTTCAAGAGATTATCCGGAACATTTACGGCAATGGGCGCTTTCTCATGAGTTCGATACACGCTTTTGACAACCGCGACGTCATTGCCTTTTTCGAGGGAGAGGGCGTTTCGACAAAGGTTGAACGCGGCAACCGTGTCTTTCCCGTGAGTGAAAAAGCGCAGGATGTTGTGGATGCAATGGTATCGCGTCTATATGAAACCGGTGTGAAGCTCGTAACAGATGCGGCGCTTAAGGATGTTATCACGGCGGAGGGCAAGGTGCTCGGCGCGAAGACGGAAGACGGAAAAACGTACGAAGCAGATGCCGTGATTTTGGCGACGGGCGGTGCATCCTATCCAAAGACGGGCTCGACAGGCGATGGCTACCAGATCGCAAAGAAACTAGGTCATACCGTGACGGAAATTCTTCCATCGCTTGTACCGCTGGTAACGGAGGAAGACTGGGTAAAGTCGGTGCAAGGGCTTTCGCTTCGAAATGTCCGTGGGACACTTTTAGCAGGCGGCAAGAAGGTTCAAGACATGTTCGGCGAGATGATGTTCACGCATTTTGGCATTACGGGTCCCATCGTGCTCTCGATGAGCCGTGCGGCGGCAAAGCTGCTTGCGGCAGAGGGCTTTTCTTGAGTTCGAACTGAACCTAAAGCCGGCGCTTACGCCCGAACAGCTTGACATGCGCATCAAGCGGGATTTTTGAAAAAGTATCAGCGAAAGAGTCTTAAAAATGCACTGGTCGACCTCTTGCCGCACAAGCTGATTCCCGTGGTGCTCGACTATGCATTTCTTTCGGAAGAATTGCCGGTCGACCAGCTGAAGGCAGAGGAGCGGCGCAGAATCCGCGACACCTTGCAGGCGCTCTCACTGACGATTGTAAAGACAAGACCGCTGGCAGAAGCCATCGTGACGAGCGGCGGTGTCAGTACAAAGGAAATCGACCCGAAGACGATGGAATCAAAACTTGTTAGGGGATTGTACTTTGCGGGTGAAGTCGTTGACGTCGATGCGTATACAGGCGGCTACAATCTGCAGGCGGCGTTTTTCCATGGGCGCTGCTGCAGGTACGTATTCTGCACAAAGTGAAGGATGAAAGAGAAAAGGAAGAACGAAATGGCGAAGATAAAAGCGCTTTCTCCGTGCCCAAAGGGCGTCAAGGGAACGATTGCGATTCCAGGTGACAAGTCGATTTCCCACCGCAGCATTATGTTTTCTGCACTTGGCTCCACGCCAGTGCGCATTACCAATTTCCTTCACGCAGCGGACTGCCTTTCGACGGCGGAGGCGATGCGGGCGCTTGGCGCGCGCGTGGTATTTGAGAGCGATACGGAGCTTATCGTCACGGGACATGGTCTTCATGGTCTTGTGGAACCGAAGACCATCCTCGATGCGGGAAATTCAGGGACGACGCTGCGCCTTCTTCTCGGCATGCTTGCACCGCAGAAGTTTCTGACGACGTTTACGGGAGATGCATCGCTTCATCGGCGTCCGATGGGGCGTGTGGTAAAGCCGCTCATGAAGATGGGCGCTCGTATTTTTGGGCGCGAGGAAAATACAAAACTGCCGCTCACGATTGTGCCGATGAAAGAGCAGATACACGCGATGACCTATGAAAGTCCCGTAGCGAGTGCGCAGGTAAAATCTGCGGTTCTTCTTGCAGGCCTTTTTGCCTTTGGCGTGACGCGTGTCACAGAACCTTTTCGCTCGCGCGATCATACGGAAAAGATGCTCGCGGCGTTTGGCGTAAAGCTCGATATCGACGAGCGCAGCGTCGCCGTTCATCCGCCGAAGGAAATGTACGCACCAAAGGCCATCGAGGTGCCGGGCGACATCAGTTCGGCAGCCTATTGGCTCGTCTTGGGATCGATTCTGCCGGACAGCGAGCTGCTCTTGACAAATGTCGGCATCAATCCGACGCGGACGGGCATCCTCGATGTCCTCACCGCTATGGGAGCTGACATCACGCTTGAAAATGAGCGTACGAGCGGCGGCGAGCCAGCGGCAGACATGCGTGTAAAGGCGGCAAATCTCAAGGGAACGTCGTTTGGTGCAGAGATCATACCGCGCCTTATCGACGAAATTCCCATCATCGCTGTTGCCGCACTATTTGCGCAAGGCGATACGGTCATTACGGGGGCGGGGGAATTGCGTGTCAAGGAAACTGATCGTCTTGCGGCCATTGAAAAAGAGTTCAATAAGATTGCTCCAGGGGCAGTTGAGACCCAGGAAGACGGTCTGATCATTCACGGCGGGCAGAAGCTTTCGAAGGCGAGGTGTTTCTCCTACGACGATCACCGCATCGCCATGTCCCTCGCCATTTTGGGTCTTGCGGGTGCAGGCGTCGAAATCGAAGAGCCGGAATGCGTGCGGATTTCGTACCCAGCATTTTATGATATACTGGAATCCATCCGATAAATGCTGTGCGAAGAAAAGGGAAGCTGATACGTATACAGCTGTGAAGCTTTGCCGAAGATAGAGAGAACTACCTTAGAATGTGAGTGATAGATTTGAAATTGGTCGTGGCCATTGATGGTCCTGCGGGCGCTGGCAAGAGTACGGTGGCAAAGCTTGTCGCACAGGAATTGCATCTCGTTTATATCGATACGGGCGCCATGTACCGCGCCGTTGCATGGAAGGTTCTTCATCAAAAGAAGGGCGTGACGACGGCAGCGATCGAAAAAGTCGCAAAGGATATTGATGTCAGGCTTTATTACAAGGGCGGACGGACACGCGTCTTCGTTGACGGCAAAGAAGTCACAGACGAGATACGCACGCCGGAGATCAGTCATATCGTCTCGAAAGTTGCAAGCCTCGCCCTCGTGCGCGAAAAGATGGTGGAACTCCAGCGAAAGATGGCAGAAAGCGGCAGTGTTCTCATGGATGGGCGCGACATTGGAACAAACGTCCTTCCAAACGCCAGTGTCAAAAATCTATCTGACGGCATCCATCGAGGAACGTGCAAAGCGCCGCGCCAAGGAACTTTTAGAAAAGGGGCACGCGGTCAGCGAGGCGGACGTCGAAAAGGAAATTGCTGCGCGCGATAAGGCGGATATGGAGCGTGAGATTTCGCCGCTCCGTCAGGCGGACGACGCCGTTCTTCTCGATACGACAGGGCTTTCCATTAAGGAAGTCGTATCGAGAATTCTTTCCCTTTGCAGGAGGCCGTCATGATTTATTGTTTTTTGCGTGCGATCTTTTGTGTGCTTTATAAGCTTGTCTTTCGTGCAGAAATCCTTGGAAAAGAGAATTTGCCAAAAGAAGGTGCGGTGATTCTCGCAGCGAATCATATGAGCAATGTTGATCCGCCGCTTCTCGCGACCTTTCTGCCGCGCCCCGTCTGTTACATGGCAAAGCAGGAACTTTTTGAAGTGCCGATCCTGGGTTTTTGTTATCACGCGTGCACATTCCTTTCCCGTCAAGCGCGGGTCGGGGGACCGCAGCGCTATCAAGGCAGCTGTCACTGTTTTGAAACAGGGCAGGGTACTCGGGCTTTTTCCAGAAGGGACGCGCAGTAAGGACGGCAAGATTCATAAGGCAGAAGCGGGCGTTGCTCTCATTGCTTCTATGACGAATACACCGGTCGTTCCCGCATGCATCGTCGGCACAGACCATATCTTAAAGAACGGCGGCTTTCTCCCAAAGCTCAAGGTCATTTATGGGAAGTCAATGCGTTTTTCCGGCAATCGAAAGGAAAAGAGCGAGCTTGAAGCATTTTCTCAGTCGATTATGGATGCGATTGCAAAAATGCGTGACGAAAATCAATAATTTTTTTCGAGATTCTTTGAAAAACGTTTGCCTGTCATCAAAAGTCATGGTATACTGTTACCTGAAGTGCAGGAACGGATCAGTTATTTGCACGCAGAAAGTCCATCCAAAGGAGACGGATGGTTGTGGGTGATTGTTGTATGGAAGTGTTCTTAGCAGATTATCTCGGGTTTTGCTACGGAGTGAAGCGCGCGATAAAGATTGCAAGGAGAATGCCTCTGACGATGGCAGAAGCTGTACATTTGGGCCAATCATTCATAATCCGCAGATGGTGGAACAGTTGAAAACAGAAGGCGTTGGCTACGTTGATAGCATGGAAGCGCTTACAGAAGGAACCATCATCATCCGATCGCACGGCGTAGGTCCCTGCTGTCTATGACGCGGCAGAGGCAAAAGGTCTCCATGTGGTCGATGCGACATGTCCTCATGTACGCAATGCGCAGCTTTCTGCAAGGTCTCTGGCAGAAGAAGGGTATCGCGTTATCATTATCGGTGAGCGAAAACATCCTGAAGTCCAAAGCATTTATGAATGGGCAGGAGGCAATGCGATTATCGTTGACTCTGCTTCGGAAGCGGAAAAAGCTTACGGAGACATCCAGACTGGGCATTGTCTGCCAAACGACGTTTTCCAGTGAGGCTTTTCGTGCGATTGCAGTGCAGCTTCTCAGCAAGGCGAAGAATATCAAAATCCTTCGAACTATCTGCACGGCGACCGATCAGCGCCAAAAAGCTGCTATAGCGCTTGCTGAAAAGGTCGATCTTATGATCGTTATTGGCGGCAGAAATAGTGCGAACACTACAAGGCTTGCCCAGCTTTGCAGGAAAAAGTGTCTGACTTACCATATCGAAACTGCATCGGAGCTGCAAGACGAGTGGTTTGACAAAATAAAAAAAATTGGTATTACAGCCGGTGCTTCTACACCTGACTGGATTATCAAGGAGGTATACAAAGAGTGTCAGAAGAGATGAATATGGAAGAATTGCTAGCCCAGGAGTCTATCCCGGAAATCCGTGAGCATACGACGGTTACGGGCGAGGTCATCCAGGTGAATAAGGATGAGGCCTATGTGGACATCGGCTATAAGCAGGAGATTCCAATTCCGAAGCGTGAACTGGCTTATCCGACGCCGGAATCCGCTATGGATGTTGTGAAGGTCGGTGACAAGATCGACGTCTATATCAACAGCCTCGGCGGCGATAATGGCGGCTCTCTTTCAAAGGTCAAGGCAGACCGCATGGTTGCTTGGACAGAGCTCGAAAAGCTCAAGGAAGAGGGCAAGACGGTCGAAGCGCACGTCAACCAGGTCGTCAAAGGCGGTCTTGTTGCCTCTGTCAATGGTCTTCGCGGCTTTATCCCGGCTTCGCAGATGGAACTTCACTTTGTGAAGGATCTCTCCATCTACCTCGATCAGACGGTTGAAGCGGAGATTATCGAGATCGATGTGCATAAGCAGCGTCTCGTTCTTTCGCGTCGTTCTCTCCTTGAGGTCGAGCGCAAGAAGCGTGAAGAAGAAGTCTTCTCCCAGCTCGAAGCAGGACAGACGGTTCGCGGTATCGTCAAGCGTCTCGTCGACTACGGTGCTTTCATCGATATCGGCGGCGTCGATGGTCTCGCACATATCTCCGACCTTGCATGGCATCGTGTCAAGCATCCGTCGGATGTCCTCGAAGTCGGTCAGGAGCTTGATGTCTATGTCAAGAACGTCGATGTAGAGAGCAAGCGCATTTCGCTTTCCGTCAAGGATACGATGCGTGACCCGTGGCTTGACAATGCTGAGAAGTACAACGAAGGCGACATCATCGAAGGCAAGGTCATCAAGCTGACAGACTTTGGTGCTTTCATGGAAATCGAGCCGGGCTTTGATGGTCTCATCCCGATGGGCGAACTTGCAGACAAGCGCATCGAGCGCGCGGACGAAGCTGTTAGTGCTGGCGATGTCGTTCGTGTCAAGATTCTTCGCATCGATATGAAGCGCAAGCGCATTTCGCTTTCGATTACAAAGGCGAAGAACGCGTAATTCTCACACCGTTTCAAAAGAACTGAAATTGGCACGGGAGCAATCCCGGTTACTTAGGGAGTGATGATCCATCACTCCCTTCTTTTATCTGAGAGAATCATATGAGAAAAGAGTATCCAGCAGTCATTCTTCGTACGATAAAGGACAGTCTTGCGGAAGAAATCGGTCTTATGGCAGGAGATAAAATCTGGCGTGTCA
The DNA here is from genome assembly GCA_916439735.1 of uncultured Mitsuokella sp. GTDB lineage: Bacteria > Bacillota > Negativicutes > Selenomonadales > Selenomonadaceae > AWVT01. The sequence continues at coordinate 332,082 of CAKAIG010000002.1, forward strand.
ATGATGCGCCGATGAGGGATATCATTGACCTCAGTTTCCTTATGGCGGACGAAGAAATCGAGCTGCTCGTTGAGCATACGGATGGGGAAAAGGAAATTATCGCCTTCGATAAAGATATCGATGAGGAATTGGGGGCAGAGTTTCAGAGTGCTGTATTCGACAGTATTCGCAGCTGCGCGAATCATTGCTATTTCTGCTTTGTCGATATGATCGCACCGCATATGCGTCAGTCGCTGTCCATCAAAGACGATGACTATCGGCTTTCCTTTCTCTATGGCAATTTTGTAACCTTGACGAACATGTGCGAAGCGGACTTCAAGCGCATAGAGGCGTTTCATCTGTCGCCGCTTTATGTTTCCGTACAGTGCATGAATCCAAAACTTCGCGCCGAGATGCTCCGCTGCGAAAAAGCGGCGGGAATTGCCGCGCAGCTCGACCGTTTGGAAGCGGCAGGAGCGGACTACCACACACAGGTGGTTCTCTGCGCTGGGCTGAACGATGGTGAAGAACTGGAGCGAACCATTCGCGAAATCGCTGCGCGTCGCCCGCATGCATTGGATCTTGCCATCGTTCCCGTCGGCATTACGAAATATCGGACGGATCCCTTTCCCCTCAAACAGTTTGATCAGGCATCTGCGGCGCGTGTTATTGAGAAAGTGGAGCGTTGGCAGGAAAAACTTCGCGAGGAGATGGGGAGGACATTCATCTATCTTGGCGATGAGTTTTATTTTCTCGCAGGGCGTGAGGTACCCCCCTCTGCCTACTATGATGGCTTTCCGCAGCTTGATAACGGCATCGGTTTGACGAGAAATTTCATAAATGCGTGGGAAAATGAAGAGCAAAAGACGAAGGTGCCCGTGTCTTTTGATGAGCCGGTCACGGTTACGGTTATTTCTGGAACGAGTGTTGCGCCCGTTCTTGCGCGTCTCTCAAACTCCCTATGCATTGCAAATTTAAAGATTCGCGTGCTGCCCGTGGAGAATCGTCACTTTGGAACAACAGTCAATGTCTCGGGGCTTTTGACGGCAGGGAGATATCCGCCATGCGGTAGAAACGACGGATAGCGTGGGAAATCTGCTGCTGATTCCAGAGAGTGCGCTGCGCTCGGGAGAGGATGTTTTTCTCGACGATGTGAGCTTAAAGGAGTTTCAGGCTTATTTTCCTGCGTCACGCGTCGAGCCTGTAAACAGCGGTAGTGATTTTTACAGAGCGCTGACGGATGCCGTACACTATCATAAGGATCGCGAGGGCGAAACCGCGTATATGTGGCAGAGCAATGCAGGGTATACGAAAAATCTTACGTATTGATTAAGAGGAATATAGATGAAACCAATCGTTGCGATTGTGGGAAGGCCGAATGTCGGCAAGTCCACGCTTTTTAACAAGATCGGCAGGAAGCGACTGTCGATTGTCGATGATATGCCGGGCGTCACGCGTGACCGTATCTACATGGATGCAAACTGGCTGAACCATGAGTTCACCATGATCGATACGGGCGGCATTGAATTTGACGAGAGCAATCACATGCTCGCATCCATGCGCCAGCAGGCACAAATTGCCATGGAAGAGGCAGATGTCATCCTCTTTCTTGTCGATGGACGCGCAGGTCTTACAGCGCAGGATGAAGAGGTTGCCCATGTCCTCCGACGCACAAAAAAACCAATCGTTCTCGGTGTCAATAAGATCGACAGTCCGCAGCGTGAAGTGGATATTTACGATTTCTACAATCTTGGTCTCGGTGACCCGATTCCGCTTTCAGCATCGAATCTCATGAATATCGGTGACCTTCTCGATGCTGTGGTGGCGTCTTTTCCAGAGAATATGGAAGATGAGCATGACGACGATGAGATTCGCATTGCTGTCATCGGAAGACCAAACGTCGGTAAAAGCTCGATCGTCAATAAGATTCTCGGCGAAGAGCGCGTCATCGTCAGCGACGTTCCGGGGACGACGCGCGATGCCATTGATACGCACTTTATGGAGAACGGCATCAAGTATACGCTGATCGATACGGCAGGGATGCGCCGCCGCAGTAAGGTGGAAGAGCCGGTCGAACGCTACAGCGTCATTCGTTCGCTCCGCGCCATTGATCGAAGCGATGTCGTCCTTTTGATGATCAATGCTGCAGAAGGCATTACTGAGCAGGATAAGAAGATTGCGGGCTATGCGCATGAATCAGGACGCGGCGTCGTCATCGTCGTCAATAAATGGGATATCTACCCCGAAAAAGATGACAAATCAACCCTCCGCTTTACAGAAGATCTGCGCGATGAAATCGGGTTTTTGCAGTATGCACCGGTGCTCTATGCTTCGGCTCTGACCGGACAGCGCGTAAGTCGCGTAACGGCTCTCGTGAAGTACGTAGCAGAGCAGCAGTCGATGCGCATCAAGACAAGCGTTCTCAACGAGCTCATTCGAGATGCCATTTCTGTCAATCCACCGCCGATGCACCGTGGCAGACAGCTCAAGATTCTCTTTATGACGCAGGTGGACATTCGCCCGCCGAAGTTCATTCTCTTTGTCAACGATCCGGAGCTCATGCATTTTTTCGTATCTGCGCTTCATTGAAAAACAAGCTTCGCGAATATTTCGGTTTTGAAGGAACACCGCTTCGGCTTATCGTCAGGAAGCGCAATGAGGAGGACGACTAAGTATGTTTGGCGCGATTCTTTCTATCATCATCGGCTATGTCCTTGGCTCGATTCCGTTTGGACTGCTTTTTGGAAAGCTTATCTGGCAGACTGACCTGCGCGATTACGGCAGCTGTAACATAGGCGCGACGAATGCTTGGCGTGTGATCGGAAAGTCGGCGGGGATTCTCGTTTTCCTCTTTGACTTTTTGAAAGGATTTATTCCCGTCCTCATTGCCATGCATCTCTCAGGCGCGCCGTCATCCACGTTCTTGCAGCTATTGCGGCGATAGGCGGTCACTCGGCATCTCTATTCCCTGCACTTTAAAGGTGGGAAAGGTGTTGCAACAGGGCTCGGTGTTTTGACCATGCTCATGCCCATCGTCAGCCTTATCGCCTTTCTTGTCTGGTTGGCGCTCGTCTATACAACGCGCTTCGTTTCGCTCGGTTCGTGCGCTGCCGCGCTTCTTGTGTCTGTGATGACCTGCCTCACGAATTATCCGACGCCCTATCTCATCTTTTGCCATTCTCGCCACGATCCTCATTATTTACCGACACAAGGCAAACCTCGAGCGTTTGTTAGACGGTACGGAAAATAGAATCTGATAAACTATTTTTTATTCTTCGACACTTTCGAAACAGAAGGTGTCCTTTTTTCTTGAGGTGAAAGGGCTTGTCTTCATTCACGTCAAGGGCGGAAATCGATGCGATAGGATTTTAGAATTTTGGTAGACATTTGGAAATTCCGTTGCTCCTATATGGATCGTATGGTATAATTTCCTTTGAGTAAAGATTAATATCCATTGGAGGCGCAATATATGAACAAAGAAAAGAACGGATTTTTTCTTGTTCGTGAAGAAATCTTGCCAGAGGCGATCAAAAAGACGATTCGTGTTAAGGAAATGCTCAAGCGTGGGGATGCGCGGACGATTAACGAGGCTGTGGAGCATATGGAGCTTTCACGCAGCGCATACTACAAGTACAAGGATTACGTTTTCCCCTTCTACGAGGCGAGTCAGAATAAGATTGTGACATTGGCTCTTCTTCTTGAGCATAAGAAGGGTGTCCTTTCAGTGTTCTCAATACGATCTCCAATGACTCTGGCAGTATTATGACGATTAATCAGGGGATTCCGTTGCAGGGCGTTGCCAATGCAACGATTTCCATCGAGACGGCGAACCTCTCCATTGACCTCGAGGCGCTTCTGGACAAGATTCGCATGGTTGACGGCGTAAAGCGCTTGGAAGTTCTGGGGCAGTCCTGATCCCCACAGATGAAAGAGAGTTCTACATGAAAGATACGATTCATATCGCGCTCCTCGGCTCCGGTACGGTCGGCTCCGGCGTTTCTGAAGTTTTGAAAATGAACGCGCGCGAGCTTGCCGAACGTGTCGGCAAGAACATTGTCCTCAAGAAGGTACTTGTGCGCGATATTAAGAAGCCGCGGAAGAATATAGATATGTCGCTTCTGACGGATGATTTTGAAAGCATCGTCAATGATAAGGATATCGACATTGTCGTCGAAGTCATGGGCGGACTGCATCCGGCAAAAGAGTACATGCTCCGTGCGATAGAAGCGGGGAAAAGTATTGTTACAGCGAACAAGGACGTCCTTGCGACATATGGCAAGGACGTCCTTGGCGCGGCTGAACGAGCGGGGGTAGACTTCCAGTTTGAAGCGAGCGTCGGCGGCGGCATTCCCATCATCACATCGCTCAAGCAGAGCCTTACGGCGAATAAAATCACGGAGGTCATGGGCATCGTCAACGGCACGACGAATTATATGCTGACAAAGATGGCGAATGATGGGGTGTCCTACGAGACCGTTTTAAAGGAAGCACAGGAGAAAGGCTATGCCGAAGCCGATCCGACGGCAGATGTCGAGGGATTGGATGCGGCTAGAAAAGCGGCGATTCTCGCATCCATCGCCTTTAATACACGCGTTCACTTCAATGATGTTTCCGTCGAAGGCATCACGAAGATTACGACAGAAGATATTGACTATGCAAAAGACCTCGGTTTTGTCATCAAACTTCTCGCCATCGGCAAGGATTCGGCAGAAAAGGGTGTCGATGTCCGCGTGCATCCCGTCTTTCTGCCGAAAGAGCATCCGCTTGCCTCGGTGAACGGTGTTTACAATGCGATCTTTGTTCGCGGCAATGCCATCGGCGATACGATGTTCTATGGACAGGGCGCAGGTTCGCTTCCAACGGCATCCGCAGTCGTTGCAGATATTGTTGAAGTTGCTCGCAACATGGTGCATCATAATCTAGGCAAGCTTCTCTTGCACATGTTACGAACATAAAAAGCTATGCCCGATCGAAGAGGTCGAGTCCTGTTATTACATCCGCCTTCTCGTTGATGATAAGCCGGGCGTCCTGGGCGCGATTGCAACGGAGTTCGGCAGGGCAGATGTCAGCCTTCGTTCGGTCATTCAGACGCGCCGCAACATTGCAGAGCATGCGGAAATCGTCGCCGTCACACATTGTGTAAAGCACGTGCGCGTCCGGAAGGCACTTGAAGCGCTTCGAAAGCTTCCGGTGGTGGACGAGGTTCGCAATGTCATTCGTGTGGAAAGTGAGTAAGTTAGAACATGAGTAATTCGATACGCATTCGAGTGCCGGGCACGAGTGCGAACTGCGGCGCGGGCTTTGATTCTCTCGGACTTGCATGCAGCATATACAACGACCTAGAGCTTACGCTTTTTGGAAGAAGAGCGCCTAGCGATTGAGATAACTGGTGAAGGCGCGGAAAACATCCCCGCGACGGACGGAATATCGTTTGGAAATCCGTGCAGTACTTGCTGGAAAAGGCGGGAGAAAAGGAGCATTTTCGCGGCGCTGTCATTCGTATGGAAAATAACGTTCCGCTCTCGCGCGGCTTGGGAAGCAGTGCGACAGCGATCGTTTCGGGCTTGAAGGCGGCGAACGTCATTTTAGGAAGTCCGTTCAATCGACAGAAGCTCCTGCAGTTTGCAACCAAGATCGAGGGGCATCCAGATAACGTCGCTCCTGCGCTATTCGGCGGCTTTACCGTCAGTACGAGTTCAAGCGCGCGCGTCGATTGTTTCTCCTTCATGCCAAAGCTTCGCATGAAACTCGTCGTCGCCGTACCGGACTTTCCGCTTTCAACACGGGCAGCACGCCAAGTCCTTCCTGAGAAAGTCACGATGAAGGATGCCGTCTATAACATCGGCAGGGCTTCCATGCTCGTCGCCGCACTCTCGCACGGAAGTGAGCAATATGTGCGCGGCGCTTTCGGCGATGCACTGCACCAGCCATATCGTGCCAAGCTTATCCCCGGGATGTTCGATGTATTCCGTGCAGCGCGCCAGGCGGGCGCCATGGGGGCAAGTTTGAGCGGAGCAGGTCCATGCCTTATCGCATATGTCTCGCAGCGGCGTCATGCAGAAGAGGCGGTGGGCAAGGCTATGCAGGAGGCATTTCAAAAGCATGCGGTGGCGGCAAAGATTTTAACACTTGACCTCGATACGAGAGGTGCGCACGTCGTCCGCTGAAAAAAGCCTTTCCCGTTTGTCGGAAAGGCTTTTCTTTTTGCCATATTCAAGACTGCAACAGCGAAGGGAGGCTGCGAGATGAGGGAAGCGGAATTCGTTGAAAAAATTCAAGCGCTTGGGGGCAAGGTCTACATCGTTGGTGGTTGGGTGCGCGACAAAATTCGCAAGGTAGCTCCGCACGACAAAGACTACATGGTTACCGGTGTCGAAGAAACAGCATTCGAGTGCGCATTTCCCCATGCGAAGCGCGTCGGCAAAGCCTTTCCCGTCTACCTTGTCGATATTGACGGTGAGATGGAGGAAGTCGCTTTTGCGCGAAGGGAAAAGAAAACGGGACGCGGCTACAAAGGCTTTACCATGTTCTATGATCCTTCGATCTCTGTGGAAGACGACCTCATCCGCCGCGATACGCGCATCAACAGTATGGCGATGAAGCTGCCGCATTACGGTTTAATCGATCCTTTTCATGGGGAAGCGGATATAAGGGAAAGGAAAATCTGCGCGACGAGTGAACATTTTCCCGAAGATCCTGTTCGAGCGCTGCGCGCCGCAAGACAGGCGGCGCAGTTTGGTTTTCAAATTACAGATGAAACCTATGCGGCGATGCAGGCCTGCAAAGAAGATCTGGCGTTTGAGCCAGAGGAACGCATCTATCATGAGCTTGTGCGGGCGCTTGCGACGGATAAGCCTTCTATCTTCTTTCTTGCACTGAAGAAAGCGGAACTCTTAGACGTTACCTTTCCCGAGCTTTTTGCGCTCGTTGGTAAGAGCCAGCCTGTCGCCTTTCATCCGGAGGGCGATGCGTTTAACCATACGATGCTGGTGGTCGATGCGGTCGCAGCGGAAACAGACAGCATCCGTGCGCGTTTCGCGGGACTTGTTCACGATTTAGGTAGGGGACGACGCCGCGGGAGATGCTCCCCCACCATTATGGGCACGAAGTACGAGGGCTTGCTGTCCTTGCTCGATGGAATGCACGGATGACGCTGCCGAAGGTGCTTCTTGAAGCGGGAAGACTCGTCATCAAGGAGCATATGCGGGCGACGATAATGACAAAGGTAGGAAAGCAGGCGAAACTTTTGCTGAAGATTGCCCGCTCGACGATGAAGCTTGAGGATTTCAATGCCGTCATCCGTGCGGATTCGCATGGACTGCCGTCGTATCTGGAACAGGGAGCAAAGTACATCAAAATCATGCAGGCTATTGATGGATGCTCTGCGCCAAAGCGAATTAAAGGGATCTGCCATCGGCCGGTGGATCGAGCATCAGCAGATCAAAGCCTTTCAGCGTGCACGGCAGAGCGGTGAAAAGTGAAGGATGGGGCGTGGTATGCGCTTTTTATCAAGAGATAAATTCACTGCTTTTTTCTGAATTTAGCAGGAATTTGATGTTTTTTTATGGAATAATCTTATAGAACACTAAGAGACGAAGAAATTGAATAGAGGTGATTACTATGCCGACGATTATGCCATATAACGGTAAGCAGCCAAAGATTCACAAGAATGTCTTCGTCGCGCCGAATGCAACGGTCATTGGCGATGTCGAGATTGGAGAAGGTTCCAGCCTTTGGTTTAACACGGTCGTGCGCGGTGATTTCCAGCCGATCTGCATCGGCAAGTACACGAATGTGCAGGATAACTGCACGATTCATGTTATGATGGATGCGTCGACCAACATCGGTGATAATGTCCTTATCGGGCACAATGCTATCTTGCACTGTGCGCATATCGGCAGCAACTGCCTGATCGGAATGGGCTCCATTATCCTCGGTTATTCTGAGATTGGTGACAACGTCATCCTCGGCGCCGGCACGCTGCTCACACAGCGCAAGAAGATTCCGAGCAACTCGCTTGTCTTTGGCAACCCGGCAGAAATCGTCCGTGCCCTTCGCGATGACGAGATTCAGGCCGTGAAGGAATCGGCGCTTCATTACCACACGGTGGCGGAAAAATATAAAGCAGAGCTCTTGTAATCTTATCGTATCTTCGATGTATTGTATGGTTTGTAATATCTAACAAGGAGCATTTCATGGAAAAAACACTCGTACTCATCAAACCGGACGCTTTTTTGGGGCAGCATACGGGCGATATCCTGAAGATTTATGAGGAAAACGGTCTTCGCATCGCTGCGATGAAGGTTCTCAAGATGGATGAACATCTTGCTGCACTTCACTATGAAGAGCATATCGGCCGTCCATACTATGCCGATCTTGTCTCTTTTATGACGAGTGGTCCGATCGTTGCCATGGTTCTCGAGGGGAAGATGCCATCAAGCGCGTTCGCGAGATCAACGGCAAGACCGATCCAAAAGAAGCTGCCGAGGGTACGATTCGCAGACTTTTTGCAGCATCGAAGAGCCGCAATGCCGTCCATGCTTCCGATAGTCCGGCGAGTGCGGCACGTGAAATCAAAAACTTTTTCAGTTCTATCGAGATCTTTGATGAGACGTATGACGTCAAAAATTCTTAATTCATGTGCATCTTTAGGCGAGGAGGGATGAACGATGTCTGTTACGACAAAGACAGGCGACAAGGGACAGACGAGCCTTTTTACCGGCGAGCGCGTCGATAAGGACTCGCTTCGCGTCGAGGTCTACGGAACCATTGATGAAGTCGATGCCGCGCTTGCCATGGCGCGTGCCTTTTCCGAAAAGGACGAGGTGACAAAGCGTATCTACGGTGTACAACAAAAGCTTGGGCGGCTCATGGCAGACTTTGCCAGCTTAGGCAAAGAGCCGCTGATTACAGCGGCAGATGTCAAGGCGATGGAAGACGATATCGCGGTACTAGAAGACGCTCTTCCAGAACAAAATAGCTTTTATCATTCCCGGCGATACGAAGGCCGGCGCCATGCTAGACCATGCGCGTACTGTCGTGCGCCGTGCCGAACGCCTGGCGATTCGCCTTTGCCAAGACGGAAGCAGTCGCCGAAAGCGACCGCCTCTTCCTCAATCGCCTGTCGGATTATTGCTATCTTTTTGATGCGGTTGGAAGAAGATGTCTTTACATCCTTGGATGAAGCATGACATCGCTGATTCTATATGAATATATAAGAGCTGCGAGCATTTTTGCAGCTCTTATTTTTAACGTATTCGCTGTACTTTGGGAAGGATTTTTTCATTTTTCAGAGAATAAAGAAATATAAACTTAGCCAATATACGACGATTTTCACGATGTCTGCTTTTTTTGCCGGCTTGGTGGAAATCAGAGGATGGATGCAGGGAGGAAAACGGAATGAAAAAAATTATCCGAGCACAAACCTTCGCAACATAGCGGTCATCGGTCATGGAAAGACAGGAAAGACGACGCTTTTGGATGCTCTGCCTTTTTAATGCGGGTGCCGTCAGCCGTCAGGGAAACGTGGAACAGGGCACAAGCGCATTGGATACTTCGGCAGAGGAAGCAGGCATGAGATGACGACTTCGCTGAAGCTTGCCGCCTGTGAGTGGAAGGGGTATAAACTGAACTTTCTCGACACGCCGGGCTTTCCCGATTTCGTTGCGGATGTTCAAGGTGCCTTTGCTGCGGCCGATAGTGCACTGATTTTTGATTTCTGCGGTTTCCGGCATCGAGGTCAGCACAGAAAATCTCTGGCAGTATGCCAATCAAATGGATATGCCGCGCGCGTTCTTCATCAATAAGATGGATCGTGAGCATGCGGATTTCAATCGTGTTGTCGAAGAGCTTCGCATACGCTTTGGTAAGGGCGTCGTTCCTGTACAGGTGCCGGTCGGTCAGGCGTCTTCCTTCCAAGGTGTTGCCGACCTGCTTTCGCTCCATGTCAAGATTATGACGCACGATGCTCCTTCTGCGAAGGCAGAGGTTCCCGCCTATATTCAGGAGGATGTCGATGCTGCGCGCAGACTCCTGATTGAATCCGTTGCAGAATTTAATGACGAACTTCTGGAAAAGTACGTCGATGGTGAAGAGATTACAGAAGTTGAAGTTCAAGCAGCACTGATCGAAGGCATACAGGCGCGCAAGATTTTCCCAATCTTCTGTGGTTCGGCGAAGAAGAATATCGGTATTATGAAGATGATGTACGATCTCATAAGCTATATGCCGACGCCATACTTCAAGACGTCCATCGGCGAGAATCCAAAGACGGGCGAGCTTAAAGAGCGCACGACAGAAGGCACTTTTTCTGCGCAGGTCTTCAAAACGACGGTGAGCCCTATGGAAGGGCGGCGGAGTTTTCTGCGGATTCTCTCCGGCACGATGCGCGGGGAATGTGCCTATTTCCACGCAAACGCCGACAAAGCTATCCGCGTCGGCAAGCTTTTGACCATGTGCGGCGCAGATGAAGTACAGCTGTCGTCCGCTGCGTCAGGCGATATCTGTATTCTTAAAAAGCTTGACAGCGTAAAGACCGGCGACACATTTTCGACTGAGGACGATCCGATCTGCTATGAAACGATAGAGATGCCGGAACCCACTTTGGAGCTTGCCGTCGATATGACGGATAAGGAGCATGGCGAAAAAATTGTCGCCGCACTTGAGAAGGAATGCGATGAGGAACCGACCCTTTCCGTGCACTATCGAGAGGAGACGCACGAGACGACCATCACGGGCATGGGAGAAATGCAGCTTGAGATTCTGGCAGAAAAGCTGCAGAGGAAATACGGTCTTAAGCTGAAGCTCAAAGATCCAGCCATTCCGTACCGCGAAACGATTCGCAAAAGCGTCAAAGTGGAAGGCCGTCACAAAAAGCAAAGCGGCGGTCACGGTCAATTTGCGGATGTTTGGCTTGAGCTGACGCCGAAGGAGGCCGGCTCTGGTACGGAATTTACTGAGCACATCTTCGGTGGAGCCGTTCCGCGCCAGTTCATCCCCGCGGTGGAAAAGGGCATGAAAGAGACTTTAGCGGAAGGCGTTCTCGCTGGCTTCCCGGTGGTAGACATTCACGTCGATCTCTTTGACGGTGCTTTTCATAATGTAGATTCCTCTGAAGCCGCCTTTAAGACAGCGACGGCCATCGCCATCAGAAAGGGCGTCAAAGAAGCTGCGCCCGTCATTCTTGAACCCATTGTAGACCTTACGGTAAAGGCTCCGGAATACTTCACCGGCGATGTCGTCGGCCGCCTAAATGCCAAGCGTGCCCGCATCTTGGGTATCGAGCCCGCCGGAAAAGATCTGAACGTCATTCGTGCCTTGACGCCGCTTGGCGAACTCGTTCGCTTTACGACAGAACTTCGTTCCATCACGCAGGGGCGCGGCGCTTTTCATATGAAGTTCGACAGTTATAGGGAAATGCCAGCCCCACAGGCAGAAAAGCTGATAGAGGAACGCAAGCAAAGAAAATAAAGGATATTCTTGAAATTCATTTTGCTTGTTCAATAGAAGTGAAAGCATTTGATTATAAATTTGCTCTTATAGAACAAAGCTGTCTTTTTACAAAGAACAACTTGACATAAAGAGAGGACATGGTATAATTAGACAACGTTTTTTTCGATAGATGAAAGGTCGTCTTTAGGGCTAAAGGTCGCCTTTAGGGCTTTTGAAACCATTGGGGCGACGGAGATATTTGTTTTTCTAGGAGGCAGTTTTATTTTGACTACGGTTTTGGTGAATGGTGCCTGCGGGCGTATGGGGCAGGCGGTTTTGAAGGCTGTTCAGGAAGCGGATGGTCTGGAAACTTGTCGGCGCGGTGGATATTTCAGGCGGTGCAGATACGGGGACGCTGGTTGGTCTTCCCGCCAATCATGTGCTCGTTGAAACGGATCTTTCTGCTGCACTCGAGCGAGTGAAACCAGAGGTCATGGTTGATTTTTACGCGCCCGGACGTCGTCTTTCAAAAATGTGATGACAGCGCTTGAGCATAAGGTTTCACCGGTTGTCGGAACGACGGGACTTTCGGATGCACAGAAGAAAGAGATTGAAGCAGCGGCGAAGAAGCTGAGGACACCGGCATTTATTGCGCCGAACTTTGCCATCGGTGCAGTGCTTCTCGAGCTTCTCTCCTGCCAGGCGGCAAAGTACATGCCGGAGGTTGAAATCATTGAGCTGCATCACGATAAGAAGCTTGATGCGCCTTCGGGTACAGCCGTACAGACGGCGGAGATGATCGCGAAGGTTCGCGAAGCACATAAGCAAGGGCATCCGGAAGAGAAAGAGATCTTAAAGGGGCGCGTGGTGCAGATTACGAAGGCATGCACATTCACAGCGTCCGTTTGCCGGGCTATGTCGCGCATGAGGAAGTTATTTTCGGTGGGACTCGGACAGACGCTGACGATTCGTCACGATTCGATGAACCGTGAATCCTTTATGCCGGGTGTCGTGCTTGCCGCTAAAAAGGTGCGCAGTCTTACAGGGCTTACGGTTGGACTCGATAAGCTGCTCGATTGATGTTATTCATGCCGACAAATTCCCTTCTTCTTTTGTGAAGAAGGGAATTTAGATTAAGGAAAGGAAAAATGTTTATGAAAAAAAGTATAACATCGCCATTCTTGGCGCTACGGGAGCTGTTGGGCAGGAGTTTTTGAACCTCATCGAGGAGCGCAAGTTCCCGTTTGCAGAGCTTCGTCTTCTCGCTTCCTCGCGCAGTGCAGGCAAGAAAAATCGACTTTATGGGCAAGACGTATACGGTGGAGGAAGCGACGGAGGATTCTTTCAACGGCATCGACATCGCGCTCTTTGCGGGAGGCTCGGCAAGCAAGACCTTTGCACCGGCGGCGGTGAAGGCAGGCGCCGTCGTCATCGATAATTCGAGCACGTTCCGCATGGATCCCGAAGTGCCGCTCATTGTCCCCGAGGTCAACCCCGAGGCAATTCAGCGCCATAAAGGCATCATTGCAAACCCGAATTGTTCGACGATCATCATGGTTATGGCACTTAAGCCGCTGTATGACCTTGCAAAGATTCGCCGCATTGTCGTCTCGACGTATCAGGCGGTTTCAGGCGGCGGCAAGGAAGCGATGGCAGAGCTTGCGCAGCAGGTCGAGGACATCGTGGCAGGCCGCGATGTTCAGGCGAACATCCTTCCAGGGTGCCAGCCTCAAGAAACACTATCAGATTGCCTTCAACCTGATTCCGCAGATCGACATCTTCAAGGGACAATCTTTATACAAAGGAAGAGATGAAGATGATCGACGAGACGAAAAAGATTATGGAAGACGATGCCGTACGTATCACGGCGACGACGGTGCGCGTTCCGGTTTACAGAAGCCATGCGGAATCCGTCAACGTCGAATTTGAAAAGGATGTTGATGTCGAAGCAGCACGCAAGGCGCTTGCTGCATTCCCCGGTGTCATCTTGAACGATGATCCCGATGTGCAGGTTTACCCGATGCCGCTCTATACGTCTGGCAAGGATGATGTTGAGGTCGGCCGCCTTCGCAAGGATTATTCCACCGATCATGCACTGAACTTCTGGGTCTGCGGCGATCAGATTCGCAAGGGGCTGCGCTCAATGCCTTGCAGATTGCGGAATACATGATCGAGCATAACGCAAATCTAAGACTTACTTCTATAAAAAAGGGGCTGCTTCGTGCAGCTCTTTCTTTATGGAAGTTTTTTTAGATTTTCAGTAAACTTAAAGGAAGGCGGTCTAAAATGCTAGTTGAAATCAATTGGTTCGGAGGAATATGACATGGTTAGTGATGAAACTAGAATGTTTAAATTTGGCGCAGATGAAAATACAGCGGAGAACATCATCCGCTCTGCGTGCAGTGCAATGAAGGAAAAGGGCTATAATCCGGTAAATCAGCTGGTCGGCTATCTTCTTTCGGGCGATCCGGCGTATATCACGAGCTATAACGATGCCCGTACCAAAGTGCGCTCGCTGGAACGCGATGCACTGCTTGAAGAGCTCATTCGTTTCTACATGGAGAGCAGCAAGTGAAGCGATATCTTTCACTGGACATCGGTGACAGGACAATTGGCATCGCGGTAAGCGATCTCTTGGGACTGACAGCGCAAGGCGTCGAGACGATTCGGCGGACATCGCTGGAAAAGGACATTGCACGCCTTGGCGAGCTCATGGATCTATACGAGACAAAGACCCTGATCTCGGGCTATCCGAAGAACATGAACGGAACGGAAGGCCCGCGCTGCGAAGCGACCAAGGCATTTGTCGAAGCAGTTAAGAAGGAATATCCTGAAGTCGAGGTCACATTTTGGGATGAGCGGCTGTCAACGGTCGGCGCAGAGCGCTCACTTCTTGAAGCAGATCTCTCGCGTAAGAAGAGGAAAAAGGTCATCGATAAGATGGCGGCGGTCTTTATCTTGCAGGGATATCTTGATAGTCTGCCCAAATAAGGGTAAGCTGTTTATTAAAGACAGCGTACTAGAATGAACCTAGGAGGGAATGAATAGATTTGGCAAAGCATGAGATAGAAGACGAGGATGTCGTTGTCTGTATGACAGACGAAGACGGCAATGAAATTTACTATGTAGAGGAGATGCTCTTAGAGGTTGAGGGCGGAAAGTTTGCGCTTTTGACAGAGCTTCCAGCGGGAGAAGGGCATCCTGCAGGCTGTACCTGTGGCTGCGAAGAAGAGGATGCGGTCATCATTGCCAAGGTCGTTCCGGGCGAAGACGGCGAAGATACATACATCGAACCAACAGACGAGGAATTTGAAAAGGTACAGGAGACATATGAAGCAATAGCAGAAGCCGAATGAGGAAGAATATTTTTTGCACAATGCTCCGCAATCTTATATAATAGATTGCGGCTTCCTTGTATATTGGCGTATCGAGATGATGGAAGAACCAAAGTAAGCAGGGGCAAGGGGAGGTTTCTTTGCGTATCGAATTTCCGGACTTAAAGGATTTATGGAGCCGAATAAATGTCCAGAAACTGGATGTTCAAAAGGTAAAGGACTTCGCGTTCTCGATTGGCGAACGGGTAAAGGATTTTAGCATTCTGGAGACTGCCCACGACAAATTAAAAGCACTTAAAGCCGCTCTTACATGGAAACACTGGGCGATTCTTGCAGTCTTTCTTTTTATTTTCCTCGTGAGCGGACTGTATCTTACCTTTGGCGGAAGAGGAAGGCAGCAAATATACCGGATGATGCGAAGATCTATATCACAGTGAAGCCCGGTATGTCGGCGAGTGAGGTCGGTGATATGCTGCTCGCACGCGGTGTTATAGACAGCAAGCTGCGCTTTTGGTGGATGGCACGCGTCAAGGGCTATGCCAAGGACTTTCGCGCGGGTACCTATCTCATGTCGTCAGGTATGGACGAGGAAGCAGCGCTTAAGAAGATCGTTTCCGGTGAGGTCGTTCTCATCAAGTTTACGATTCCCGAGGGCTTTACCGTTCGTGACATTGCGAATCGTTTAGCAGAAGAGGGGATTGTCGATAAAAAAGAGTTTCTCAAAAAGGCAAAGAAATTTACGCCATTTCCTTATATGAAAAAGGGCGGAGATATTCGCTATGCAGCGGAAGGCTATCTTTTCCCCGATACCTATGAGATTCATGAAAATCCGACCGTTGACAACATCTTAGAAGTGATGTCGAGTGATTTCGACCAGCGTTTGACGGAGGAGATGCGTGCGCGTGCCAAGGAAATGAATCTTTCCATTCATGACCTCGTCACACTGGCGTCTTTAGTCGAAAAAGAAGCGCGCTACGATGCGGATCGGCCGATCATTGCGCAGGTCTTCCTGAAGCGGCTGAAAATCGGCATGCCGCTTCAGACAGATGCAAGTTTACAGTATCTGATGGATGCGCCAAAAGAGGATGTCTCCATTTCTGATACAAAGATCGATTCGCCATACAATACCTATCAAAATGCAGGGCTGCCGCCAGGACCAATCGCAAACCCGGGGATGGCAGCGATAGAAGCCGTGCTGCACCCTGCGGACACCGATTATCTTTACTTTGTGGCGGATAGAGACGGGCACAACCACTATGCTTCGACTTATGATGAGCATATGGCGCTTGTCAACGAATATCGTTGAGTGCTGTTGCCCTGCATAATAAATCAATAGAATGACCTTCGAAAGGAAGATTATGCGGAAAAAACCGGAACTTCTCGCGCCTGCCGGCACGATGGAAAAACTGAAGATGGCACTTCTCTACGGTGCGGATGCTGCCTATCTCGGCGGCAAAGGCATTTCGGTCTTCGTGCGTTCGGCGGCAACTTTGGCGAGGAAGAACTTAAAGAGGCGGTGGATTTTGCACACAGTCTCCACAAGCGCATTTATGTGACGGTCAACATCTTTCCGCATAACAGCGATATTGCAGTGCTTCCGAAGTACCTGACATATCTTGATAAAATCGGTGTCGATGCTCTTTTAATTTCGGATCTTGGGCTCTTTATGATGTGCCGCGAATGGATTCCAGACATGGAGCTTCATATCAGCACACAGGCGAACAATACGAATTGGCGGACGGTGCAGGCATGGAAGGCGCTCGGTGCTTCGCGCGTCGTCCTCGCGCGTGAGCTTTCATTTTCAGAAATCAAGGAGATACGCAAGAGAGTTTCCGTTGCGCTTGAGATGTTCGTCCATGGGGCGATGTGCATTTCCTATTCGGGCAGATGCCTTCTCTCGAGTTATCTTACAGGGCGCGATGCGAACCGCGGTGCCTGTGCGCAGATCTGTCGCTGGAAGTTTCATCTTTTGGAGGACAAGACGCCGGGCGAATACTTTCCGATCGCAGAGGATGCACGCGGCACTTACATCCTAAATTCAAGGGATCTTTGTCTGCTTTCACACATTCCGGAGCTTTGCAGCCTCGGCATAGACAGCCTGAAAATCGAGGGGCGCATGAAGAGCGTTCACTATGTCGCAAGTGTCGTCAAAGTCTACCGTGAGGCGATTGATGCCTGCTTTGATCATCCGGAGGATTTCAGGTAAAAGAAACGTGGCGTGAAGAACTTGAAAAAGTTTCACACCGCCCGTATACGACAGCATTTTGGGACGGTAAGCCCCGGGCAGAAAGCCAAGTCTATGAGACTTCATCTTATGTGCAGACCTCAGAATTCATCGGGCTTGTCCTTGCCTATGACGAGAAGACGGGTTTTGCGACGGTGGAGCAGCGCAACAAGATGCGGCTGGGGCAGGAAATCGAGATCTTTCAGCCCAAGGGAGAACTTCTTCATCAAAGACTTGAAGTGATGGAGGATGAAGAAGGGCAGGCGATTGACGCGGCACCCCATGCGCAGCAGATCATCCGCATTAAGATGGATGCGCCCGTCATGCCCTATGCTATCCTTCGCCGCGCGATGTCATGATTTTTTTGGCGAAGTTAGAATAAAATAGAAAGAGAAAGGGCAAGGCATATGGCAAAGATTTTTGTACTCAATGGACCGAATCTAAATCTCCTCGGAACGCGTGAGCCGGAGATTTACGGCAAGACGACGCTTCAGGATATCAACGACCGCATCGAGCGCCGTGCGAGAAAAGCTGGCATCGAGGTGGATTTTTTTGCAGTCCAACCACGAGGGGGTACTCGTCGATGCTATTCAAGAGGCGAACCACCGCTATGACTATATCATCTTCAATGCGGCAGCTTTCACGCATTACAGCATCGCCATCCGTGATGCTGTCGCAGCCATTGATGTGCCGGTCATCGAAGTGCATCTTTCCAACATTCATCAGCGTGAAACATTCCGTCATACATCGGTGCTCGCTTCGGTCGCAATGGCGCAGATTTCAGGTCTTGGCGCGGAAAGTTACATGGCGGCACTGGAAGCGGTTATCTATAAACTAGGCAGCAAGTAAGAAACTTGCCGTATCTCTTTTGGATGCGTCTCATATCATAAACGTAAGGGAAGAAGGATAGGAATGATAAAGAAGCGTCTTGCCGCGCTTCGCGCACTTTTCGAGGAGAAAGACCTCGATGCTGTTCTGGTCACGAAGATACCAAACCTATATTATTTCAGCGGCTTTCGCGGGGATGATACCGTCCTCCTTATTACGAAGGCGAAGGCTTTTCTTGTGACGGACAGCCGCTATACTGAGCAAGCGGCAGTGGAAGCATCGCTTTACGAGCTTGTCGAACAAAAAGACAGGGCTTTCTTTATGCAGACAGCAGCGTTGGCGAAATCCTCAAATCTCAAGAACGTCGGTTTTGAAGGTGCGGATATGAGCTACGAGATGCATGCGCGGCTGACAAAGCTCATGGATGGCATTCGCTTAACAGAGGCTTTGCGGCTCGATTCGCTTCGGGAGATTAAGGATGAAGGCGAAATCGAGAACATACGAAAAGCGTGTGAAATCGCAGATATTGCCTTTAAGGATGTCTGTACCTTTTATCCGTGCAGGCGTTACCGAAATCGAAGTTGCGGCGCGCCTTGAAGAAGTCATGCGCCGCGCGGGCTCCGAAAAGCCGTCCTTTGATACGATCGTCGCATCGGGACTTCGCGGCAGTATGCCGCATGGCACGGCGACGCAGAAGCCGATCGAAGCGGGTGATTTTTGTCACGATGGACTTTGGTGCAAAAGTATCAGGGCTATTGTTCTGATATTACGCGCACGGTCGTCGTCGGCAAGGCGTCGGAGCGTCAGAGAGAAGTCTATGCAGCCGTTCTAGAAACACAGAAGAACGTGCTCGATGCCATTGCACCCGGAAAATCCGGCAGGAAAATCGATGCGCTGGCGAGGGAAAATCTAGAGCGCTATGATCTTGCGCAGTATTTCGGTCATGGATTGGGGCACAGCCTAGGGCTGGAGATTCACGAAGAACCGCGCCTTTCGCGCTACAGCACGTGTGAATCGCTCGTACCGGGAATGCTCGTCACCGATGAGCCGGGGGTCTACCTTCCGGATTGGGGCGGTCTTCGCATCGAGGACACGGTTCTTGTGACAAAAGATGGTGCCGAGCCGTTGACGAAATGCAGCAAAGAGCTGATAGAGTTAAACTGAGTTTAGATACGCGCAGAAGCTCATGCTGGCGCATGGCTTTTGTTTTCAAACATGGCAGAGGGCTGTGCGTAAAAGAGAACATCGCGCGGTATCCTGTATTTGCTAGGAGGAATCTTTTTGTATACCAAGGTAGATACAAACCTGAACTTCGTCGATCGCGAGAAGGAGATCCTGAAGTTTTGGAAGGACGAAGACATTGCGCATAAGGCGGTCGCCCAGCGCAGGGGGGCAGACACCTTCACTTTCTACGACGGTCCCGCCGACAGCAAATGGCAAGCCGCATATCGGCCATGTGCTGACGCGTGTCATCAAGGATATGCTGCCGCGCTACCAGTCCATGAAGGGCAAGAATGTTCTCCGCAAGGCGGGGTGGGACACGCATGGTCTGCCGGTCGAGCTAGAGGTTGAAAAGGCGATCGGCATCAATGGCAAGGAACAGATCGAAAACTATGGCATCGAGCCGTTTATCAAGAATTGCCGTGCGTCGGTTTGGAAGTATAAGGGGATGTGGGAGCAATTCTCCGACGTCGTCGGCTTCTGGGCGGATATGGAACACCCATACATTACGTATGAGAATAATTTTATCGAATCTGAGTGGTGGGCGCTGAAGGAAATTTGGAAGAAGAAGCTCCTCTATAAAGGCTATAAGGTCGTTCCGTACTGCCCGCGCTGCGGCACGCCGCTTTCTTCGCACGAAGTTGCCCAGGGATATAAGGATATCACCGAGCGTTCCGCTATCGTAAAGTTCAAGGTCAAGGGCGAAGATGCCTATTTCCTCGCATGGACGACGACGCCGTGGACGCTTCCATCGAATCTCGCCCTCTGCGTCAACCCAAACGTCGATTATGTAAAGATTCGCGTGGCAAATACAGTCTATTATCTCGCAGAAGCACTTGTTGATGCTGTCTTTGAAGGCGTGGAAGGCGACCGTGAAGTTCTCGAAAAGATGAAGGGCAAAGCGCTCGAGTACCGCGAATACGAGCCGCTTTACCCCTATGCAGAAGGCAGGCTGAAGGGCAAGAAGGCGTTTTTTGTCACGAATGACGACTATGTCACGACGGAAGATGGTACGGGCATCGTCCATATGGCGCCGGCCTTTGGCGAAGACGATAACCGCGTCTGCCAGAAGTACGACATTGCTTTCGTCTGCTTTGTCAACAGCCGCGGCGAGATGACGGAAGATACGGATTTCGCGGGCGTCTTTGTCAAAAAAGCCGACCCGATGATTCTGAAGGATCTTGAGGAAAAGGGAAAGCTCTTTAAGGCGCCCGAGTTCACACACAGTTATCCGCATTGCTGGCGATGCGATACGCCGCTGCTCTACTATGCGCGCGAATCGTGGTTTATCCGCATGACGGCAGTCAAGGATGAACTCGTCGCCAACAATAATACGGTCAACTGGATTCCAAAGTCGATCGGCGAGGGGCGCTTTGGCAACTGGATTGAACATGTCCAGGATTGGGGCATCAGCCGCAACCGTTATTGGGGCACACCGCTTAACATCTGGGAATGCGAGAATGAAACGTGTGGCCATCAGCACGCGATGGGCTCCATTGAAGAGCTGAAGTCCATGAGCGATAACTGCCCGGATGACATCGAGCTTCATCGTCCTTACATCGATAAGGTTACCGCCAAGTGTCCGAAGTGCGGCGGCGTTATGCACCGTGTGCCGGAAGTCATCGACTGCTGGTTCGACTCGGGGTCCATGCCGTTTGCGCAGTGGCACTATCCGTTTGAAAACAAGGATATCTTCGAGCGCCGCTTCCCGGCGGATTTTATCTCTGAAGCTGTCGACCAGACGCGCGGCTGGTTCTACTCGCTGATTGCCATCTCGACGATTCTCTTTCATAAAGCGCCGTACAAGAACGTCATTGTTCTCGGGCACGTCCAAGATAAGGACGGCCGCAAGATGAGCAAGTCGAAGGGCAATGCCGTTGACCCAATGGATGCGCTTACCAAACACGGTGCCGATGCCATTCGGTGGTACTTCTATGAGAACAGTGCCCCATGGCTGCCGAATCGTTTCCATGACGACGCTGTTCAAGAGGGCGCGCGTAAATTCATGGGGACGCTCTGGAATACCTATGCATTCTTCGTGCTCTATGCGAATATCGACAATTTTGATCCCGACACAGTACATGCTCGATTATGACGAGCTTCCTGTCATGGACAAGTGGTGTCTCTCGCGCCTTGAGACGATGGTCAAGGAAGTCGACAGCGATCTCGGGAGCTACCGCGTTACGGAAGCTGCCAAGGCGCTTCAGACATTTGTCGATGAGCTCTCGAATTGGTATGTCCGCCGCAGCCGCAGCCGCTTCTGGGCAAAGGGCATGGAAGCGGATAAGATCCATGCCTACATGACGCTTTACACCGCGCTCGTCACGATGGTCAAGGCAGCGGCGCCGATGGTTCCGTTTATCACAGAGTCCATCTATCAAAACCTCGTCCGTTCCGTTGATAAGGCGGCGCCGGAATCCGTCCATCTGGCAGACTTCCCGACGGTCCATGAGGCGTGGATTGATACGGAGCTTGAGACGATGATGCGCGAAGTCCTCGAGATCGTCGTCCTCGGCCGTGCAGCGCGCAACGAGGCCAACATCAAGAATCGTCAGCCAATCGGGCAGATGTTTGTCAAGGCACCGGCAGAGCTCTCGGCGTTTTTACCGTCAGATCGTAGAGGAAGAACTGAATGTCAAATCCGTCGTCTTTAAGGACGATATGGAAGCGTATCTTTCCTACAGCTTCAAGCCGCAGTTCCGTATCCTGGGACCGAAAGTAGGCAAGGCGATGGGCGGCATTCAAAAGGCACTGAAAAAAAGCTTGAATGGACACGAGGCGAAGGAGGCGCTCGATAAGACAGGCGAGCTCAAGGTCACGGTCAGTGAAGATACCTTCACGCTCACGCGCGAGGATGTCGAAGTCACCATGGCGCAGACTGAAGGCTACAACTGCCAGCGCTATGGAAGTGTCACAATTGCACTGGAGACGACACTTTCGCCAGAGCTCGTGGAAGAGGGCTTTGTCCGCGAGCTCATCAGCAAGATTCAGACGATGCGCAAGGAAAATGGCTTTGAAGTTCAGGATCGTATCACAGTTGGTATGAAGGACAATGAGAAGCTAGAGAAGATTGTCAGGAAAAACGAAGCCTTCCTAAAGGAGATTACGCTTGCTAACGAAGTCACGTACCATGCTGTGCAGGGCTTTGAGAAGGCATGGAATATCAACGGCGAGAAGGTAACGCTTTCTGTCCAGTAATTTTGCAAGAAAAGGAAATATTTTGCCTGACCACCAGCACATGCATCAGCTTCCTGACGGCACGGTAAAACATACTCATGCGCATGGGCACACGCAGACAAAGGCGGTTCTCAACCGCATGGCGCGTCTTATCGGTCACTTGGAATCCATTCGCACCATGATTGAAAGCGGCCGTGACTGCAGCGAAGTTCTCATACAGCTTTCGGCAGTCGGCAGCGCGATAAACGGCGTCAGCCGTGTGATTTTAAAAGACCACCTCGAGCACTGCATTGTCCATGCCGTCCAAGATGGTGACCAAGATGCCATCGAACAGCTGAATAAAGCCATCGATCAATTTATGAAATAACAAAAAAGCATGTGTCCCTAAAAGGATGCATGTTCTTTTGTTTTATGCGGCTAGGATAAAAGTACTGATTGAAAATCTTTAAAAATCTTTACGACAGTGCGCCGCTACAAAGGTCTTGAAGCAAAGGCCATTCTGCTCGTGGATGTGCGTGTCTCACAGCTGATAAAAGAGGTATGTCAGCGTCTTATTATGTAGGAAGTTCACGCACAACCGCATATGTGAATGATGACATATAAGAAAACGCGGCTCGTCTCTGTCTTGAGATGGGTCGCGTTTTCGTGTATATTCTAGCTGCTGCTTCATGTATACTCATATACAAAAGCTAAGGTATTTCGAGGTGCTCTTAAAAAATGTCGTCATCCACGTCTACCTTACTCGTAAGCACCTCTCCCGTTACTGCATCGATGCGGAGTTCGTATTCCACCTTACCGGCATAACACTTTACTTTGTAGATGGGGCGGAAATCCTGTTGTACTGCTGCATTATCCATGGGTGTTCTCGGTCCATTTGGCGCAGCAGGCAGATCTTCGCGGTTATGTTCCCCACGGTCTTGCTTTCTCTCATGTTTATCGTCCCGATGTTTGTCATGTCGGTCATCATGCGTTTTCATTTCCAACTGAACCGTGCGGAAATTCAGATCGGATTCGCTCTTTCCGATCGCCTCTGCCGCAATGGACTGCACCTGCGCCTCATCGATTAGGACAATGCCGCGTTGAGAAGCCTGAGCTGCAATCATCTCTGAACGAGCTTGTTTCTCGGCAATTGAATGTGCCTGTGCCTGCTGTTGATGATAGTAAGCGCCGCCTGCTGAGATGATACCGATGAGCGCAGCGATCGCCGCAGCTTTTTTCAGATGGGCGGGGGTGAATGCCTTTTTGACCTCAGTTTTGATGTTCTGTATTTTCATGATGTTTTCCTCCTTTGCCTCTCGGCATATATGATGTTTTGCTGATGAATACATTATATGGAGGAATGTTAAACAAAGTATAAACACCAAAATAACTTTTTTTAAAATTTCGCCCATTGTGCAGATTTTTTAATTGTATTTTTGTTTATAATGGCAGAGGACTGTGTATTATTCCAACGAAAATGAGGATCTCCTATGCATCTGCGCGATCTATCACTAGGACAAAACTCTTGGCGACGAACGCCCTTATGATCATTATTCCGATTTGCGTACTCATCGCCATCGGTACGGTGCTGCTCGGTGGTCTTAGGCACATGGGAACATTGCAGCATCAGGCATTGACTCTTCTCTGGCCGGAGAAAGGAAATGCGCTGTCTGTACAGTTTGCTCTGAGTTCATTGCGCGTCGAATCGGAAAAAAAGAAATTTAAACTTCATAATGTGGAAAGCGATATTCGCCTTCTCGAGAAAGCGGGGATTCATCTTATCGTCGTTCAGAAGAAACCGATCTATCTGACGGAAGAAACAGATGCAGAGACAGTTCGCCGCATGGTCTTGCGTAAATGCGGTACGGCAGGTGCCGCACTCACGTGGGATATGGAAGGACTTTTCTTTCGTTATGAAAGTGTGCGCAGCGGCACCGTCATCATGGGCGCTGGTGTTGTTCCTTTGATGGGTGGCAACGAGGAACCGTTATTTTTCGCGTGAAAGGCGAGAGTTTATTTTTAAACATAGCACTCATTTTGCTTATTCTGATTACCTCGGCGGGGATTCTGGTTCTTGGGCGTTACCTCGCGCGTCTCCTCTCGGCACAGATTCTTGCACCGCTTGAAGAGATGCGCATGGCGGCAGCTGCCATCCAGCGTGGAAACTTTGATCACGCGCTGCCGCTGATGGGAAATGACGAGGTGGGGACAACTTGCCGCGCGTTCGATGCCATGCGGTGTAAATTGAAGCGCGCCCGTTTGCGCGAACAGCAGGAGGAGCAGCGGCGCAGAGAGCTTTTCATCGGCGTCCTCCACGACATAGCAACACCGCTGACCGCCATCAAGGGTTATGCGAGCGGACTCTCGACGGTATTGCGCGGACGCCTGAGAAACAGCTATCATATGCTGAACGCATCCGTCAATCCGCCGCGACGATGGAGCGCTTGACTATGCGGCTGCGCGAATTTCTGCGCTTCGAGACAGGACAGCTGCCGCTTAAATGGGAAATCGTCTGTGCACGAGATTTCCTTATGGCGGCCATTTACGAACAAACTCTTATTTTTTCAGAGCAGGGGCTATATCTTTCTATGGAAGAAACCAATATAAAAGCACATATACACATCGATTGCGGAGAGTTTGCCCGCGTGCTGAAAAATCTATGGGAAAACAGCAGCAAATACCGACGCGGTGATACCGCTGAGGTGCGTATGTCACTTGCTGAAAAGGGCGCTTTTCTCGCCATTTGTTGTGATGATAACGGCGTGGGAGTCGCCCAAGAGGATTTGCCGAAGCTTTTTGACAGCTTCTACCGTACGGATGCCGCGCGCACGAAATGTCTCAGCTGGCGCGGTCTGGGGCTAGCCATTGTGCGGCAAATTGTGACGGTGTTTGGTGGCAGTGTGCATGCAGAAGCATCACCGCTTGGCGGCTTGCGCATCGTTCTTTTGCTGCCTACTTTGAAACAGGAGGATATGAGATGAAGAGAATACTGCTCGTAGAGGATGATGATGGATATTGCGGAACTGGAGCGCGATTATTTGGAAGTGGCTGGCTTTTGCTGTGGATATTTCTTCCGATGGGGATGAGGGCAAGCGCCTTGCACTGAGCGGAAACTATAGTCTCCTCCTGCTCGATGTCATGCTCGCCAGGGGCGGACGGCTTTGCCATCTGCCGCGACGTGCGCAAGACGCTCGACATCCCCATTCTGATGGTATCGGCGCGTCTTGAGGACGTGGATAAGATTCGCGCGCTTGGACTCGGCGCAGACGATTACGTTGTCAAGCCTTTTCAGCCCGAGCGAACTCGTCGCCCGAGTCAAGGCGCATATTGCACGTTATCAGCGGCTCAAAGGGGATGCGCAGAAAGAGATCACCGTGCTTCGCTTTGGCACTTTGGAGATTCAGCCGCAGACACACCGCGTCTTTGTCAGTGGAAGCGAGGTGCATCTTGCCACGCGTGAATTCGAACTTCTGCTCTTTCTCGCGCAGCATCCGCAGATCGTATTCAGCAAAGATACGCTTTACGATCGCATATGGAATCTGGATGCCATGGGAAACACCTCGACTGTCTCCGTCCATATAAACCGTCTGCGCGAAAAGATTGAAGTAGATCCTACAAATCCGCATTGGCTGCAAACTGTCTGGGGGGTTGGTTATCGCTTTAACGGTTCGTTGGATTCCGTGTGAAAATCTTAGGCTGTGCTTTATAGTATTGGTCTTTGATTAGGGATTTTTTCGATTGAAGTAATCAATCCATTTAGGTTCAAGGGGCGTATAGGTCATTCCTACAGCATACGCAGCCCGTTGGTACGGTTGAAATATTAATGCAATGATACCATTCCCCTTCAAGAAATAGTTGTTTGGAATTTGGTGGACAGAGTACTTGTAATCAAATTTCGTTTTCGAGGTAAGCTGTTTATTTTGCGCGTTGTAGAGTGGAAAGTCGAAAATTATTATAAAATCAGCATCCGATAAGTGAACAAAATACCGCAAGGGAAGATTTTCGCCATTGTGTTTGTTGTACACAAGACCAATGTAAAATGTATGACCATGTGCACCACCCGTCCAACGGTAGTCATTAAGTATTAAAGAAATGTACGTGTCATCTTCATAGGACACTGTATATGTAAACTTTCCATTGATAAATTTTTCCATTGCGGTAATCTCTGCGAAATCCTTCAATGTATTGATATAGATCTGTATTTATTTTTCTTTTGTGCAATAGCATCTTCCGTGTAAACAAGGGATAGTGCATTTCATAATTAATATCTTTGTCATCACTGGTACCTACACTGCCGATGGCATATGGACAGGATGTAAGAAATAAGATAAAAAAAGAAGTACGGTTATTTTTAAAAAAATGCATTTTACATTTCTCCTCACTTTGATGATAGGGTCGATCATCTTCCTTTATAAGAGATATTCGCTTGTAGAAATAAGTTTTCCTGCAATATTTATGAAGAATTCTGAACTATACCTTTGTATAAATAAAATAGAGAGATTGCTGCTGTGAAAGGGTACATTGTTCCAGTAGCAATCTTATGGAGAACCTAGAATTCACCGTGGATCACCGTAATGATTCCATCATTTCCGTTGTAGGACACCTGCGAGCAGCAGGACGTCGAGCGCAGTTCGACAACTCACTGCATTACACCAATGGACTTGAAGTACGCGGCAATCTCAGCAGCGGATACATTTGAGTCGAAGACTTTTTCTTCCTTCCACGCCGTTGCTCCTGTCGTGAGGGCGGCGAAGGCTTCACCGCTACGCCCGATGTTGCTGCCGCCGGAGGTGCAGATGGGCACGAAGGTCTTTCCGCTGAAGTCATAGCTCTTAACGAAAGTGTCGATGATGCGCGTCTCCTGTTCCCACCGAATCGGATAGGCGATGATGACCGTATTGTACTGTGCCATGTTTCAATCTTGCCTGCAATCGCGGGGCGCGCGACGGGATCATTTTGCTCGACGGTTGCGCGTGTTATCTTATCGTTCTAGTCAAGGTCATGCGCCGTGTATAGTTCTGCGGGGACAATTTCCTTGAGATCTACACCTATCGCCTTTGCCATCGTCTCTGCGAGTGTTTTCGTATGTTCCTGTGCAGAGAAATAGACGACAAGTGTCTTGTTTCTTGTTGGTGCAGGTGTCTGTGTCGAGAGTGTCTCTGTTTTCGTTTCCTCTACTATACTGCTGTCGCAGGCGGTTAGCAGGAGCACAGCGAGGAGGAGTGTCAAAATGGTAAAAATCTTTTTCATCTAAATGCGGACAGGATATTCCGACCGCTAAGGTCAGGGAGAAATGCCCGCTTCACCTCACTTTCTTGAGATAAATATTTAATGCACGGAATTATGGGACTTGCACAAATACTTCGTGAAGGACGGAAAAATAACGGGACAGAGGAACAGCGGGCGCAGCGCGGCAGAATTCAGAACGGGCGCGTCCATATCGGGGAGCAATCCTATCCCTTCCGTGCGGCAATGGACTGTAACACCAGTGACGGCAGTCTGGTGTGGATACAGATTTCAAAGGGCGGCACGGCCATCATCGTGGGAGCGTGAAACGATGCATAGGGCGAGAGCAAGCGAGGTGCGCGGGAATAAAGTGCTTGTTGACGGAGCGTGGCTTACCTGCATTGGAAACCGCTCTGTTTATCCGACCGATGTTCTTTCCGGCATACCGATTCTACGGTGCGCGTGGAAGGACAACAAAGCGTTGACCCGCTATTATTATGCGAAAGGAAAACTTCGCGATCTTGGCTTTGGCAAAGACGGAGGGTGGATGGTCAGTCGAGGCGGTCATTTTGCATTTTTTGATGCCGAGATGGATTAGCAGGGAAAACTCTATACCCTCGAATCTGTGAATATTCTCGTGTACCCACTCCTCGGTGCAGATTAGCGGTAGGGGATACTCTACATCAAGCGCAATGGAGAAGTCATCGGCGCATACGATCTTATGCAGCTATTTGGCGCACCCATCATCTCCAACTCAACTGGCCACTATAGCTTCCAAACAATAGCAGGGCGGGTGGATCAAACGGGACACTTCAAAGTGATGATATGGCACTCCACCTCGGGAGTCGGGGAAAATGGCAGCCGTGTCAGCATAAGCCGTCATGTACTCTTTGACGGCAGCGACTTGGAGCCCTTGGATGTGGGAAAGCAAAAGTACGTGGCAGGATTCTCTCACCGGGGAATATCATACGTCGGCAAAGAGATGGATTGCCCCTGACGGAAGCATTCGCTTTCTCATCTACGACGGGATGTATATGCTGCTACCGGGTGACAAAGAGTTTGCTTCATCCACAGATAGGAGCCGTACCCCTATCTATAGTGCACGGGACGAGCGGATCATGACGCTTAATACACATGCGAGCGGACGCGTGAATATCTGCCCGCTAGATTGCGGGAAGTATCTGATCAGCATAGTGCCAAACACCATCTTAGGGGATGAGATATCAAATCTCTACCTATGGGAGGCGGGGAAGCTGACGCATCTGATGAACGGATGCCTGAACCGCCGGTTGCGCAGGATGCATCAGCTCAGGAAATGGAAACGGGCAGGAGGTGTTTAGCATGGATCTCATTCTTGCCATACGTCTCTATGCAGCGGGCATCGGTGTCGTCATCGGCGAACTTCTGGGCAGCTTTGACGATCTGCTCTACGCGCTCATTGTATTTGTCGTGACGGACTATACAACGGGCGTGCTTAAAGCCGTCGCAGAAAAGAAACTGTCGAGTGCCATTGGCTTCAAGGAAATCTGCAAGAAGGTTTGCATCTTCACCCTTGTTGGTGTAGCGAATGTGCTGGATACCCACATCATCGGAAGCGGCTGTGTCCTGCGCTCTGCTGTGATCTTCTTCTATATCTCGAATGAAGGGATCTCGATCATCGAAAACTCAGCGCGAATGGGGCTTCCTGTTCCTCAAAAATTGCAGGATGCATAGCCTGCAAAATAAATAATTCGTTTAACCTCAATGCCCGGCGGCTTACCGTCGGGTTATTTTTATGCCTGCAAAGGAGACCAAAAGAACCGTTTTTGTCCGCTGTTCCATGAAGGGAGATGTTGAAATGAGCAAGGAAGAAGGACTTCGGAAAATGACGTATCAGATGGTGATGCGTGCTTCATGGAAAAATGCTACAGAGCGGACTTTTGTCAGAGGACGAGTATCTTGCCTTTGAAGCGAAAATGCGCGAGAAATATCGCCCCGTCATTGGGCTTCTATTTTCAGATATGGGATGAAATGCCCCATGCACATACTCAAGTAGAATGGCTTTATCTTGTAGTAAGACAAATTCATTACTCATGAATCAATCAGGGAAATGATTCCCCAATCAAAATCACTGGAGAACGAGAGATGGCGTTCGCTTTCTAGATGAAGTCGCATTTCTTTGATATAAGCAGGTAAATCGTACGGAAGATCAATCCCACAAGATCCCGTAAAATCAAAGTCTGCCGTATCGAAGGTCTGCTCGTGTACCGTAATGCCTGTTATTTTTTCGTCTATCAAATGGGAAAGTGGTTCTTGAAGATGACAATGAGCTAAATCTTCGACACTGCAGCGAAATTTTTTTGGAATGCTGTCCTTTGATATGCGGACAGAACTTGATTCATTGAACGTGATTTCGAAATTCCCGTGTGTGGTTATCAGAACGATTGGATTATCAAACTCAAATGTCCATGAGTTTTTCTGTATGGAAGGGGGACCAAACATACAAGGATACTCTACAACAGCGATTTCTTGTATCACGGCATCAAACATTCCAATCAGCTTAACATATTCCTTCAAATGGTTCGGCTGTTGGATTACAGGAGCTTGCCACTTATAGGGAGAAAATTTGTCTTTTGGTAAAGAAAACTTATCCTCTAGCCTTTGAATATTATTGTCCATAATGAACTTTTTTATTTGATCCATACAAGCACCTCTTGATTTTTGAAATTTTTCTAGGTTGCATCGTTACTAACTAGTATGCAATCCCCAGAAACAAATACGCTTGAAATAGAGACGACTGATTTTTTTCCGTTTCCTGGTTTTTGGAGAGGAGAATAACATATGAACCTATTCAGCAAACTCTTTCGTTCGCGGGACAAGCCTCAAAATCATTTTGGTGGATTGTCCTTTTGTTCGGGCAGATGGCGGCGGGCAAGGCGGTCAACGAGCGCACTGCCATGCAGATAACGACGGTCTATGCCTGTGTGCGCATCCTCGCTGAATCCATCGCTTGTCTGCCGGCTGCCGTCTACTGTTGCTCGGAAGCCGGCAAAGAAATCGCATATGAGCATCCGCTATATTTCTTGCTCCACGACGCGCCGAACTCTGAGATGACCTCCTTTATATTTCGCGAAACTATGATGAGTCACCTTCTTTTGTGGGGCAATGCCTGCGCACAAATTTTGTGCGACGGCAGAGGCAAGATCCTCGGACTTTATCCGCTGCTCCTGGACAAGATGGAGGTCAGTCGCGACAGCCGCAAGGCGAACTCTACTACACATACACGAGAAGTACGGAGGAGAATCCAAACTTCAAGGATAAGGGACAGATTCGTCTGCGGCGTGAAGATGTCTTCCACATCCCCGGTCTCGGCTTCGACAGTCTTGTCGGCTACTCGCCCATCGCTAGGGCAAAGATCGCCATCGGCATCGCTCTTGCAACAGAGGAATACGGTGGGGCATTCTTCAAGAACGGTGCGCGTCCGGGCGAGGTTCTGGAACATCCCGGTGTCCTAAAAAGACCCGTCGAAGCGCGGGAAAGTTGGCACGCCGTCTACGGCGGCACGATGAACACGGGCAGGATCGCCGTTTTCGAGGAAGGTGTAAAGTATCAGCAGATTGCCATAACACCCGAGGAGGCGCAGTTCCTTGAAACGAGGAAGTTCCAGATCGACGAGATTGCGCGTCTCTACCGTGTGCCGCCGTATATGATCAGTGACTTGGAGAAATCGAGCTTCAACAACATTGAGCAGCGACCCATGGAGTTTGTCAAGTACACGCTGAATCCGTGGGTCGTGCGCTGGGAGCAGTCGCCGCAGAAAAGCCTTGCTTACAGATGCGGAACGGAGCAATTATTTCATCCGCTTCAAGGTGGACGGGCTTTTGCGCGGGGTCTACAAGAACCGCATGGAGGGCTACGCCATCGAGCGACAGAACGGATGGCTTTCTGCCAATGACATCCGAAGTCTTGAGGACATGAATCCCATTGAAGTGGAGGAGGGCGGCGATTTGTACCTCATCAACGGGAATATGACAACACTGAGGGATGCAGGGTTTATTCGCCAAGAAGAAAGGAGAGGGCGATGAGGTCACACCTCAGATGTTCCGTTCCGAGCTAAACGCCGCCGAGGAGATGCTGGCCTCTGGATCAACTCACCGGGTGGCGACTGTTGTCGGACGGCGCAGAGTTACAATATGCTCTAAAGGGGAACGTCGCCGTCAAGATTGACGGGATTGCTGCTTTTGCCGCATCCGTTGTCGCGATGGCAGGATCGACCGTGGAGATTTCTCCCTTGGGGATGCTCATGATCCATAACCCCTATGACCGTTTCTATCGGCGATGTGCAGGAGATGGAACGCGCTATCACACTGCTTGCCGAGGTCAAGGAGAGCATCATCAACGCCTACGAGATCAGGGACATGATTTTTCCCGTGCGAAGATTTCACAGCTGATGGATGCTGAGACATGGATGAACGCAAAAGAAAGCGGTGGAACTTGATTTGCGGATTCCGTTCTCTACGAAAATAGGGAACATCTCACGGCGAGGCGGCAGACGGGCTGATCTTCTCCCACGCCGCCGTCACGAACTCCCTACTCGAAATTCGGGCAGGGGGCAACAGACAAACAAGGTCGATGCAGAGCCGTTTAAGAAGCGGCTCTTTTCTATTTCACACTAAGGAACTAATGGAGGGAAAAAGATCATGGATAAGATCATGGCAATGCGCGAGAAGCGTGCAGAAATGTGGGGACAGGCAAAGCAGTTTTTGGATTCTCATGAAAAGGACGGCCATCTTACGGCAGAGAATGCCAGGGCATACGAGCAGATGGAAAGCGAGTGCTTGCACACGGCAAGGACATCGAGCGCATGGAGCGTCAGGAAATCCTCGACGCGCGCCTTGCAAAAGCCTGTGACGGCGGCGATCACCAACACTCCAGGCGCATCTCTCAATCCAGAAAAGACGGGACGTGCAAGCGAGGCATATCGTTCTGTAATGCTCAAAGCACTTCGCACGAACTTCCGATAGGTGGAGAATATCCTGCGTCCGCTTGCGACGGTGATTACCACGAGCGGCGAGCACAAGATCAACATCGCGCCACAAAACCTGCGACGATCGTGGATTGAGGAGAGTGCACCTCTGACCTTTGGCGAGGCGACCTTCGACCAGATTGTCCTTGATGCGCACAAGCTACACGTTGCGGTGAAGGTGACGGAGAAGCTTCTCTATGACAATGCCTTCAATCTTGAAAACTACCTCATCGAGCAGTTCGGCAAGGCACTTGGCAACGCAGAGGAGGATGCCTTCCTCAACGGCGACGGGACGCACAAGCCGAAAGGCCTTCTTGCCTCGGCAAAGACCTCTGTCACCACGACGGTAGCCGACCTCAAGGCAGACGAACTCGTGACGCTCGTCTACAGTCTCAAGCGACCTTACCGTAAGAATGCGGCGTTTATCGTTAACGACCAGACGTTTGCCAGCATCCGTAAACTCAAGGATGCCAACGGCGCGTATTTCTGGCAGCCGTCATACCAGATGGGCGAACCCGACTATCTGCTCGGCTATCCCGTGTACTCCTCAGCATATATGCTCGCTATCGCAGCGGGTAAGACCGTCGTCGCGTTTGGCGATTACTCATACTACAACATCGGGGATCGCGGTACCCGCGCCCTGCAGGAATTCAAGGAACTGTTCGCGGGCAACGGCATGGTCGGCTACGTCATGAAGGAGCGTGTGGACGGCAAGCTCGTCCTCGAAGAGGCTGTGCAGATACTGAAGATGAAGGGCTGATATACAGTAAAAAGAGGGGCAACACATGGTGTTGCTCCTCTTTTTACTGTTTGATGTATAACGTGTAAAAAAATTTGTCGGACTAGATCCCCAATGTTCGGTAGAAACTTTCTTCGATGACACGGCGTTGTTGTTTGAGTACGGAGCTATAGCCCAACGTATTGTTATAGAAGCGCATATTATAGGCGGCTACAAAGGCGACTTCTGCACTTAGGGGGATTAACGGATCTCCGTCTGCGTGACAATAATCACGATTTATATTCCAGTCCATCCAACCGTTTCTCGTAAGATAAGATACAGACTTCCTATCCCAGTTGTAGCGGAAATACTGGGTAGAGGTTCCTCTTATTGTATAGGGTCCCCTACATATGTCTGGTGCTGTCTCCAAAAATCCTCGGAGAATTGGACACGAATAATGTTGATGGCAATTTGGTAATTAGGTGGATCATAGGTTTGTACAGCTACAGATGACTTGTCTGCGTAACTTCCTACCCCCATGCCACCGTCGACAAGCACCAGATTTCCGGTATCCATCGTTTCGTGATAAGGATTAGTATTGACAATCATGCATGGAAGCATGATAAGCATTGTTAAGTAACAAGGCTTGCAACGTTTTTCGCATGAGAGTACTCCTTTCATGTAAAACAATCCCTATACGCTTATGCAAAATATTTCTATATTGGTTAGAAAATATCCTGCAAACATTATAAAAATAGAAAGGGAGGTGGTTCTATGCTTGTGCCGCTTACAGCAGTCAAGTAGTATCTGCGGATTGACTGCGATGAGGAAGATAATCTCCCCACGCACTTTACGGAAACGGCAGAGCAGATTTGTATTGCATTACTGCGCGTGAAGAAGCTATCCAAGGTCGAAAAATCAGGCGATTGTTCGTGTTGCAATCCTCTACGCCGTGTCCTGTGTCTCTATGAACATCGGGAGAAAGCAGATCACAGAGGGCTTGCGCTGACACTGTGCTCACTGCTCTTTGGTGTGCGGAAGGAGGGCTTTTAGATGGACGTATCCATGAGTGAACTGCGCCATCGAATCACCTTTCTTCGTCCTGTAACGGATACGGACGATGAGGGGAATATCCTCGCGCAAACAACCCAGAGAGATTCCATTCGTCAATTCGGCGTTTGGAATCTCTTTTTCTTTGCAAAGAATCATTAGCCATCTTCCCTATCCTGTGTTATAATTTTTAGATTTGGAGGATAGGAGGGAAAGAGAAGCCCTTTGTAGGGCATGATTCAAGTGGTATGTGATTATTAGCGGAGAGCAGGTTGAGTTTGATGAGGAGCTATGGGGGGCTGCTCGATTACATTGTGGTCAAGGAGGACGGCGCGGTAGTCGTAGTTTTCAAGGGCGAGATTATAGATTGGGGTTGAGGGATGAAACCTCAATTTCACAAAAGAGAGATCTTGCTCGTAAGAGTGCTTATCCTAACGAGCGGGCAAAATTGGAGCTTAATATTGAAATGCAAAACGTAAGATAGATACGAAGCACATTATGCTATAACCGCATAGTGGATTTCATGTTTGGCATTGTACATATTGCGCCGGATTGGATAAAATACGAGGCATCAGATGCGCGCAGCGAAGGGAGTATATGACTATGGAATACAAAGAACTTGTCAATGGCGTCCGCGTCCCTATGCTTGGCATCGGGACATTTCAAATCTCTCCGGTAGATACGGAACGTGCGGTTTATACGGCATTGCGCGATGGCTATCGCCTGATCGACACGGCAAACGCGTATCTGAATGAGGCGGCAGTCGGGCGCGCTATGGCACGGGCAATCGCAGAGGGAGTCGTGCGCCGGGAGGAGGTATTTCTCTCCACGAAGATCTGGCCAACCCTCTACACATCAGAGACAGCAGTAGATGAGACATTGGAGCGGCTCGGCACGGACTACATTGACCTTCTCTTCATTCATCAGCCCGCAGGGGATTTCGTCGCGGGCTACCGTGCAATCGAGGCAGCCTATCGCTGCGGCAAGGCGCGTTCGCTCGGCATCTCAAATTTTCACGGGGAGAAGCTGGAACATCTCCTCGCGGCGGCAGAGGTAAAACCTCACGTGATTCAGCTTGAGACGCACCCCGGCTGCATACAGCATACGGTTCTGGAGCGTTTGGCGCCGTATGGAACGGCGGTCATGGGATGGTACCCACTCGGGCACGGCGATCCGTCGCTTCTGGGTGCGCCTGTCTTTACATGGCTCTCAGATAAGTATCGCAAGAGCACAGTGCAGATCGTACTGCGTTGGGCCGTGCAGATGGGATTTATCACAATCCCGGGGACGAAGAACCCGGAGCATATCCGTGCAAACTTCGATCTCTTTGATTTTGCTCTGACGGCAGAGGAAATGGCAGAGATCGCACGCCTCGACGGAACACGCCGCTACTATACACCGGATGCGGCCAGGGAGGAGAGGTACGCCGCGATGCCGCTCTCGTTTGAGGAGTGAGATGCAAAAGAGATCGTGCTTGACAGGACGTTGGTTCAGCCATGTCGCCATCGAGGTGACGTACGAGGCGTATGAAGCACTTTGAAACCGTGCGCTGTCACGCAATCGTGTGCTCGTTGATACGGGAAAAGAGCGCACGGTACTTCGCAGCATTGCGGCGGAGACAGATGAGATAGTAGTCCGTGTGGCAGACATCATCGGCAAGGGGAACGCTGATGCGCCCCGGGATCGTCTCGCCGCGTGCGATGAAATAGTCGGACTGGAAGATCGGATAGGGGGAGTTTGCAGCGATCTCCGTGATCGCTGTGCGCTCGGTCTGCATGAGATAGCGTGTCTCCCTTTATCTTTGCGTGGACGGCGTCCATCCAGAAACCGATGTGGCTCAGGAGCAAAGACGGTCTCACCCGCGAGATGCTCCAGACCGACTTTTTGGAGAGAAGGCGAGCGGGTGGGAGACGGGCAAAGAGAGGAAGAGATCCTCATGCCCGCACTTCACCGCGTGGAGATCCTCCGTGTTCGCAGGCGGCAGGTGGGTCACGATGAGCTGATACGTACCGTCGCGCAGGCGCTCGAGGAAGTCTGCATCGTCCTTCATGTCAGCGGAGATGGTCATTCCCTCAAAGACACTGCTGAGAAGCGGCGTCAGTACGATCTGCGGCACCGGGGAGCAGAATCCGACGGTGATCGTGTGCAGACTGCGCTCATAGGCGCGCAGGCGCGTCTCGAACTCCTCCACCTCCGTGAGGACGCGGCGCGCATAGTGTACCGCCATTTCTCCTGTCGGGGTGAGCGCGATGCGGTTCTTGCTGCGCGTGAAGAGTACGAGTCCGAGATCGTCCTCGAGCCGCTTCATCGCACGCGTCACGGCAGGCTGCGAGGTGTGGAGCTGCGCTGCCGCCGCTGAGAGCGTACCACTATCGGCATAGGCGACAAGCTGGGCAAGTAGGGAGAGGTCAACCATAGTTCCTCCGATCTGCTATGTTGATATCGAATAGCGGATGCTGTTATCAGCATTCTATACGATTTTAGCGGTTCTGTAAAATAAATTGCATGCCATAGCGGAAGCTACTATGCAGAAAAACGAATAGTGCTTTCCGCTATTTGTATTTTACAGATACCGATGCAGTAGTTATAATAAGCGATGTCAACAAGAGAAAAACTATCCGCTATGCAGAAACGGAAAGGAAATTACTATGCAGGAAACGAAACGCAGCCTGTCCTTTATGATAATCCTAAGTGCCTTTATGGCATTCGCCTCGCTGTCGACGGACATCTACCTGCCCGCGATGCCTGCGATGCAGGATGACCTCGGCGGCGCAGTGGCTCTGACGATCACGAGCTTCCTCGTCGGTTTTGCCATTGCCCAGCTCGTCTGGGGGCCGATCAGCGATCACATTGGTCGTCGCATTCCGCTCGCGATCGGTGCACTGCTCTTTTTCGTCGGATCGGTTGGCTGCGCACTGGCACCCTCGATGGAGGCAGTCATTGGATTCCGTGTGGTGCAGGCCGTCGGCGCATGTGTCGGTCCGATGCTCAGCCGCGCGATGGTGCGTGACCTCTACACGAGCAGTCAGGCGGCATCGATGCTCTCAACCCTCATGCTCATCATGGCGGCAACGCCGATCGTGGGACCGCTGTTCGGTGCATTTCTCATGCGCATCGACGGCTGGCGCATGGTATTCTGGCTGATGGCGGCGATTGCCGTCCTGCTCTTTTTCTCCGTGCATTTCCTGCCGGAGACGCTGCGGCAGGAAAAACGCTCTGTCGAGAGCCTCGGTGTGGCATTCAAGAGCTATGGGAGGCTCGTACGGTTGAAATCCTTCATGATGAATACCCTCAGCGTGACGTTCTTCTATGTGGCGGTGTATGCCTTCATTACGGAATCGCCTGTTATCTACATCCGTCACTTCGGTATTGATCCGCAGTACTACGGGCTGTTCTTCGGTGTCAACATCATCGGCGTTGCGGCGGTGAGCTACTTCAACCGCATGTTCGTGACACGTTTCTCCCTCTCGCGGCTGCTCAAGGCAGCAACGTGCATTGCTGCACTCTTTTCTCTCTGGCTGCTCGCGGATGGACTGACAGGGATGCTCGGCCTGTGGGGGATCGCCGTTCCCATGTTCTTGGTATTCAGTACAAATGGTATTATTGCCGCGTGCTCCAATGCGGCGGCGCTCTCCAATACGGCAGCGGCATGATCTCCTCCGCTCTCCTCGCCGTGTTCTCGGGCGGCACGCCCGTCGCCATGTGCTGCATCATCACCGGCTTTGTTTTGCTCGCTGCTGTTGCAGCATTTGCAGCAGAGGCACCCGCCTGTGCATGACGTCCGGCACGAAAGGCATCGACATCTGTAGTTTCACATGGATGCAAATGTTAGGGAAGCGCTGATACATTCAGCCGCGCCGCCTTAGCGCATCTTTTTCGCCCTGTCTTTGTCGACAAGATAAAAAACCTGCACCAATCCGACGGACTTCATTTTATCAGCGATTCCTTAGGAAAGACGAGCAGGGACTTCTTCCAATGAAATCATCACCGGGATGGAACAATAGAACAGGAGATGTATTATGGCGATTGGCAAGATGGGTATGGATGTTTCGCGCAAATGTGTATCAGATGGGGATGAGTAAGGAAAATGAGAAAACAGACGGCTCTTGACCTTATGCTGCTCACAGGTTTCTTGATCCTGCTGTCATTCACGCAGTTGCCGCGCATCGTCCATGAGATCGTGGGAACAGTGATGCTGTTCGGCATTGGAATGCATCTGGTCTATGCAAAGGAGTGGTTGAGAGGGTTCATGTACAGACGATGGGACATACAGCGAACGTTCGGGGCACTGCTGAACGCTCTGCTCGCAGTGAATACAGGAATCATCTTCGTGACAGGCGTCATCGCATCGAACTATCTCTTCACCGATATCATCCCACTCGAGTTGCATCGTAATCTGATGTCGCGCCAGCTGCACACAGTGCTTGGCTGGCTCCTGCCTGCCCTCATCGGACTGCACATAGGTCTGCACGGAACGGTGCTCTGGCAGCGCTTCACGCGTCGTTTCGGCATCGATCGTACGAGGCTCTGCACGCGCTTTATATGTGGAGTGCTTAGTTTCGCGATCATTGCGCTCGGGATTTGCTCTGTCATGTTGAACCGCATCGGCGATCGCCTGCGCATGGAGCATGTCTTCGCCACTGAGGCGACCGCATTGCCCGGAGGCGTGTTCGTCCTGCTCATCTTCGCAATGATCGGCATGTGCGCTATCATCGGCATGGGGCTTATGGCGCTGCTGCGCAGGTGATCGAGGTGCACAGCAAGTTTGTGACGGTGTGCAAGATTGTTGATTTTGAAGGAACCGATGGAAGAAAAACCGAAGGAGGAAATATTGCAAATGAATGTATTTGAAGAGATGCGCAGCGGGGAGCATTATGACATCCGCGATCCCAAATATCAGGCAGAAGCGCGGAGCGAGATGCGGCGATGCGGGCATATATGCCACAAGATCAATGCCACCGATCCAATGGAAACGGAGAAGATCATTGCATTGGAAAAAGAGCTTCTTGACGGGCGCTTGGAAAAAAGAACTTTCCTTATGCCGTCGCAAATTGACTGCAGAAGCAGAGTCTTTCTTGGAAAAAGACGTGTTTGCAAATCATGGTCTGACGATGATGTCTCTTGGTACGATCACGATTGATGACGGTGTTATGCTTGGCCCAGAGGTGGGGTTGTTCACCGTCAATCATGAACCGAAGAATATCCGTACCCTTATGACGAAAGAGATTCACATCAAAAAGAATGCGTGGATTGGTGCGCGTGTCAGCATCCTGCCAGGAGTGACCATTGGAGAGAATGCGATTGTCGGTACGGGATCCGTTGTTACGAAGGATGTTCCCGATAACTGTGTGGCAGTCGGGGTTCCGGCAAAAAGTCGTAAGGCGACTGGAATAATTCAAAAAGCTGTATCCTGTTAAGGGATCGTCACAGGAACGGCAATGCAGAATAGGGGGCGTTATGGCGAAAAACTTGGTCATCTATTTTTTTCCCGTAAGGGAGAAAACTATTGGAACGGGAGTATCAAAAAAATCTCGCGAAGGGAAATACGGAAATTGTCGCAGAGCAGATTGCGGCGGCGGTAGATGCTGATCTCTTCGAGGTGGAGCGTGCAGAATCTTACCCGGTGAGCTACGATGCCTGTACGAAAGAGGCACGGAATGAGGCACGCATGAAAGCACGCCCGGAGCTGGTGAACGATCTTGAGCGCATTGACGAATACGATACGATCTTTGTCGGCTATCCGAACTGGTGGGGAACGATGCCAATGCCCATGTTTGCACAGCTTGAAAAAAACTGGATTTCACGGGCAAGCGTGTCGCACCGTTCTGCACACATGAGGGCAGTGGTCTCGGCAAAAGCGAGAAGGATGTGCGCGCGGTGTGTGCCGGAGCAGAGGTTGTGAAAGGGCTTGCCGTCAAAGGAACGGAAGCGGCAGCCTCCGCGCAGCGTGCTGCGAACTGGGCAATGGCGGCCGCACAAGGTTAATTTACTGGAGGTAATAACATGAAAGAACAAAAAGATGTTGTGGTGCTGATCGGCTCGGGGTCGATCGGACAGGCGATTGTGCGCCGTATGGGCGCGGGGCGGCATGTGGTCGTCGCTGATCTGCGCGTGGAGGCGGCGGATGCGGTAGCGGAGATTTTGAACCACGCGGGATTTGAGACAAGTACGATTGCGGTTGACATCTCCTCGCGTGAGGCGATCCATGCGCTGATTCGTCACGCGCAGGAATATGGTGAAATCAAGTATATGATCAATGCGGCGGGGGGTTCTCCCTCCCAGGCGCCTGTGGAGACGATCCTGAAGGTCGATCTCTACGGAATGGCGGTGCTCCTGAGGAGTTCGGCGCGGTGATCGCACATGGCGGATCGGGCATCATCATCTCCTCGCAGTCGGGGCATCGCCTCGGCAATCTCCCCGCCGATGTCAGCGCGGCGCTCGCGAGGACAGAGACGGAGAAGCCGCTGAATCTCGACTGCATCCGTGCCATCGACGATACGCTCAAGGCGTATCAGTACGCGAAACGGTGCAACGCCTTGCGTGTGATGTACGAGGCGACGCGCTGGGGAAAACGTGGTGCGAACATCAACGCCATCAGCCCCGGCATCGTCATCACGCCGCTCGCACACGATGAGCTGAACGGCCCGCGCGGCGAGGGCTATCGCAAGATGCTCGCACTCTCCCCTGCGGGACGTGCGGGGACACCCGACGAGATCGGCGCGCTCGCAGAGTTCCTGATGGGCGATCACGGCCGATGGATTTCGGGCGCAGATTATCTGATCGACGGCGGAACGACGGCATCGTATTGGTACGGAGATTTGCAGTATTTGAAGGAAACGCATTGAGAGGGGGCATCATGAAGAGACTGGCGTTATTCGCATTTTGCCGTCATGGCGGCACTGTTCGTTGCCGCGTGTGGCGGGACAGGTACGAGCGCATCGACCTCGGGAGAGAAAGCGGTAGCAGCCGAGACAAGTACATTGGCGGGGACAGCGACACGCACGGACGGGAAGAAGATTCTCGTCGCATACTTCTCACGTACGGGCGAAAACTACGCCGTTGGCAACATCGCGAAGGGGAACACGCACATCGTTGCGGACATGATTGCGGAGATGACGGGGGCGGACACGTTCGAGATTAAGACCGTGCAGACGTACCCTGCTGACTACAAGGAAACGACGGAGGTTGCAAAGCAGGAGCAGGTGGAGAATGCGCGCCCCGCACTTGCCGAGCAGGTGCCGAATATGGCGGACTACGATGTCGTGTTCCTCGGCTATCCGATCTGGTGGAGTGATCTGCCGATGCCCGTCTATACCTTTCTAGAGAGTTATGACTTTAGCGGTAAGACCATCGTTCCGTTTGCCACCTCGGCGGGCGATGTGCTGACGGGCAAGGAGCGCGACATTCCGAATTACGCAAAGGGCGCAAAAATGCTCGACGGCATTGGCTTCGAGGGAAAGCGCGTGCAGGAGCACCCAGAGAGTGTACGTCCCGAAGTGGAGAAGTGGCTGACTGGACTTGGCTTTGTCCATCGGCAATGAATATAGGGAATGCTGATAAGTCCGCAGGATCGTTTTCCATGGAGGTAGCGACAATGGCAGACAGCAAACGTACGGCAGTGAAGATCACGCAGACGGCGGGCAGACAACAGCTAGGGGATTTTGCTCCCGACTTTGCCCGCTATAATGACGACATTCTTTTTGGCGAGGTGTGGTCAAAGAACGATGTGCTCCCGCTTCGTGAGCGGAGCATTGTTACTGTTTCGGCACTTGTGGCCAGTGGCATAACGGACAGTTCGCTCAAATATCATATTGAGTCTGCCAAGAAAAACGGCGTCACACGCGAGGAAATGGCGGAGATCATTACGCGACTGGGCTTTTTATGCCGGATGGCCGAAGGCATGGGCGGCATTCAATATGGCAAAAAGACGTTTATAACGATGAGCCAGCAGAAAATACGCCAAACAAAGAAAGCAGCAACGTGGATTTAGAAACGATTCGCAGTACCAGCTTGTTTCCCATTGGCGGAGAAAACATCAACTATGCACAGTATTTTGACGGCAAGAGCTATCTTTATATGATTTCTCTTAACCAAGTGGTCATTGGGAATGTTACGTTTGAGCCGGGATGCCGTAACCATTGGCACATCCACCATGCAGACAAGGGCGGCGGACAAATTCTCCTCGTCACTTCTGGACGCGGATATTATCAAGAGTGGGGAAAGCCCGCCCAAGAGCTGAAGCCCGGCGATGTGGTGCATATTCCTGCCAATGTAAAACATTGGCATGGAGCCGCCAAAGACTCCGCTTTCCAGCACATTGCCGTGGAGGTGCCAGGAGAAAATACTTCAAATGAGTGGTGCGAACCGGTGAGCTGAGTGGTGCGAACCGGTGAGCGAAAAGGACTACAACCGCTTGCCGTAATGAGAGCAAAAGGATAAACCTGCAAACCCACCCACAACAGAGATTCCATTTGTCGCATGCGGCATTTGGAATCTCTTTTCTTTTGCAAAGAATCATTAGCCATCTTGACCTATCCTGTGTTATAATTTTCTTATATTTGAAACGTAGGAGGGAAGACCGTTGTTTGCAAAGACTTATGGTGCGACGACCCTCGGGATAGACGGACGGATTATTGACGTTGAGGTGGATGTATCGCCCGGGCTGCCATGTTTGAACTGGTTGGGCTTCCTGATACGTCAGTGAAGGAATTAAGGAATCGCTGATAAAATGAAGTCTGTCAGATTGGTGCAGATTTTTTGTCCTGCCAAGGAGACAAACCGGACGCATAGCAAAGGCTATGTGGAGGATTTGTCGACACAGGCAGGACGAAAACAGATGAATCAAGATGGCAGTACTGAATTTATCAGTGCTTCCTTAACGATGCTTGTAAGAGCGTAATGATAGAGACCGAAGGAGCTGTTTGTATGTTTTGGAATAAGCTAAACGATTTTTTTGACTTGCATGGTGACATTGCGTCAATACAGGAGATTACAGAGCGGATCAATGCCGGCGTGCGATTTCGGGGACGAATCTCAGTGTCCTGATGCTGGCGATTTTTATCGCCTCCATCGGGCTCAATATGAACAGCACGGCGGTCATCATCGGCGCGATGCTGATCTCCCCGCTGATGGGGTCGATCCTTGGAATTGGCTATGGGCTTGCCCGTTATGACAGCACATACATTCGTTCCAGCGCAGGAAGTCTGCTCGCCCAAGTGATCATTTCGGTTGCCACATCGACGCTTTATTTTTTCCTCACACCGATCGATGCCCCTTCGTCGGAACTGCTTGCACGAACATCGCCGACCATCTGGGACGTTTTGATTGCTGTCTTTGGCGGCTTGGCAGGAATCATCGGCGTAACACGCAAAGAGGGCGGGAATGTCATCCCTGGTGTTGCGATTGCAACAGCTCTGATGCCTCCTCTCTGCACCGCAGGATATGGCATTGCTACGGGCGTTATGGCGTACACCGTGGGTGCACTCTACCTGTTCTTTATCAACAGCTTCTTTATCTGTCTGACGGCATTCATCGTCCTGAAAATCATTGACATTCCCTCCAAGATAGAGCGCAACTCCGTGGAATTTTCAAGACAGAAACGCTACCTGATGGCCTTTGCAGTGCTTGTCACGCTGCCCAGCTGTTTCTTTGCGTATCAAAGCGTGCAGGAAAATCTGGAGAACGAGCAGGCGAAGATTTATATCGAGGAGAATTTCAAAGCACCACCTCGTCTGGCAATCTCCTATACTTTGGATAACGAGAAGAAAATGCTGACAGTATTTACGATTGCCGGAATATCGGAGGATGATTTGACGGTATTGACAGAGAAACTGCATGAAAAGGCACATCTTAGACCGTTCCGGTTGGAGGTGTTTTCTGCGGAAACGGTGGAAGAGAGAGAAAAGATGGAGGCGATGATCGATCAAAGACTCAGCGAGGTTGAAAAAAGAGCGATCCCCTCTGTGCAGGAACGGCAGACTGTGACCGCACTCAAGTCAGCCCGCGAGGAAAGCGAGAAGCAGGGAGCTTACATATTGGATTGGAATCGAGAGGCGCGTATTGTATTTCCGCAAATCTCCCGCATCGCTGTCGGGAGTGTACGCGCACCCGCCGGGACTGGGGATAAATCGGCTGCTCTGAGTGAAACGCAAATTGCGTTCATATATCTGCAATCGGATATGGACGAAGCGTCGCGTGCTCGCTTGACCGAATGGATTTCGGACAAAGCAAAGAACCGTGTAGAGGTGCACTTCCTTCCTGAAGTCTCGGCAACAAATGAAAACAAAGGAGGAACTGTGTCTGAGGACGGAGCCCACATATCGTGAAAAAAACATGAGACTACATAATCATTCAGATCGTGTAATTCTGTGCGTTTTTCATTGAGGCTCTTCATGGAGAAGGAGCCCATCTTTTTCCAGATAAGCTCCAAAGTTTATAACACACAGAGAGATTCCATTCGCCCTACTTAGCGTTTGGAATCTCTTTTTTTCTTTGCAAAGAATCATTAGGCAACAAAGCCCTCTCTTGTGTTATAATTTTTCTTATATTTGAAACGTGGGAGGGAAGGCCGTTGTTTGCAAAGACTTATGGTGCGACGACCCTCGGGATAGATGGACGGATTATCGACGTTGAGGTGGATGTATCGCCGGGG
This sequence comes from uncultured Mitsuokella sp., assembly GCA_916439735.1. Classification (GTDB taxonomy): domain Bacteria; phylum Bacillota; class Negativicutes; order Selenomonadales; family Selenomonadaceae; genus AWVT01. Next base: position 376,905 of record CAKAIG010000002.1, read on the forward strand.
CTGCCGGGCTTTGAACTGGTGGGGCTTCCCGATACGTCGGTGAAGGAGTCGAAGGAGCGGGTACGGACGGCGATTCGCAACTCCGGCATTCAGTCGCGGCAGGAACGTGTGACAGTGAATCTTGCGCCCGCCGATGTGCGAAAGGACAGTTCAGGGCTTGATCTGCCGATTGCCGTTGGTATGCTTGCCTCCTACGGCATGGTTCCGGAGGCAGCGGTGCAGAGTTCCCTCTTTTCGGCGGAACTTTCTCTCGATGGAAACTGCCGTCCGATCAGCGGCATTCTCCCAATGGCGATTACGGCGCGTGAGCACGGTCTGACGGAATTCTACGTTGCACCGTCCAATGCGGTGGAGAACCTCATCTGACAACATTTCTATTTTTGTATACCTCCCTAGACATGACGAATCCCTCCTGTTGTAATTTTTATTTTACGACAGGAGGGATCTTTTTACTGTCCGTTCTCTAGGGAGCAGACCAAACAACTTATTCATCGAATATGTCTGCATGGGTTCCAGTTTCGACCAGAGTCAAGGTTAGGATGTCGTTTTCAACGAGGTATACCAACAACCAATCCGGTTGAATATGGCACTCGTGAAATCCAGACCAATTCCCATGGAGTTCGTGGTCACGGTATTTGGCATCCAACTTGTGTCCTTGTCTCAATTCCTCGACAACATCATCCAGAAGATTGAGGTTCAAGCCGCGTTTTTTGGCACGCTTGTAACTTTTCTTATAAGCAGTGGTGAATTTGATGCGATAGGTCATTCTTCCAATGCTTTCTTTAAATCATCCATGTTATCATAGCCAGGGACATTCGGGTCGCGGGAGATCCTTCTTGCTTCTTCCATTGCCATCAAGGTGGTTTGCTTATAACGGGGGATTTCGACAGAAAACGGAATACCTCCACGAAGGACACACTGATGCAGAAACATATTAACAGCACCGGACATATCTAAACCTAGCTCGGAAAACAAAACGCCAACCTGTTCTTTTATGTTCCGGTCAATTCTTATTTGAGTGGGGACAGTTGACATGATGACCATACTCCTTCCTTTTAGAACCAGTATAGCTTGTTTGGTTTACGATGTAAAGCAAAACGTTTGAGTATAACTAGGGAGAGGCGATCAAAGGTTTCGTTTTTACAAAAAGCAGAGAGCTGTGTGTGGGAAGCAATAATCTCCAAGTCGTGCACCACACGGTATCTGACGGAGGAGGAGATCAAACAAACTTTCGTCAAGGCACTGAACTCCTTGGTGGAAGTCAAAGAGAACGTAATTGCGGAACTCCGTTCTCTGATTGGCAGTGTTTGCCGAACGGGGGAACTGACGGAGGAACACAATAGCGTAGAGCAGGAGCTTCGTGTTGTGGCAGAACGTCTCGAAACACTGATTCGAGAGAATGCACGGGTGGCACAGGATCAGACGGTGTATCTGAAACAGGAGAATGAGATTCGTGCACGCTATCTGGAAAGGCAGGAGGCTTTGGAGAAATTGAATGAGCAAATTGCCGAGAGGGAGAGCAAGAGAAACACCTTGGAGGGGATGATACAAGCGGTATGTGGGATCAATGGAGAGTTAGTTGAGTTTGACGAGGAGTTATGGAGTGGGCTGCTCGAGCACATTGTGGTTAAGGAGGACGGCACGGTAGTCGTTGTTTTCAAGGGCGGGATTGAGATTGGTGTTGGAGGGTGAAAGCCTATAGAAAAATAGATTCCATTCGTCATAGCGACGTTTGGAATCTATTTTTTCAGAGTCTGTGGAGTCTGTGAAGAAAAGTCTGTAAATCGGATCTTCTATGATGTGTGCAAGTGTTAATCAGGCAATCTGTTAGGATACATAATGGCCAGTTCGCCTCGGATTTTACCCCAGTTCTTTATCGGCATCGTCCATTTCTTAGTGGCTTCAAACGTCGCCAAATAAAGAACCTTTAATAACGCTTGTGCACTAGGAAATACGCTCCGTTGTCGATTTAATCTGCGGTATGATGCATTAAGACTCTCTATGATATTCGTGGTATAAAATGCGGTGCGAACACCCATAGAAAACTTGAATATCGGTGTTATGACGTCCCAATGATCATACCATCTCCGCATAGCCGCTGGATAATGGGAACTCCATTTTTTATCTGCCTCTTCTAGTTTTTTGAGGGCGGTCTTTTCATCAGGAGCCGTGTATATGCTGCGAAGATCCTTGGCAAAGAATTTCACGTCCTTATGCGCCACATATTTCAGGGTATTGCGTACCATGTGTACGATGCAGCGCTGATGCTCCGTTTCCGGAAAGGCCGCCTCTACCGCTTCCTTGAGCCCGCTGAGCCCGTCAGAGCAAAGGATAAGAACATCTTGAACCCCTCGATTTTTTAGGCTGTTAAGAACGCCAAGCCAATATTTGCTGCTCTCATTTTCTCCAATTTCAATGGTTAAGACTTCTTTTCGCCCGGCATCGTTAATCCCTACAACGACGTAGGCCGCAAGTTTGCTTACGATGCTGTCCTGACGCACGGAAAAATGGATGGCATCAATGAAAACGATCGGGTAAACGCTGACAAGGCAGCAGTTCTGCCATTCCTCAATGTGGGGCAGAATCTTATCAGTTACGTCGGATACAAATCCTTCCGATGCCTCAAAACCGTAGATGTCATTGATCGTTTCGGAAATCTGTCTCGTAGTCATTCCCTTGGCATACATGGATATGATTTTCTGATCAATCGCAGAGATATCCTTCTGCCGCTTTTTTACCACCTGTGGTTCAAAAGAAGACTGTCGGTCTTGGGGGACTTCAATCCGAACGCTCCCATAGCTGCTGTTTAATGTCTTGGATTTGTACCCATTGCGAGCGTTCTCATTGGCGGAGCGTTGGGATTTTTCGTAGCCTAAATGGCTGTCCATTTCCGCCTCCATCATTTCCTTGATGGTTCCGCCCAGCAGGTCTTTTAGTGCGTCTTGGATGTCGGATGTGCTCTCAATGTCATACTCTTGAAAGAGTTGCTGAATGATCGCTCTTTTCCCATCGGTCATTTTGACTTTGTGAACTTCTTTTTGTTGTTTTGCCATAAACAAAGACCTCCCATGATCTGATTTTACCATAGAAGTCCTTATTCCTTCGAGTGTGAAGTTTTTTACAGAGTTTCTTTCACACACTCGTTGAGGGATGAAGCTCCAAGAAAAAAGAGAGACTCCATTAGTCCATAGTTGGTGTTTGGAATCTCTTTTTTGCTAAAAACATTGGATATTGAGTTTTGCTCTGTGTTATAATTTTTTTGTATAGTTGAATCTAGGATAAGGGAGTGGGAGAAGGTTTCCGATCGGTATTTCTTGATGGTTTTGGATTATGGAATAACTATAGCTGATAAAAATTATCATTACTGCATACTTGAAGAGGTGTTGTTAATCATGCTGAGTACTATTACATATGAAATGTATGGGTTTAATAAATCTATGAAAGATGGCGTTGTTACTTCTACAGTAGAGATGAAGGATAATCAGTGTTATACATATATAGATCACCCTTTTTTGGAGACTGTTTATATTGATGATAAATTCGATAAAATTTCATTTACACTAAAAAAAGGGCTATTGGCAAAAGATTATATATCTAGAGTCGATGATGAATTAGAAAATATGTTTTAATATCCTTATTCATACCGAAATTCCAGTTTTTCCAACCTATATGTAGATTGCTTGAAGTAAAAGATGAAAATGGAAACGAGTGCCAAATGGCATTACATGAATATTTGGGGTTGCACGAGAAGGTTCTTATTAAACGTTGCTGTGATGCATCGAAAATTTATGAAAAATCACAACGAACATAGTAGATATTTCTAACAATAAGGTAAAATACAAAAGAACTGTTTTTATATATTGCATAGTCCATAGGGTTATACAATTTATGGGACTGTATGAGCAAATGGCTAGTATGATTTGTTCACCAATACAGCAAAGTAAAAATTCATGATTTTTGGTAAGAACAAGCAACGATATTCATTTATTAATTTCATAGAAAGTCGCAAAGATCCATCAAAAAGGAAGATAGCTTTACGTTTTTACGTAATTCTATTGCGCATAGTGAACAGCTTGGAGTTGAAGAATTTGTAAACATATCAAAAAGTATATCGGACGAGTTGATTAGAAACCTTTACTTGTTATAAACGATCTTATTTGTGGAGATGTAAAAAATATAAAAGATTCCTCTTATAACATAAGGTATTTGAAAGAAAAATCGGATAAATTTTTCTTCAAAACACTAAACTCCTTGGTGAAAGTTAAAAGCCAATGTGACTGCAGAGGTTCGATTGATGATTGACGGTGTTTGCCAGACGGAGGAGTTGATCGAGGAACACGATAGAACAGAGCAGGAACTCAGTGTTTTGGCAGAACGCCTTGAAACGTTGATTCGTGAAAACGCACGGGTGGCACATGCGTATTTGAAACAGGAAAATAAAGTTCGTGTACTCTATCTGGAATAAGAAGTTTCTTTTCGATGGTTTGCACTACGAATCGTTTGATTCTCATACTGCGTTGCCGCTTATCTTTATTTTGAACGATGCAAACACGATGATGCTTTCCAAGACGAGTAGAAAAAGGATCAGCGCGGGAAAATAGAAGGCACCTAGAATCAAACTATTGACATAGGTTCCGAGTCCCCCACCTCCAAATATCGCAATGCCAATTATACCGGATGATAAGCCCTTGTGCGTGCTGGTGTGCAAGGCCGTGCTGGCTAGGATGGATTGGATGAAAATATAGCCGATTCCAAGCAATATGATGGCGAGCAGTGTCGTTGGCGTGTTTTCAAAGATTAATAACAGCAAGGCTGCCCATGTCGAAAGAAAGCCAATCCGTACAAGGTGATCGCGGGAGAAATGCTTTAGAAGGTATTTGTTGATGTATCCTGCCAAAAAACACATCACGCCGAATAACATCAGTAAAAACCCTGTATTGGTATACGGAACGTGCAGAATCTCAATCAGATATGCACCGAGGTAGGAATACATGCCAAGTGTGATGAACCCGTTGCAAAAGGCAAGCAGATAGGCGAGTGACAGCTGTTTGTCTTCCAGCAAGGTTTTTAGCGAGGGCAGGAATGGGGTGGCTGCAGACAGGCTGCTTTTTTTGGTCAGGCGGCATAGCGAGGAGAACGACAGCAACGATAGGATGGAAAAGGCAGCTAGAATAGTTCTCCAAGAGAATGATTGGATGACGATGCCGCCAATCCCGGCACTGATTCCTTGCCCTAAAAATATGATTCCTAAAAACAGACTGACAAATTTGGGCAGGATTTCCCTGTCATAGTGCTCGCCTAAGATTCCTAGGGACACCGCGACGATTCCTGCTGCGAAAAGCCCCGTGGCAAAACGAAAAGCAGTTAGTGTGTACAGGGAAGGGGCGACGGAGCAAAGGAATGTTGTGAGGGAAAGCCCGCACATCAGCAGCATCAAAACGTATTTTTTATGGTATTGATCGCTGTAATGCCCATAAATTGGGTCGCATCGCACCGTATGGGATTAGGTAAGCGGTCAATACAATACTTGCCTGTGGAATGGTGCTTGCAAAATCGTTCGCGATATTCGGCAATAAAAGGGTGGCAACCCAGTTATCCCCTGCGGACAGCAGCCCGGCAAAACTAACCAGTAAAAGTGTATTCATATCGTGCATGGTGAAACACTCTTTTCTCTTTGATAAAATGGGATAGGAGATGGCATGGGGGTGAATTGCTTCCTTTATTTCTGATTTATTATATCTATTATGGCGATGACGTGCAAGTGCAACCTTCCATCAAGAAAGCAGGATAACATCACATTAATGGAGAAAAATAGCAGAGAAAGATCATTCCAATAAAATAGGTGTGGCGTCTGTTTGCAAAGACTTATGGTGCGACGACCCTCGGGATTGACGGACGAATTATCGACGTTGAGGTGGATGTATCGCCCGGGCTGCCGGGCTTTGAGTTGGTGGGGCTTCCCGATACGTCGGTGAAGGAATTAACGATGTTCGTAAGAGCGTAATGATAGAGACCGAAGGAGCTGTTTGTTTGATTTGGGAGAAGCTAAACGATTTTTTTGACTTGCATGGTGACATTGCGTCAATACAGGAGATTACAGAGCGGATCAATGCCGGCGTGCGATTTCGGGGACGAATCTCAGTGTCCTGATGCTGGCGATTTTTATCGCCTCCATCGGGCTCAATATGAACAGCACGGCGGTCATCATCGGCGCGATGCTGATCTCCCCGCTGATGGGGTCGATCCTGGAATTGGCTATGGGCTTGCCCGTTATGACAGCACATACATTCGTTCCAGCGCAGGAAGTCTGCTCGCCCAAGTGATCATTTCGGTTGCCACATCGACGCTTTATTTTTCCCTCACACCGATCGATGCCCCCTCGTCGGAACTGCTTGCACGGACATCGCCGACCATCTGGGACGTTTTGATTGCTGCCTTTGGCGGATTGGCAGGAATCATCGGCGTAACACGCAAAGAGGGCGGGAATGTCATCCCCGGTGTTGCGATTGCGACAGCTCTTATGCCTCCTCTCTGCACCGCAGGATATGGCATTGCCACGGGCGTTATGGCGTACACCGTGGGCGCACTCTACCCTGTTCTTTATCAACAGCTTCTTTATCTGTCTGACGGCATTCATCGTCCTGAAAATCATGAGACATTCCCTCCAAGATAGAGCGCAACTCCGTGGAATTTTCAAGACAGAAACGCTACCTGATGGCCTTTGCAGTGCTTGTCACGCTGCCCAGCTGTTTCTTTGCGTATCAAAGCGTGCAGGAAAATCTGGAGAACGAACAGGCGAAGATTTATATCGAGGAGAATTTCAAAGCACTGCCTCACCTTGCAATCTCTTATACCTTGGATAGCCAGAAAAAAACATTGACGGTGTTTACGATCACTGGAATATCAGAGGATGATTTGGCAGTGTTAACGGAGAAACTGCATAAAAAGGCCCACCTCAGAGCGTTCCAGCTAGAGATTTTTTCTGCGGAAGATCGCGAAGAGATGGAGGCAATGATCGATCAAAGACTCAGCGAGGTTGAAAAAAGAGCGATCCCCTCTGTGCAGGAGCAGCAGACCGTGACCGCACTCAAGTCTGTCCGCGAGGAAAGTGAGAAGCAGGGAACTTACATATTGGACTGGAATCGAGAGGCGCGTATTGTATTTCCGCAAATCTCCCGCATCGCTGTCGGGAGTGTACGCGCACCCGCCGGGACTGGGGATAAATCGGTTGCTCTGAGTGAAACGCAAATTGCGTTCATATATCTGCAATCGGATATGGACGAAGCGTCGCGTGCTCGCTTGACCGAATGGATTTCGGACAAAGCAAAGAACCGTGTAGAGGTGCACTTCCTTCCTGAAGTCTCGGCAACAAATGAAAACAAAGGAGGAACTGTATCTGAGGACGGAGTCCACATATCGTGAAAAACATGAGACTACATAATCATTCAGATCGTGTAATTCTGTGCGTTTTTCATTGAGGCTCTTTCATGGAGAAGGAGTCCATCTTTTTCCAGATAAGCTCCAAAGTTTATAACACACAAGAGAGATTCCATTCGCCTTACCTAGCGTTTGGAATCTCTCTTTCTTTTGCAAAGAATCATTAGCCATCTTGACCTATCCTGTGTTATAATTTTCTTATATTTGAAACGTAGGAGGGAAGACCGTTGTTTGCAAAGACTTATGGTGCGACGACCCTCGGGATAGACGGACGGATTATCGACGTTGAGGTGGATGTGTCGCCCGGGCTGCCAGGCTTTGAATTAGTGGGGCTTCCCGATGCGTCGGTGAAGGAGTCGAAGGAGCGAGTACGGACGGCGATTCGCAACTCCGGCATTCAGCTGCGGCAGGAACGTGTGACGGTGAATCTTGCGCCCTGCCGATGTGCGAAAGGACAGTTCGGGGCTTGATCTGCCGATTGCTGTTGGTCTGCTTGCCTCTTACGGCATGGTTCCGGAGACGGCGGTGCAGAGTTCCCTCTTTTCGGCAGAACTTTCTCTCGATGGAAACTGCCGTCCGATCAGCGGGATTCTCCCAATGGCGATTACGGCGCGTGAGCACGGTCTGACGGAATTCTACGTTGCACCGTCCAATGCAGATGAGGCACTCCTGATTGACGGGCTGAAGGTCTATGCGGTCGAGAATTTGGCGCAGCTTGTGCGTCATCTAACGGGTATGGAAACGCTCACACCCGCCGTGCCAAAACCAATCGAATCCACAAAAGACAATGCCTTTTTCCGATGACTTTGCCGATGTGCAGGGGCAGTATCAGGCGAAGCGTGCGCTTGAGATTGCAGCGGCGGGTGGGCATAATGTCCTGATGGTCGGTGTGCCCGGTTCGGGCAAGACGATGCTGGCGCGTCGAATGCGTTCGATTCTGCCGGAGCTGACGAAGGAAGAGGCCATCGAGATAACGAAGATTTACAGCATTGTCGGACTCCTTGGTAAGGATACGGGTCTGGTGAAACAGCGTCCGTTCCGCAGTCCGCATCATACATCCTCGATGGTGGCGATGATCGGCGGCGGGAGTATCCCACGTCCCGGTGAGGTGACGCTTGCACATCATGGCGTGCTCTTTCTTGATGAGCTGCCGGAATTTAGCAAGAAGACGCTTGAAGTACTGCGCGAGCCGCTGGAAGATCGGCATATCACAGTATCACGGGCGAATGCAACGCTGACCTTTCCCTCCAGCATCATTTTGGTAGCGGCTGTGAATCCATGTCCCTGCGGCTATTATGGCGATGAGACAGGCGGACATTCCTGCGAATGCACGCCAAACGAGATTCGCCGCTATACGCGAAAAGATTTCAGGGTCCACTTCTGACCGCATCGATATTCATGTCCGCATTCCGCGCGTCGAGTATCAGGAGCTTGTGTCAAAGAAAAAGGCAGAGTCGTCAGCGGTCATACGTCAGCGCACAGAAAAGGCGCGTGAAATCGAGAGCAGACGGTTGGCAAGCTTCGGTATCTTCTGCAATGCACAGATGAACCATGCGATGCTACAGGAACTTTGTCCGCTTTGGCGAAGAGCCGCGCAGGATGCTTGAGATGGCGTTTTCAAAGCTCCATCTTTCCGCGCGTTCTTACGATCGCATCATCAAGGTTTCGCGGACGATTGCAGACCTTTGCGGGCGCAAAGGAGATTTCGGCAGAGCATATTGCGGAAGCCGTACAGTCTGCGCGACGATATCGGCCTTAATGTGGAGTGAATTTTGGAGAAAATCGCAGAAGTTTTTGTCAATATCCCTGTCAAGAGTATCGCGAAGGCTTATAGCTATCGCATACCGGCAGGGCTTTCTTTTGTGGATGTTGGCTGGCGTGTGCTCGTTCCCTTTGGCGGACGAAAGGTTGAAGGCTTTGTCGTTGCTGTGCAAAAAGGCGGTGCAGCGGCGGAAAAGACAGACGTCCAGTTGAAAGATATCGAGCGAGCTGTCGATGAGGAAGCTTGGTTCACACCGGATATGCTCAAACTTGCCAAGTGGCTTTCGGACTTCTATCTCTGCTCCTTTGCTGAAATGATGCGTCTTTTTATGCCGGGAAAAAGCGGGCTGAAGATTGCCGTACATTACGCGGCGTTAAAAGAGAAAAGAGGAAAATGCGGCCATCCTTGCCATGCAGGGACTGCCGAGCGGTATATCAGTCGCTCGTAAGGAAAGGGGCTTTGAAAAGCCATGCACTGAAAAAGACTCTGCCTGCGGTCGATGTGGATGCGACGCTTGAAAAACTCATCCGTTATAAACTCGTCCGTAGGGAATACTGAAGCATCAGACGCGAGACGGCAAAGTATGAGACTTACGTCGTGCGTAAAAAAAGAAATCACAGAAGCGATAAAAGCGGATTTTAAGCGAAAGCGTGCACAGAAAAAAAGCTCCTCTGTTATATGGAAGGGCGCGAAGAAGCTTTGATAAAGGATCTGAAAGAGGCAGGCTGTAGCCGTCCTGTGATTCGTCAGGTGGCAGATGCGGTATTCTTCAAATGGAGCGCGGCGCATACTTCGTGACAGTTACCGCAAAGCCGCCGGACACAGCACAAAGAGGTTCGTCTTGACTGAGGCGCAGAGCGGGCGATAACGGCGATGGAAGTGTCGCTCGCCGCGCATAGCTATGCGGGCTTTCTTAAAAGGGCGTTACAGGGCGGCGGCAAGACGCAGGTGTATATTGAGATGGCACGGCGCGTGCGCCAAGCGGGACGAAAGGTCATGGTACTCGTGCCTGAAATTGCGCTTACAGGACAGGTTGTTCTAGCCTTTAAGGCGTACTTTTCCGAAGATATCGTCGTCTTTCACAGCAATCTATCTCTCGCTGAGCGAAACGATGCAGTCTGCGCGTGCGATGTGGTGAAGCGGGCATCATCATCGGGGCGCGTTCTGCGCTCTTTACGCCTGCCGATGTCATTGGGCTCATCATCCTCGATGAGGAACAAGATATGAGCTATAAGCAGGATGCATCGCCGCGTTACCATGCGCGCATTGTAGCGGAAAAGATGGCTAAGATGCATGGGGCAATCCTTCTTTTAGGAAGTGCGACGCCCTCTATGGAAAGCTATGCGAGGACAAAGTCCGGGAAGCTCACACTTCTTACCATGCCGAAACGCATCGGCAATATGCCGCTTCCTTCTGTGCAGTGTGTTGACATGCGCGAAGAACTGCGCCTTGGCAATCGCCATATTCTTTCGCGTGCACTTCAGGCGCTTATCGAGAAGACAACAGCACAGGGACGGCAAGTGATCATCATGTTGAACCGCCGCGGCTTTTTCGACCTTTGTCATGTGCCGTTCCTGCGGTAAAGTCATCTGTTGTAAAGATTGCGGCTTACCGCTCGTCTACCATCGGAACGGCATGCTTCTATGCCATCACTGCGATCTTCATTTTGCCGTTCCCAACGTTTGCCCAAAATGCGGCGACCGCTACATTAAATACTTCGGTTCCGGCACGGAAAAACTTGAAGAGGAGTTAAAGACACTCGTTCCGAAGGCGCGTGTCATCCGCATGGATCGCGATACAACGACGACAAAGTTCGCACATCAGGAGATTTTTAGAGGTGTTCGCCGCCATGCATACGATATCCTCCTGGGCACACAGATGGTGGCAAAAAGGGCACGATATCCCAAACGTTACAGCAGTTGGCGTCATCAGTGCGGACGCAAGCCTGGCATGCCCGACTTTCGCGCGGCGGAGCGCGCTTCACGCTCATCACGCAGACTGCAGGGCGCGCAGGGCGCTATGGTACAAGAGGAAAAGTCATCATTCAGACATACAACCCGGCGCATTACGCAGTGACAAAGGGAATCGCGCAGGATTATGAAGGGTTCTTTCAAAGGAAATCAAACTTCGAAAGGAGCTGTTCTACCCACCGTTTTCAAGGCTCATCAAACTCCTCTATCAAAGTACAGACAGAGCGCGGGCGAAGGAAAATGCAAAAAGCTTATCCGGGTCTTCCGCACGTTTTTCCAAAGGGGCGCGAAGAAGGTGAAGAAAATCATCGGCCCAGCGCCCGCCCTCATTGCAAAAACTCGCGATATCTACCGTTTTTGTTGTACTGATCAAGACGGCGCATATCGAAAGCGGTGCAATCGCTCCTTCGGGAACAAAATCTGCATCTGGATACCCAAGTGACAATTGATATTGACCCGGTCAAAATATTATAATTTGGCATTTCTTATCGTGAAAGATATCTTTTTTCCTCTGCATAACATGGCTTTTTCGGGAATTTACGTTACATGTTACGGACATGCGTGCCCCACGCAAACGCCTCGTTACGCAAGCGGTCGTGCACTTGTACGCTGAACAACCGGTGGACTTCTTAAACGCGCGCGCTTGACGAAAAGAGGTCCGCCGGGGCGTACGTGCACTTTCCCCGCTGCTTCACTAAGGTTTGCTTAGGCGCATCGCATTCTTCCGTAACATTTACGGTAGAGCTCTTTTTCTTGCCGTGCGGCAGATTTTTCGGTATAATACTTACATAAGATTTTTATTAAAAATAGGATATGTGGGTGCATAAAAAGTACAGAAATGAAAGGGGCGAGGCTATGCGGCGTTATTGGGTACAGCTTCATCATCCCTCCTTATCATCATCGTCGTCCTTGTCGGTGTGCTCTATCTCGCAGATGCCGCAAAGGATAAGCGGGCGCATCCTGCAAAAGATGAGCTCACGGTCTCATACAACCCTTCCTTCAGACATGACAGAAGTGCTTTCAGCGACGTATGAACAAGTCTCTGGCGTGCGCGTGCAGTTCAAACGAATGGATGGCGATGAATTGCTTGCAGCGCTGAGGACAGAGTCAAAGGGAAACGACGGCGTTCCCTTGGTTCTTGCCGACAGTCAGGCGCTTGAAAGGGCGGCGGCAGAAGGGAACTCGTCCCCCATATCTCAGAAACCAATGACATGGTGAAGGATAACCTGCGCCAAAAGGATGGATTTTGGACAGGTGTTTGGTATGATCCGATGGTCTTTGTGGTAAATCGCGATTATATGAAGTCGCTTCGCCATGTACCTGATACTTGGCAGGAACTTGCAGAGACGGATGCACGCATCGGTGTTACAGATTTCATGGCAGCAGATGCGGCGGCAAATCTTCTCTACAGCCAGACGGCACAGTTTGGTGACCAGCAGACACTGGCTATTTGGCAGAAAATCCATCCGCATGTCGTACAGTACGCGAGGTATCTTTTCAAACCCCGTTCGCCAGACGGGAATGGGGGATGCTGACATTGGCGTTTCGGTCGAGAGTGAAGCCCTTCGCTATATTCACGAAGGTTATCCACTGAAACTTGTCTATCCTGCCGATGGCACGGCGGTGATCGTGACGGGGACAGGACTTGCAGTCGGTGGCGCAAAAAGATGTTGAAAAGCGCAGGCCTTTGCCGATTGGCTCCTTTCAGATAACGCACAACTCGCTCTTCAAAGCCACGAATATTTCTTCCCTGCCGACGAATCTGAATACGATTATGCACAAGATATTTCCCGGAAGAAATGTCGTATTCTTTACCAAGTCTGCGAACTTTTACACCAGAGCGACGGAAGGCGGCGCTGGATGGATGGGTGAGAAAAAGTAAGATTCAGATAAAAGCTCTTTTGATTTCTGCGGAGGAAGTCAAAAAGAGCTTTTATTCTTTCGGTCAGTTCTCTTGTGCAAGTATCGGTTTTAGGTCAGTGTCACCTTCTGTGATGTAGATGGTCTTCTGGTTGGTGAAGATGACAAATCCAGGTTTTGCGCCAGAGGGTTTCTTTATATAACGCACCTCGACGTAATCGACAGGGACGTTAGATGAGCCCGCGCCTGCTGAAGTGAACAGCGAGGCTGGCCGCAAGGCGAATGTTTTCCTCTGTGAGCGGGGCGCCGCCGTTTTGCAGGAGAACGTGAGAGCCTGGTGTATCTTTGTGTGAAACCAGGTATCGTTAAATCTTGCGGTTTTTGTCGTCAATCTGTCATTTTGGAGGTTGTTCTTGCCGATGAAGATATTAGTGCCGTCGGGCGTGAGAAAATGGAAGGACGCGCAGGCTTGTCATTGTTCTTTCGCTTCTGGCTTTTCGTGGAGATAGCCAGCAGTGATCAGCTCATTGTGAATCTCATTAATTTCAGCAAGACTTTCGGATGCGATGAGTGAGGCATCGACACTCTCGAGATAATCAATCGATTCCTGACATTCCCGCTTCTGTATCTGAAGAAGTTCTTGTGCGCGCTTCAGCTTATCGTATTTCTTGTAATATGCCTGCATATTTTTCAATTAATGTGTGGCGCTGGTCGAGGTCGATCGTAATCTCTTTCCCTGTCTCACTGTAGATGTTCGAAACGGTGATTTTTCGCGTTCTCGCGATCCTTATACGCGTATTGATAGGTCTGGAGATTATCGCCCTTTATCTTATACTCATCCGCATTTTTCAGCGCGAGAATTTCCTCTTCGAGCTTTTGCAAGTTTTTCCTTCGCCCGTTTGAGCTCTGTTTTGACAAAAGCGTTTGAAACGTTCCTTGTCGGGAATGATATAGGAGCCCATTAAAGCGTCTGCCTTTTCCAGCATCTTGCTGATGGTCGGAAAGGTCAGTACTATCGCATCCGGCAGGTAGTGGAGTGGATAGGACGCCATGGCAAGGACTTTCTTTGCGCCATTTATGAGAAGAACAGGCTGTATTTCGTCTCTGCAGGCGTCACGGATTTCAATAGCGCATGCTCAATGGAAGAAAAAGTCAACTGCTTCGAGCGTCTCAATGCGCGTTGATGGAGCAAGTCCTGCGGAAAAGCAGACCTCCTTTGCGGTAATCGGTCCGAAGCCAAGGCAGACCGCAAGGAGAGCCTTGTCGAGACGTACTTCACCGTCCGTTTTTCAAAATGCGAGATGACAGCGACTATATCTGTTGTGAAAAGATTGATTTTTGTCCTGCGGTGGCGGTGGCTCGTAGCTGACACCAGGCAGGACAGTCCGAACACGGCTGTTTGCTTCCCCAATTTTTCGCATGGCGTCGATAATCTTGCCGTCTTCCATGAGGATGATGTTGCTGTATTTTCCCATGAGTTCAAGGGCGAGCGTCTTTGTGACAATGCGCCCACCTTCACTTAGGCAGTCGATATCGAGAAAGAGCAGGCGGTCAAGTCCCGCCTGCCGCAGTGCGCCAATGCGCCCGCCTTCGATATGCTTTCGAGCACCATACAAAAAAACAGGGGGCGTCGGGAGGTTTTCTAGATTTTTCGATGAGATATGCTGCGGAATTTTTGCGAGTTAATGGAGATGTGGGACGGTGGTATTCACCTGGCTGGCGTACACCGAGAATGACTGTGTGCTTGTTTGGCTGAGAAATCTTGTCGATACGCCCGCCAACGATGGCAACGGAAAGCTCGCGAACAAGCGGTGCCATAGAGAAGCCTTCAAGACCCATAATAGTTCCTTTTCGCTAAAAAAATACTTTGGTCGGAATTATAGCATTCGCAGAAAAAGACGGTCAAATATTAAAGACACGCTCAATTCATGAACGCTGGAAAGAACTAGATATTATTAATGATAACTGACAGATTCAATAGGGCATTTAAAAACTTAATATTAGATTATCTTTCTTGCAGGAATCTGAAAAAGGAGAAAGAATATTATATTTTTGATAAGTGATGTTTTGGGGAGGAGCGACTATGAAGATATTTTTGTACAGAATGTGGTGCAGAATTAGAGCCAGATGCTCAGTCTTGTCCACATTGTGGAACGCATGTGGAGATGCCAAGGCAAAATGAATTAGGTAAGTCGCCGCGAAAAGGTATGTCTTTGGTACTGAAAATTGCTATGGGGATACTGATCATCTGTATTTTTATGTGTGGGAGGACTGATTTTTGGCTAATCGGTCGTCGCTTTTTATCTCCATCCGCAGAAATGCAGGTAAAGGCGACCGATATGATGGAAGATTACATGCATGATCAAGATGCGGCAGAGCAGAAATACAAGGGAAAGAAAATTATCATTCATGGGAAAGTGGCTGAGAAAATACAATTCAATAACAGCACGGACTATGGCATTCTTTTAGCAAGCAAGGATGCCAATGGGCATAAATATGGAATTATAGTTGGCGTGGATGCCAAGGACATCAGTATGATAAATCAAGTAAAAACAGGCGATTTCATATCGGCTCAGGGGATATGTGAGGGTATCGTAAAACAGGATGATCCAAAAAGTTATTTCAGTACAGGTCTATGCGATTAAAAATTAATTGATAACAAAAATATGGAGGAAATTATGGCAAAATTTTGCAGACATTGCGGAAGTTCGGTGCAAGAAGGAACTAAATTTTGTCCCGAGTGCGGGAAGAGCATGAGAGAAGGGAATGCTACAAGCGGATCAAATTCGAAATCCAACGTAGTTGGTATCGTGATCATCGTGCTTCTTATTGCACTTTTTAGGCGTGGGGATTGGTTATTATGTTTACTCTACTAGACAGGCAGAAATACCATTATCTTCCTCAACTCCAAAAGAAACGACGTCTACTCCTGCTCCAGCTACACCTGATAATACAGCACCAGCTCGCAACACCAGCATCGGATCCAGCACCAAATACAGCAGAATGGAATGATCTAGTAAGAGAAAAGAACGCCATTGATGTAGCTATCGGAGCAATGGCTAATCGTGCCAATAGTTACTTGAGCAATCATACGAATTTTAGTACAGCAGGCAACCTGAAAGATGAGGCAAGAGCATTGGTTGCGCGCGCAAATCAAGCACAACAGCGTGCAAATGCTCTTTCTGGTGTAGATGCAAGTAAACGCAGTGCTGGCACGTTTGTTTACACTTGAGGCAGAGCGTGCACAAAAGGAATTTATAAAGGGCATGATAGACAGTTCAAACGGCGGCGATTACAGTCTGGGGTTTAAGGATGGAACACGTGCATCGTATGCTTTTGACGATGCTAATTCAAAATTTAATGCGGCATACAGATGAGAATAAAAAGAAAAATAGGGTACAGTGTTTTGTTGTTCCTGCTCTGCTTGCTTGTCGCCTTTTGCACCGTATTATCTTTTATCGCGGCATAATAGCAGACAACGTACTGCAAGAGTCAGTGCATTCTGTCACTCAGGAAACTGCAGAAGGGCAAGCAGATGGGGCGTCAAAGAATGAATCCATTGCGGCTCATAGCGTACTTGTGCAAGACATTTTGACATTGGCGAAGCTGGATGGAGCTGTTCACGGTATTTTTCTCGCTTATCCAGACGAATCCGATACACCCATTCTACAAGATGATAAGAAAATGCGTTCTGCGAGCATGATTAAGGTGTTCATCTTGGCAGATGCTATGGAGCAGGTAAAAAGCAGGACAATTATCCTTGTCCGATAAAAATAGTGCTTCGCCATGAGGATAAAGTGGGGGATCTGGTATCTTGTCGGGATATCCAGACGGCACCTCCCTCTCTTTGGAAAAACTTTTGACGCTGATGATTACGGAGAGTGACAATACCGCAACGAATTTGGTGATTCAGCGACTTGGCATGGATAGTATCAATCAATACATGCAGGCGCATGGATATGTCAATTCCAGTTTGCAGCGAAAAATGATGGATGCAGATGCTGTACGTGCGGGGCGGGAAAACTATACGTCTGCAAAAGATTTGGGTATATTCTTTTCTCGTCTTTATCATTCTTCTTGCGTGGGAGGATCACAAGATGAGAAGATGAGAAATACTTTTTGGACAGACGGATACGGAATGTTTTTCCACAAGCGTTGCCAAATGTAAAGATTGCGCATAAGACAGGTGAGCTAGATCATCTATATAGCGATGGTGGTATTATCTATGGAGCGGCTGGAGAGGATATGGTCTTGGTGGTCTTGAGTGACGGTTATGAGAACAGAGCCAAGACTATTGAGATGATGCGTAAGATTGCACGACGTGCATTTCATAGATAAATTAGCACCATGTATGGTATGGCAGTAAACTTGTGTGTTTTTCTTGACAGACAGTGGGGATATCTGATATACTATCTCTTGTCAATTTACACCAGTGATGTGCCGAAGTGGCGGAATTGGCAGACGCAGTGGACTCAAAATCCACCGCTGGCGACAGCGTGCCGGTTCAAGTCCGGCCTTCGGCACCATGAGAAAACAAAGCTCCGCTATTTTTGTAGCAGAGCTTTTTTGTATGGTCAATCAATGTCATCGATGAATCTTGCAGCGAGAAGTCTTCGCTCCTGTTCGCGATGATTCTTTTTTATCCATCGCGCGAGAAAAATATTTGGGATAGCGACACCGATGGCGATACTGACGATAATTGTGGCACCTTCGATGCCGCTTCTTAGCCCCTTAAGGAAGAGTACCGTATCGACACTGTTAATGTTCAGCATCGTGAAGAAGAAACGGTATAGGGAGAATGCCGGGGACGAGCGGAATGGCAGACGGTATCGTGAGGACGACGTTTGGCACATGGAACCAATGAATGGCACGCAGGGCGAGAATGCCAATGACGGCAGCACCGACAAAGGAGCCTGTAGCCTGAGATAATCCGAACTCGAACATACAGATGTTTCGAAGGAAAATGGTAATCATACCGCCGACCATGATGACGACGATGACGCGGCGTGGAACGTTAAAGAGTCATGCCGAAACCGCCGGCGGAGATGGCCGCTGCCAGCGGATGGTAGAGGTAGATATCGCCGGGGCTGAGGTTGATATTTGTAAAGTCGTGGAATTCGCCAAGATAGAGAGCGATTGCCGTGCCAAACGCCATGCTGCCGACGATGAGAATCGTATCGAAGTAGCGTGTGATGCCCGTCGTAATGTAGTTGTTGAGAAAATCATTTGCCGCATTAATGATGGGGACGCCTGGAATCATGAAGAGCGCGCAGGCGACGATGGGGTGCATCGGTGTCGTTGAAAGATGCGTATATTGCGAAAGGCAAGCGATGAGTGTCGCAGCAAAGGCGCCTATGCCGATGCTGGCATAAGGGTTGAATCCATTATCGTCGCAAAAGGTTCTTGTCTTAAAGCCAAGGAATGCACAGAGAGCCGTGATGAAGAACGCCGCGAGGTCGCAGCCAAATAGGGCGCACGAGCCGCCGCAGGCAAAACTTGAACCGATGGCTGTGAGCGTCGGACTGTAGCATCGCTTCCGCGCGATGAGTTTGTCGAGTTCTGCTTCAAAAACGCTCGAGGCTGTAGCTGTCACGAAGTGCGCCCCATATCATGCGGCTCATGTGCGCAACCATTGCCATATTCGCTGTGTGCTTGCGGCATTTATGGATTTCGGCATAGGTGCGTTCTTGATCTTTCACGTTCAGCATGATGGTCGTGAACATGATATGACAGTCAAGGTTTTCTTTGGGAATGCCCATGTAGGCCGCGACACGCACCATGTAGCGCATGATGCGGTCAGAATCTGCACCGTTTTCCATCAGGATACCGCCTACCTTTAAGATCAGCTGCATCTTGAAGGTGACTTGGGAAAAAGTATGTGTTAAGACGTGTTCAAGTGAGACATTGGTTTCTTGTGTCATAAGAAGTCTCCTTTCGGGAAAGAACCCTTGTTTAGTATATGCCAAGAAACAAGCAGGCGCAAGATTGAAAAGAAACACGTTTTCTAAAAAACTTTCTTTGCTGTAATCCTTGACAGAATAAGGGAACATTTCTATAATAGGTACATCAAATTCTAAAGGCGAAGATGAAGATAAGATTATTCAAGAACACCTTCAGAGAGGAATGCAGTTGCTGTGAGCGTTCCAGGCAGTGTGGATGATTACGACTTCGAGCTCGCGCAGAGAACATGTGTATAAGCAGTATGCTGCGACGGAGACCTCCGTTATGGGTGCTGAGTGGCCGTAATGGCAATCAGGGTGGAACCATGAAAGCTATGCCTCGTCCCTATATGGGACGAGGGTTTTCTTTATCCTTGTTCATCCTTGCGGCTCGTAGAAATTTTTCTTATGTATGAATAAGGAGGAATATATTCTGATGATTAAAATCACGATGAAAGATGGTTCTGTGCGCGAAGTTGAAAAAGGGGACGCGCTGCAGTGAACTGATAAAACAGATTTCTAACAGCCTTGCCAAGAGAGCTCTCTCGTAAAGGTAAACGGAAAAGTACACGGCTTAACATTTCCGCTGAACGAAGATGCATCTGTTGAGTTTTTAACGTTCGATGATGACGAAGGACGCCGTACACTTCGCCATACGGCTTTCGCATATTCTTGCACAGGCAATAAAGCGTCTCTATAAGGACCAGCATGTCCAGCTCGCCATTGGCCCTGCGATTGAAAAATGGTTTCTACTATGATATCGACATGGATCGTCAGCTTACAGAGGCAGATCTTGCCGATATTGAAAAAGGAAATGAAGAAAAATCGTTAAGGAAAAATCTCACGCTTGAGCGCAAGGTGGCGAGCCGCGAAGAAGCGTTGAAATTCTTTAAGGGAAAAAGGCGAAGGCTATAAGGTCGAGCTGATCAATGATTTACCGGAAGATGCTGTTATCTCGATGTTTACGCAGGGCGAGTTCACTGACCTTTGCGCGGGACCGCACGTCCTTTCGACAGGTAAGGTCAAGGCACTGAAGCTGCAGAGCATTGCGGGAGCCTACTGGCGCGGGGATGAGCATAACAAGATGCTTCAGCGCATTTATGGTACGGCATTTACAAAACAGGAAGACTTAGACGCCTATCTTCATATGTTGGAAGAAGCCGCTAAACGTGACCACCGTAAGCTTGGCACTGCGCTGGATCTTTTCAGTCTGCATGAAGAAGGTCCGGGATTCCCCTTTTTCCATTCGAATGGCATGGTTATTCGCAACGAACTCTTAAACTACTGGCACGAGGTTCATCGCCGTTATGGTTATAAGGAAATTTCTACGCCGATTATTTTGAATCGCAAGCTTTGGGAACAGTCCGGTCACTGGGCACACTATAAAGAAAATATGTACTTCACACAGATTGATGGTGAAGACTACGCCATAAAGCCGATGAACTGCCCAGGCGGTATGCTCGTTTACAAGACGCATCAACACAGCTACCGCGACTTGCCGCTTCGTCTCGGTGAGCTTGGACTTGTTCATCGCCATGAGCTTTCAGGTGCTCTTCACGGTCTTTTCCGTGTCCGAAACTTCACCCAGGACGATGCACACCTTTTCGTTACACCGTCACAAGTGGAAAAAGAAATTCAGCATACGATTGATCTCTTTGATGAAGTCTATAAGACATTTGGTCTTTCCTATGTTGCTGAACTTTCAACACGCCCGGAAGATTCTATGGGGTCGGATGAGGAGGGAGCTTGCGACAAATGGGCTGAGAAAGGCTCTAGAAAAATCGTGGCCTTGACTATATCGTCAATGAAGGGGATGGTGCATTTTACGGTCCGAAAAATCGACTTCCACTTAAAGGATTCTATCGGTCGTACATGGCAATGCGGTACGATTCAGTACGATATGCAAATGCCGGAGAAGTTCGATCTGACCCTATGTTGGTGAAGACGGAGAAAAGCATCGCCCAGTCATGCTCGCATCGTGTTGTCTACGGTTCCGTCGAACGCTTTATCGGTATCCCTCATTGAAAATTACGCTGGCGCATTCCCTGTTTGGTTCGCTCCTGTACAGGCAAAAATTCTGCCAATTACAGAGCGCCATGCAGATTATGCACATAAGCTCTGTGATAAACTTTTTGCCCTCGGCCTTCGCGTTGAAGTTGATGACCGCAATGAAAAAGATCGGTTATAAGATTCGTGAAGCTCAGGTCAAAAATTCCGTATACGCTCGTCGTTGGTGATCGAGAAATGGCAGATGGTAGCGCAATGGTTCGAAAGCATGGCGAAAAGGATAGTCAGGCTATGAAGATAGATGACTTTATCTCATATATCCAAGATAAGATTGCTGCGAAGAGTCAGGAATATTGATCATGCCTAACCTAATGCAGTAATAAAGAGAGGTTCCGCAGGAACCTCTCTTTATTACGTAGCGCTTGATAGAGAACTTTTCACTGATTGATGGCAATAAACTCCTCAACATTTGAAAAAGCAGTTGACAAAACCAATGGATTCCTGTAACATACTACAAGTCACCGCAAGATGCAGGGCGCCAAAGGAAAGAGCAAAACATCCTAGCGGAAAGAAAAAAAGCCCTTGACAAAAGGCGCAGGACACGATATACTAACCAAGTCGCTTGCGAGAGCGAAAGCGACACGTTGCTCTTTGAAAACTAAACACGCAGAAATGAATCATCAAACATGATTCAAGCTAGATGTCCGGATAACTTCGGTTATCCGAAATACATCGATTGATTATGAACAACATAGCAATCGGCAATTCCTTCAAATGAACACTTCATTTGAAAACGAAACAAAAAGAGCCAATCGGCCCTTCCTATTTTTATGGAGAGTTTGATCCTGGCTCAGGACGAACGCTGGCGGCGTGCTTAACACATGCAAGTCGAACGAGACAATTAAAAGCTTGCTTTTAAAACGTCGAGTGGCAAACAGGGTGAGTAACGCGTAGACAACCTGCCGCAAAAGATGGGGACAACAGTTCGAAAGGACTGCTAATACCGAATGTTCTGGAAGTTCCGCAGGAAACTCCAGCAAAGATGGCCTCTACTTGTAAGCGATCGCTTTGCGATGGGTCTGCGTCTGATTAGCTGGTTGGTGGGGCAACGGGCCTGCCAAGGCGACGATCAGTAGCCGGTCTGAGAGGATGAACGGCCACATTGGGACTGAGACACGGCCCAGACTCCTACGGGAGGCAGCAGTGGGGAATCTTCCGCAATGGGCGAAAGCCTGACGGAGCAACGCCGCGTGAGTGAAGAAGGTCTTCGGATCGTAAAGCTCTGTTGCCGGGGACGAATGTAGGCAATGCAAACAGCATTGTGTAATGACGGTACCCGGCGAGGAAGCCACGGCTAACTACGTGCCAGCAGCCGCGGTAATACGTAGGTGGCGAGCGTTGTCCGGAATTATTGGGCGTAAAGGGAGCGCAGGCGGGCGAGTAAGTCTTTCTTAAAAGTGCGGGGCTCAACCCCGTGAGGGGAGAGAAACTACTCATCTTGAGTGCAGGAGAGGAAAGCGGAATTCCTAGTGTAGCGGTGAAATGCGTAGATATTAGGAAGAACACCAGTGGCGAAGGCGGCTTTCTGGACTGTAACTGACGCTGAGGCTCGAAAGCCAGGGGAGCGAACGGGATTAGATACCCCGGTAGTCCTGGCCGTAAACGATGAATGCTAGGTGTAGGGGTATCGACCCCTCCTGTGCCGGAGTTAACGCAATAAGCATTCCGCCTGGGGAGTACGGTCGCAAGACTGAAACTCAAAAGGAATTGACGGGGGCCCCACAAGCGGTGGAGTATGTGGTTTAATTCGACGCAACGCGAAGAACCTTACCAGGGCTTGACATTGAGTGACAGACTTAGAGACAAGTCATTTCTCTTCGGAGACACGAAAACAGGTGGTGCATGGCTGTCGTCAGCTCGTGTCGTGAGATGTTGGGTTAAGTCCCGCAACGAGCGCAACCCCTATTCTCTGTTGCCAGCACGCGAAGGTGGGAACTCAGAGGAGACTGCCGCGGACAACGCGGAGGAAGGCGGGGATGACGTCAAGTCATCATGCCCCTTTATGTCCTGGGCTACACACGTACTACAATGGGATGGACAGAGAGCAGCTGAAGCCGCGAGGCCGAGCGAACCCCAAAAACCATTTCCCAGTTCGGATTGCAGGTCGCAACTCGCCTGCATGAAGATGGAATCGCTAGTAATCGCAGGTCAGCATACTGCGGTGAATACGTTCCCGGGCCTTGTACACACCGCCCGTCACACCACGGAAGTCGTTCACACCCGAAGCCGGTGGGGCAGCCGCAAGGAGCTAGCCGTCTAAGGCGGGGGCGATGACTGGGGTGAAGTCGTAACAAGGTAGCCGTATCGGAAGGTGCGGCTGGATCACCTCCTTTCTAAGGAGCTTTTGAGGGAGACCTCGAAAAGCCAGGTCGAACATTTGGGACTGCATTGTCTAGTTTTTGAAGGAGCAACCTTCAAATGGGGGCGTAGCTCAGCTGGGAGAGCACCTGCCTTGCAAGCAGGGGGTCAGGAGTTCGATTCTCCTCGTCTCCACCATATAGGGGCCTATAGCTCAGCTGGTTAGAGCGCACGCCTGATAAGCGTGAGGTCAGTAGTTCAAGTCTACTTAGGCCCACCACTGTACATTGAAAACTACACAGAAGAAACATGAAATGTATCAATTTCAGACATGGTCTACAAGACGAAGAGTCACGTAAACAGGTTTGAACGAACATTTCAGGATTCAAGAAAAGCATAGACATCACATTCGAGAGAATGCGTATGACCCTTCAACAAAAGTTGAAGGACCTAAGGTAATAAAGTTAAGTTACTAAGGGCATACGGTGGATGCCTTGGCGTTTCGAGTCGAAGAAGGACGCGATAAGCTGCGAAAAGCCATGGGGAGCCGCAAGTAGGCTGCGATCCATGGGTATCCGAATGGGGCAACCCGGTACAAGTCATGTTGTACCATCCGAAAGGAAGACAAACCCGGTGAACTGAAACATCTAAGTAACCGGAGGAAAAGGAATCAAAAGAGATTCCCTCAGTAGCGGCGAGCGAAAGGGGAAGCGCCCAAACCGAAAGCCTTCGGGCCTTCGGGGTTGCGGACCGGAACAAAGAGAAACAGACCTAGCAGAACCGTCTGGGAAGGCGGGGCACAGAGGGTGAGACCCCCGTAGGCAAAAGGTTTGCGATCCGTCCGGTATCCAGAGTACCACGGGACACGAGGAACCTTGTGGGAAGCAGGGTGGACCACCATCCAAGGCAAAATACGACGAAACGACCGATAGCGCATAGTACCGTGAGGGAAAGGTGAAAAGAACCGCGGGAGCGGAGTGAAAGAGAACCTGAAACCGTATGTCTACAAGCAGTCGAAGCACGATATAGGTGCAACGGCGTGCCTATTGAAGAATGAACCGGCGAGTTAATTTAGTTGGCGAGGTTAAGCAGGAAATGCGGAGCCGCAGCGAGAGCGAGTCTTAATAGGGCGGCAGTCAGCTGGATTAGACCCGAAACCACAGTGATCTATGCATGGCCAGGTTGAAGCTCAGGTAAGAATGAGTGGAGGACCGAACCCGTGAGTGTTGAAAAACTTTGGGATGAGCTGTGCATAGGGGTGAAATGCCAATCGAACGTGGAGATAGCTGGTTCTCCCCGAAATAGCTTTAGGGCTAGCCTCAGGCGACACATACAGACGGTAGAGCACTGATCGGGCAAGGGGGCGTAAAGCCTACCGAACCCAGTCAAACTACGAATGGCTGTATGCAAGGCCTGGGAGTCAGAATGCGAGTGATAAGACCCGTATTCAAGAGGGAAACAGCCCAGACCGCCGACTAAGGTCCCCAATGCTGTACTAAGTGGAAAAGGATGTAGGACTTCCCAGACAACCAGGATGTTGGCTCAGAAGCAGCCACCATTGAAAGAGTGCGTAATAGCTCACTGGTCGAGAGGCCCTGCGCCGAAAATATCCGGGGCTCAAGTACAGAACCGAAGTCGCGGCAAGCAGCAATGCTTGGGTAGGGGAGCGTACCATATAGGATGAAGGCTGACCGGAAGGACAGCTGGACCGTATGGCAGAGAGAATGCCGGTATGAGTAGCGAAACGGACGGTGAGAATCCGTCCCACCGAAAGCCTAAGGGATCCTGAGCAACGCTCGTCGACTCAGGGTAAGTCGGGACCTAAGCCGAGGCAAAAAGCATAGGCGATGGACAACAGGCGAACATTCCTGTACTGCATGCAGCCGTATGAGGATGGAGTGACGCAGCAAGGAGCTTGCGCGCGCGAATGGAAGAGCGCGTCGAACGCGGTAGGCTGTATGGGAGGCAAATCCCCCATACAAAGCTGAGAGCGGATAGGGAGCCGATTCCGCAAGGAAGAAGCGAAGGGAAGCGTACTACACTGCCGAGAAAAACTTCTAACGAGGCGACATGCACCCGTACCAAAACCGACACAGGTAGGCGGGGAGAGAATCCTGAGGTGCGCGGGAAAACCCTCGTTAAGGAACTCGGCAAAATGCATCCGTAACTTCGGGAGAAGGATGGCCGGAGCTGGTGAAGCCTGTACAGGCAGAGCTGGAGCCGGCGGCAGAAGAGAAGCCCAAGCGACTGTTTACCACAAACACAGGTGCCTGCCAAAGAGCAATCTGACGTATAGGTGCTGACACCTGCCCGGTGCTGGAAGGTTAAGGAGAGGAGTTAGGCTAAAGCTAAAGCCCCGAACTGAAGCCCCAGTAAACGGCGGCCGTAACTATAACGGTCCTAAGGTAGCGAAATTCCTTGTCGGGTAAGTTCCGACCCGCACGAAAGGTGTAACGATTTGGGCACTGTCTCAACGAGGGACCCGGTGAAATTGAAATACCTGTGAAGATGCAGGTTACCCGCGACTGGACAGAAAGACCCCATGGAGCTTTACTGCAACCTGACATTGGTTTTTGGCATGTAACGTACAGGATAGTTGGGAGACTGAGAGATGCTGCCGCCAGGCAGCAAGGAGTCACTGTTGGGATACCAACCTTTACGTGCTAGGGATCTAACCCAGAGGGCAACGACCTCGGGGACAGTATCAGGCGGGCAGTTTGACTGGGGCGGTCGCCTCCGAAAGCGTAACGGAGGCGTCCAAAGGTTCCCTCAGCGCGGACAGAAATCGCGCGAAGAGTACAAAGGCAGAAGGGAGCTTGACTGCGAGACAGACAAGTCGAGCAGGTACGAAAGTAGGGCTTAGTGATCCGGTGGAAAGAGAGTGGAATTGCCATCGCTCAACGGATAAAAGCTACCCTGGGGATAACAGGCTAATCTCTCCCAAGAGTCCATATCGACGGGGAGGTTTGGCACCTCGATGTCGGCTCATCACATCCTGGGGCTGAAGCAGGTTCCAAGGGTTGGGCTGTTCGCCCATTAAAGTGGTACGTGAGCTGGGTTCAGAACGTCGTGAGACAGTTCGGTCCATATCCATCGCGGGCGGAAGATACATGAGGGAGGCTGCTCCTAGTACGAGAGGACCGGAGTGGACGGACCGCCGGTGTACCAGTTGTCACGCCAGTGGCATGGCTGGATAGCTGCGTCCGGAAGGGATAAACGCTGAAAGCATCTAAGCGTGAAGCCCTGTCCCTGAGATGAAGTATCTGTTCGAAAGAACTAAGACACCTTGAAGAACACGAGGTAGATAGGGTAGGGGTAGAAGTGCTGCAAGGCATGGAGCTGACTACTACTAATCTGTCGAAGACTTAACTTAGAGAAAGCGAACCAAGGATCCGAGTTTCTTCTGTATAGTTTTGAGTGTGCAGGCAATGCATACGAGAAAGATCCAGTGGCGATAGCTGTGTGGGACCACCTGTACCCATGCCGAACACAGAAGTTAAGCACATACACGCCGAAAGTACTTGTCTGGCGACGGACTGGGAGGATAGGGAGTTGCTGGTTAGAGCCTTACATTTGTAAGGCTCTTATTTTTTTGTTGCAAGAGAAATTCATTTCCTATATAATAAGAAAACATCATGGTCGTTTAACTTTCACCTAGGAGGAAGTCGTATATGAGTAACTCGAAGCCGATTTATGTCATCGGGCACCGCAATCCTGATACAGATTCGATCTGTTCGGCGATTGGCTATGCACATCTAAAGCAGGCATTGGGAGAAAATGCGGTACCTGCTCGTGCAGGCAAAATCAATGCGGAGACAAAGTATGCGCTCGAGCGCTTCAAGATGGAGCAGCCCCTTCTCTTGACCGATTTATATCCTCGTGTCAAAGATGTGACACTTGATTGCAAGATTGTTGTCAAGCAGCATGATACACTCCGTCATCTCGGTGAAGTCATGCGAGAACACGATCTTCGTTCGGTTCCGGTTACAGACAGCAAGGGCTTACTTGTCGGCATCGTAACGGTTTCGGATCTTGCCAAGCGCTATTTTCAAGAGCTTGGCATGGCAAATTTGGCAGATATGCGTGTGCGTTACCGTGACATCATTGCGGCAACAGACAGTAAGGTGGTCGTTTCTGGCGAGGAAGGCGATACCATCAAGGGAGATGTCCGTATCGCTGCAGGTTCGGTTGCGACGATCAAGAGCGTTATCAGCAAAGATGATATTGTTATCATTGGTGACCGCCATGATGAGACATTGATCGACTGTGTCAACCAGGGCATCAGCTGTCTTATTGTTTCGGCAAATGGACGTGTTCCTGCCGATGTTGTCGAGTATGCGGAAAAGCATCATATCTTCGTCCTCTCCACACCATATGATACCTATACGGTAGCTCGTCTTATCAATCAGTGTGTACCGATTCGCCGCATTATGCACCAAGATCCTGTCTGCTTTAAGCCGATGGATCTTCTTTCAGATATCAAGGGAACGATGGAGAGCACGAGCTATCGCAATTATCCTGTTCTTGAAAACGGTCGTCTCGTCGGTCTGGTTTCAAGTGATCAGCTCATGGTGCCGGAGCGTGAGCGCGTAATTCTCGTTGACCATAACGAGCGAGCACAAGCGGTTGAGGGCATTGAAGAGGCAAAGATTCTCGAGATCATTGACCATCATCGTATTGGCGGCGTTCAGACGAGTGATCCGATCTACATGCACTCTGAGCCGGTTGGCTGCACGGCGACAATCGTTGCCAATATGCATTGGCACCGCGATGTCGATATGCCTTCTTCTATTGCAGGACTCCTTCTCTCTGCGATTATCTCGGATACGGTGCTCTTTAAGAGCCCGACTTGCACGCCGTATGATAAAAAGACGGCAGAGCGCTTGGCAGAAATCGCGGGCGTTGACTTGCAAAGCTATGGCATGGATATGCTGAAGGCAGGCTCCGGCATCGGCGACATGACGCCACAGGAAATCGTGAAGAACGACCTCAAGGAGTTTACCATCGGCGATTACCGCGTGATTGTCAGCCAGACTTCTGTCATGGATACAAAGGAAATTATGGATCTGGAGCCGCAGCTTATCCAGGCGATGAAGAACATCTGCGAGAAGGAGAACTTTGATCTCAGTCTCGTCATGGTGACGGATATCCTCGAGGAGGCAACGTATCTCCTCTATGCGGGTTCGCCAAAGACACTGATTGGCGAAGCCTTTAAGAAAGATGCAAGCGGTACGCACATCTATCTGCCGGGTGTCATGAGCCGCAAGAAACAGATTATTCCGCCGCTTTCAGAAGCAGTCAAACGCATCCAAAATAAATAAGACGGTTAGGAAATCTAAGATGCCTTCTTTCCGAGGGAAGAAGGCATCTTTTTTCTTTCCGATAGATAACCTTGCCGTCATGTGCTAAAATACAGCGTGTATAACTGGCAGTTGCGAATATTGACTATCGAGTATTTACGAAGACATACAGTGCATATAGGAGGCTGTTTTGAATATTTTTGAAGGACTGAATCCTGCGCAGGTAAAGGCAGTTGAGCATATGGACGGACCGCTTCTCATCATGGCAGGTGCAGGATCTGGTAAGACGAAAGTGCTGACATGCAAGGTGGCGAATCTCCTTGCACACGATGTCCCCTGCCTATCGAATCCTTGCCATTACTTTTTACCAACAAAGCGGCAGCAGAGATGCGCGATCGCGTCGACCGCATGATCGGAGAGGGGGCGCGTGAAGTATGGCTGAGTACATTTCACTCGTTTTGTGCGCGCTTTCTCCGTTACGAAATTGAGGTGACAGGGCTTTACAAGAGTAACTTTGTTATCTATGACAGTGCAGATTCGCAGACGGTTATCAAGTCGTGCTTAAAAGAAATGAATCTTGACGATAAGATATATCGTCCAATAACGGTACAGGCGGAAATCTCGAATGCGAAGAATCAAATGCTGGGACCGAAGGCGCTGGCGCAGACGGCAGATAATTTTCATCAACAGAAAGTCACAGAGATTTATCAAAACTATACGGCAAAACTCCGCGCGAACAATGCGCTTGATTTTGATGATCTCTTGATGCTTTCGGTATTAATCCTTGAGGAGCATGAGGAAATTCTCGCGAAATATCAAAAGCGTTTCTCCCATATTCTTGTTGATGAGTACCAGGATACGAATGGAGCGCAGTATCAGCTGACAAAACTTCTTGCAGCGTCGCATAGAAATCTCTGTGTTGTCGGTGATGCAGATCAGTCCATTTATGGTTGGCGTGGAGCGGACATTAATAACATTCTTGATTTTGAGAAAGATTACCCGGAAGCAAAGCTGATTCGGCTTGAACAGAACTATCGTTCGACGAAGAAGATTCTGTCAGCAGCGAATGCTGTCATCGAGCACAATGTCAACCGAAAGAAAAAGGAACTGTGGACGAACAATGTTGAGGGTGCATCAATCGGTGTTTATCAAGCGCGCGATGAATGGGATGAGGCACGCTTTATTGCCGATACCATTGGCAAGGATAAGGCGGAGCATGCGTTTACTTACGGTGATATCGCTATTCTTTACCGAACAAATGCACAGTCACGTGTTATTGAAGAAACGTTCATGCGGATGGGATTGCCCTATACAATGGTTGGTGGATTGAAGTTTTATGATCGCAAGGAAATTAAGGACATCCTCGCCTATCTACGCGTCATCTACAATCCGCTTGACAGCATCAGCATGATGCGCATTATCAACGTGCCAAAGCGCGGCTTAGGTGCGACAAGTCTCGTGCATCTTACAAATTTTGCAGCGGAAAACAATGCGTCAATCTTTGACATCATCGCAAATCCTGAAATGTTTAACGCCGTACCGAGCCTCACGGCACGCGCAAAGAAGACCATGCAGGAGTTCGCCGCATTTCTCATTATGAAAATGGGCAAAGCATCGTCCCTGCATATTGACCAATTGATTGAAGAGGTGCTGGAAGATTCCGGTTATTTTAAAGAACTGGAAGTAGATAAGAAACCAGAAAGTCAGACGCGTATCGAAAACCTCAAGGAATTTATCGGCGTTGCCCGCGACTTTGAGAAGCA
This sequence comes from uncultured Mitsuokella sp., assembly GCA_916439735.1. Lineage (GTDB taxonomy): Bacteria > Bacillota > Negativicutes > Selenomonadales > Selenomonadaceae > AWVT01. The sequence continues at coordinate 407,301 of CAKAIG010000002.1, forward strand.
AGAGGGAGAGGAAGCGACGCTGGAAAATTTCCTTGCGCAGCTCTCGCTTGTCTCTGATATCGACAATGCTGAACTAGCGGACGACCGCGTAACGATGATGACACTGCATGCGGCAAAGGGTCTTGAGTTTCCCTGTGTCTTCCTCGTCGGCATGGAGGAAGGCATCTTTCCCAATCAGCGGACACTGCTGGATCCTGAAGAAATTGAGGAAGAGCGGCGCACTTGTTATGTTGGCATCACGCGTGCTGAAAGGAAACTCTATCTCTCCTATGCCGTGCAGCGGACGCTTTACGGAAGAAGTGCGATGAATCCACCATCTCGTTTTCTTTCAGAGATTCCCATGGATTGTCTCGAAACTGTCGGCAGAAGCGATACACAATTTAGAGGGAACCCACGGTCGGCATTGGAGGCAATGACAGCGTTGGGAATCCGTGGAACTACAGGTCTCAGTAATAAAAATACGAATGACAGACTGCATTTTAGGAAGGACTCTACGGCTGTCACGCGCGCGGCGGGTGTAAAGCCGAATCTTTCGGTTCGCTGGAAAGCAGGCGATAAGGCAAGGCATAGCAAATGGGGCGTCGGTACAGTTGTCATGGTCAAAGGTGAGGGAGAAGAAACGGAGCTTAAGATTGTATTTTCAGGGCAGGGCGTGAAATCTTTAATGCAGAAGTACGCTCCGATCGAGAAGGTGTAAATATGCCAGAACATCCAGATATAAAAGCAGTTAAAAAGGAGCTCGCAGCATTAAGAAAGACCATTCGTTATCACAACGAGCGATATTACAATGACGATGCACCTGAGATTTCAGATTTCGAATACGATCAGCTCATGCTGCAGCTGAAGACTATGGAAAAGAAATATCCTGAGTTCATCACGAAAAATTCGCCGACGCAGATGGTGGGCGGTACGGCAATGCGTACCGCGGGCGTATTTGTCGAGCACGATGTTCCTATGCTTTCTCTGCAGGATGTCTTTACGAAGGAAGAAATCATCGAATTCGTGACAAATCTGCAAGAGGAGCTCGATGCTCCGACGTTTGTCGTCGAGGAGAAAATCGATGGGCTTTCCATGGCGATCCGCTATGAAAACGGTAGGATGAGCCGTGCCATCACACGCGGCGACGGCATCGTGCACGGTGAAGATGTGACGGAGAATGCGCGTGTCATCAAGGATGTCGTGCAGGAGCTTAAAGACAAGCTGCCGTATCTCGAGATTCGCGGCGAAGTCTATATGGAAAAAGAAGGCCTTCGAGGCAGTCAATGCCCGTCAGGAAATATTGAAGCTGAAGCCTTTTGCCAATCCTAGAAACTGTGCAGCAGGAACACTTCGTCAGCTCGATAGCCGTATTGCGCGGGAGCGCAAACTCTCGCTCTTTATCTTCAATTTGCAGAAGGCACGGGGCAGGGTATTCCATACGCATACCGAAGCCTATGATTTCATGAAGGCGCAGGGCATCAAGGTGATTCATGACTACAAGGTCTGTAAGACGGCAAAAGAGGTTTGGGATGCCATCACGGAAATTGGTGAAAACCGTGGAAATCTCGCCTATGACATTGACGGCGCGGTCGTGAAGCTCAATAGTCTGGCCGATCGCGAGAAGCTTGGCGCGACGAGTAAGGTGCCGCGTTGGGCGATCGCCTATAAATACCCGCCGGAGGAAAAAGAGACGGTGATTCGAAAGATCGAGCTTTCAGTCGGGCGTACGGGACGCATCACACCGACGGCAGTCTTCGATCCTATCCGTCTTTGCGGCACGAATGTTGAGCGTGCTACGCTTCACAATCAGGATTTTATCGATGGGCTTGACCTGCGTCTGGGTGACACGGTGCTCGTCTACAAATCGGGTGAGATCATCCCGAAGATCAAAGCGGTCGTCAAGGAAAAACGACCTGCGAACGCAGAGCCTTTTGTCATCGGAGATACCTGCCCCGTTTGCAAAAGCAAGGCAGTGCGCGAGCCGGATTCAGCGGACATCAAGTGTCAGAATCCGAAGTGTCCTGCACAGGTCGAAAATCACATTTTGAACTTTGTCAGCCGCAGCGCTATGGATATCAAGGGATTCGGTGAATCTGCCGTTCGTGTGCTTATCGAAGCGGGTCTTTTTAAAAAGTATCGCGGACATTTATGCACTAAAAGAGCATCGTGCGGCGCTTATCGAAAAAGGGCTTATCGGCAAAGAGAAGAGCACGGATAATCTCCTCGCAGCGATTGAAAAGAGCAAGGAAAATAGACCGGAACGCCTTCTCACAGGACTTGGTATTCCCGGTATTGGCCGCGCGGCAGCACGGTCGCTCATGCTTGTCTTTCACAGCATTGACAAGCTAGCGGCGGCAAACCTTGAAGCGATAGAAGCCGTTCCCGATCTGGGAGAAATCAGTGCAAAGGCCATTCGTGCTTTCTTTGATGGCAAGGAAAATAGAGATGTCCTTGATAAACTTCGCGCGGCGGGTGTAAGCTTTGGAACGGAAGTGACGGAAGTGGTGGATACAGCGCTTGTCGGAAAGGTTTTTGTCCTTACGGGCACGCTTCCTACCATGGGACGCAGGGCATGTCAAGAACTTATTGAAAGTCATGGTGGCAAGGTCACAGGATCCATCAGTAAGAGGACGAACTACCTCGTAGCAGGTGAAGCCGCGGGCAGTAAGCTGCAGAAAGCAGAAGCGCTCGGCATCCCCGTGCTGACAGAAGATGCGCTAAAAGCAATGCTTGAAAGCAACAAATAAAAATACCTGCCCCTAAACGACAATCGTTTTAGGGGCAGGTATTTTTATTTGGACGTCTTGCGTTCTTCCTGTACATAGGTGTAGACGTGACCGCCCTGATAATCACGAATGTCGATAGGGGCAAAGGTCAATTTCTTGTCCTTGATCCGAAGACCATCCGTTGTCACGGTAAAACCGTTGAAGACGATCTTTACATCCGAGAACTTGAGATCGTGGAAGGAACTTTCCACCTTTTCCGGAAAAGGTCTGAAAGGGGAAGTGACGATAGATACCGGGACCAGAGAGAAACTGCCCTTAGCGTAAGTCTTTTCATGTGAGCCATGTGAACTGAAGGTCAAATCTAGCTCGACAGAGCAGTTAAGACCACTTTTGGGCAGGGCGTCCTTTGCTTGAAGGTTCGTTCCTTTTCCGTAAATATGGTAGTAGCGCGTATCGAAATCGTAATCGCCGTAGGCATGAAAGTCGCCGCCGAAGATTTTTGCATGTATATCCGTCACATTGAGCGTGGGACCATGATAGGAGAATACTCCCTGTACTTTTTCAAAGTGCAGACCAGGAATATTGAGCTCATCCATCGAGAGCGTGCCTGAGCCGATGGGGTGCGAGAGCGGTCCCGTGAAATAAGTCGCGAGCGTCATCTTTTCCTTGATATTCATGCCGATGCCGAGGGAAGATGGCTGGACAGCGTAGAAGACGATGCCAAGGTCGATATCTGGTTCCTCGCGATCGCCAAGTGCCATATTACCGCGCACAGAGATGCCATCGCCGACCATCGTGCCGCCGAAGCCCCCGATGGACGCATTGAGGGTCATCTCTTTTTCCGTATTGATAACAGAATTCAGCTCAACATGACTCATCAAGTAATGCGAGCTTCTGTAAAAGACTTCAAAGCGGCTGTTATGTACGTGAAGCTTCATCTTGATGCGGCGATCGCCGCGGTTGAAATTTTGCCAGCGTTCCTGCATCTTTCGTTCGCGAAGTATGCGCCGCCTCTCTCCAAGCGCACGCCGTTCTTCCTCTGTGAGAAGGTTAAACCGCGCCTTGTTCATCCAATCGTCATCGTCTGAGACATCATCCATGTCTTGTGTTGGACGCATGAAGTCTAGATGCCCTTTGTCGTCAAGGTGAAGGGAGACGGTTGCGTTATTTACGGTCAGCTCTTGTATCGTTGTCGCCTTATAATGCCGTGTTATGACATCCCAGAGCCGCACGCGGAAATTTCCGCTTGGGATAGAAAGAATCGTCTGTCCGTTTCGGTCGATCCAAGTGAGATTGGTAAAGTAAACGTGCCCCGTAAAATCTGAGAATAAGCGCTCTACCGTGATGGTACCGCGCAGCATATCCTGATGCGCCATAGCATAGTTGAAAAATTTTGGCAGCGCCAAGGCTGAGTACTTCGAGAAAGAGGATGATGAGAAATAAGAGGGCGAGTACTCCGCACAAAAAGTGAGACCGATGCCGATGCAGCCATCGCCGAAAAGCAATAATTCTGTTCATAGGACTATTTTACAGGATGGAGCAGGAAATTACAAATTAGCTTTAAGTAGGAAATGGATGCCATTATCAAGAGTTGCATCGATGACTACCGATTGGAGATACTGATTGAGTGAAAGGTAGAAGTATAATCGCAAAATTAATTGTCGCATAGCATCCATTCTTTTACCTGTGGTTTTCTTGTGCTATAATAATTTTATTATCATGGTTCTATCGATCCTAGAAAGACAGGTGTTGTTTGATGAAAGAGGAAGAGAATGAGTTCATGCGGCACGAGCTTCGGCTGCCGGAACTCACGGCTCGCGGCATGCTTCTCGGCGCGATTTTGACGGTTATATTTACCGCGTCGAATGTATACCTCGGACTAAAGGTCGGACTGACGTTCTCATCTGCTATCCCTGCCGCCGTTCGTTGCTGTACTCATGGGATTTTTCGTTGCGGGCGCCTGCGCCTACATGGCAGGTCTCGTCGGCACGTCGTCAGCCCGATTTCGGGCATCGGTATCCTCGGTATCATCGTTGCATCGCTCGTCATGTATGCGCTCTGCTCATCCTTCGGTATCTTTGCTCTGCCAGGCGGCGAAAAGTTCGCGACAGCGACGGCAATTTTCACGACATCTATCATCCTCGCGATTGCCTGCATCTCAAACGATAACATGCAGGATCTCAAAACCGGTTATCTCGTAGGTGCAACGCCGTGGCGCCAGCAGATTGCGCTTCTCATCGGGTGCGTTATCGGCGCGTTCGTCATCGCCCCTGTGCTGAATCTTCTCTATGAGGCATATGGTTTTTCCGGTGCGATGCCCCGCGCCCCGGCATGGATCCCACACAGGCGCTTGCTGCTCCACAGGCGGCGCTCATGACCACGATTGCACAGGGGATTTTCCAGAGCCAACTGGCATGGGAGTACATCTACATCGGCATTGGTGTCGGTGTTGTACTCGTCATCATCGACCAGCTGTTAAAGCGCAATACGCGTAGTCTCTGCCTTCCGCCGCTCGCCGTCGGCATGGGCATTTACCTGCCGCCTGTCGTACAGACACCTCTTATCGTCGGTGCTATACTCGGCTACTTCATTAACCGCTATGTACGCCGTAAGGGCGGCGCATCGGCAGAGAAAGCAGCGCATCGCCGCGGTACGCTTGTGGCGTCTGGCTTCATCGTAGGCGAGTCCATCATCGGCGTCATCCTTGCGGGTGTCATTGTCGTGTCGGTATCCGGCGGCGGCAGCGACAGCCCGCTTTCCATCGTGTCGAAAGATTTCGCCGATACGGCAGAAATGCTTGGCCTTCTCGTATTTCTCGCTGTCGTTGCACTCTTTGCAAAGGTTGTCATTGGCAATGCAAAGGCAGAAGACTAATCGTTTTCTTTTCATGAGAAACCCTAGTAGGTCATCAAGTAACTTTCCATTGACAGACAAGGCGAGCTATGATATCATTTCTTTCAATGAGCGCATGACGCTCTTTAGGAAGTGGTTTTCGCTTCCTTCCCCAACCGCTCGGCTAGGCTTCTGTATGGAAAAGAAAGGCTATGGCCTGCCGAAGCCGGCGAGTAACGAATATGGGAGGTGTAAGAATGTACGCAATCATCAAGACGGGCGGCAAGCAGTACAAAGTCGCAGAAGGCGACTCCATCGTGATCGAAAAACTCGATGCTGAAGAAGGTACGTCGGTTGCTTTTGACCAGGTGCTCATGGTCGTGACGGACGGTGATGTCAAGGTTGGCAAGCCGACGGTTGCCAATGCAAAGGTGACCGCGAAGGTTGACGCACAGGGCAAGGGAAAGAAGATTCGCATCTTCAAGTATAAGGCTAAGTCGAACTATCGCAAGCGCCAGGGGCATCGTCAGCCATTCACGAAAGTGACGATTGAAAAGATCGAGGCTTAATGATTAACCTTAAGGTCTTTCAGCAAGAAGACGGGAAAATATCAGGCTTTTCGATGTCGGGGCACAGCGGCACGGCAAAGAGGGGCGAGGATATCGTCTGTGCGGGGGTTTCTTCCCTTTCACAGGCCGCTCTGCTCGGCATATATGAGTATCTGCATCGCGATATGGATTACCAGCATGCGAGTGGAAAGCTTGAGATGAAGCTGAAGGGCGCGCCCGATGATCTCACAGAGGCAATTTTGCAAACGATGCTTTTAGGGCTTAGAGAAATTGAAAAGCTAAGTCCGAAAGCATTTCGCATCGAAATCCAAAGATAAACGGGGGTGAAATCTATGTTCCAGTTTGATTTACAGCTTTTTCGCACATAAGAAGGGCGTCAGCTCAACGCGCAACGGTCGTGACAGTGAATCGAAGCGTCTCGGCGTCAAAGAGCATGCGGGTACGCTTGTTACGGCGGGCAGCATTCTTGTTCGCCAGCGTGGTACGCATTTTCATCCGGGGCACAATGTCGGCCGCGGTAAGGACGATACGCTTTTCGCAAAGGTTGCAGGCAAAGTCGCCATTGAACGCAAGGGGCGTTACAACCGCCAAATCAGCGTTTATACGGTAGAAGAAGCTATGTAATTAAAAATGCCTGTGCTTTCCTGCGCGGGCATTTTTAACATGAATTAGGATAACAGCGTGAAGTTGCGTTGAAATGGATAAGGCTCCATGAGGCTCTATTGCGCTTCATGGAGCCTTATCCATTTCCATGCAGAGTAGGAGGGTATATGCAATTTATCGATCGTGCGCGTATCATCTGCAAAGCGGGTGATGGCGGGCACGGAAGGTCTGCGTTTCGGCGGGAAAAATTTGTGCCGAAAGGCGGGCCGTCAGGCGGCGACGGCGGACGCGGCGGCAACGTTGTCTTTCGCGTCGATGCGAATATGAATACACTGCTTGATTTTCGCTATCATCGGAAGTTTACAGCAGAAAATGGCGAAAACGGCGACATCAAAAAAATCAATATGGAAAGAATGCGCCGGATTGTATCGTCAAGGTTCCGCCGGGAACGATTGTGAAGGATCAAGCGACGGGAAAGCGAGCTTGCCGATCTTACAGAAGTCGGTGAAGAAGCCATTGTCTTGAAAGGCGGCCGCGGAGGACGAGGCAATGCGAAATTTGCCAATGCGGCGAACCGCGCACCGACGTTTGCGGAGTTTGGCGAGCCAGGAGAGGCGAAAAGACCTGATTCTAGAGTTGAAACTGCTCGCGGATGTCGGACTTGTCGGCTATCCAAGTGTCGGAAAATCGAGCCTTGTGGCATCTTGCAGCGCAGCTCGACCGGAGGTTGCGAACTATCACTTTACGACGCTTACGCCTGTTCTTGGCGTCGTGAAGACAGACTATGAGAAGAGCTTTGTCATGGCGGATATTCCAGGGCTTATCGAAGGTGCGGCAGACGGCGTCGGGCTCGGGCATGACTTTCTTCGTCACGTCGAGCGCACAAAGCTCATCCTGCATCTCGTCGATGCGTCCGGACTTGAGGGACGTGACCCGGTGGAGGATTATTACAAGATCAACGTCGAACTTGAGAAGTACAGCGAGAAGATTGCAAAGCGCACACAGATTCTTGTAGCAAACAAAATAGATTTACCGGAAGCTAAGGCTAACATTCCTCGACTGCAAAAGCTTGCCGAAGAAGAGGGCATTAAATTTTTCGCCATTTCAGCGGCGACACGTGAAGGCGTGAAGGCGCTCATTGCCTACGTCGGTGAATGGCTGGACAGCTATGTTCCAGAGCCGGAAAAAGAAGACGATGAGAAAGTCTACGATATGACGGAAAATGTCTCTGACAAGATTTCGATCACGCGCAACGATGCGGGCGACTTTATCGTCAGCGGCAAGGCGCTCGAAAAGCTCGTCGTTATGACAAACTTTAATAACGACGAAGCCGTGCGCCGCTTTCAGTATATCTGGCGTATCAAGGGCATTGATGAGAAACTCAAGGCACGCGGCATTAAGGAAGGGCAGACGGTGCACATCGGAGATATGGAATTTGAGTATAGGGAGTAAGGCATGATAAGAAATTCACTTACGGGAAAACAAAAGAGCTTTCTTCGTTCTTTGGGTATGCAGCTGGAGCCTGTCATTCCTGTCGGGAAAGACGGTGTGACGCCGACAGTCGTGCAGGCAGCACAGGAAGTCATCAAGAAGCGTGAGCTTATCAAAGTGCGCGTTCATCAAAACTGTATGATGACGCCGAAGGAAGCCATTGAGATGCTTGCAGAACGTGCAGATGTCAACCTTGTGCAGATCATTGGGCGCAATGGGCTGCTTTTTAAGCGGAACTTTGAAAAACCGAAGATTGAACTTCCGGGATAAGATGGCAATGCTTTATCCCATCAGGCTAATACGCGGTTATTTTGTGACGCTCCGTCGGTATGTGCACACAAAGAAGGGAGCACACGACCTAAAGGATTACGGAAGGGCACTGCTTTTCATCATAGCGACCAGCCTTGTTGCAGTGGCTGTGGTCATGGTCTTGTACGTTCTTTGCATCCCTCGATAGGAGGTGTAGTTTTGAAGCGGCGTATCGGAATCATGGGCGGAACATTTGATCCGCCGCATATGGCACATCTCTTAATTGCGGAGAACTCACGTGCGGCATTTTCTCTTGACGAAGTACTTTTTTTATTCCTGCAGCGGATCCGCCGCATAAACAGGATCGCGCGGTTACGCTATATGCGCATCGTTACCATATGACAGAGCTCTCCATTGCGGCAAATGATGCTTTTACTCTGTCGGACATCGAACGAAAGCGCAGTGGTCTGTCCTATTCCCTCGTTACCGTGCGGGAACTTCAGAAACTTTACCGAGCAGGCGCTGATTTTTACTTTATCACGGGGATGGATTCCATCAACGATTTGCATAAATGGTATCATCCAAAAGAGCTTCTTGCGAGCTGTCATTTTATCGGTGCGACGCGTCTCGGCGATCCTGTCAATACTATAGCACTCGAAAAGGATTTTGGAAAACTCGCGTGCGAGCGCATACATTTTCTCGAAGTTCCCGGCATGGAGATTTCATCGACGGACATCCGCAGGCGCGTGCGCGAAGGGCTGCCCATCCGTTACCTCGTACCAGATGCAGTGAAGGAGTATATCCGAAAAGAGGGACTGTATCTTGACAAAGGAGACAAAAGAAATGCTTTCTCTGGATGACATGAAGAAAGAATTGGAAAAGCGCTTGAAGAAAAGCCGTTATGTCCATTCGCTCGGTGTCATGGAGACATCGGTGGCGCTTGCCAAGCGATTCGGCGTCGATGTAGAAAAGGCTGCAGTAGCAGGACTCCTGCACGACTGTGGGCGTGAGTATGAGACAGAGAACTTGGTGCGGGAAGCGGAGCGACGGGGCATTTCTTTTTCAAACATCGAGCGCACGATGCCGCTTCTGCTTCACGCCTATGTCGGTGCAGCGCGTGCACGGGAGCTTTATGGCGTAGAGGACGGGGAGATTCTAGCCGCCATCTATACGCACACGGTTGGCGGTGCAGATATGACAGACCTTCAAAAAATCGTCTGGTTTGCCGACATGATCGAGCCGAATCGCGACTATCCGGGCGTCGATGTGCTTCGTGAGTGTGCGAGGGAAGGAGCACTTGATGAAATGGTGCTCGAAGGTCTCACGCAATCAATTATCTTTGTTGCAAAAAAGGGGCGGCTCCTTCACCCCATGACCATTCGTGCACGAAATGATATCCTCCTAAAAGGCTTGGATCACGATGGATGAACATGAGAAAGAGACAATCGATAAACACAGTTTGATGTGGCAGTACATCAAGCGGAAGAAACAAAAAGATTGCGCGGCGCAAGCGGCGTCGGTTCTTTGGCTGTCTCATTTACCTCCTCATCAGCATCGCCATCTTTGCTTTTATCGTCTTGGCCAGTTATACGGTCGTTCGTTGGGGCGGGCAGCTCTATCATGCGTATCAGAGCGCACGGCAGGGATATGAACAGCGGCAGGAGGCGTGGCGTGGTCCTATTGATCCGAAGTTTGATGCCTATACAAATGTGCTTGTTCTCGGTATCGACGACGGTGCCGATGCACAATCGAAAGGAAGTCAGCACGCGGATGTTGTCCTTTTAGCCAGCACGGAAAACGCGACGGGCAAGATGCGTTTTGTCTCGATTCCGCCGAACACCTGGGTGGCTTATCCTAACAGCAGAAGGTCGGGACGCATCAGTGGTATCTATCAAAAGGAAGGCGCGCCGGGAATGGTACGCGCTGTCAATCAGCTCCTTGGCATTTCCGTGCATCAGTACATCATCCTTGATATGAAGACATTTTCCGACCTGATGGATGTGCTGGGTGGTATCAATGTCTATGTTGAAGGAGAAATGAACTACGAAGACAAGTCGGCAGGGCTTTCCATCCATCTGAAGCAGGGATATCAGCATTTAAGTGGGGAACAGGCACAGGAGTATCTGCGATATCGGAGTCCAGAACTAGGCGAAGTTGGGCGCGTGCAGCGGCAGCAAAAATTTCTAAAGCTGCTTTATAAAAGGATTCTCAAAGTCGACACAATTCCAAAACTGCCTCAAATCGCCGAGATCCTAAGAATGATACCCAGACGAGTGCTGAGATCTTCGACTCGGCACACCTTGCCAATGTCGCCCGTTCCCTTTCGAAAGAGACACCGACGACGCTCATGCTTCCTGGTGATCAGGGAAAAGGTGATGTATGGCTGCCGGATACCGGTCGTATCGAGGAAAAGATACAGGAATTTTTTCCTCCGGAAACATCGCATGATGATCATGATGATAAAGAAGAACAGGAGAAGAAATAACTCGCTGCTCGGTAGAGAGCGAAAATGTAAAGGAGCACTAAATCATGACAGCATTGGAAATCAGCAGGGAAATCGAAAAAGCTGCGGCAGAGAAGAAGGCGAGTGACATCGTCTGCATGGATATGCAGGGGCTTATGAACTCGACGGATTATTTTTGTCGTGTGCTCGGCAAATACAGCCACACAGGTGCGCGCCATTGCCGATAACATTGAAGAAGAACTGGCAAAAAAGGGGATAGCTTTCCTGCGCAAGGAAGGCTACCGCGAAGGCGAGTGGATCCTGATGGATTACGGCGATACCATCGCACATGTTTTTTTCGTACGGATGCACGAGAATACTATGCGCTTGAACGTCTCTGGGGCGACGCAAAGCTCACGTCGTATGAGGATTGAAGATGAAAAAGGAAGATGAGACGCCGTGCAAAAGCCGCAAGTACGGACCGAGCACGGTTGCGACGCTGAAGGTCGCTCGCATTTCAGAGATGGGCGCCTTTCTCGATGCAGAGACCGGAAACACGAGCGATGACATTCTCCTGCATGAGACGCAGCAAACGCATCGCGTTGCCGTCGGCGAGGAGGTCGAAGTCTTTCTGTACCTTGACCCGAAGCGCCGCCTTACGGCGAGCATGCGAACGCCGAAGATGAAGGAAGGGCAGATTGCACGACTCAAGGTCATCAACGTCAGCCGCGATGGCGCCTTTCTTGACGTCGGTGCAGAACGCGGCATCTTTCTTCCATATGCAGGGATGCGCGGACGTCCGCAGATTGGCGAAGTCGTCTGGGCGAAGCTTTATACGGATAAGTCCGGCCGCCTTGCCGTTACGATGGAAGTCGAAGATGAGATACGACGTGCTTCAAAGCCGGCGATAGGCGTCAAGGTCGGCGATATGGTGACCGGTGCCATCTACAACTATACGGATGCCGGCGCATTTCTTTTTAGCAGCGAGCGCTATATCGTCTTTCTGGCAAATAAGGAAATGGCACAGCGTCCGCGTGTCGGTGAAATCGTTACAGCACGTGTGACCTTCCTTCGAAAGGATGGACGCCTGAATGCATCACTTCGCGAGGCCAAGGAAAAGGCACTTGCCACCGATGGAGAAGCAATTCTAGCCTTTCTTAAAGAGCGCAACGGCAAGATGCCGTATGGAGATAAATCGTCGCCGGAGCTCATTATGGACAAGTTTCATATTTCAAAGGCCGCCTTCAAGCGTGCTCTCGGGCATCTTATTAAAATAGGCGCTATTGAGGAAAAAGACGGCTGGACGTATCTAAAGGAAGGGATACGGAAGGCAGATGCCGAAGAAAATCCTGTAAAAGAATAAAGCGTTTGAAGCATGCATGAAGAAGGCGGTCACAGCGGGAATTTGCTGTGACCGCCTTCTTTATGTCCCTTGATTTTCATCATGCTTTTTTGCAAGCCAGCGGGAGTTTTTCAGTCGTTCGCTCGTCATCTTGCTTTCGCGGAAGATATCTTCTATAACAAGTTTTACAATGACGATGAAGGGAACGGTGAGAAACATGCCGGGAGCGCCGAGCACCTCGCCGCCGAGGATGATGCCGAGGATGATGGCGACGGGATGGAGATTCAAGGATTTTCCGATAAGCGTCGGATAGATGATGTTGTGGTTGATCTGCGTTAAAATGAGGTAGAAGGCGAGCGTCTGCAAGGCAATGAAGCTGCCGACGGTCGCTGTCATCATCGTGCCGAGTACGGATGCTACCGTAGGCCCTAAAACAGGGATGAATTCCGCGACGCCTGAGACCATGGCAAAGACCGAGGCATAGGGGATCCCGCGCACGGTGTAATAACAGAAGACAATGATGCCCGTGATAAGGCAGATGGTGAGTTGACTCGTGATGTATGTCCGCAGCGCCAGGAGGATCTTGTTAAAGAGGGCGAGGACGCGTTCATAATCGCTGGTTGGAAAGAGCTTTGCAAGATACGCCTTGATCTTTTCGCCGTCCTTCAATAAGTAAAAGGTGACGAAGAGGATGATGACGATATCAATCGCACGGCTGAAGAGCGATAGGAGCAAAGAGAGTGAGGATTTCAACGTTTCGATGCCTATGCCTCGAATTTCCTCCCAAAGTGTATTGCTCTCTCTGCCGAGGAAAATAGATTCTTCCGCAAGAGAGGCTTGTAGATTCGACGTGATTGCAGGAAAGTCGATGACAAATCGGTTGAACGTCGGAATAAAGGCGGTGGAAACAATGTAGAGTGCTCCGACAAGAAGGAGGAGAAAGCCGAACAGCACAAGGGCTGCAGAAAGTGCCCGCGGTATCTTTTGGGCTAGCTTTTCAACCGCTGGTGTGAGCAGAAGCTGGAGGAGCAGAGAGAGAAAGATAATAAAGGCGAGCTGCGGCAAAAACCAGAAGGTAGAAAGAAGAATGGTAAAGCTGATGCCCAGAAGGATGGACGTACGGTATGCTTGGAGTTTCATCGATCCGATGCCTGCTTATTTCTTAGATTTTTCGCCCTTGTTTGTCTTAGTTTTTTTACTGTCCTTACTGCCTTTGACGCTCTTGCTGTCTTTTATGGCATTCAGGCGATCGGCAAGGACAGCCGCGCTTTCATCGGCATTGCTGCAGGAGATGATGGGCTGGTCACCGAGCATGACGACATTTCCTTCTGTATAGGCAGGTTTTTTTCGTTATGCTTGTTGTGGAATGCCGCGGCAAGGTTGCCTTGGACAAAGTAAGAGCGCTCGGCACCCGACATGTCACCATGGGCTGCCGGCTTTACGAAGGTTTGTCCCATTGACGTAGACGATACCGTCCTTGGCCGTGACATGACCGCCGCTGTAATCGGCGACGTATTTTGAGTTGACATCGCGGCGCGCGTCGTCTGATGGATGGTCCGAAGTGAAGCGCTGCCAGCTGGAGGGGGAGCTTTTCATCTTTTCCATGACACGCTGCCAAAGAGCCGCGCCTGCGCCAGGATTGTAGTTCGTGTGTGTGATGTATTCGAAAGCAAGCTTGTCGGCTTCCTTTTCCTGCGGCTTTGTATTTTTGCGTACTGTCTAGGATTTCGGCGGCCCATTCACCCTAGGATGCCCGTGCCTGTTGCCTGGCCGGCTGCCTGGATCCAGATACTCTTATTGATGCCCTTTGCCACATGATTCTTCTGCCCGTGTCCCATTTCGTGACCGATGACAAAGGCGAGTTCATCTTCTGAGGGAAGCAGGTAGAATGTCCCCGTGTTGACACTCATATTATGTCCGAGACTGCAAAACGCATTGAAGCTCTTGTCTTTGTTGACGAAGTAGTTATACGGACGCTCATGGATGGAGGGGTCAACTGCTGCAACGGCTTTTGAGAGGTTGGTCATTATCCGCTCGAGTCGCTGATTGAGATTGGGGTCAGGGTTGACACCATTTTTTTTCTTCATGTAGTCAAACCATATCTGTCGCCCTTCTTCTGACTGGTCATATTTTTTGAGCAAGGCATTGGCTTCGCTCGATGCCTGTATGCCGCCGAGGACAGCACCGATGATGTCAGCCGTTCCAGCTGATGCAGATGGCGTTGAAATTGTGCTGTAGGAAAGAGGCAGAGCAAGTACAGCAGCGGTAAGAACCGTTGCAATCTTCTTCTTGAGGGAGAATTTCACGTTCTTTTTTGCCGTATTTTTCATAAAGAAACCTCCTAAAAATTAAAGAAAAGGATATAAAGATATATATGATGTTATCATGGAAAAAATTAAATATTCATTAAATAAAACAGCAATTTGTCTGAATGTTCTTTAGGAAGCAGAAAGAAGGTGAAGATAGGTGGAATCGATTGGGGAAATTTTTTTCATCTACAGTATGATTTCTTTGAAAAAAATACTTGCAAGAGAGGAAAAAAAGAAAGGATAATAGATAATGTCAGTAAATGGCAATGCATTCTTGTATTTTTTTATGTAATAGGTGGACTTTGTGAAGCTTAAGAGATCGAAAATTAAAAGGTTGAAATTTAGGCAAATTCTTTTTGCCCTGGTTGTACTCGGCTTAGTGGAGGGAGGCGGTTTTTCTCGCATATACATTTTTGCAAGGAAGCGCCGGATAAACATGCTGTCGTTCAGGCGCAGTCGGAACCTCCTCTTCCCGAGCAGCTGGGCGATGAGGCGGAGATCGACGGGCATATTCGTCAGATTTTTCGGACAACATGCCGAACGGTATTCCGTCTATTTCCTGCGTCCGAATGAAGTGCAGACACCATATTTTTTAACGATCATCCGGACCAGTCGGCAAGTCTCATCAAGATTTTTCATTCTGGCAAAAAGCCATGCAGGATGTGCATGACGGCAAAGAGAGTCTGGCGACACAGCTGAAGATTACAAAGCCGAACATCGTCGGCGGCGCGGGTGTCTTAACCGCCTATCAGGCAGGAAAGACACGCACGTTGGAGGAGCTCTTGAAAATCATGATTACAGAGAGCGACAACACGGCGACAAATATCCTAATGGATCATTTCGGTGCCGATCAGATCAATGTGTATCTGCAGCAGAACGGATATACCGAAACCATCCTTCAGCACAAGATGATGATCGGAAACGGCGGCAAGGCGAACCTAACTTCCGTCAAAGATGTTGGAACGCTGCTCTATCGCATCTACCATCGTCAGTGCGTAGGTCCCGAGGAAGATGCCTTTATGGAAGATATCCTCCTTGGGCAGACGGATAAGGAATGTTTTCCTACCGCGCTTCCCGATTGGAAGATTGCGCACAAGACAGGTGAGATCACGGGTGCATATCATGACGGCGGCATTTTGCGCCGCGGAGACGATGGGGTCATTTTGGTGGTCATGAGCAATCATTGGCGGGATCGTGCCGATACGATGAAGCGCCTTCGCCAAGCCGCGCAGTATCTTGCTGCACAGGTCAAAAATAGTGATGCGCAATAAGATTGCTTGACGTAATGAGAGAAAACTAAGAGAATCTGAGCGGCTTTGATTTTATCGGAAGATTGCCGATGGGCTCGAATGCATGAAGTGAGAAATCGGAAATGGAGTGTGTATCATGCTTGTGGAAGACCTTATGACGAAGGACGTTGTGACGATAACACCAGCGACGCCCATCAAGGAGATTGCAAAAATCATTGTCGAGCGGGATATTTCCGGCGTTCCCGTGGTGAATGAGAAGAATCGTGTCATCGGTATCGTCAGCGAAGGAGATCTCGTGCAGCGCGAGATGCCGCCGGAGCTACCCGATGGTTTGTGCATCCTCGGTGCGGTTATCTATTACCGTGGGCTTGTCGAGTATCGCAAGGCATTCCGCAAGCTTTGGGCAGCGCGTGCCGACCAGATCATGACAAAAGAGGTCATTACCTGCAAGGCAAAGGATGATGTGGCGAAGGCAGCAAAGCTTCTTTCAGACAATCATATCAAGCGCGTCGTGGTAACGGATGAAGATGGGATTCTCGTGGGTATTGTAAGCCGCCGCGACATTGTCAAGATGCTGCTTTGAACACAGTTTTCTATGGAGACGACGAAAGCTGCGTATAGGAGCGATTTTGTTAAAGGAGTTAATTCGATACATGAACCGCAATGATTTATGCTGGTGTGGCAGCGGCAGGAAGTATAAGAAATGTCATCAAGACTACGATGAGCATTTGCGGGAGATGAAGTTCGACTTCACAAAGGGGCAGATTCGACCGATGAAGAAACTCATCAACAATCCAAAAGGATATTGAAGCCGTGCGTGCAGCAGGCGTTGTCAACGACGGAGCGCTTGACCTCATGGATGAGATGGTTCGACCTGGCGTAGATACGCTGACGCTCGATAATGCAGTCGCAAAGTTTCTCGAATCCAAGGGTGCGGTTTCTGCCGATCTGGGGTTTGAAGGCTATCCTCGCTATACCTGTATCTCTGTCAATGACGTTGTCTGCCACGGTATTCCTTCCAAGGATACGATCCTGAAAGAAGGGGATATTGTGAACGTCGATATCACGACGAAATACAAGGGCTATTATGCGGATGCATCGCGCATGTACATCGTCGGCGGTCATGCGGCGGAAAATGCCGAACGCCTTGTTCGCGTTACGCGCGAGTGCATGAAGCTCGGCATCGAAGCGGCAAAGCCATGGCACTTTCTCGGCGACATCGGCGCGGCTTGCGGCAAGCATGCGCACGACAACGGATATTCTGTCGTCACCGACCTCGGCGGTCACGGCGTCGGCAAGGAATTTCATTCCGAACCCTTTATTCCGCACACGGGCACCCCTGGTACCGGCATGCTGCTTGTTCCCGGTATGATCATCACCGTTGAGCCGATGATTAACGAGGGGACGCACCGCGTCACGACAGATAAGAAAGACGGCTGGACTGTCCGCACAAAGGATAAAAAGCTTTCTGCACAGTGGGAAAATACCATCCTCATCACAGAGACAGGAAACGAAATTCTGTCGTCATAAGCACGCAGAAAGGGTAAATTATATATCTTAGGAAACTTTTGGAGGAAAATCATGGCAGAAGCTTGTACTCACGATTGCAGCGCCTGCGGCACTACTTGTGGGCAGGATACAAGGAAACAAGACCTTCGTATCAAACCGCATGCACTCAGTTCTATCAAGCATATCATTGCTGTTGTCAGCGGCAAGGGCGGCGTCGGAAAATCCCTCGTTACGGGGCTTTTATCCGTTGCGATGAACCGCAAGGGAAAGCACGTCGGCATCCTTGACGCCGATATTACGGGACCGTCTATACCGAAGATGTTCGGCGTTTCGGGCGAGGTGCAGGGAAATGAAAAAGGCGTCTACCCGATCAAGTCCAATAGCGGCATTGGCATCGTCAGCATGAATCTTCTGCTTGCACAGCAGACAGATCCTGTCGTTTGGCGCGGTCCCATTATCAGCGGTATTGTCCAGCAGTTCTATACGGACTTTGTCTGGCAGGATGTCGATTATCTCTTTGTCGACATGCCGCCGGGAACGGGCGACGTCCCGCTGACGGTTCTTCAGTCCATTCCGCTCGACGGCATCGTTGTCGTCACAAGCCCGCAGGATCTCGTCTCGATGATTGTCGAAAAGGCAATCAAAATGGCAAACCTCATGCAAATCCCTATCCTCGGACTCGTCGAAAACATGAGCTACTTCGAGTGCCCGGATTGCGGCAAGCGTCATGAAATCTACGGCAAGAGTCACATCGATGAAATTGCACGCGATAAGAAGCTCCAGGTACTAGCGAAGATTCCCATCGTTCCTGACCTCGCGGCAGAATGTGACCGCGGTCAGATTGAGACGATCGAAAAGAGCTTTATGGATGAAGCGGTGGACAAACTTCTCGTCGCTGATAAATAAAGAATAGAGCAAGTGTCAGGAAAGCGCTTGCTCTATTCTTTTCCAAAAATAAAAACTTTGACATTTTGCCTTTTTCGTAGTATATTAAATGCATCGGTTAGCACTCATACATCACGAGTGCTAACTTTGTGGAGAATCGTATTTTTAAGCAGAAAAACAGAAAGGCAGCAATTATGGCAAAAGAACAACACGAATTTCAGGCAGAGACGCGTCAGCTTTTGGATCTCATGATCCATTCTATCTATACCAACCGCGAGATTTTTTTGCGTGAGCTCATCTCAAATGCATCCGACGCCATCGACAAGCTCCATTTCGAGAGCCTGACAAATACCGACATTACAGGCGGCGATACGAGTTATGAAATTTTCCTCGTTCCCGATAAGGAAAGCAAGACCCTTTCTATCAGCGATAACGGCATCGGCATGAATCGTGAAGAGCTCATCGAAAACATTGGTACGATTGCAAAATCCGGCACCAAGGCATTCCTTGAAACGCTTAAGAAGGCGAAAGAATCCGGTGAAGATGTCACGGACAAAGATATGATCGGTCAGTTTGGCGTCGGTTTCTATTCTGCCTTCATGATCGCAGACAAGGTCACAATTCTCACGAAAAAAGCGGGAGAAGACAAGGCGTATCGCTGGGAATCTGCGGCGGATGGCTCGTATACCATCGAGGAGGCGGAGAAAGAAAAGCGCGGTACAACGATCACCATCTCCCTTAAGAAGGAATTTACTGAGGACGGTGAAGAGGACTTTACAGATACCTACAAGATCGAGAGTCTCGTCAAAAAGTACAGCGATTATGTTCGCTATCCGATCAAGATGAATATTACAACGGAAGAAACGCCGCGCGACAAGGATGGTAAGGAAATCGAAGGTGCGGAAAAAGTCAAGAAGACCGAACTTCGCACGTTAAATTCCATGCAGCCGCTTTGGACGAAGAATAAATCTGACATTAAGAGGGAAGAGTACGACGAGTTCTTCAAGCACCAGTTTCATGAGTGGGAAGCCCCGATGGAAGTCTTTCATACGAAGGCAGAGGGCACAGTCGAATACACCGCGCTCCTCGAGATTCCCGCGCATGCACCGTTCAATCTCTACCAGCAGGATTATGAGCCGGGCGTTCAGCTTTACAGCCGCCATGTCTTCATCATGGATAAGTGCAAAGACCTCCTGCCGGACTATCTGCGCTTCATGAAGGGGCTTGTGGATTCACCAGATCTCTCGCTGAATATCTCTCGTGAACTCCTTCAGCAAAGCCGTGAGCTCAAGGCGATCGGTCGGGCACTTGAAAAGAATATCTTGAAGTCTCTCGCCAGAAAGCTGAAAAACAGCCGCGAAGATTACGAGAAGTTTTGGAACGAATACGGAAAGTCTCTGAAGATTGGCGTCTATAACAGCATGTACAGCGGCGGAGATACCGTTGACAAACTGAAAGACCTGTTGCTCTTCATGAGCTCAAAGGATGGCAAGCTCACGACGCTGAAGGAATACGTCGAGCGCATGCCGGAGAGTCAGAAGAAGATCTTTTATGCAACGGCAAAGGACAAAGAGACCATCGAGAATCTTCCGCAGATGGAGACGCTCCGCGACAAGGGCATTGAAGTCCTTTATCTCTTGGATCCGGTCGATGAATTTGCCATTGAGACACTTCGTAGCTATGACGAAAAAGCCCTTCCATTCCATCAGCCGCGGTGACCTCGGTCTTGATGACGCTGAGAGCCAGGAAGTCAAGAAGGAGACCGAAGAGATTGGCAAGGAGAACGGTGACCTCATGAAGGACATCAAGGAAGTTCTCGGCGATAAGGTCGCGGATGTCAAGGTATCCAGCCGCCTGAAGACGAGTGCCGTTTGCCTCGTGGCGGACGAAGCAGGTCCGTCGCTTTCCATGGAGCAGACCTTCAGTGAGATGAAGAATCCGCTCTTCAAGGCGCATCGTATCCTTGAAATCAACCCGCATCACGAACTCTTTGCTCGTCTTCAGGAGCTTCATAAAGCAGGCAAGGAAACATTGGAATTTAAAGATTACTGCGATCTTCTTTACACGCAGGCACTTCTCATCGAGGGCATCCTTCCCGAAAATCCTGTCGACTTTGCCAATAAGGTTGCAAAGCTCATGACAAAGTAAAAGAAATTTTTAATAGTGTGTATAGTTAAAGGGCTTGCAAAATCCCTGTGTCTGTGCTATATTCTAATGCATCACAGAGAAATGCGTTGCAGAGGAACAGTAGGAAGCAGACGTAACGGTAGAGAGCTGTCGGTTGGTGAAAGGCAGTGTTACTAAGTTTCTGAACTCACCTTGAAGCAGCCCGCTGAACGCCGATAGATGGCAATTAGGCAGGGACGGGAGCCGACCGTTATAGGGGCAGGGCTTGTTGGAGTCCGTCAGAGTTGCGTTTTGCGCATGAAATTGAGTGGTAACACGTAGGTGCATCCTTCGTCTCATAGAGGCGGAGGATTTTTATTTGCCCAAAAGCTGTGCATGTTTCATGTTTTAGGAGGTAATTTTATGATGAACTATCAGAAGTATTCCAAAGGTTACTACATGCCGCCGGAAATCGACTTGGATTGGGCGAAAAAAGACGCGCCTGACGCTGCACCGGTTTGGTGCAGCGTCGACCT
The DNA here is from genome assembly GCA_916439735.1 of uncultured Mitsuokella sp. Lineage (GTDB taxonomy): Bacteria > Bacillota > Negativicutes > Selenomonadales > Selenomonadaceae > AWVT01. The sequence goes on from CAKAIG010000002.1 coordinate 428,130, forward strand.
TCGCGACGGCAATCAGTCGCTCATCATTCCGATGAACCTTGATGAAAAACTCGAATTTTACAAGATGCTCATCAAAGTGGGCTTTAAGGAAATCGAAGTCGGTTTCCCGGCAGCTTCTGAGACAGAGTACGAGTTCCTCCGCCGCCTTGTCAACGATGATCTCATCCCGGATGACGTTACGGTACAGGTTCTGACGCAGGCGCGCGAACACATTATCCGAAAGACATTTGATGCATTGGAAGGCGTCAAAAATGCGATTGTCCACGTCTATAACTCGACATCTGTTGCCCAGCGCGAACAGGTCTTTAAGAAGTCAAAGGAAGAGGTCAAGCAAATTGCCACCGACGGCGCAAAACTGCTTAAGGAACTGACAGAGAAAGCAGGTGCAAAGTATCGCTTCGAGTACTCACCAGAGTCCTTCACGGGTACAGAACCGGAATATGCGCTCGAAGTTTGCAATGCCGTGCTCGATATCTGGAAGCCGACCCCCGATCACAAGGCGATTATCAACCTGCCGGTCACCGTGGAGATGAGCATGCCGCACGTCTATGGAATGCAGATCGCGTACATGAATAAGCATCTGAAGTATCGTGACGGAGTCGTTCTCTCCCTTCATCCGCATAATGACCGTGGCTGTGGTGTCGCCGATACGGAGATGGGAATTCTCGCCGGTGCGGATCGCGTCGAGGGTACGCTTTTCGGCAATGGTGAGCGTACGGGCAACGTTGATATCATCACGGTTGCGATGAACCTCTTTGCGCTTGGCATTGACCCGCGGCTGGACTTTTCGAATATGCCGGAACTCTGTGAGATGTATGAGCGTGTCACGCGTATGCAAGTCTCTCCGCGTCAGCCGTATGCAGGAAAGCTTGTCTTTGCGGCGTTCTCCGGCTCTCATCAGGATGCGATTGCAAAGGGCATGAAGTGGAAGGAAGAGAAGAACCCCGGAAAGTGGACGCTGCCGTATCTCTATATCGATCCGAAGGACGTCGGACGCGAGTACGATGGCGATGTCATCCGCATCAACAGCCAATCCGGCAAGGGCGGCGTCGGCTTTATCATGGAGCAGAAGTACGGCATCGACATGCCAAAAAAAATGCGTGAGGACTTTGGTTACTACGTCAAGGGTGTTTCGGATCATAAGCACAAGGAACTCATGCCGGATGAGATCTATCAGATCTTCCTGAATGAATACGTCAATGTCGAACACCCGTATAAAGCTTGACGATTTCACACTTCGCAAGGAACCGGACGGCACGCGTAAAGGAACGGTTGATCTTTTTGTCAATGGAAAGAGCGAGACCTTCCTCGCACGCGGCAACGGCCGCCTCGATGCCGTATCGAATGCTCTGCAGCGAGAACCTCGGCATCCGCTACAAGGATCTCACCTACAGCGAGCATGCACTTGAGATCGGTCAGTCCAGTCGTGCGATGGCATATATCGGCATTACAGACGCCGATGGTCGCACGACTTGGGGCGCAGGCATGGATACGGATATTATCACGGCGTCCATCCTTGCCCTCTTCAGCGCGGTTAACCGCATGAAAGAACAAAAATAAGATCTTAAAAAATAGAAACGCCCTGCGTATTGTCCTATGTCATACGCAGGGCGTTTTGGCTGTCATTGAAAAATAGAATATGTGTTACAATGAAATCGTTGATCGAAGGAGGCGGAAAAGTGATTCGTTTGGATAACAGACTGCAGACGATGGCAGAGCTTATTCCAGAGGGAAAGGTGCTGGCGGACATTGGTACGGATCATGGCTATCTGCCGACGGCGCTTGTGCTGGCAGGAAAGTTTCCGCGGGCGATTGCAAGTGACAAGAATGAAGAACCTGCCATGGCAGCGCTTCGCACAGTGCGGGCAGCGGGACTTTCTGACGCCATCTCCGTTCGGACAGGGGATGGGCTTTCCTCCCTTACCGTTGGAGAAGCGGATGTTATTTCTATCTCCGGCATGGGCGGTGCACTGATGCGAGAAATTCTTTCGGCGAATCTTGCAGTTTTTCAGGCAGCGAAGGCATTGGTGCTTCAGCCGCAGAGCGCAGCGGCTGAGCTTCGAGGCTGGCTTTATGACAGAGGATGGCATATTGAAGCTGAGGCACTGGCAGAAGAGGGGGGGCACATATATACAATGCTGCGTGCCGTACCGGGACAGGCGGAAAAACCTGTGCCGATTCTTCTAGCCATCGGACCTTGTCATTGGGTGGAAAAGCCGCCTCTCCTCCGTGCACATATAGAGAGCTTGCTCTTTGCAGAGCGGCGTATTGCAGATGGTATGGCAAAGAGCGAAGCAGCGAAGGCATCGGAAAAATATCGGCAGGTGCTTTCACGAATCAAGGCATTGGAGGCGCATCTGATATGGTAAGGGTACAGGAAGTTATGGAGGCGCTCGAGCGCATTGCGCCGAAGCGTTTGGCAGAAGACTGGGATAATCCAGGGCTTCTTGTCGGAAGTCCAGAAGGGGAAGTAGCCCGTGTGCTCGTTGCACTCGATGTCAGTGACCAAGTGGTGAAGACGGCAATCCGCGAAGGGGCGGGCATGATCGTCGCACATCATCCGCTCATCTTTAGCGCCATCAAGAAGATTCGGACAGATACCCCGCTTGGCGCACGGCTTCAGATGCTGCTGTCACACGATATCGCCGTAGCGGCAGCACATACAAACCTTGATATTGCAAAGGGCGGCGTGAATGACGTGCTCGCAGCGGCTGTGGGCTTACAGAATCTGAAGTCTTTCGTTGTAGTGGAAAAGACGGATGCGGGAGAAGAAAGTCTCGGCCGCATTGGCTATCTTACAGAGTCGATGCCCATTGAGGCTTTTGCAAGGCAGGTCGCAGCAGCACTTCCGATAGATAGCATGCGGCTGGTGAAGACGGGAGAACATCCTGTTCAAAAGGTCGCGCTTTGCAGCGGAAGCGGGGCAGAATTCATCGAACGGGCAGCTTTTTCTGGGAGCAGATGCATATCTTACGGGAGATGTTCGCTACCATGATGCGCAGCATGCGGCAGAGCTCGGTATCCACGTCATTGACGCGGGGCATTTCGGTACAGAGTTCCCCGTGGTCGAGGTACTTGCCAAGCGCTTGAAGGAAGAGCTGGCAAAAAAGCAGGTGGCTATTCTTCACGATAGTGTATCGAAGGATTTTTTCACGGTCATAGCATGAATAGCTGGCGGAAAGATGCATCAGGATAATGGAAAGGACAGCAATCTTCTCTTGAAAGGCGGTGAACGTTTTGAAACAGCATCCTGTCAGACGGCAATTCCTTCGTTACGCACAGATTATCGCTGGCTGTGCACTCACCTGTGTTGGTTTCGATCTCTTCCTCATCCCAGCGCATCTTCTGACAGGAGGAATCAGCGGCATCGCCTTTATCATCTACTATGTGACGGGCGTTCCCGCAGGTCTTCAAAATCTCATTTATAACATTCCTATTCTCTTTTTTGCCTATCGTGTCTTCGGGCGGCTCTATGCCGTGGATACGATTGTCGGGACGGTTGTGCAGTCGTTATTGCTCGATGCGTTCCACTTTATGATAACCTGGCAGGTATGCACTGATCCCATGCTTTCGGGGATTTTCGGCGGCGTGCTTGCGGGGATTGGCTTTGGCATGATTTTCCGTGCCAATGCGAATACGGGTGGATTGGATGTCGTGGCAGCGATAACGAAGAAATATTATTCCGTTAATATGGGAACGGTGGTCTTTTCCTTAAATCTGCTCATCATTATCGGGTCGATGGCACTTTTCGGTACGGAAATCGGACTTTACAGTCTCGTTTCCATCTATGCGACAGCGGAATTGACCAATCGTGTCGCAGCGGGTTTAAATCGTGAGAAGTCGATCATCATTATTTCGCCGGCATCAAAAGAAATCTGCGCGGATATCATGCAGCATGTCCGCCGCGGCGTGACCTATCTCGATGGACGCGGAGGCTTTTCCGAAGAGCCAAAGGGGATTCTCTTCGTCGTTGTCAGCTTGACACAGGTAAGCCGGGTTAAGACCATTGTCTATCATTACGACCCGCAGGCATTTATGATCGTTTCGAGTACGTCGGAGGTATCGGGCAAGGGCTTTACGCTTGAATGCGAGAGTTATGAAATTGCGAGAAAGCGCTGGCTTGAGGCACATGGAGAGTCAAAAAGCGATAAAATAATTCTTGCGCAGAAGCAGAAAACAAGATAAAATACAAGTAGATTCTTGCAAGGAGGAGATAACTATGAAGCACATCAAGACAGTAAACAAGCCGTCGATGCAGAAGTCGCTTAAAACGGGCGGCTGCGGTGAGTGCCAGGCTTCCTGCCAGAGCGCTTGCAAGACGAGCTGCACGGTCGGAAACCAGGTCTGCGAGAGAAACTGAGCGGATGGATTCTGGTAAAGGGACTGCATGATAAGGCAGTCCCTTTTTTATAGGAGCGTATAATAGATTGAAAGATAAGATTCATGTTTTTGAGCAGGGCGGCGAAATCCTTCTTCTCGACATCAACAGCGGCGCTGTCCATATCATCGACGAAATGATTCGAGATATTCTGCATACTTTTGACGGCACAAACGATGCTGAAAACGATAGAAGTGCTTTCTGATGTGTATGCGAAGGCAGATATCGAGGAGGCTCTCAGTGAGCTTCATGAACTCATCGAGAGGGGTGAGCTCTTTGCGCCGGATATCGATGTACCGCCGACCTTCAAGCAGAAGGGGCTTGTGAAGTCCCTCTGTCTCATGGTCGCACAGGACTGCAATCTTCGGTGTAAATATTGCTTTGGCGATGGCGGTGACTACGGCATGGGGCGTGCGGTCATGGATGCAAAGACAGGATGTAAAGCAGTCGATTTCCTCATCGAGCATTCGGGCCCTCGCAAGCACTGTGAGATTGATTTCTTTGGCGGCGAGCCGCTCATGAACATAAAGACAGTGAAGGCAGTCACAGCCTATGTCCGTGAGCGAGAAAAGGACACGGGCAAGAAGTTTAAGCTGACGCTGACGACAAATGGCATGCTGCTCAACGATGAGAACATTCAGTGGCTGAATGACAATGACTTTTCCCTTGTCCTTTCCCTCGACGGACGCAAGGAGATCAACGATGCGATGCGTCCTGACGCCGGCGGACACGGAACATACGACCGCATTGTGAAGAACTTTAAGAAGTGTCTTGACAGTCGGAAGGGCGGCAGTTACGATTATCGCGGCATTTACACCTTTCTCCGCGGTACCTACACAAGAAAGAATATGGACTTTACAAACGACGTATTATCGATGAACGATGCCGGGTTCGATATCCTTTCGATTGAGCCGGTGGTCATGAAGGACAGTCCGCTCGGTTTTCGTGAGGAAGATCTGCCGCGCATTCGTGCGGAGTATGATCGGTTGATCAAATGTCTACATGAAGCGCCATCGGGAAGGGAAGGGGTTTTTCTTTTTCCATTTCAATATGGATCTGTCGAATGGTCCGTGTGTCGCAAAGCGTCTTTCCGGCTGCGGTGCAGGGCATGAATACTTTGCCGTTGCAGAAAATGGAGATCTTTATCCCTGTCATCAGTTTGTCGGCCGCGAGGGGTATCGTCTGGGCTCATTGGATGAAGGTGTGACAAACGATAAACTTCCGCAGTACTTCCGCGAGAGCCATGTCCTCAATAAGGAAAAGTGCAGCAACTGTTGGGCACGTTTCTTCTGTTCGGGCGGCTGTCATGCCAATGCGGATCTTTTTCACGGTGATATCCGCAAACCATATGAAGTAGGGTGTGAGATTCAAAAAAAGCGTCTTGAGTGTGCAATTTACGTTCAGGCACTTCTGGCTTTGGAAAAAGGAAGAAGCTAAACATAAATAAAATTTATAGAAAGGGCTTTCCTAATGGCGAAAGCCCTTTTTAATTGTCAGGAAGTTCTTCTTTTTTTATCGGCGATGATAGGGGAATACAATAGAAAAAAATAGCCTATAATCAAAATTTCAGATAATTATGATTTAAAAAGGCAAAATTTGCGTGAATAATTGCTATAATTTATCTCAAAAGCATTGACAATCTGTTTTAGAATATTGTATGATAAATCTGTAAGTGAAAACTTCTAATGATTATTTAGGGGGTAATTTTCAAATGGCAGTAAAAGTTGCTATCAATGGTTTTGGCCGTATCGGTCGTCTCGCTTTCCGTCAGATGTTCGACGCAGACGGCTATGAAGTAGTTGCAATCAACGATCTCACAAGTCCCGAAGATGCTCGCACATCTCCTCAAATACGATTCTACACAGGGACGCTACAAGTTCGCTGACAAGGTTGAGGCTGGTGAGGACAGCATTACAGTCAACGGCAAAAAGATCAACATCTATGCAGAAGCGGATGCATCCAAGATTCCTTGGGGCAAGCACGATGTCGATGTTGTTCTTGAGTGCACGGGCTTCTATACGTCCAAGGAAAAGGCTTCGGCTCATCTGAAGGCAGGCGCAAAGAAGGTTGTCATCTCCGCTCCTGCGGGCAATGACCTTCCGACGATCGTCTACAATGTCAATCACAAGAACCTCACGAAGGATGACAAGATCATCTCTGCAGCGTCCTGCACGACAAACTGCCTTGCGCCAATGGCAAAGGCACTGAACGATCTCGCACCGATTAAGAGCGGCATCATGGCTACGATCCATGCATATACGGGCGATCAGATGACGCTTGACGGTCCGCAGCGCAAGGGCGATCTTCGCCGCAGCCGCGCCGCAGCTGTCAACATCGTTCCGAACTCTACGGGCGCAGCAAAGGCCATCGGTCTCGTCATTCCGGAACTCAAGGGCAAGCTCATCGGTGCTGCACAGCGTGTTCCGACCCCGACGGGTTCCACGACCCTCCTTTATGCTGTTGTTGAGGGAGATGTCACGGTTGACCAGGTCAACGCACAGATGAAGAAGGAATCCACGGAGTCCTTCGGTTACAACACAGATGAGATCGTCTCGAGCGACATCGTCGGCATGCGCTTTGGTTCGCTCTTCGATGCAACGCAGACGATGGTCAGCCCGGTTGGCAACGGTACGACGCAGGTTCAGGTGGTTTCTTGGTACGATAACGAGAACTCCTACACGAGCCAGATGGTTCGTACGATCAAGTACTTCGCAGAGCTCGGCTAATCTCGGTTGTTCCGATAACCACAGGTAGCATAACAGATCTCTTGAGGTCCGGCCTTATGTTTGGGCCGGACCTCTTCTTTTTGGAAAAACTGCAATTTATAAGGAGGGTGTTTTATGAATAAGAAGACAATCAAGGATATTGATGTCAAAGGCAAGAAGGTGTTTGTTCGCGTCGACTACAATGTTCCATTTGATGCAAATATGAATATCACGAATGATACGCGCATGGTTCGTACACTGCCGACGCTGAATTACTTATTAGACAACGGTGCGGCGCTCATCATCGCCTGTCACATCGGCCGTCCAACGGAAGCACGTGAAGATAAGTTCTCGACGAAATACCTTGTCAAGCATCTCTCAGAACTTTTGAAGCGCGACGTTAAATGGGCATCCGATTGTGTCGGAGCTGAAGCAGAGAAGGCAGCGAAGGATTTGAAGCCGGGCGAGGTTCTCCTGCTTGAAAACCTCCGTTACCACAAGGAAGAGAAAAAGAATGATCCGACATTTGCCAAGCAGCTTGCATCTCTTGCGGATGTCGCTGTCGACGATGCTTTCGGTGTTTCGCATCGTGCACATGCATCGAATGCAGGCATTCCAAAGTATATCGAGACAGTCGCAGGCTTCCTGATGGAAAAGGAAATCAATTATATCGGCAAGGCGCTGGAAGCGCCGCAGCATCCCTTTGTTGCTATCATCGGCGGCGCAAAGGTCTCCGACAAGATCGGCGTCATCAGCAATATGATCGACAAGGTCGACACGATTATCATTGGCGGCGGTATGGCACATACCTTTGACAAGTCGAAAGGACTGCCAGTTGGCAACTCTCTTGTCGAGGATGACAAGCTCGAGCTTAGCCAAGAGCTTTTGAAGAAAGCAGAAGCGAAGGGTGTCAAGGTCGTTTTGCCGCTGGATCTTCGCGTTGCAAACATGTTCCCACTCGCTGATGAAGCAAAGTGGAAGGCAGAAGGCAAAAAGTAAGATCGTCGATGTAGACAAAGTTGAAGATGGTTGGGAAGCACTGGATTCCGGTACTAAGACAAGCGAAGCCTATGTCCATGCCTTGAAGGGTGCAAAGACCGTTGTTTGGAACGGACCGATGGGTGTCTTCGAGTGTGATGAATTTGCACAGGGCACACTCGCTGTGGCAAAGGCAGTCGCCGAAGCGACGGAAAACGGGGCAATCTCCATTGTTGGCGGGGGTGACTCTGTGGCAGCGCTCAAGAAGACAGGACTTACAGAAAAGATCTCGCACGTTTCGACGGGCGGCGGCGCAACGCTGGAGTTCCTTGAAGGCAAGGAGATGCCGGGCGTCACAGCACTTGCAGATAAATAAGAAAAAGAAATTTTATAAGATGGCACAGACGTGCAGGAGGATATATATGGCAAGAACTCCGATCATCGCAGGCAACTGGAAGATGAATAATACGATAGCAGAGGGAACGAAGCTCGTAAAGGAGCTCGCTCCGCTTGTTAAAGATGCAAATGTCACGGTCGTCGTCTGCCCGACGGCAACAGCGCTTGCAGCTGTCACGGACGCGCTCAAGGGAACGAACATTCATGTCGGCGCACAGAATGTGCACTGGGAAAAGAGCGGCGCATTTACAGGTGAGATTTCCTGCTCGATGCTGAATGAAATCGGTGTTGATTACGTCGTTCTCGGTCACAGTGAGCGCCGCGACTATTTTGGAGAGACCGATGAGGGTGTCAACAAGCGTGCACATGCTGCATTTGCCGCGGGCATCACGCCGATCATCTGCTGCGGCGAGTCCCTCGAGATTCGCGAGGCAGGTAAGTATATTGACCACGTCGTAGGGCAGATCAACGCGGCTCTTGAAGGCTTTAGTGCAGCAGAAGCTGCAAAGCTGGTCATCGCCTACGAACCGATTTGGGCGATCGGCACAGGCAAGACGGCCACCTTCGAACAGGCAGAAGAGGTCTGCAAGGCGATTCGCGAAGCTATCGCAAAGAAGTTTGACCAGCAGGCAGCGGACGCTATCCGCATCCAGTACGGCGGCAGCGTCAAGCCGGCGACGATTAAAGACCTGATGAAGCAGCCGAATGTCGATGGTGCACTTGTCGGCGGCGCTTCCCTCAAGGCAAAGGATTTCTCCGAAATCGTCAACTATTGATCGATTGGCGGTTTTTGATTTGGTGCAGTGCTTTTTCGGTGCGACTACTGCCCGAGAAGCATCAAAGCCAGGTGAATTTTTAGAAAGGGTACCATGGCAACAATCAAACATGCACCCGTTGCACTCATCATCATGGATGGGTGCGGCATCGGTGATAAACAGGATAAGAACAATGCCGTGCAGCAGGCAAAGACGCCCGTATTAGATGGACTTGTCGAGAAATTCCCAACATCGAAACTCCAGGCATCCGGTGAATATGTCGGACTGCCAGATGGACAGATGGGTAACTCGAGGTCGGTCATACGAACATCGGTGCCGGCCGCGTCATTCACCAGCAGCTCACGCGCATCACGCGCGATATCAAAAACGGCGATTTCTTTAAGAACAAGGCGCTTCTTGAAATCATGTCGGGTGTGAAGGCAAAGGGCGGTGCGCTCCATCTTTTGGGGCTCGTCTCGCCTGGCGGCGTTCACAGCCATCAGGCACATCTCTACGCACTTCTCGAGATGGCAAAAAAAGAGGGCATCGCGGATGTCTACGTTCATGCATTCCTCGACGGCCGCGATGTTCCGCCGCAGAGTGCACAGCCGTTCCTTGAAGAGCTTGAACAAAAGTGCAGGGAAATCGGTGTCGGCTCAATTGCTACGGTCAGCGGCCGCTATTATGCCATGGATCGCGATAATCGTTGGGATCGCGAGGAAAAGGCGTACGAAGCCATTGCGCATGCTGAGGGCGTTGCGAGCAGATGATCCTGCGGCAGGGTATTCAGACGAGCTATGCGGCAGGCGTCAACGATGAGTTCGTCGTTCCGTTTTGTTGTCAAAGGGCTATGCAGGCATGAAGAACGGCGATGGTGCTATCTTCTTCAACTTCCGTCCCGACCGCGCGCGTCAGCTTACGCATGCTTTTGTCGATAAGACCTTTGACGGTTTCCAGCGCGACGAGAGTCTGAAAATTCCGTTTGCAACGTTTTTCGCAGTACGAAGACGGCATGAATGCACGCGTTGCTTTTTCCACCGGAATCTATCAAAGAATACGATGGGCGAGGTCATTCAAGATCACGGTCTCACGCAGCTGCGTATTGCCGAGACGGAAAAATACGCGCATGTCACCTTTTTCTTCAACGGCGGCGTTGAAGAGCCGTACAAGGGCGAAGACCGCATTCTTGTTCCAAGTCCCAAAGTCGCGACCTATGATCTAAAGCCCGAGATGAGTGCCATTGAAGTCACGGATAAAGTCGTCGACGCTATCAAGAGCGGTAAGTACGATTTCATCATTTTGAACTATGCCAATTGCGATATGGTCGGTCATACGGGTGTCTTCCCGGCAGTCGTCAAGGCCGTTGAAACCGTTGATACCTGCGTCGGGCGATTCGTCGATGCCATTCGCGAAGTCGGCGGCGAGGTCTGCATCACGGCGGATCACGGCAATGCCGATAAGATGATGGATTACGACAACAATCAGCCGTTTACGAAGCATACGACAAACCCCGTTCCGTTTATCGTCGTTTCGGATCGCGTGAAGTCCGTCGAAGACGGCGCACTTTCGGATATCGCACCAACGCTCCTGACACTCGCGGGTGTCGAAATACCGAAGGAAATGACAGGCAAGGTTCTCGTCAAGATGTAAAGAGAGAATCTCATCTGGAATTGAGCCTCCATGATGAGAAGAAGATATGTGTATTATTTCTAGGAAATTCCCGCTGAAATGTAGGACATTCATTAAATGTCCCCGCTCATCGGTGATTTTCCGCTAGAGGAGAGGAACAATGATTTCTTATTCAAAAAAAGTAGAAGACATGGCTTGTGTGGCACAGGAAGTCCATCACGGTGCGGCACCGATTCCGGAAGAAGGCAAGTGGGTCAAGTCGAAGGATATTCAGGATATCAGCGGTCTTACGCATGGTGTTGGCTGGTGCGCACCGCAGCAGGGCGCTTGCAAGCTGACGCTGAACATCAAGGACGGCATCATTCAGGAGGCGCTGGTCGAAACAGTCGGCTGCTCCGGTATGACACACTCTGCTGCTATGGCATCTGAAATCCTTCCAGGGCTGACGGTACTTGAGGCATTGAACACAGATCTTGTCTGTGACGCCATCAACACGGCAATGCGGGAGCTGTTTCTGCAGATCGCTTACGGCCGCAGTCAGACGGCATTTTTCGGATGACGGACTTCCTGTCGGCGCAGGTCTTGACGACCTCGGCAAGGGCTCCGCAGTCAGGTCGGCACGCTCTATTCGACGCTTAAAAAGGGACCTCGTTACCTCGAGCTCGCCGAAGGTTATGTCACGAAACTCGCTCTCGATAAAGAAAACCGTGTTATTGGTTATGAAGTCGTACAGCTCGGCAAGGTTATGGAAGCTGTGCGTGCTGGCAAGGATGCAAACGAAGCCATCAAGGCAAATACGTCCACGAAGGGACGCTTTGCGGATGGTGTGAAGTTCATCGACCCGCGCGAAGAATAATTTTCTAACGCATGTTTGCGTGAGAGAAATCCGCACAAGGAAATTTTTCGAAATCGAAAGCGGGGGACGCTTCCTTGTCCCCCTATTATAGAAGGGATGAATAAGATGTCATTATTCGAAGGCTACGAGCGCCGTATTGATGGAATCAATCAAGTTTGTAAGGTCTACGGCATTGCAAATATTGAAGAAGCAAAGAAAATTTGCGAAGAAAAGGGTTTTAACCCGTATGCCATTGTCGAAGATCTCCAACCCATCGCATTTGAAAATGCAAAGTGGGCGTATACGCTCGGTGCTGCGATTGCCATTAAGAAGGGCTGCACAAAGGCTGCCGAAGCCGCAAAAGCCATTGGCGAAGGTCTCCAGGCGTTCTGTGTTCCGGGCTCCGTTGCCGATCACCGTAAAGTCGGTCTTGGTCACGGTAACCTCGGCGCCATGCTTCTCTCTGAAGAAGCCGGCTGCTTTGCCTTTCTTGCAGGGCATGAATCCTTTGCAGCAGACAGAGGGTGCAATTGGCATTGCCATGACGGCAAATAAGGTTCGCAAGAATCGCTTCGCGTCATTCTGAACGGCCTTGGTAAGGACGCAACGCAGATCATCAGCCGCATCAACGGCTTTACCTACGTCTGTACGGACTACGACTATAAGGCAAACAAGGTCAATATTGTTGAAGAAATTGCCTACAGTGATGGCCCGCGCTCGAAGGTTCGCTGCTACGGTGCCGACTCTGTTCCGGAAGGCGTTGCCATCATGCATCTCGAGAAGGTCGATATTTCCATTACAGGAAACTCGACGAACCCGACGCGCTTCCAGCATCCGGTGGCGGGCTGCTATAAGAAGGAATGCGTTGAGCAAGGCAAGAAGTATTTCTCCGTCGCTTCGGGCGGCGGCACAGGGCGTACGCTTCACCCGGATAACATGGGAGCAGGTCCTGCTTCCTACGGCATGACAGACACCATGGGACGTATGCACAGCGATGCCCAGTTTGCAGGCTCGTCCTCTGTTCCTGCGCATGTCGATATGATGGGGCTCATCGGCGCAGGCAACAATCCTATGGTCGGCATGACTGTCGCCGTTGCTGTTGCCGTGCAGGAAGCGATGAACAAATAAGGGAATAAAAATTTTCCGGCGTATTTTGCCGATGGTTTTTGGGAGGAGCTTATGAAGAACACGAGAAGACAGACCATTCTAGCTGTGATGGGCATTCTGCTCGTCTCTCTTGCTCTTTGGCTGTGGACAGAAGGAAGAGCCGGATGTCAGCATTAAGACATTTTCTGTTGGTATTCTGCATGAAGACGAGGATGCTTTAAAGCGCTTTGGCGCGGATAAGGAATCCTTCCATAAGAATTTTATGGAAGGATTCGTCTCTGAGTATCAGCGCGCTTCGGGCGGCATCTTTACCGATGACCAGGCACGCGCCATTGGCGAAGCCGTTCTTACGTCAATTTCCCGCGCAAACGTCTCGACAAAGACCCTTTCGAAAGAAGGGGATAAGGCAACGGTTGAGGTCACCGTCGATGTCATCGACCCTAAGAAGATAGACATGACCAAATTGGTGCAGTCCGTGCAGAAGGAAGTTGTGGCGAAAGGCGCACCTAACCAGATTCTTGACATCATGACGAATAAGCTCGAAGATGAGATTAAGAATATTCCCGTCAGCGGTCAGACTACGCTGCAGGTTGACTGCACGTACAATAAGGATCTCGGCGTTTGGGTTCCAAACAATGAACAGGATTATGAAATGCGCCTAGGCCAGGCTGTCCTCGGTGAATCCTAATCTCAGATATTGCTTGATTTTGACCAGCTTTTCTTTTTAGGAAAGCTGGTTTTTTATAGAGGAGGAGAATGTGATGGAAGGCGAGAGAGAAAACTTTATTCCGAATCTGCAGTGGTTTCCGGGGCATATGAAGAAAGCACAGCGGATCATTGAGGAAAATCTGAAGCTGGTCGATGTTGTCATCGAACTCTTGACGCGCGGCTTTCGCTTTCAAGCGCGAATCCGATGCTTGCGGAGATCATTAAGGCAAAGCCGCGGCTTGTCGTGCTCAACAAGAGCGATCTTGCAGATGCGCGTGCGACGAAGCGGTGGGTTACCTATTTTCGTGAGCAGGGTATCCGCGCGGTTGCCGTAGATGCTCAAAAGGGGCGTGGCGTTAAGGCGCTGGTTCGTGAGGTGGAAGAACTCGCGCGTCCTAAGACAGAAAAGTTTGCTAAAGTTGGTGGAAAGGCACGAGCGGCGCGATGTATGATTCTTGGCATTCCGAATGTTGGCAAGAGCTCGCTCATCAATCGCCTGGCAGGCGCTGCCCGGACGAAGACGGCAGATCGTCCGGGCATCACGCGAGCTAAGCAGTGGATAAAGATCGGCGCACAACTCGATCTTCTAGACACGCCGGGCATCCTTTTGGCCGAAGTTTGAAGATCCGACCGTTGGGCTGAAACTTGCCTTTACGGGGGCAATCAATGACGATATTTTTGACCGTGAAGCTGTCGTTCTTCTCCTTCTCGATGCTCTTCGGCAAAACAATGCGTATAAACTGAAAGAGCGCTTTAAGCTCAAGGAAGAGCTTCCGGAAAGTGCAGCGGAAATTCTTGAACTTATTGGACGGAAACGCGGATGTCTCTTGAAAGGCGGCGCGATCGACAGCGAAAAGGTACAGCAGATTGTGATGACAGAATTTCGCAGCGGAAGGCTCGGACTCGTCACACTGGATGCAGTGTCGACGGAGGCTAAAGATACAGCGACTATGGCAGAATCGGAAGGCAGTGAGGATAGAAACGATTGAAAAAGCCGGCAGATTATACGATAAGAGAAATAGACAAATTTTTTGCCGAAGGAGAGATTGATTCAGATTTCCTTGCTGCGTGCCGTCTGGACAGCCGAAAGGCAGTTGGTACGATCGTTCGGCGGTATGAGCGCATGCAAAAGGAGAAAGCTCGTGTCCTTTCCCTATATGCTTATGAGAAAAAAGCGTGGATCGAAGGATGCCGCCTTGTCGCAGGAGTAGATGAAGCGGGGCGCGGCCCTTTAGCGGGACCTGTTTCGGTCGCAGCGGTCATCTTGCCGCATGAGCTCATCATCCCAAAGCTCAATGATTCGAAAAAGTTGTCGGAATCCGTGCGCGAAGAACTCTTTGAAGAAATCAAAGAAAAAGCAGTTGCTGTTTCCAGTATTTTGGTCGATGCGAAGACGATTGACCGCGTGAATATCTATCAAGCGACGATAAATGGCATGTACGATGTCGTTTTTGGGCTTAGTCCCGCGCCAGACAAAGTATTGATTGACGCTATGCCGTTAGAAAATCTTCCGATGCCGCACGCATCCATCGTGAAGGGGGATGCGAAATCGGCATCGATTGCTGCGGCATCCATCGTTGCCAAGGTGACGCGAGACCGCTTAATGAGGGATTATGATGCGCTTTATCCGCAGTATGGCTTTGCGCATCACAAGGGCTACGGTACGCGCGAACATATAGAAGCCATTAAAAAATACGGTGCATGTCCGATTCATCGCATGACTTTCGAGCCGCTGGTCTCTATGTTTGGCGCTAAGTAAAGCCACAAACATCTCTTTGAAACTTCATCCATGACAATCGAGATGTACGCACGAAAAAGACGTTTCAATCTGAAAAATTATCAGGTGAAACGTCTTTTATCGTATGTTTATGTTTTCTTCAAACAGCGTAGATCGTATCGAGCAGCCATTTTCCGGCTTTAGTTTTGAAAACTTTTTCCCGGAAAGCACGTATGGCAGTTTTGGATAGTGCATCTTCATAAGCATTGACGAGGAAATCTGCTTCGAGAAGAATCTGTAAATCCCTGCCATCAACATTGGTGTAATGATGATGGTGGCTGATAAGATAACAGATGCGTTGGATAAAATCTTCGGAGACGGCGAAATCTTTCAAGATTTCACGTGCGACGGCAGGACCTTCGATTTCTTGATACTTGCCGGCATTGCTCCCATGTATCTTTTCTGCGTTATGAATGCCGATGTCGTGCAGAATGGCGGCGGCTTCTAAGAGTTCTTGCTCGCTTTCTTCAAGATTTTCCAGTGTTGCAATCTCGCGTGCATATCCCCAAACCTTCAGAAGGTGGGCAATGCGCTTAGCGTCGCCTTGGTCGTATTTTACAGCGAGCTTGGAAGAGTTTTGTGAGGTTGATATTCATAAATGTCCTTGTATTTTTAGTGGAGAACGGGGCGCGTGGTAAGTTGAATCTCGATGTTTTTGACATGCGGCTGTTGCGGCTCTGCTTCTTTTTCGACTGGATCGGTGAACTCGATGGTGTCGAGCATGCCCTTCATCTGCGCGCGGATATCGGCGAGATAGAGTGAGCGAAGCTCTTGCTGCTCGCTGCGTTCGGCTTTGTTGAGGCCTGTGCTGCGCTGTTTTTTAGAAAGTTCGTTGATGCGTGCAATGAGTTCCTGCGTAATCAATGGAATCATCCTTTCCTTCTGCTTTCAGGTTTGTCCTATACCATATCGTGAAAAGGCAGATTCGTCAAGAGAATCTGATAGAGACGCTGCGTTTGCGGATGCGCCTGCTATTGGAAAAAAATAAGGTTTATGGCATGTCGTTCGCACAAAGAAAGGAAGATTTTATGTTTGAGATGATTACGCTTTATAAAGGGCATGTTCATAAAGCTGTCGAGCGTTTGGAAGACGAGCAGGTACAGGCACTGGAAACAAAGTATGTTGGACTTTGCAGAGGCAGCGGCTTTGAACCGCCGATGTGCATGGAGGATGCGATTGCAGAGTATATCGATGTTCATGGGCTTAGTGCCATAGGCAAGGAGATGAAAGATGAAGTCTTAAAGGCACTGACCTATGACGATCTCAATGCGATTTTAGAGACAGCGAATAGTTAAAAAATGCTTGATTAATCGGCAGACATGCCGGTCAATCAAGCATTTTTTAGCAGCAATTAAATCTTTTTGATGAGAATCAAATTTCTGCACTTTGCTTTTTGGGGCTCCTTGATTGCAAGTCCTCTTATATAATGATATAATTCTCCTGACGTGTCTTTTGGAAAACATAAGGGATCTGTATTTTCTTATACATTGAAAGGAGTTCCCATGACACAGTTTGACAAGCGAAATATTTCCATGATGATGGATTTTTATGAGCTTACGATGGCGAACGGGTACTTTGCAGAAAAGGACAAGGATACGCAGGTGGCGTTTGATGTCTTCTACCGCGCGAATCCTGATGAGGGTGGATTTGCCATTTTTGCTGGTCTTGAACAGGTCATCGAATACGTTGAAAACATGCGCTTTTCCGATACGGACGTCGAATATTTCCGAAGACAGGGAATCTTTCATAAGGATTTTCTTGCATATCTGAAAGATTTTCGCTTCCGCGGTGATATCTATGCAATGCCGGAAGGCACGGTCATGTATCCGAACGAGCCGATCTTAACGGTTGTTGCGCCGCTGGTCGATGCGCAGCTTGTCGAAACGGCGATTCTTGCACAGGTAAACCATCAGTCTTTGATTGCGACAAAGGCGCGGCGCATCGCTTTTGCGGCACAAGGGCGTACCGTATCGGATTTTGGAGCGCGGCGGGCGCACAATATGGACGCGGCAACGTACGGCGCGCGCGCTGCCTACATCGGCGGCGTTACCGGGACGGCGACTTGCTCAGCGGGGCAGATGTTTGACATTCCCATTTCTGGAACGATGGCGCATAGCTGGGTCATGTTCTACAGGGATGAATTCGAGGCATTTAAGAAGTACGCAGAGATGTATCCGGATGGAACGGTGCTTCTCGTCGACACATACGATGTCATTCATTCGGGGATTCCCAATGCCATACGCGTAGCACGCGAGGTCTTGGAGCCGATGGGCAAAAAACTTGTCGGTATTCGCATTGACTCGGGCGACCTAGCGTATCTTTCAAAACGCGTTCGTCGTATGCTTGATGCGGCAGGGCTTGCGGATACAAAGATCGTTGTCTCGAACAGTTTAGATGAATTTACGGTGAGTTCGCTCCTTCTGCAAGGGGCGTGTATTGACAGCTTTGGCATCGGCGAGCGCCTGATTACCGCGCGTTCGGAGCCAGTTTTTGGGCGCAGTTTATAAACTGGCTGCTGTCAAAGAAGGAACGGAATTCGTTCCGCGCATCAAAGTGTCGGAGAATGTCGGAAAGATCACAAATCCGGGACTGAAAGACCTCTATCGCATCTATGACGAAGATGGAAAGGCGGTTGCTGACCTGATGGCGCTTGCCGGTGAGACTGTCGACCTTTCCGATGCATACCGTTATATTGATCCGCAGAAACCGTGGAAGAACCGCAAATTCGTGCGTTGTACAGCGAAAAATCTCCGTAAGCTCTACGTGAAAGACGGCAAGCGCACGATGGAGCTTCAAAACTCAAGGACATTCGTGCCTATGTCATAGAACAATTGAAGTCTGAGATTTGGGAGGAAGAACAGCGCTTTGAAAATCCGCATCGTCATTATCTCGATATGACGCCGGATTACTATAACCTCAAGATAAATTTACTGACGGAAACACGCCGTCAACATGGGTGATAGGATTGATTACAGGAAAGACCAAGAATCTCGGTGTCATGGGCTGGCCCATTGTACATTCGCTCTCACCGATTTTGCAGAACGCAGCGATCGAGCAGGCAGGTATTGACTATGTCTACATCGCCGTTCCGGTAAGAAAAGCGGACTTGGGCGCGACGGTGCGCGGTCTTAGCGCTCTGAATTTTACAGGTTGGAACGTCACGATTCCGCATAAGTCCGCCATTATAGCACATCTCGATGCCATCGATGCGGATGCGAAGGCGATCGGTGCCGTAAATACCGTTCAAAATGAAGATGGAAAACTTACGGGGTATAATACGGATGTCGAAGGATTTTTGCAGTCGCTTTTTCTCGCAGGATTTGATCCAAAGGGGAAACATACGGTTATCCTTGGAGCAGGCGGCGCAGCGCGTGCCGTCTGCTATGGACTTTTGAAGCAGGGCGCGGCAGAGGTAGTGATTGCTGTCAGAAATCATGAAAAAGGGCAGGCGTTTCTCGATAACTTTGCAGTCTTTTGCGAAAGATTTTTTTCCGTGAAGATACAAGTGGTTGATTTTTGAATGTGCTGCTTTTCGGTCTGCAGAAAAAGAAGCGGATCTCGTTGTCAATACGACGCCGCTTGGTATGACGCCAAACGTTGGAGAGATGCCGCCGGTGGATTTCGATTTATTGAAAGAAGATGCGTTTTGCTACGATATCATCTACACACCGGCAAAGACAAAGTTTCTCGAAGAGGCGGCGGGGCGTGGGCATCGCATCTTAAACGGAGAGATGATGCTTGTTCTGCAAGGGGCAGCAGCGTTTCGCCGCTGGACAGGTGAGGAGCCGGACATCCTCTTGATGCAGAGTGCACTTCACGAGGCACTGGAACGGTAAGTGTTTTTTAGCCGATAAAGCGCGAGAGCGCAGGAGGTTTTGTTGGCGGCAATCACGTATGAACTCATAGCAAAGGATGCAAAGACGGGGGCACGTGCGGGAATCATTCATACCCCACATGGAAGTTTTCCGACACCGATCTTCATGCCTGTCGGGACACAGGCATCGGTCAAAGGAATTTCGCCCGACGAGCTGAGGGATATCGGTGCAGGGATTATCCTTTCAAATACCTATCATCTCTTTCTTCGCCCTGGTGCAGAACTTGTCAAGGAAGCCGGCGGTCTGCATAAATTCATGCATTGGGACGGTGCGATTCTCACGGACAGCGGCGGCTTCCAGGTCTTCAGCCTCGGTGATCTTCGAAAGATTACGGAAGAGGGTGTGACGTTTCGTTCACACATCGACGGCTCAAAGAAGTTCCTTTCGCCGGAAGTTTCGATGGATGTGCAGATGTGCCTCGGCTCAGACATCGTCATGGCATTTGACGAGTGCATTCCGTATCCCGCTGATTTTGCCTATGCCAAGCAGTCGACAGAGCGCACGCAGCGCTGGGCAGAGCGCTGTAAGGCGGCAATGACAGCTGAAAAGCAAGGGCTTTTTGGCATTGTACAGGGCGGTATGCATCCGGAACTTCGAAAGTGGAGTGCCGAGCATCTTGTGGCGCTTGACTTGCCGGGCTACGCGGTCGGTGGTCTTTCTGTCGGTGAACCGCCGGAGCTTATGAACGAGATGCTTTCCATATCGACTTCGTATCTGCCAGAGAATAAGCCGCGCTATCTGATGGGCGTAGGCACGCCGGATTATCTCATCGAGAGTGTCGCACGCGGCATTGATATGTTCGACTGCGTCTTTCCGACGCGTGTCGCAAGAAATGGCATGGCGATGACCTGGCATGGCCGCTTGGTCATGAAAAATGCGCAGTTTACGCATGAACATAAGGTGCTGGAGGAAGGCTGCGGCTGTTATGCCTGCCGTAACGGCTACACGCGCGCTTACATCCGTCACCTTGTTCGCGCCGGTGAAATCTTTGGTCTTCGCCTGCTCTCTTTGCACAATCTCTATTTCCTGCAGGACTTCATGCGAAAGATGCGCACTGCCATCATTGATGGAACGTTCCAGACATTGCGCCGAGAGTTTCTCGCAAAGCTATCATCCGCGCAGCAATGGCTGAATCAAGTAAATACAAGGAGTGTTTTTTATGAACGAAGAAATGATGTCGTCGCTGGGCACATGGGGGCCGATTCTCCTCATGGTTTTGATCTTTTACTTTCTTCTCTATCGTCCGCAGAAAAAAGCACAGAGCAAGCGCCGGAATATGCTTGAAGCCTTAAAGCGTGGCACCCGCATTATCACGGTCGGTGGCATCTACGGTACGATTATCTCGATAGATGATACTATCGTTCGTCTGGAAATTTCGAAAGGCATTGTCATTGATTGCTCGCGCAGCAGCATCGCGAGCATTGTGACGGATGAACTGAAGAAAGAACCAGAGGAAAAGAGTGAGGATTCGTCAGACGCATGAAAGGTGCAGTGTTAAGCGAGCTTCAAGAGAGGAAGAAAATCCTTCGAAAAGAGGCTGTGGCTTTTCGCCGATGCCTTTCTTTTGAAAAACGCATCGCGGTTTCGCAGAGAATGATAGCTTCTTTGGTGAAGGAAACTGCCTACCAAGCGGCAAAGACGGTCTTTGCCTATGTCTCCATGCCGGAAGAAATTGCGCTGGATGATTTTTCTCGAACGGGCAATAGCAGACGGGAAAATTCTGTCATCCCGCTGATTCAGAAAAAGAGGCGTGATGGATGTCATTCGTCTGCGTCGTCTCGAAGATCTCGTTCCAGATGCATACGGCATCAAAACCGTGCGAAAAGAAGCGAGAGAAATCGTGCCGCCTGAGAGCATTGACCTCATTGTCGTGCCGGGCGCGGCGTTTGATGTGCGCGGCGGGCGCCTTGGGCTTGGCGCAGGCTTTTACGATCGCTTCATGCGCGAGAGGGCAACAGGGGCAAAGCGCATCGCGCTTGCCTTTGACGGACTTATTTACCCTGAGGTGCCGATGACAAAGCATGATGAGCGCGTTGACCTTATCTTGACAGAGAAGCGCCGCATCGAAACCTATGCAAGGTAAATGCATCCTTTATCAATATTTTTTCGTCAAGCCGCGTATCTATCGTGAAATATGAATAAAAGGTAGTGAATCATTTGCGAAAAAGATTGTCTTTTCAAATTGTTTGTCTGTGTCGTGGCAATCATAGCACTTTTCTTGCTCTTCGTTCGGCCGCTTGCGAACTCGATTCGCCAGGGGCTCGACCTTCAGGGCGGTACACACGTCGTCTTAGAGGCAGAGGATACAGATGTCGCACAGGTCAATGACGATGCGATGAACCGCGTGGTCGCTATCATGGAGAAGCGCGTCAATGCTCTCGGTCTTACCGAGCCGATCATTCAGCGCGAGGGTGAGCGTCGCGTGATCATCGAGCTTCCGGGCGTCAAAGATCCGGATGTCTGCTATCAAGACCATCGGCAAGACGGCCATGCTTTGAGTTCAGGATGAGGACGGCAACACAGTTCTCACGGGTACCGACCTGAAGGATGCACAGGCATCGACAGATCCAAAGTCTGGCAATAACGACGTCAACCTTGAATTCAGCGATGAGGGAGCACAGAAATTTGCCGATCTTACGACAAAGAATGTCGGGCGCAAGATTTCCATTCTGCTTGACGGTGAGGTTTTGACTGCACCGAATGTTCAAGAGCCGATTCTCGGCGGTCATGCGAGGATTACAGGGCAGAAGACGCTTGAAGAGGCGCAGAATCTAGCCATCGTTCTCCGCAGCGGTGCGCTCCCTGTTAAGGTCAACATCATCGAGACACGCACGGTCGGTCCTTCTCTCGGTCAGGATTCAAAGGATAAGTCACAGTTCGCTTTTGTCATCGGTCTCGGCGCCGTCCTTATCTTCATGATTTTCTTTTACCGTCTCTCGGGCTTTATCGCGGACATCGCGCTTATGGCATATACGCTTTTACTGCTCGCGCTCTTATATCTCCTCGATGCAACCTTGACGCTCCCAGGCGTTGCAGGTATCATCCTTTCCATCGGCATGGCGGTTGATGCGAACGTCCTCATCTTCGAACACTTCAAGGAAGAGTATCAGATTCAGGGAAAGACACTTCGCCTTGCGATGGACTCGGGCTTTAAGCGCGCATTTACGACAATTTTTGATTCGAACATCACGACGATTATTGCGGCGGCTGTGCTCTTCTTTCTCGGTACAGGTACGATTCGCGGCTTCGCCATCACGCTCGGTCTCGGCACGATTCTCTCGATGCTGACCGCCATCACACTCACGCAGTACCTGCTGAAGCTGATGATCAACGCAAAGGTGTTCACGAGTGCATCTGCTTACGGCGCGAACAGCTTCATGCTTTGGAAGAAGGAGGATTTGAAGAATGCTAAAAGCTAATATTGCAGGGCATCGGAAATTCTGGTTCTCCCTATCTTCCCTTATCATTATCGCTGGTTTTTATCTGTATGTTCGTGCGTGGATTCAATTTCGGCATTGACTTCACGGGGGGAACGATTATCGACTTGAAGTTCGAAAAGCCAGTGACGATTGCCGAGGTGCGCGAGAGCCTGGCAAAGTACGATCTGGATGGAGCGACCATTCAGCTTTCCGGAGATGCGTCCGATGTTGCTTCGTCGGAAGACGTCATGATTCGCACGGCAGATTTGGAAGAACAGGATCGGAAAGCCGTTATGGCGGGACTGAAGGAGGATGTTGGCGATTATAACGTCCTTCGCGAGGAAAAAGTCGGGGCGACAGTCGGCGGCGACCTCATCACGAATGCCGTCCTTGCACTCGTCGTTTCCTGGGCGCTCATCATTGCCTATGTCGCTTACCGTTTCGAATTCAAGTTTGGCATTGCGGCAGTTCTGGCACTCATTCACGATCTGCTCATCACACTGGCGGTTTTCTCATTTACGCAGCGGCAGATTGACTCGTCCTTTATCGCGGCGCTACTGACGATTGTCGGTTACTCCATCAACGATACGATCGTTATCTTTGACCGTATTCGCGAGAATTTGAAACTCCACTTTAGGCGCGGCGGCGATGTCGTGCAGCTTGTCAATACGAGTATTTATCAGACATTGACGCGTTCGCTCTATACGGTCTTCACCGTTCTCTTTACGACGGCCGCACTCTATTTCTTCGGCGGCGAGACGACGAAGGACTTTGCGTTTGCACTTCTCATTGGCTTCAGTGTCGGCTGTTATTCGTCCATCTTCATCGCAAGCCCGCTATGGATGACATTCCGCGAGTGGACGGAAAATCGTCACAAGGCAAAGCTTGCGGCAGCAAAGACGAACAAAGGGGAAAGATGAGATTGCCGATATTATTGGAGCAAACATGATCAAGGCGTGGAACTTACAGGAGGATGTACCGGATCTTACAGACTTTGCAGCATCGCTCGGCGTGACGGCTTGGACAGCCGGTATCTTATACCATCGAGGCATTCGGACAAAGGAGGATGCAGCAGCGTTCTTTCATCCGGAAGACGTACCGTACAGCGATCCCTTTCTCATGAAGGATATGGATAAGGCGGTTGCGCGCATCCAGCAGGCAATCAAAGAGAAGGAACATATCACGATTTATGGCGATTACGATGTTGACGGTATGACAGCGACGTCACTTCTCCTTCGGAATCTTCCTGCACTTGGCGCAGATGTCAGTTACTACATTCCTGATCGAAATCGCGAAGGGATACGGCTTTAACTGTACAGCACTGGAGCATCTCGCAGAGACGACGGATCTTCTCATCTCTGTCGACTGCGGCATTGCCTCTGTAGAGGATGTCGCCGCAGTGGCGGAGAAACTTGACATCGTGATTACCGACCATCATTTGCCGGGGAAGCTTTTGCCGCCTGCGCTCGCTGTCCCTGATCCGCATCGTGCGGATTGTGCCTTTCCTGAAAAGGATATTTGCGGCGTTGGCGTCGCCTTCAAGCTTTTGCAGGCGCTTTTTCTAGCGATAAAGGGCGAGCGTTTTGATCGCGACATAGAACTCGTTGCCATTGGTACTGTTGCAGATATCGTACCGCTGGTAGGTGAAAATCGGAAGCTCGTCAAAGAAGGACTGGCACGCATCAAAAACAGTGAGATTCCAGGCGTTGCCGCATTGGTCGAAATTGCAAATCTTCAGGATAAGGAAATCGGAACGGGGCATGTCGGCTTTATGCTTGCGCCGCGTATCAATGCCGCAGGCCGCATCGGTACGACGAAAAAGGCGTTGCGCTTCTCACTGCCCTAAATTCCGCAGAGGCAGCATCGCTCGCACGTGAGCTTGATGCGCTGAACAGCGAGCGGCAAGGTATTGAGCAGGAAATCCTTGCCAAAGCGGAAGAAGAACTTGCAGAAAAGGATGTGGAAAGCCTTTCGTCTATCGTCGTCGCGGGCGAAGGGTGGAATCCTGGCGTCATCGGTATTGTCGCCTCTCGTCTTGTGGAGCATTACTACAAGCCGACAATTGTCTTTTCCATCGGCGAAGACGGCACGATGAAGGGATCCTGTCGGAGCATCAAGGGGCTCCATATGCATGAGGCGCTCTCTGCCCTCAGCGATCATATTTTGCAGTTTGGCGGCCATGAGATGGCGGCAGGGCTTTCCCTGGCAAAGGGCGCATATGCAGCTTTTAAGACTGCATTCTTGGATTATTGCAGAGCACATCTCACGGACGAAGATTACATACCGAAGATTTCTGTCGAGCTTGAGATGGCACCGGCAGAGCTTTCGTTTTCTCTTATCGAGGAACTATCCTGCCTCGAGCCCTACGGCATAGGCAATCCCAAGCCGCTCTTTGGCTGCCGTGCCATTCGTGCGGCAGAGGCGAGAGCGATGGGGAGGGAAAAGGATCACCTCTGTTTCGAGGTCGGTACGAAAGCAAGACCCGTGTGCGCCATTATGTGGCATCAGGAAAGCTCGCAGACATCGTAAATGCAGAGCCGATCGACATTGTTTACACGCCGTCCATCAACGAGTGGAACGGTAAGAAAAGTATCCAATGTATGGTGGAAGACCTAGCTCCGGCAGATGCGATGCGTGTGTTTCCGACGCGCAGCATTCTCATGGAGCTCTATCGCTTTCTCATGGGACAGAATGAAGCGCGTGGAAGCATTCCTTTTCATGCAGAAGCTTTAACGGGAGCTTATAACATGACGGCATCCCGATATAAGAAGGACAGGATGTCGTATTATACAATGTGTATGGGGCTTCGTATCTTTCAGGAGCTCGGCATCCTTCGTGCGGATGTGGAAGAAAAGGTGTTTCATATGCCGAAACTTGCAGGCAAGACGGAGCTTTTAGCGTCGCCTACATACCGGCGCGGCATGCGTGCATATGAGAGAAAGATGGGGAAAGCATGATGGAAGAACATAAGGAACCTATCTCAATAGACGTTCTGATCAACGATATCAAGGCGTATTCCCCCACGGCGGATATCGCACTCATCCGCCGTGCCTATGAGCTTGCGGAAAAGGCACATAGCGGTCAGCGCCGTGTCTCGGGCGAAGCGTATATCATCCATCCGCTTCACGTGGCAAAGATCCTTACCGATCTTCATATGGACGATGCGACGGTCAGCGCTGCGCTTCTTCAC
Source organism: uncultured Mitsuokella sp. (assembly GCA_916439735.1). Lineage (GTDB taxonomy): Bacteria > Bacillota > Negativicutes > Selenomonadales > Selenomonadaceae > AWVT01. The sequence continues at coordinate 453,882 of CAKAIG010000002.1, forward strand.
GATGTTGTCGAGGATACAATCTATACGAACGAAGAGATGCAGCAGATGTTCGGCGAGGAAATTGCCATGCTGATCGACGGCGTGACAAAGCTCGGCAAGCTGCAGTACAAATCGAAGGAAGAAGCGCAGCTGGAAAGTTATCGCAAGATGTTTCTCGCGATGGCAAAAGATATCCGCGTTATTATGATCAAGCTCGCTGACCGTCTGCACAATATGCGGACACTGAAGTATATGCGCCCCGACAAGCAGAAGCGCATTGCACAGGAAACCATTGAGGTCTATGCGCCGCTTGCCAATCGCTTGGGCATCTCGAGCATCAAGTGGGAACTTGAAGATCTCTGTCTTCGCTATCTTTATCCCGATGTTTACTATCAGCTTGTCGAAGATGTCAAGCAGAAACGAAAGGAACGTCAGAGCTTCATTAACACTTCCATGGAGCAGATTCGCGGCAAGCTTGAAGAGGCAGGCATTAAGGCGGAAATCAATGGGCGTGCAAAGCACTTTTACAGCATTTACCGCAAGATGCAGCGCGATCAGAAGGACATCAGTGAGATCTATGATTTATCGGCCATCCGCGTTCTCGTCCATTCGGTAAAGGACTGCTATGGTGTGCTAGGCGTCATCCATGCAATGTGGAAGCCGATTCCAGGGCGTTTTAAGGACTACATTGCGATGCCGAAGGCAAATGGTTATCAGTCGCTTCATACGACCGTCATGACGCGCGGCTATCCCTTAGAGATTCAGATTCGCACGTTCAAGATGCATCAGGTTTCTGAGTACGGCGTTGCAGCGCATTGGAAGTATAAGGAGAGCGGCAAGAGCATTGGCGCGGGAAGCGAGAACGATCGCAAGATGAGCTTCCTCCGTCAGATGGTCAGTCTGCAAAAGGACTTCAAGGATCCAAAGGAGTACTTTGAAGCCTTGAAGGTCGACGTCTTTTCCGATAAGGTTTTTGTCTTTACCCCAAAAGGCGATGTCGTCGACTTGCCCAAAGGCTCGATTCCCATCGACTTTGCCTATCGCATTCATACGGAAATTGGTCATCGCTGTGTCGGTGCGAAAGTCAATGGCAAGCTCGTGCCTCTAGAATACAAGCTGAAAAACGGCGATATCGTTTCAGTCATCACGAACAAGGCAGGTTCTGGCCCCAGCCACGATTGGCTGAATATCGTGGCGTCTCCGGAGACCCGCAGCAAGATACGTTCATGGTTCAAAAAGGAGCGGCGTGAGGAAAACGTTGAGCGCGGTCAGGAGATGATGCGGGATGAGGCAAAGCGCCTCGGCTATGTTCCAAAAGATCTCTTGACAGAAGAGCGTCTGCAGCAAATTGTCGGCAAGCAAAAGATGAGCTCGACGGATGATCTTTTTGCAGCATTGGGTTACGGCGGCATCACGCTTCCCGGTATCATGACCAAGATTATCGAGCTTTATAAGAAGGAAATGCAGAAGGCCACACCGCCCAGCGTATCGAAGCTTCTTTCAAAGCTCAAGACACCTGCGGTGGGCGGAAAGGCGAAGAAGGACAGTCACGGCGTTCTCGTAGAAGGCGAGACGGGGCTTATGGTTCGTCTCGCGCACTGCTGCAGCCCGATTCCTGGCGATCCCATCATTGGCTTCATCACGCGCGGCCGCGGTATTTCCGTTCATCGTGCGGACTGCCCCAATGTTCTCACAGACATGGACCTTACGCGCATGATCGAGGTCAGCTGGGATATAGGACTTGATAAGTCCCTATACTGTCGAGCTCGAGATCGTCTGCAACGATAAGAACGGGGTTTTGGCGACGCTTCTCGCTGTGCCGTCGGAGTTCAAACTCGATGTTCGGAGCGTCAAGGCTACGCCGAATCGCAGCAATAAGACCTCGACCGTCTTCATGGGCATCGGGGTGAAGAGCAAAACGGAGCTGGAAGAAGTCATCAAGAAATTCCGTCGTCAAAAAGGATGTCTTCTGTGTCAATCGTGCGCTCGGCAGCGTGTGATGCAGACAAGTCAAAGGATTTTTAACATAAGAGAAGAAACGCAAGGAAAAAAAGTAGTGCCGTTCTTCTCTTATTTTCCTATGATTGAATTCTGATTTTTCGATTCTTTCAAGAGGAAATTCCATCAACACGAATAAATCCCTTTTTGGGGGTTTTGTTTTTTTGTAATAAATCTATGATTATTTTGAAAAATATGATAAAAATGAAAAATGAGGAGAATAGAGGTACTAGGCTAAAACCATGAAGAAGGTGAAACGGTGATGGAAAAGAAAGCGATAGAATGTAAACCGGAAGAGCTTAAAGAGGCGATGCTCACGAGAAGGCACGGCACTCGTGAGAGACTGCGCCTGTCTGAAGGAACACTTCTAGAGAAGACGCGCAAGATCAACCGCCTCTTGCAGCGTTCAGAAAGCATAGAATACGATGGTATTTCACGCGTGCTTAGCAATGTTTAGACGCCAATGTTTACATTGTCAGCAAGAAGGGGAAGATCTATGGTTATGCCTTCGTCGATGATTTTGAGTGTGACCTTATGGTCGATAAGGTCATTAATATGGGTACGTTCCCGAAACATTATGTGAACTGGCTCATGCGCATTGACGAGACGTATCCCAACCTTCGCTCACAGAGGGATATGTGTGCCTATGAGGATGGCATAAAATGTCTTTTCCATGGCAAGAATACGACCATCGTGCCGATTTATGGCGTCGGTGAGCGTACTGGTACATTAATTGTCGCAAAATACGAAGAAGAATTCGATGACGACGACTTGTTGCTGGCGGAGTATGGCGCCACAGTGGTCGGTATGGAAATGCTCCGCGATCGTGCGCAGAAGGTCGAAATTGAGGCACGGAAGAAGGCAAATGTACAGATCGCCATCAACACACTTTCGTATTCTGAACGCAAGGCCGCCTATGCGATACTTTCTGCCCTGGACGACAGCGAAGGTCTTCTCGTCGCATCGAAGATTGCGGACGAAGTTAGGATTACGCGTTCTGTCATCGTCAATGCACTTCGAAAGTTCGAGTCGGCAGGTGTTATCTCGTCGAAGTCACTTGGCATGAAGGGAACATATATCAAGGTTTTGAATGAATACCTTCTCGACGAAGTGCAGAAACTTCGCGACGAATAAGACATATACATGTTGTCTATGCCCTCAATCTCAGATGACAGATTCAATGATAGAAGCTGCCTAGGGAAAAGAGTTGACACGTGGAGGTTTGATATAGTATACTAATACGGTGTAGTACACAACACACTCCCATTGTTACTTGGAGGGGGGGATAGATAAATGGCAAACGAAATCAAAGTAGGAAAAAACGAATCGATCGATAGTGCTCTCCGTCGCTTCAAGCGTATGTCTCAGAAAGCTGGTACGTTGGCTGAAGTGAGAAAACGTGAACATTATGAGAAACCGAGCGTTCGCCGCAAGAAGAAGTCTGAGGCAGCTCGTAAGCGCAAGTTCCGTTGATGGGGTTGCGCTCCAGTGCCTGCGAGCTATCTCGCAGGCACTTTTTTATAATTTTTTAGAGAGGAAGATACCATGTCGTTGAAGGAACAGCTTACGAAGGATATGAAGGATGCGATGAAGGAGCATGACAAGGAGCGTCTGGCGGTCATTCGCATGGCGCGCGGGGCAGTCCGTCAGGCAGAGATTGACGGCGGGCACAAGGAGCTTGCAGACGATGATGTCATTGCCATCCTTTCAAAAAGAAGTCAAGATGCGCAGGGACTCCATCGATGAATTTACAAAAGGGGGACGCAGCGATCTTGTCGAGAAGACACAGGCAGAGATCGATGTCCTGATGAAGTATCTTCCAGAACAGATGGGGGAGGACGAAATTCAAAAGCTCGTGGCAGAAACTGTAGAGCAGACAGGGGCATCGACGCCGAAGGATATGGGCAAGGTCATGGGAGCCTTGATGCCAAAGCTAAAGGGACGTGCCGAGGGCAAGCTCGTCAATCAAATAGTTCGCGCGTGTTTGCAGAGTTGATGATAAGCGATACGCTTGCATGGGCGTGAAAAGAGGTGATTGTCATGGAATTTTCTCTTATGACACTCTTGAATGTCTTAATGCTCGCTATTATGTTCCTAGCCGTCCTCGTCGAGATTAAGACGGGCGGTTTCGGCGCAGGTGTGCTGCTCGGACTGATAGCGGCGGCGATGTTTTGGGGCAGCCAGTATGTGCATGGTATTGTCGATCTCACGCAGATCGCACTCTTTCTCGGGGGCATCCTGCTGATTATTATCGAAGTGCTTTCGCCAATGGTCGGTATTCTCGCAGCACTCGGCATAGCGATGATATTTTACAGCGTCATTCTCGCGCTCGGGGCGGATTTGAATGCCCTCTATGCGCTTGCAATCGCGCTGCTTTCTGGCGGTTATCATCTTCATCATCATTATCAATCGGCTTCCTTCCAACCGTCTTTGGCATAAGCTCATGCTGAAGAATGCTTCGACAAAGGAGGAAGGCTTTGTCAGTGCTCCACAGGAGGATGACATCGTCGGAAAAGAGGGCATTGTACTGACAGAGCTTCGCCCCGCGGGTTCGGTACAGATTGAAAATCGCCGCTTCGATGTCGTTTCAGAGGGAGATTTTATAGAAAAGGGCGCAAAGGTCATAGTTGTGTCCGTAAATGGCAGACGTATCGTAGTGAAAAGACTGTTGGGTAGCTTTTAGGAGGCGATTTTATGGGTACTTTGATCAGTTTTGGTTTCCTCAGCATTATCGTCGTTGCGGCAGTGCTGCTCTTTCTGCACTTCGTCCCCATTGGACTGTGGATTTCTGCACTTGCTGCTAACGTCCACGTCAGCATCATCACACTCGTCGGCATGCGGATGCGGCGTGTGCCGCCGGCAAAGATCATCTTGCCGCTCATCAAGGCCAATAAGGCAGGGCTCGATGTGCAGGTGAATCAACTGGAAGCGCATTATCTTGCCGGCGGTAATGTCGATAAAGTTGTCGATGCGCTGATTGCGGCGCATCGTGCACAGATTCCCCTTCCCTTCGAGCGGTCGGCTGCCATCGATTTGGCGGGGCGCGACGTTTTAGAAGCCGTGCAGATGAGCGTCAATCCAAAGGTCATTGAGACACCGATCGTCTCCGCCGTGGCAAAGAACGGCATCGAGCTTAAGATCAAGGCGCGTGTCACGGTTCGTGCAAATATCGACCGTCTTGTCGGCGGCGCGGGCGAGCCGACAATTATTGCGCGCGTTGGCGAGGGCATTGTCACGACCGTCGGTTCTTCAGAAAGTCATAACGACGTGCTTGCCAATCCAGACGATATCTCGAAGACAGTTCTCGGCAAAGGGCTGGATGCTGGCACGGCGTTTGAGATTCTCTCCATTGATATTGCCGATGTCGATGTTGGGCGCAACATCGGCGCAGAGCTACAGACGGATCAAGCGGAGGCAGATAAGCGCATTGCCCAAGCAAAGGCGGAGGAGCGCCGTGCTATGGCGGTGGCGAAAGAACAAGAGATGAAGGCGTATACGCAGGAGATGGAGGCAAGGTCGTCGAAGCACAGGCAGAGGTTCCGCACGCTATGGCGCAAGCGCTCAAAGAAGGAAAGCTCGGCGTCATGGATTACTACAATCTCAACAATGTACAGGCGGATACAGACATGCGAAATGCCATCAGCGCAGCGGGAACGGATGACAAGATTCAGCCGACGAAGCCTCTGAAGTAAGGAGGTGACGGGATGAATTTGGATTGGGATGATTGGGTATACATCCTTCTGTTCATCATTTACGTACTTTATCGGTTCTATGAAAAAAGTAGACCAAAGGTGCGTCATTCCATGCAAGAAGCACAGCAAAATATACAGAACTTCGTGAAAAGTGAGGCGCATGTTCGTCGTAACCCACATGAAATTTTGCAGGAATTCCAGTCGTATCTTCACACTCAGAAAGAGCAGGCGGCTACGCACAGTGTTCAAAAAGCGGCAAGAAAAGCTGAGAAGTTTAAGGTAAGGGGTGAGAAAAAGATGCTGCATCCTGCGGCACCTGTGCAGCAGGAAACCTGCAGGACGAGAGAGAGAGAAAGCTTCTTCCCTCACTGACGCCCGAAAACATGCAGCAGGCGATTGTCCTTGCGGAAGTTCTGGGAAAACCGAAAGCCTTGCGTCGGCGAAAGGATAAGTAGAGAAAAGAAGTTTTTTTCTTACCGATCAATAAGTAAAGTCCCGAAACACGCGCGTGCTTTCGGGATTTTCATTTCCCTGCAATCCTTTTCTCATGTAGCACCTTGTTTTTCCCAGAAACTTCGAGTATTATAAAAGACATTGTTTTATGTGTTTACCGGGAGGGAATGCCTGTTGAAAGCCGGTTTTATCAGCCTTGGCTGTTCAAAAAACCTAGTCGATACCGAGGTCATGCTCGGCATCCTGCAGGAGCATGGCATCGAGATTACGCCGCGCCCGCAGGATGCGGATATCCTCATTGTAAATACCTGTGCCTTCATTAAGTCTGCAAAGGAAGAATCCATCACGACGATTCTCAATATGGCGGATTATAAGGAAACAGGTCGCTGCCGCAGTCTCATCGTTGCGGGCTGTCTGGGGCAGCGCTATGGGCAGGATCTTCTTGACGAACTGCCGGAAGCAGATGCCATCATCGGCACGGGCGCATGGAGCCGCATCATGGAGGCGGTCGAAGCAACGCTGAAAGGGCAGCGTGTTATTCTTGCGGGTGAGGACAAATCGCTTTACGATGAGAATACGCCGCGCATTACGACGACGCCGCGCTATACCGCATATGTGAAGATTGCTGAGGGCTGCAACAATCGCTGTGCTTTCTGCGCGATTCCACAGATTCGCGGCAAATACCGCAGCAGGACGATCTCGGACATCAAAGCGGAGGTTGAGCACCTTGCCGCGCATGGTGTGAAGGAAATTGTTCTGATTGCGCAGGATTCGACCGAGTATGGACGAGATTTGGCAGATGGAAAACCACAGCTCGCGCAGCTTCTCAAAGAACTCGTGAAAGTCAAGGGAATTCAGTGGATTCGCACGCTTTACGCCTATCCGAAGTATTTTACAGATGCGCTGATTGAGATGATTGCAAGCGAGCCAAAGATCTGCAAATACGTTGACATTCCCCCTGCAGCATGCACATGATGCTGTCTTAAAGGCGATGCGTCGCCCGGATACGCAGGAAGAAATGCGTGTGCTTATCAAAAAACTTCGCGAACGCATCCCGGGCGTTACGATACGTTCGACTTTTCTCGTCGGCTTTCCAGGTGAAACGGCAGCACAGTATCAGGTACTTCGTAACTTTGTCGAAGAGATGCGCTTTGATAAGCTGGGGGTCTTTGCCTATTCGCGTGAGGAAGATACGGCGGCATACGATATGCCGCGTCAAGTTGACGAGAATGTCATGCAGGAACGTTATCACGACCTCATGAGTCTCCAGTCGAAGATCTCCGAAGAGACGAATCTTGCACTTGAAGGAAAGGTACTTGACGTTCTCATCGAGGGACGCGATGAGGAACAACCCCAGATTGCCATCGGCAGGTCTTACCGCGAGGCTCCTGAGGTAGATGGTGCGGTCTATGTTGAAGGCGATACGGAGAGCAAACCGGGCGATATCGTCCGTGTGCGTGTGCTTCAAGGCTTTACGTATGATCTTGTCGGTGAATTGGTGGAAAAGTCGAAAGAAGAAAAGGAGCGATGAACGATGCTGGAAGAAACGGTGGGTAAGCTCCTTATGGAAAAACAGCTTACCATTGCTTGTGCAGAATCCTGTACAGGCGGGCTTCTCACCAGCTGCTTGACAGATGTTGAGGGAAGTTCCGCCTACGTCATGGGCTCTGTCGTTTCCTATACAAATGAGGTAAAGGAAAGTCTCGTGGGTGTCAGGCATGAAACGCTTGTCGCTCATGGTGCAGTTTCCGAATCGACGGCACGCGAGATGGCAGAAGGCATCCGCCATATCATCGGTACGGATCTCGGTGTCGGTATCACGGGCATCGCGGGGCCTGGCGGCGGTACGGAAACCAAGCCCGTTGGTCTTGTCTATATCGCAGTTGCAGGAGACAAGGGAACTACGGTGAAAAAGAATATTTTTCACGGCAGCCGTATGGAAAATAAGCGTTCCAGCGTGGAAAAAGCCTTGGAAATGCTGCATGCATATCTCGACCAATAACGTTTGATAAGATGATGTCTTTGGATATTTGAAAGGAATAAAGATATGAAACTCGAAAAAAAGATTCTGGCGGGACTTCTTGGTGTGGGGCTGATGCTCCAGACAGCGCCTATAGCTTTGGCTGCAGATAATGCACCGCAGCAGAGCGCAGCGACGACGAATGCAGCAACAGCGGACAATATTCCCGACCCACCGGAACAATCGTATGAATATACGAGTAAAAAAAGTATGGCTACAAGATGACGCTCCCGCATAAGCCAATCGCCGTCATCCCTGCCAGTGCCCTCAACCCCGATAAGTCTGGCGATATCATTATCTTTAAAAATAAAGAGTACAACATCCTTTATGCTTGGGCTGTTTATTATAATGATTTCAAGGAGCTTAGCGTCCCGAATTTCAATAAGATGGATACAGCGACGGAAACCTCTTATCTGAGCAAGCTGAAGGATACCAATCCATATGAATCGGTCAAGATGGTCAATCTTTCCAAAAAGAATAAGGCGGTTCTTGCCGTTACGGCAAAGACCTTTTACATCGATACGAATGACGACGGTGTGGGCGATACCGAAGCGACGGCGGATTCACAAAATGCCGAGCTTTTCTTCCGTGCGAATAAGGGCGGGCGCTTCCGTATGGAACTCATCGATAAGCCGGAGCTTCGCCAGAGTTCCATTGATAAATTTATAAAGGGTGCAGAATCTTTCAAAGAACTTTAAACGATGGGAAGTTCTCCCCAAAAAGAGAGTCTCCCGGCTTAGGCTAGGGGCTCTTTTGTTTTGGAACAGCTTCTATCGGAAGTTTTTTGCGGAGGTATGTAAGGTGCGCAAAGATTTTTTTGAGCGACATAAAATTCTCCTGATTGTCATGGTAACGAGTTTTATCACACCGTTTTCTTCCAGTGCACTTACACTGTCGCTTCCCGATATCGGGCGCATGTATGGCGCAGGACCAAATCTTCTCGGTTGGGTTGTCGAAAGCTTTGTCCTTTCGTCCCTCGTCTTTCTTCTTCCCATCGGAAGGCTGGCAGATCGCTATGGCAAGCGAGTTATCTTTCTTTTTGGCAATGCCGCGGTTGGCATCACGTCATTTTTCTGTGCGTTTTCGACTTCCATCGAAATGCTGCTCTTCGCGCGTATCCTTCAGGGCATCGGTGCAGCGATGCTCTATGTAACCGGCGTATCTATTTTATCTGTCTGCTATCGTGGGAAGACGCGCGGCATGGCGATGGGATGGATGACGGGCATGGTCTATGCAGGCCTGGCCATGGGACCTGTGCTCGGCGGCTTCCTAAACGATACGCTTGGCTGGCAGAGTATTTTCTATCTCGTTGGCGTGATGAGTATCTGCGTATTTCTTACGGCAAAGGCACTAATGAAAGAACCGTGGCTTGGGAAAGCAGGGGCAAAGCGGGATTATCTGGGTGCCATTCTCTACGGTATTGCCGCTCTGCTCTTTGTTTATGGATTATCCGAACTTGTGCAAGACCCTTATGCCCCCCTCTGCATTGCGGCAGGGATTGTCTTTGGCATCCTATTTATCCGTAGAGAATGGTGTGCCAAGGAGCCGATGCTTTCTGTCCGTATCTTTACCGTCAACAAAACCTTTACCTGCTCGAGCCTTGCATCGATGATGAATTATGCTTCGACATTTGCTATCAGCTTTTTATTGTCACTTTATCTGCAGTCTGTCATGGGGCTGCGCGCAGGTGAAGCGGGGTTTCTCTTACTTGTACAAGCCATTGTTATGTCTGTTTTTTCTCCTATGACCGGCAAGCTCTCCGATAAATACCCGGCCTCGCTCCTATCCTCTTTCGGCATGGCTTTAACAACGATTGGTCTCTTCTTTCTCGCCTATGAAACACATAACAGTGAAATATATGGGCTGATTCCGTGCCTGATTGTCATCGGCCTTGGCTTTGCTTTTTTCTCTGCGCCGAATAACAATACGATTATGAGCTCTGTACCGGAAGAGTATTACAGCATGGCGTCTTCTGTTCTGGCGACCGTTCGGCTCATCGGTCAAGTCATGAGTATTGCCCTCGTCACGCTTGCCGTTACTATTCCTTGGACAGGTCTTGGCGAAATGGATATCCTGCGGAGAAACATCACCCTTGCTCTTGCCTTTTTCGGCATTGTCTGCGGCATTGGCATCCTTCCCTCGAGGATACGGTGATGCTGCGATGGAGCTGATTCGTTTATTTTGTCTTGAATAATTCGATAATCGGTGTGGTTTCAAGATCGATCTCAAAGGTTCTAGGCCAAGGAAAGGCTGCCGTGAAGCGGAGGTCTTTTGGTTCGAAAGCTTCATTGCCAAGGAAAAAGGGGGCGTGGAAGGATGGTGTATTTTTGTACAGCCTTGTGCGCGCCCGCATTTCCTCCTGCAGCATGAAGTTTGCATAGCGGTAATTTTTTGTGAGGTCCAAATCTGCTGTGTTGACATAACCGGCTTTTTTAGTGCACGGTTGACGTCGGTAATGCCAGTCTTTAGGTAAAAGTTATCTTCCAATATGCGATTTTCAAGGAAGGTTAGGGAGGCTCTCCTCCTGCGTGTGATTCTGCTTCCTCTTTGCGGAGAGGCGATAGCGTCATCATCGCTGTTGATTCCATCATGCAGCGCGGCAGCGGCAACAGCAGTGCCGGCTGTGTTGCTCATCGTATTCCAGCCGGCATAAGCGGCCAGCATTGAAAGTGGGAAGTTTTCACGTATGAGGAGGGGAAGGACGGTTTCTTTTTCCTCGAAGTGATAGCTGGTATCGATGAGTGCCGTAGGTTTTTCGGGGGCGCTTTCCTTCAGCCATGCAGCAAGTGGGAGACGGCTCTTCAGGGTGTCGGATTCGCTCTTTGCAGCATTGACAGCGAGAAGAATATCCGCGTCTTCTTGTGTCTCTGTGACGCTTCCGCCGATCAGCGCGATTTTCTCGCGGATACTTTCATCTGTACTGACTGCCATATAGGGCATGACGATGTCTTTCATGGAGGCGTCGGCATACTTTAAATAGAAGCTTGGATGTTCGCCCCTCGTTTCAAGGACCCAAGCGGTTAGGAGTGTCATGGCTATTTCATCGGCACCGTGGGTGAGGAAGACTTCGCGATCGGTAAGCCCTGCGTCTTTGATGCTTGCCATAAGATTAAACTTTTCAATGTTCGGGATGCCGTAAGGCTCGCCGTCATCCTGTCCGAGGATAAGGCGCGTGAGAACACCTTCTTTTTCAAGACCGATCAGCGTGCGGTTGACTCGTTCGCTGTCGGTATAACGGGCGAGATATGGGTCAAGGCTTTTTGCTGGAATGGCAGCTTTTAGGCGTGCAATCTCTGTAGTATCCACCGCTTTTCCCGCTGCTTCCTCACCGACAAGGCGTGAATATTTTACAATATCGCGCCGCTCGTCATAACCATCAATGAAATCAGGGGGCTGAAGGCGTGGAAGGATGGAAAAAGCATAGAGGGAAGCGCTGGATTTTTCTTGGCGGAGTGCGTGGAGTGTCTCGAAAAGCGCCGTCTCATCTGCCGGAGAAATTTCCTTTTCGCGTGCGGCTAGGAGCCCGCCATAGAGGAGTTGGTCTATGGAAAGGATGACGGCATCTGCTTTTGGTGCTTCCTGCCGCAGCCATGTCTGCATTTCTCTTGTCTTTCCTGGCTCGGAATAATAGTCTTGAAGTTCTGTCGGCGGTGTCATGACTTCTACATCTGCGATTTTTCCGAGTTCGATGACGAATTTCTTACAGGGGGGGCGTCCGTCAAGGGGGACGAGAAGAATACGCCTCTTGGCAGGCAAATTTTTCTTGCGGAACAGTCTCCGTGGTATTTGGGAAGAGAGGAAAGACAAGCGCGAGCACGAGGAGTGCGAGGATGAAGAGATGCCAGCTTTTGCAGAAAAATTTTTTCACAAGCGTTCTCCGATTCTTTAGAATAACTTCAGATTTTTATTGTATGCTAGTATAACATATAATAAAAATTACGCACAATATCACGTGTGCATATTAGGAGAGGAAATGCGAATCATCACGGGATCGGCGCGCGGCGCACGGCTGCTGGCACCCAAGGGCATGACGACGCGGCCGACGGCGGATCGCGTCAAGGAATCGGTTTTCAATATCTTGGGTGACAAAGTCCGAGATCGGCGTGTGCTCGACCTCTTCGCTGGTTCTGGCGCACTTGGCTTAGAATCCCTTTCGCGTGGTGCATCGCACGCCTTGATGGTTGATCGGGATAGCGTAGGCATCATTGCAAAGAATGCGGCACATACGCACCTCGAGCATAAGGCAAAGATTCTTGACATGGACGTCATGGCTGCGCTATCTCGTCTTGAAAAAGAAGAAAAATGCTTTGGCATCATCTTTTCAGATCCACCGTATCATAGGGGATGGACAGAGGCTGTACTGGCACGTATTACAGGGAGTCATCTGCTTGCGGAAAACGGTATCCTCGTTTTGGAACATGGTGCAGACGAAGAGGGCTTTTCATCTGAGACACTGACCTGCGTTCTTTCACGGCGTTACGGTGCGGTGACGAAGGTCAGTTTTTTTCAGCGAGCATCGTATCTAAAAAAATGAGATGTAGAACATGGAGGCTGATTCATGACACGGGCAGTTTGCACGGGAAGTTTTGATCCCTGTGACGGCGGGGCATGTCGATATTTTTGAGCGTGCCGCAAAAATGTTTGACGAGCTCATCGTCTGCGTTTTCCACAATGTTGCAAAAAAACCATTTTTTACAGTGGAGGAACGCCTTGCCTTTCTGGAAGATGCGACAAAACATTTAAAGAATGTACGTGTTTCCTCATTTTCCGGTCTTATCACGACGTATATGAATGAGATTGATGCCCATGTCATCGTGCGCGGCGTTCGTTCGGTGAAGGATCTGGAATACGAGCAGAATGAAGCGTATATGATTCGTCATTTTCGTCTGGATATCGACACGGTTTTCCTTTTGACGCGGCCGGAATATTCCTTCGTGAGTTCGTCGGGCGTTCGTGAGATCATCCGTTTCGGCGGGCGGCTGGATGGGCTGGTTCCCGATAGCGTAATCAAGGCGGTAGAGGCGAAGGGGCTATAGCAAGCAAAACGATGGAAGACTTTCCGCGTATCAACGTGTCAGAATAAAGGAGCAATATATATGTCTATTTTAGATACTTTGGATCAGATCGAAGGCATGGTCGCAGGAGCGCGTACGCTTCCCTTTACTGGAAAGATCGTTATCGATGACAAAGCTCTGCTTCGTTATGTTGAGGAACTGCGCAAAGAGCTGCCAAGTGAGCTGAAACGCGCGGATGAAATTATGGAAAATGAAGAGGTGATCCTTCAGAGAGCGAGAACACAAGCAGAACATGTTATCAACGAGGCAAAGGAATTTGCCGAGCGTTTGACAGAAGAGAACTCCATTGTCAAGGAAGCGCGGGAAAAGGCTAAGACAGTTCTTGAGCAGACGCAGCAGAAGGAAAGAGAGATTCTTGAGCGCACAAAGGCAAATGCAGAAAAACTTCAGTCGGATGCAGATATATACGCTGCTCAAGTGTTTGATCAACTCATTCGGCATGTGTCAGGAACCTTTCAAGGCGTCCAACAGGCAGAAGGCGGGTTAAAACAGGCATTGAATGTCCTCCAGCAGGCACAAAAACAGCTGAGTCGTCCGCGTCCGCCTGTAATGCAGCAGCAATCGCAGGCACAGCCGCAGCAGGAGCAACGACAGGCGGAGAAAAATGAAGCGTAAAGATAGTCTGCGTGAGATCCTTGCAGCTGTAAAGGCAGGGCGCATTTCGGAAGACGAGGCAGTGAAGGAACTGCAGGCAGAGGGGGTGGATGACCTTCGCTTTGCCAATATCGATTATGCGCGGGAAAAACGACGCGGCTTTCCCGAAGTCATCTATGGCGAGGGAAAGACCGCAGAAGAAATCTTTGCCATCATGGAAGCGCTCTTGACGCGAAGTGAAAAAAGCATACTGGCAACGCGTGTCGATGCGGAAAAGGCGGCGTTCGTGTGCAAGAAACTGCCGGAAGCCGTATATGAAGCACGTGCACGCGTTCTCTTTTTGCGCCGCAAGATAGAGCCCTGTCGCAGTGGGGCGGAAATTATTGATTCTTACGGCAGGGACGAGCGACATCCCCGTCGCAGAAGAAGCATGGCTTACGGCAGAACTCATGGGAATTGAGACAGTGACGCATTTCGACTGCGGTGTTGCGGGCATTCATCGTCTCTTTTCACACCTTGCGGACATTCGTGCAGCAAGCGTGATCCTTGTTTGCGCAGGCATGGAAGGCGCACTCGCCAGCGTCGTAGGCGGGCTGACAAGTGCGCCTGTCCTTGCCGTGCCGACAAGTGTCGGTTACGGTGCATCGCTAGGTGGTGTCTCGGCACTGCTTGCCATGTTGAACAGCTGCGCATCTGGTGTCGCTGTCGTCAATATTGACAACGGCTTTGGTGCGGCTGTCATGGCGGCACATATCCTCATGGCAAAGTGACGCGATACGGAGCAGCACTTTTTATACGGATAGGAAAGGAATGGAGAGCATTCGATGAAGGCTATCTATCTGGATTGTTTCTGGTGTGAGCGGCAATATGCTGCTGGGCGCCTTCCTGGAAGCGGGCGTCTCCAAGGATTATATCGTCGGTGAGCTGAACAAACTCCCTATGGCAGGCGAGTTCGCTTTTCATCAGTCCATGGTGGAAAAATGCGGCATTCATGCGGCATATGTTGATATAGAACTTGCAGACGGAGCGGAGAGCACACATGGGCACAGTCATGACCATGGCCATGTGCATATGCCGCACGTGCATCGCTCTATGGCAGATATTCGTAACATCATCAGAGCATCTGAGATTCCAGAAGGGGCAAAGGAAAAGGCAATCAAGATTTTTGAAGTGCTCGCTAAGGCCGAAGGAAAAGTACATGATAGGCCTGCTGACGAAGTTCACTTCCACGAAGTCGGCGCTGTGGACTCCATCGTCGATATTGTCGGCACGGCGCTTGCGCTTGACTATCTCGGTATAGAGAAAGTATTTGCATCCGATGTCAATACAGGGACAGGTACGGTAACGTGTGCTCATGGCATCATGCCTGTTCCGGCGCCTGCGACGGCAGAGCTTCTCCTCGGTTGGCGCACGTATCATCTCGGGGTAAAGAAGGAGCTTACAACACCGACGGGCGCGGCAGTTCTTGCTGCGCTCGCCGAGTACAGCGAAAGTCTGCCCCGTGGTTTTGTTACGGAACGCATTGCCTATGGTGCGGGCAGTTGGGACCTTGAAACGCCGAATGTTGTCCGTCTCTACCTTGGCGATCAGCAAGCAATAGGCACGTCGTCACTTTGTATTTTGGAAGCCAACATCGATGATATGAGCCCGCAGATTTTTGGGTATCTCTATGAACGATTGCTGGATGAAGGTGCGCTTGATGTTTGGTCGACACCGATCTATATGAAAAAGAATCGCCCGTCAGCGATGCTTTCCGTCCTTGTGGACGAGACACATAGAGAGCAATTGACGGATCTTATCTTTCAGGAATCGACGAGTATCGGTCTTCGTGTCATGCCCGTTGCGGAACGCCTCGAGGCAAAGCGCCGCATCGAGGTGACGAAAACAAAATACGGCGAGGTTCACTTGAAAATCAGTGCGTGGAACGGTCACATAGTCAGCGTTTCGGCAGAGTATGAGGACTGTAAGAAGCTTGCTCAAAAGAATGGTGTTCCCTTGAAAGCCGTGCAGCACGAAGCACTTCAGGAAATTTACCACTGCTATGGTGGCTGTTGAAATTCGTCTGCCAAAATGTTAAGGGGAGCTCCTTGACAATGTGAAATCAGTCTATTATAATATGACGAGGTTTTTGCCGATGTATGTTGATATTACAGAGCTTGCTCAAGAGCCTTACGGAAAGCTTCCGTTTTCCTTTACCGTTGATGCCAAAGAGCTTTCGATTGACGGTGAGGACTATGAAATCGAAGGGGAAGTGCATGTCCGTGGTCATGTCCGTGTGGCAGGCGAACGCTTTCGCGCAGAGGGCATGGTAACATGTATGAAAAAGTTTCTCTGCGATCGTTGTTTGAAAGCCGACGCGTGAAGCGCAAAGGCATAGCTTTTCAGAGGAATTTTCTCGTGAAGCCAGACCGGAAGACGAATGGGAAAAGCTGATCAATAACTGCATAGATATCACTTCGCTTGTGCGTGATACGATTATAGCTAGTCAGCCGCTCGCAAAGCTTTGTAAACCGGACTGCAAGGGGCTTTGTCCTGTTTGTGGTCAAGATCTTAACGAAGGAAGCTGTCATTGCGATACCTTCGTTCCCGATCCGCGCATGGCGGCACTGAAATCGCTTTTGTCAAATGACAAAGAAGAATGATACATATAATTCACCCTGATTAAGGAGGTGTACGAAATGGCAGTACCTAAGAGAAAAACGTCTAAGGCTCGCCGCGACAAGCGTCGTGCGAACTGGAAACTGACGGCACCTGGCTACGTCGCTTGCCCGCAGTGCCATGAGCCGAAGATGCCGCATCATGTCTGCACAGAATGTGGCTATTACAATGGCAGGGAGGTCATCTCCGCTGAATAAAAAATATAGCAGGACGCAAGTCTTGCTTATTTTTTATCGAAAAAATACAGGAGCGCCAATATGTACGAGTTGGCGCTCCTGTATTTTTATTTATAGTTCTTTGACGAAGTTTTGTTTAATTTGGATTTTGAGGGTAGTATTCATAGCTTATACTGGCGTCATTTCCGATGTGCAATGCGGGCAGCGCGTTGCCTCTTTTGCAACAGGCTGACGGCAGAAAGGGCAGAGATATTCCTTCGGTGCCGGTTCATTGCGCTTTAGCTTGTTGAGCAGCGAGATAAAGCAGAAGATGACGAATGCCATAATGAGGAAATCCAGTGTATTTGTTAAAAATCTGCCGTAGGCGATGACAGGGAGTTTTTGTGCTTCCGCTTCTGCAAGCGTTGTCGCTGTGCCGTCCCCAAGAATGATGAAAAGATTGGAAAAATCGATTCCGCCGATCATCTTGCCGATGGGCGGCATGATGATGTCGTTGACAAGAGAGGATACGATCTTGCCAAAAGCGCCGCCGATAATAACGCCGACGGCCATGTCGACTACGTTTCCGCGAAGGACGAAAGCCTTAAATCCATTGAAAAAATTCTGCATAGAGAACTCCTTTCCAAGAACTGTAATAATACGCCAAATTCTCAGCTGAAAATAAATTATAAGATAATTTTTTTTTGCGCGCAACTGTTTTTCAAAAGAGAGGAATTTCTTATCATAGATACTCGAACAGCCAGTAGAAAAAACGCTTGGCATTCCTTCGTTTCTAAGGTATAATACAAGTCAATGTGAAATTTGGAGGTGCGCTATGGGAGCGGCGGGCAAACGCGTGTTTTTAGCAGTGCACGCAGAGATCACGGATCGATCGGGTGAGAGACAGGTATTTTCGCACAAAAGCAGAAGGGCGTTATCAAGAAAAAGCGGGAAAGCACTATTTTCGCTATGAAGATGATGTCGTGGGAGAACGCTCGCGTGGTGCTGAAAGTCGATGGCAAAGATGTAACACTCATACGCCGCGGTGTGCGCTCAAATCTTTCCTATACGCAGCATTTTTCAGAGGGAAAGGTGCATGATGCTATGTATGAGACACCGCATGGCAGAATTCCAATATCGGTAGCGACCGAGCGTATGCTCATAAGGCTCACAAATGGAGCGGGAAGTATAGAACTTGCTTATACGGTTGCATTTTCCGGAGCCTTAGAGACGCACAACGTCCTTCAAATTGAAGTAACAGATATCGATCGTTCGCATTAAGCCGGAGGGGCATTTTTGGATATCAAGGACAAACTCATTCAGGCAATTCGGTTTGCAGCGGATAAGGCCATGGAAAAAGAGGAACTTCCTACAGGAGAATTGCCGCAAATTGTGCTCGAAGTTCCACCGAAGAAAGAGCTTGGAGATTTTGCAACCAATGTCGCTATGCAAAGTGCCCGTGTCTTTCATAAAAGTCCGCGTCAGATTGCCGAAATTCTGCAGGCGAATATGGAAGGGGACTGGCTCGATCACATGGAAATTGCAGGACCGGGCTTTTTAAACTTCTATCTGAAAGGGAATGTCCTCCTTGAATCCTTTCAGAAGATTTACGAGGCAGGTGATGCCTTCGGCAATCTTCCAAAGAAAGCTGAACCGAAGATTCAGGTCGAGTATGTCAGCGCAAATCCGACGGGACTTCTTCATGTTGGCCACGGGCGCGGCGCGGCAGCTGGCTCGGCGCTTTGTAAATCTCCTGCGTGCGGCAGGTTATCCGACGCAGGCGGAGTATTACATCAACGATGCAGGCAACCAGATGGATAAGCTTGCAAAAATCCGTTGAGGCGCGTTATTTTGAACTTTTTGGCAAGTCTGCGGAAAAGCCAATGCCGGAAGACGGCTATCATGGCGCGGATATCATTCAGACAGCTGAGCGCATCAAGAAGAAGGATGACGACAAGTATCTTTCTATGAGTGATGCGAAGCGCCTGCCCATCTTTAAGGAACTCGCCTACAGGGAAAAGCTTGCGATTCTAAAAGAAGATCTCGATGCTTTTCATGTACACTTTGACAACTGGTTCAGCGAGCGTACGCTTCATCCGAATGCTATCCATCGGGCGGTAGAGATTTTGAAAGCAAATGGCAATATCTACGAGAAGGACGGCGCACTTTGGCTGAAGTCCACGGCGTATGGCGATGATAAGGATCGCGTCGTCATACGTGCGGGCGGAGAGCCGACGTACCTTGCGGCGGATATCGCTTATCATCACGACAAATACGAGCGCGGCTTTGACCGTCTCATCAATCTCTGGGGCGCTGATCACCATGGCTATGTCTGCCGTGTCAAGGCGTCTATGCAGGCACTGGGACACGACCCGGATAAACTTTCTGTGCTGCTTCTTCAGATGGTCAGTCTCTACCGAGGCGGCGAGCTTGTGAAGATGAGCAAGCGCACCGGACAGAGCGTCACGCTTGAGGAACTTATCGAAGAAGTCGGCACCGATGCAGCGCGCTATTTCTTTCTCATGCGTTCTCTCGACAGTCAGCTCGATTTTCGATCTCGATCTCGCCAAGAAGCGCTCGACAGATAATCCGGTCTACTACATTCAGTATGCGCACGCGCGTATCTCAAGTATTTTCCGTCAGGCAGCCGAGGTAAAACTTTCAGCAGGCGATCATCCCAAATTTTCGAAACTTACGGATGAATCGGAGACGGTGCTCATAAAGAAGATCGAAATGTATCCGGAAGTGATCGAAAAGGCAGCTAAGGCATATGCGCCGCATCGCATCGCGAATTACAGCCACGAACTTGCGGCACTTTTCCACAGCTTTTATAACAAATGCCGCATTTTGGGTGTCGATGAAGAGACGGCGAAAGCGCGCCTTGCACTCGTCAAAGTAGCGGGGCATGTCATCCGCCACAGTCTTGGCATCCTCGGTGTTTCGGCACCAGAGAAAATGTGATGGGAAAGCATAGATAGCCAATTCAACCATCTGGAGGGAATACGATGGAATATACGAATATGTCGGAAGTTGATGTCGCTTACCACATTCTCAGTGAAGCGGGTGAGACGAAGAACTACCGCGACCTCATTCTCGATATCATCAGGAAGAAGCGGAAGCCGGTGCAGTCGCTCTCAGCAGCGATTTCTGAAGTCTATACGCTCATCAACATGGACAGCCGCTTTTCTTACGAGGGTGACAACCAGTGGGGGCTTACGGAGTGGCGTCCGCCGGAAGTTAAGCGTTCCCATGGCTCACGTGGCGGTACGAAGTCGAAAGCAGCAAAGCCAAATGCAAGAAGCAAGAAACTTGAGAGTATCCAGGAGTAATTTGGGAGGGGCGTCATGGCAAAATATATTTTCGTAACGGGCGGCGTTGTGTCTTCTCTAGGCAAGGGCATTACGGCGGCATCTCTCGGACGCCTTCTAAAAAGCCGTGGCATCAAGGTCACGATCCAGAAGTTCGACCCGTATATCAACATCGACCCCGGCACAATGAGCCCTTATCAGCACGGTGAGGTCTTCGTCACGGATGACGGTGCAGAGACGGATCTCGATCTCGGACATTATGAGCGCTTTATAGATATCAATCTGACGAAGAACTCCAATATCACGACGGGAAAGGTTTATTGGTCCGTTCTCAACAAGGAGCGCAATGGCGACTATCTTGGTTCTACCGTGCAGGTCATTCCGCATATTACCAACGAGATTAAGCAGCGTGTTTACGATGTGGCAAAGGCGGATGGCGCAGACGTCGTCATCACCGAGATCGGCGGTACTGTGGGGGACATCGAGAGCCAGCCGTTCCTCGAGGCCATTCGTCAGGTCAAAAAGGAAGTAGGTCCGAACGACACGCTCTATATCCACGTCACACTTTTGCCGTATATCTCTGCAGCAGGTGAGCTCAAGACGAAGCCGACGCAGCACAGTGTCAAGGAACTTCGCTCCATCGGCATTCATCCGGATATTCTCGTCTGCCGAACGGAAAAATCTATTCCGCAGGAAATGAAGGAAAAGATTGCAATGTTCTGTGACGTTGCACCAGAAGCTGTGATAGAAAACCGTACGGCATCGACGATTTATGAAGTCCCGCTTATGATGGCGAAAGAAGGTCTGGACAAGATTGCGCTAAAGACGCTGCACATGGACTATGGCGCGGCGGATATGAGCGACTGGGAAAAGATGGTCTATAAGATCAACAACCCGAAAAAGAAGGTGAAAATCGCGGTTGTCGGCAAGTATGTCGAACTTCCAGATGCGTATATTTCTGTCACAGAAGCCCTGCATCACGGCGGTATTGCCAACGACTCGACGGTACAGATTCGCTGGGTCAACGCGGAAGCAATTGAAAATTCGGATACTGACCTCGATGAAGTCTTTGTCGGCTGCAAGGGGATTCTTGTTCCCGGCGGATTCGGTGACCGCGGTATCGAAGGGAAGATCAAGGCAATTCAATACGCAAGGGAAAAGAAACTTCCATTCCTTGGTCTCTGCCTCGGCATGCAGTGCGCCGTCATTGAATTTGCCCGTCATGTTTGCGGTATGACGGATGCACATTCTACAGAATTTTCCCCAGATACGACGCACCCCGTCATATCCCTTATGGAATCCCAGCAAGGAATTGAGAAAAAGGGCGGCACCATGCGTCTCGGTTCTTATGACTGCAAGCTTATTGAAGGTACGCATGCAGCTGAAGCCTATGGCACGCTGTCTGTTGCCGAGCGCCATCGCCACCGCTTCGAGTTTAATAACGACTACCGGAAAGAATTTGAAGCGCATGGTCTCGTCGTTGCTGGCACGCTTCCCGACGGCAGTCTCGTCGAGCTGATCGAGGTAAAAGATCACCCGTGGTTTGTCGCAACCCAGGCGCATCCGGAATTGAAATCTCGTCCAAATCATCCACATCCGCTCTTCCGTGAATTTGTACGGGTGAGTCTTGGAGAGTAGAGAAGGACAAAAAATTTGGCATAGCCGTATGAACGACTATGCCAAATTTTTATATATTCCTTATGTGCATCAATAAGACAGATCCAAAGGTCAAGCCTACTTATGATACTATATGATCATGGGAGCTTATGGTATCAGAATCAAGCTCGCTAGTTTTTCATGGCCAGATTCTTTTTAATTGTTTGCTCACCTTTGCGAGCGGAGCAAAGATGGGAGAATAGCAGAGACGAAGCTTGAAGCGCAGAAGGGTATGGCGATTACAGCCAAAGATGGGAATGCGGTCGAGGACAAAGGGATTTTCAGACGGCGATGCAAGACCGTAGTTGACAGTAAAGGCTGCGCGATACCCCGCATCCTTTGTCATTTGCTCCAAGTCACTGTCATAGGAGCCGCAAGGATAGGCGATGTAATTGATATCTTTTCCAATGCCTTTTTCGAGATTATCTTTCGATCCTTTGAGTTCATGCCAGCGATCTTCCTCATTTAACCGATTAAGTTCGGGATGTGTCATCGTATGGCTTTCAAAGTCAATGATGCCGCTCTTTTGCATCTCCGCGATCTCATCCCACGTGAGGTAATTCGGATACATGCTGACGAAGTCGCTGACGACAAAAATGCTTCCCTTGAATCCGTATTTCTGCAGGAGCGGATAGACGTTTTCGTAATTATCCTGGTAGCCGTCATCAAAGGTGAGTACGACAGGTTTTTTTCCGGAAGTTCCGTGCCTTTTTGAAAAAGCGTCCAGGAGTTCATCCGGTGTGATGGTGTGGTAGCCGTTTTTCCTTTAAGTACGCCATCTGTTCTTTGAATTGATCGGTATGCACTGTGAGTGGGTTTTCTGCCCAGTCATTGATTTGGTGGTAGTTCAGCACAGGGACGGCGCGCGCTGAACTGTGCATGGCATAGGCACAGAGCCCGAAGATAATGACCGCGAGAAGTATGACGACAGCAAGGAGGCATTTGAGGATGCGTACCATGTATTTTTAGAGAGCGCCCTTTTTTGCATGGGAGAAACGAGAGAAGAACAAGAACAACATTCCTTTCGGCGTTTAGGGAACGAACTGTATAAAGATTACCAAAGCAATTTATTTCCTTAAATATAAAATAAGAAGTGGTGGATGTCAAGAAAATCGTAAGAACCCTGAAAGGAGCATATCCTTTGAGGGTTCTTAATGGTAACCATTTCGTTTATTTAGAACTCATAGCAGGGAGAAACCTTGTGATAATGCGTATGCAGGAGTTCATGTGCTTTTTTGCTAAGCGGTTCACCGATAAATTCCTTTGTAGAGTGTTTGAATCTCAGGATTCTCATGGGACTTGCGAATGGGAAGATTCCGGTCAATTTCATAGAGGGCTTCCATGCGCTTTTTGACGTATGGCATTTGTCGTGCCAACCGGTCGCCCGCCGCCGCCTAGACAGCCGCCGGGGCAAGCCATGATTTCGATAAAGTCGTAGGGGCTTGTGCCGCGGGCGACATCTTCCATAATCTTGCGCGCATTTTTCAGCGTGTGTGCAACAGCAATGTGAATGTCGCGCCCATTCAGCGAAATGGTCGCTTCTTTGATTCCCTTCATGCCGCGGACATCTGTGAAGTCGATGCGCTCCAAGGCCTTGCCGGTAGCGGTTTCGTAAACCGTGCGGAGTGCTGCCTCCATGACGCCGCCCGTTGCTCCGAAGATAGCGCCTGCCCCGGAACCGGTACCGAGCGGGCTGTCAAACTCCGATTCCGGAAGCTTTTTCAAAGTCAAGACCGACGTATTTGATCAGTTTGACAAGCTCGCGTGTCGTGAGGACAAGGTCTGTATCCTGCATGCCGTTGCGGCCGAGTTCAGGACGTGCGGCTTCGAATTTCTTGGCTGTGCAGGGCATGATGGAAACGGTGACGAGATTCCTGACGTCGATGCCTACTTTCTCTGGGTAGTAGGTCTTTGCAATGGCACCGAAGATGGACATCGGGCTTTTCGCCGTCGAGAGGTGGTCTCGTTGGTCGCCAAAATGCTTTTCCATGAAGTTGACCCAGCCTGGACTGCAGGAGGTAATCATCGGGAGCGTACCGCCGTTTTGCAGGCGATGAAGGAATTCTGCACCCTCTTCCATGATGGTGAGGTCGGCACCGAAATTCGTATCAAAGACCTTATCAAAAACCGAGCATCTTGAGCGCGGTAACCATTTTTCCCCGTGACGATTTCGCCCGGCTTTTCCGCCAAAGGCATCGCCGAGCGCAACGCGGACAGAAGGAGCAACCTGAACGAGGGTGTGTTTCTTCGGATCGCGCAGTGCGTCAAGAACGCGATCGGTGTCGTCTTTTTCAACAATGGCACCGACGGGGCAGACAAGGCTGCACTGTCCACAGAGGACGCAGTCCGTCGTTTCCATTGGTTTATCGTATGCCGTCGTCACGCGGATATCCGACGTGCGGCCGGCAAAGCAGAGAGCTTCAATGCCTTGTACATCTTTGCAGGTGCGGATGCAGCGGCCGCAGCGAACGCATTTCGACGGATCGCGGACAATCGCGGCATTCGTCACAATTTTTTCCTCTGGCTTACAGACGGAAGGAAGTTTTGAACTTTGAATATTAAATCGACTGCAAAGGCGTTGAAGTTCGCAGGTTTGGTTGCGCGAGCAGGCGAGACAGTCTTGGTTGTGATGTGCGAGGAGCATCTCGAGGATGACTTCCTGCGAATCGCGGACGCTCTCTGTATCCGTATGGATATCCATGCCATCCCAGACCTCTGTCGAGCAGGCGGCATAGAGGCGTTTCTTGCCGGTAACCTCGACGGAGCAAAGGCGGCAGCGGGATTTGAGACGCTGGTCTTCGTGATAGCAAAGATGCGGGATATCGATACCGATTTTTTCCGCAGCTTTCATGATCTTCGTACCTTTCGGTACTTCAACTGGAATATTGTTGATGGTAATTTTTACCATTTCCATCTCTTGACTCATGCGCGCATACCTCCGATCTCAAAAAAACTTCTGGAAAAAGCTTCATGGCGGCGAGAAGTGAATTCTGTGCTGTCTCACCGAGACCGCACAGAGAAGTGCGAGACATGACGCGTGCCATCTTTGTCATCATCTCAATGTCTTCTTTTGTCGCCGTACCATTGGCGAGTTTTTCTAGAATGATCTTGATGTGAAGATTGCCTTCGCGGCAAGGCGTGCACTGACCGCAGCTTTCCTCCCAGAAGAATTCTTGGTTCATGCGGAGAAAGTCCAGAACGCTCGTGCGCTCATCGATGACGAGGATGGCACCAGAGCCGATCATGAGGTGGTTCGCCGCCATATCTTCATAGGTATAAGGCTTGTCGAGAATATCGGGACCTGCAACTTTGCCGGATGCACCGCCAAATTGAATCAGACGAATCCTGCGTCCATCGGGAACGCCGCCGGCCAGTCCCTCGATAATGTCGCCGATCTTTATGCCGAACGGCACTTCAAAAACGCCGGGATTTCGTACATTGCCCGCGACAGAAATCATCTTCGTGCCGATGGATTCTTCCGTACCCGCGTGCATATAATATTCCTCTTCATCCATGAGAAGATGAGGAACGAGGGAAAAGCTTTCGACGTTGTTCAGGCATGTCGGGCGTGCAAAGAGACCGCTGACTTTGATATACGGCGGTTTTGTGCGTGGACGCCCCGCCTTTCCCTCGATGGAACGCAGGAGTGCGGTACCCTCGCCGCAGACATAGGCGCCCGCACCGGAGTAGAGATGCAGGTTGAAATTCATGCCCGTGCCAAGGATGTTCTTTCCGAGAAAGCCCTGTTCCTTTGCCTGTCGAATGGCATTGTTGAGCAGTGTTCTAAGGCAGGCATATTCTGCGCGCATATAGATGTAACCGTCTGTCGCACCGCAGACATAGGCACCGATTGTCATCGCCTCGATGAGATTGAAGGGATCCTGCTTGATAAGTTCGCGATCCTTGAACGTTGTCGTCTCGCCTTCGTCGGCGTTGCAGATGACGACTTTATTCTCGCCTTTGACGGCGCGTGCCTGGCTCCACTTGCGCCCGAGCGGATACTCTGCACCGCCGCGCCCTTTGATTTTTGCGGCACTCAGCATATCGGTGATAGCGTCGGGATCCGTCTTAAAGGCACGCTTAAGAGCAGAATATCCGCCAATTTTTAAGTAGGCGTCGATGGATTCTGGGTCATACCTTCCAAAATTTTTTGTCAAAAAATTTGCTGGGTTCTTTGCTGTCACGTTGTTCACCTTCCTCACTTTCTTCAACCGAGGGAATGAAGGAGAGCAGTGATCTTCTCCTTTGTATCGAGATGGTCATAGACCTTGCCGTTGATACGGACGGCAGGCGCGCGATCGCAAGCACCGATGCAGGTTACTTGCTCCAAGCGGAAGCGTCCATCATACGTTGTTTCACCAATTTTGATTCCCAGAAGGGTTTCCAAGGTCTCGATGAGTTGTGGTGAGGAGAACTGATGCACACGGCAGGACGGCGAGAAGCAGACTTCAATGGGGTACTTTGCCCGCGGTTTCGTGCTGAGCTCGCTGTAGAAGTTCAGAATATCAAAGATATTCGCGATCGCCATATGCAGTTTCTTGGCAATGTAATACGCTGTCGGATCGGGAACGTAGTTGCGTTCATCAAGTTCCTGCACATCGAGCAAGATGCCAACGATTTGTGTCGAGTCGTAGGCATGCGACTCAAGCACTTCATCGATGCGTTCTTTGAGCTCGGCTGGCAAGGGATAATTCTTTGTTTCTGTTTCCAGCATAAAAACCTCCCATACTTTCCATTCGTCATAAATTATAATATATATTAGTATAAGTATAACCTATGTTATTGAAAAGATAAAGAGAAGAATTCATGAGAAAAAAATTTAATTTGCTGTTTTTCTTTTTCTGTTCACTATGCTATACTACCTGTATATTTTTTTATAGGATAAAGTATTAAAGAATAAAAAGTCGGAGGCAACATTACCATGGTTAATCCGAAACTCAAAAGACGAGCTGAATGATCGACTCTTTGAAGCGATGGCAAGCCTCAAGGATCGAGAAGAATGCTATCAGTTCTTTGAGGATATCTGTACAATCAGCGAGATAAAGGCGATGGCGCAGCGGCTTGAGGTTGCACGAATGTTGGAAGAAGGGCATACCTATGAAGATATTGTTTCGCGCACAGGAGCGAGCACAGCGACGATCAGCCGGGTGAAGCGATCGCTGAACTACGGAGCAGACGGGTATCGGATGGTGCTTGCGCGTCTTGCGATGGTGGACGCAGACGATGTCTCTGAAGAAATTATAAAGTGATGTCTTTTTTGTAAAAAGAAGATAAAAGATCAAGGAGCGAGGATATGGACAGCAAGAAACAAGTGTTGGAAATACCGTACGGAACACGTGATTTCCTGCCAATGGAGGCAGCAGAGAAGCGCACGATAGAAGAGCAGCTTGCCGAGCTTTTTCGCGCCTGGGGCTACGATGAAGTTGTGACGCCGACGATTGAATACCTCGATACGCTGACGCTGGAATCGAGCCGTGCGCTGGATCCGCACCTCTTTAAGTTATTCGACCGCGCGGGCGGAACAATGGCGCTTCGTCATGAGATGACAACGCCGATTGCACGCCTTGCAGCGAGCCGTCTTCGCGACTATCCGCTTCCGCTAAAACTGTCGTATCACAGCAATGTCTTTCGCTATGAGGAGATGCAGACAGGACGTCAGTGTGAATTCTATCAGTCGGGCGTCGAGCTGATGGGCGCTGCGGGACCGGGAGCGGATGCTGAAATCATCGCGCTTGCGGTCAAGGGACTTCTTGACGCAGGACTAAAGGATTTTACAGTCTGCATCGGACAGGTTGATTTTGTTTCCGGTCTCATGGAGCAGTATCAGATTTCAGAGACGGCAAAGGGGAAATTGAAGGCGGCTCTTGAGAAGCGAGACCTCGTTCTTTTCAAACAATTGGTCGATGCACTATCGCTTTCGGAAAGCGCAGCAGAAACGCTGAATAAACTTCCGCTTCTAAGCGGCGGCGAAGAGCTTTTGACAGAGAGCTATGTGCTTGCCATCAGCGAGAGGAGCCGGCGTGCACTGGATAATCTCAGCGCAGTCTACCGTCTCTTAAAGTCCTATGGCGTTACCAAGTACATTCGTTTTGACCTTGGTATCATCCGCGATTTCAGTTATTACACGGGGCTGGTCTTTGAGATTTACACGCCGGAGCTAGGTTTTCCGCTCGCAGGCGGCGGCCGCTACGACCATTTGCTTTCAGACTTTGGCAATCCTTGTCCAGCGACGGGCTTTGCCATCGGTATCGAGCGCATCCTTCTCGCGCTTACACGGCAGGGGCTGGCACGTCCTAAGGCGGCAAAAGACGTTTATCTTTCCTTCGCGCCGGGGCTTGAAGCGACTGCGATTGCAGAGGCGAAGCGGCTTCGCGCAGAAGGAAAGGTCGTCGAGCTTGCGCCTGTCGGCGAGACAAAAGAAGCAGCAAAAGCCATGCAGGAAAAGAAGGGTTACCGAGAGCTGCGCTATTTCGCATGATACAGAGGGCGCGGCAGTTTTATCGTGCGATGACCGAGCGGCTGTCGAAGGAAGATCTGCGATCGATCCAATTGTCGCTTTCCAAAAGAGGCGTATGCTCTCTTTGCCGCGATGCATCCCGTCGACCAATACCATGCGTATCGAGTGGCGATGATGGCACATGCCATTGCTCGCGAGAAGCATCTTGCCGTGGATGAAGCTTTCCTGCGGCGCACCGCACTTCTGCATGATGTTGGAAGGCGTCAAGGGGATCTTGATATCTGGGGAAAAGTCGTTTGTGTCTTGCTGGCACACTTTTTCCCAAGGTTTACGAAAGCGGTCGGAGCAAAGCAGACATCAACGCATATTAAGAAACTCGATCGTGCGCTCTATGTCTATGTTCGTCATGCGGAAATCGGAGCGCGGCTTTTGGAAACGATCGGTTTCTTAAAGGAAGCGAAAATCGTTCGGCTTCATCACAGCACGGCGAAAGAAACGGAGGGAAAGGTTCTAAAAATCCTTCGTATGGCAGATGAAAGAAATTAGGAGGTTGGCCAATTTATGGCTGGAAATATGGATTACTTGACCATTGCGCCGCCAAAGGGAAAGCTGTTTTTTCTTTCAGCAGAGCTTCTCGCCAAGATCGGTTACACGGCGGAAGGCCTTTCGGATAAGTCGCGAAAACTGATCATCACAAACGAGGAGAAAAAGCTCCGCTTTATTGTCTCGAAAACAGCGGATGTACCGACGTATGTGGAATACGGTGCCGCAGATATTGGTGTTATTGGAAAAGATGTGCTTTTAGAATCCGGAAAGGATGTCTATGAGCTCCTGGATTTAGGGTTTGGCAAGTGTCATTTGATGATGGCAGTGCCAAAGGCGGATAAACGCGATCGGCTGGTAGACTATGACCATACGCGTGTAGCAACGAAGTTTCCGCATATCGCGGAGCAGTTCTTTAACCGGCATGGCATGCAAATGGAGTATATCGAGCTTCATGGTTCCATTGAACTCGGTCCGATCGTCGGTCTTTCGGAAAGCATCGTCGACATTGTAGAGACGGGAACGACGCTGAAGGAAAAATGACTTGGAAGAAATTGAACACGTCATGGATGCATCGGCGCGGCTGATTGCGAATCGTGTCAGTTTCAAGCTGAAATTTGACCGCATTTATCAATTGGTCGTCGAATTGAAGAAAGTTCTCATGGCAGGAAGGAAAGACGCATGAAGATCATACAGGCAAGCAAGGTCGGAGAAAAGACGATCGAACGTCTCTTGACGAAGGCGGCATTTGATGAAGTCGAGCTGAGCCCGAAGGTTCGTGAGGCGAATAAGAAGACGTTTGGCAAGGATCTGACGGCGGCAGAACTCGTCCGCCGGATTGTGGGCGATGTTCGCCATGAAGGTGATGCGGCGGTCCTTCGCTATACAAAGCTGATCGACCGCGTGGATTTTGCACCGAAAGACTTCCTTGTGTCGGAAGCAGAGTATGCGGCGGCGGAGAAAGAAGCCGACCCAGCCGTAGTTGTGTCTCTTCGCAAGGCGGCGGCAAATGTCCGCAAGTATCATGAGGAACAAAAGCCGAACTCTTGGATGACATACCGTGAGAAGGGCTCGATTCTCGGACAGTCGCTGATTCCTCTCGACCGCGTCGGTATCTATGTGCCGGGCGGCACAGCGGCATATCCGTCCTCCGTCATCATGAACGCAGTGCCGGCATCGGTGGCGGGTGTCAGTGAAATCATCATGATGGTTCCGCCGAAGAACGGAAAGATTAATCCGTACGTCCTCATTGCTACGTGAAGCAGGCGTGAAGCGCATCTATAAGATTGGCGGTGCACAGGCGATTGCCGCCATGGCATTTGGCACAGAGACAATTCCGCGTGTCGATAAGATCACGGGGCCTGGCAATATCTTTGTCACATTGGCGAAAAAGGAAGTTTACGGACACTGTGATATCGACATGCTGGCAGGTCCAAGTGAGATTCTCATCGTGGCAGATGAGACGGCAGATCCCGTCTATACGGCTGCCGATATGCTCAGTCAGGCCGAGCACGATCCGCTCGCGTCAAGTATCGTCATTGTGACGGATGTGGCGCTGGCAGATAAGATCGCTGTGGAAGCGGAAAAGCAGCTGGCAAAGCTTCCGCGTCAGGAAATCGCACGTGCCTCGCTTGACCGCAATGGCTTGCATCATTGTCGCTGAAGATATGATGCAGGCCATGCGCTTTGCCAACACATCCGCACCGGAACACATGGAGCTTCTGACGAAGAATCCCTTCCAGCTTCTTCCCTACGTTCGTCATGCGGGTGCGGTCTTCCTCGGTGCATATTCGCCGGAGCCTTTGGGCGACTATTTCGCAGGGCCGAATCACGTTCTTCCGACGGGCGGTACGGCACGGTATTACTCTGTGCTGAACGTCGAGACCTTTATGAAGCGCACAAGCCTTATTTCCTATACACAAGGCGCACTTAGCGATGTCAGCGAAGATATCATTCGCCTTGCTGAGACAGAGGGGCTTGAGGCACATGCCAATGCCATCCGTCTGCGCAGATAGGAGAGAGAAAATGTATAATTACCGCAACGGCCTTGCCGATATGCCGACCTACGATGTTGTTGAGCGCGACTGGGACATCAAGATCAATGCGAACGAGTGCAACATGTGTATGCCTCCTCTCGTCGAAGAGCGTGTCATGAGCCGTCTTTCGCGCGTCGCGTTCAACCGATATCCGAATACAGAATACGATGATCTTCGTGAACAGATTGCGCGGAACTTTCATCTTCGCTCTGCAAACATTCTGATCGGCAGCGGTTCCAGCGAAATCATCGAAAAGCTCTTTTATGCATTTGGCGGCAGTGAAGAACATAGGATTGTCTATCCAGAACCGTCCTTCTCAATGTATACGATCTATGCAAAAGCTGCGGAAGCCAAGGGTATTGCCGTCCCCCTTGCGAAGGACTATACACTTGATGTTGAGAAGTTCATTCAGACGGTGAATGATGAGAGGGCCTCGCTTGCCGTTGTCTGCAACCCAAACAATCCAACAGGCGGGGCACTGCCTGTCGAGCAGATAGAACATATAGCCAAAAACATAGATTGTCCGTTCCTCGTTGACGAGGCGTATATTGAGTTTTACGGCAGGACAGCAAGCGGGCTTGTCGCAAAATATCCGAATCTCATCATTGCGCGCACGTTTTCCAAAGCATATGGTCTTGCATCTGCGCGCGTCGGCTACATGTTGGCGAACGAAGATATCGTAACGATGGTGGACAAAGCGTATATGCCGTATCATATCAATGTGCTCTCACTGGTTACGGCGGATATCTGCTACCAGATGCGTCAGGAGTTTGTTCCACACATTCAGATCATGATTTCTGAGCGCAGGCGCATGGCAGAAGAACTGTCGAAAATCAAGGGGTTCACCGTATATCCTTCTCAAACGAATTTCCTTCTTGTTCGGCACGAAAAAGCGCAGGAACTCAACGATATTTCGAGTCGAAGAATATTGGCGTTCGCCATTTTGCCAATGTGAAAAGTCTTGAACATACACTTCGCATCTCGATGGGACGCCGTGAGGAAAATGATATATGGCTTGGCATCTGCAAGGCATTTGCGGAGGGACGGGCATGAGCGATGTACTGACGAAAGCTGAGCGCAAGGCGACGGTTTCCCGAACGACAGCGGAGACGAAAATTGAGCTTTCCGTCAATCTCGATGGTGAGGGAAAGAACAAGATTCATACGGGTATCGGTTTTTTTGACCATATGCTGAACCTCTTTGCATCGCATGGGCTGTTTGATCTGCATGTTATATGTGACGGTGATACGGAAGTCGACGGGCATCACAGCGTCGAAGACATTGGCATTGCGCTCGGGCAGGCATTCAAAGAGGCGATGGGAAATAAGTTCGGCATCATGCGCTATGGAAGCTTTTTCCTGCCGATGGATGAGACACTTGCACTCGTCGCACTCGACATCAGCGGCCGTCCGTTTCTTGTCTATGAGGGCGGTGCGATGGCACCGATGATCGGCGGTTATGATACGGAACTGACAGAAGAGTTCCTGCGCGCGTTCGCAATTAACGCCGGCATTACGCTTCACGTTAAGATCTTCTATGGGACGAATTCGCACCATAAGGTCGAAGCCATCTTCAAAGGTCTTGGACACGCCATGCGCATTGCGCTGTCCGCTGACCCGCGCGTTCATGGCATTCCATCTACGAAAGGGGATGCTCTAGGAGGTTCCTATGATTGCGATTCTAGATTACGGCGTTGGAAATCTCTTCAGCGTCGAAAAGGCCTTTGCTGTACTTGGTGTAGATGCACGCATCACAAAGCGTGCATCGGATATCCGGGCAGCCGAGAAAATCGTTCTTCCAGGTGTGGGAGCCTTTGGCGACTGTATGAAAAACCTCGAAGAAAGCAGATTGCTTCCGGCACTTCTCGCATCCGTAAAGAGTGGAACGCCGCTTCTTGGCATCTGCGTCGGACTGCAGATACTTTTCGAGAGCAGTGAAGAGTCTCCAGGAGTAAAAGGACTCGGGCTCTTAAAGGGCAAGGTGCGTAAGATAAAGGCACCGGGGCTTAAAATCCCGCATATGGGATGGAATTCGATCGAGATTACGGCAAAGACAAGAGAAAATCTTTTCAGGGGACTTGGTGAAACGCCGTATGTCTATTTCGTCCATAGCTACCATGCAAAGCCGACATCTGCAAGTGTCCTTACGTCGACGGCGCTTTACGGCGAGAGAATCACGGCGTCCGTGGCGAAAGACAATATCATGGCAGTACAGTTTCATCCAGAAAAAAATCTGGAGATGTAGGGACTGGCGATTCTGAAAAAAATTTTGTCGAGGAGTGAGGAAAATCGTATGAGAATTTATCCGGCAATCGACATTCGAGGCGGAAAGTGTGTGCGGCTTTTAAAGGGCGATTTTGAAAAGGAGACTACTTTTTCCGATGCACCGGAAGAGATGGCGAAGAAGTGGGAAGCGATGGGAGCGGAGTATCTGCATCTCGTCGACCTAGATGGAGCGCTTGCAGGGATGTCGAAGAATCTCGATACCGTGAAGAAGATTCTTACGGCAGTCGATATTCCCTGCGAACTCGGCGGGGGCATCCGCTCGATGGAAAATATCAAGGAAGTTTTGGATACTGGTGTCGAGCGCGTCATTCTTGGCTCCGTTGCTGTCAAGAATCCTGCGCTTGTGAAAGAAGCCTGCGCGAAGTACGGCGAACGCATCGTCGTTGGCATCGACGCGAAGGATGGCATGGTTGCAGTCGATGGCTGGGGCGTCTCAAGTGATGTCAAGGTGACAGAGCTTGCGAAGAAGATGAAAGCGGTGGGCGTTAAAACCATCATTTACACGGATATTTCGCGTGATGGCACGCTGGAAGGGGTCAATGTTGAGGCTACGGCTAGCTCGCAAAAGAGAGCGGTGTAAAAATCGTGGCGTCGGGCGGCGTAAGAAGCGAGGCAGATATTCGCGCACTGCTGCCGCATGAAAGAGAGGGCATCGAGGGCGTTATCGTCGGCAAATCCATCTATATGGGCACATTGGATCTTGCGGCGGCTCTTGCAATCTCGCGTGGGGAGGATTAAAATAAGATGTATACGAAGCGCATCATACCGTGTCTTGATGTCAAGGACGGCCGCGTCGTCAAGGGTACGAATTTTGTCAGCCTTCGCGATGCGGGTGACCCGGTTGAGCTTGCGGCTCGCTACGATGAGGAGCGGGCAGATGAGCTTATTTTCCTGGATATAACAGCGTCAAGCGATAATCGAGATACTATCGTACAGGTTGCGCGCGACTGTGCGTCTAAGGTATTCATCCCGTTTACCATTGGCGGCGGCATTCGCATGGCGGATGATATGCAAAAGATGCTGAAGGCTGGCGCAGATAAAGTATCATTGAACACTGCCGCGGTTAAGAATCCGGAAATCATTCGCCAGGGCGCAGAAAAGTTCGGCAGCCAGTGCATGGTTCTCGCTGTCGATGCCAAACGTATCGGCGAGAGCTGGGAAGTTTACGTCAACGGCGGGCGTACACCGACGGGACTGGACTGCATCGCATGGGTGAAGAAGGCGGTCGGTCTGGGTGCTGGAGAGATCCTTCTCACGAGCATGGATGCAGACGGTACAAAGGATGGCTATGATATCGCGCTCACGCGTGCAGTCTCAGAAGCAGTGGGCGTTCCTGTCATTGCATCGGGCGGCGCAGGTAAGCTCGCGCATTTTTATGATGTGCTGACGGAAGGAAAGGCAGATGCAGTCCTTGCAGCATCCGTCTTTCATTATGGCACGTTTACCATACGTGAGGTAAAGGAATATCTAAAATCACGTGGAGTGGAGGTTCGTTTCTGATGGAAGCAAAAGTGGATCTGTCTGTCGTAACATATGATGAAAAAGGTCTTGTGCCTGCCGTTGTCCAAGAGGAGAATGGTCAGGTACTGATGCTCGCTTACATGAACGAAGAATCGTTGAAGAAGACGCTTGCGACGGGCTATACTTGGTTTTACAGCCGCAGCCGTCAAAAGCTGTGGAAAAAGGGCGAGGAGAGCGGCAATGTCCAGAAGGTGAAGGAAATCTCTTACGACTGCGACGGCGATACGCTCCTCGTGCGCGTTCATCAAACAGGGGTTGCCTGCCATACGGGCAGCTATACTTGCTTTTCCGGCCGTAAGCTTGCGGGCGAAGAGGAAAAGGGCGTTGCGGTTATCTCGGAAGAAAAGGGCTATGTGCTCGCAGAAATTTTGAACGATCTTTACAAAGTCATCGAAGATCGCCGTCTAAATCCAATCGAAGGTTCGTATACGAACTATCTTTTCGACAAAGGGCAGGATAAGATTCTTAAAAAAGTCGGTGAAGAGGCGGTCGAGACGATCCTTGCATCCAAGAACAATGTCAAGGAAGAGATCCTCTATGAGATGGGCGATCTCTGGTATCACTGCCTTGTTCTGCTCGCGTTCCACGGTATTACGCCGGATGAACTTTTCCGTGAATTGATGAGCCGCCGCAAGGGCGGAAGCTATCATAAATTTACGGGAAAGACTGGTATCCGCCCGGATATGTGAGGAAAACATGACAGAGAAACGGACGGAAATCACTGTATCGGAGTTTGAAGGTGAAGTAAAGGCGTTCCTTTCAGAAACTTCGCTGTTATCTTCCCTCAGTGCGCCGGCATCGCGGGGCGAACTTCCGCCGCCGATGGAAAAATCAGTACCTGAGGAAGCGACGGTCATCCGCTTGCCGGAACCCGATATGCTGCCAGACCTTGCGGTGAATTTTCTCGAGACAGTGGAGCTGCGGACAAGCGTGCGAGTCTACGGTGAGGAGCCTGTGACACAAAAAGGAGCTTTCAGCACTCCTATGGTGCACGCAGGGCGTCAAGATGGCGCTGCCGGGCGGAAGGAGCATCCGAAATGTGCCGTCTGCAGGTGGGCGGCACAGCTTTGAAACGTATCTGCTCATTCAAAATGTCGAGGGATAAAACCTGGACTCTATCGCTTCCTCGCCTTTGCACACGCGCTTCTCTTTGTAAAAGACATCGAGTGTGCGCGAGAGAAAGTCATCGGCTCGTTTCCGCAGAGAAGCCTTCTGGAAGGCAGCGCGGTGGTCTTTCTTTGGACGAGCATAGCGGAGCGTTCTGCGTTCATGTTTGGTGCGCGCGCGCTTCGCTATGTTTTTTTATCGATGTCGGTCATGTCTGCCAGAATCTTTATCTTACAGCACAGGCGATGAAGCTCGGGGTGTCGGCAATCGGTGCATTCAGTGACGAGGCGCTGAATGATGCCTTGGGCGTTGACGGCGTACAGGAGTTCTCCATTTATGCCGCGGCGGTGGGACGGCTATGAAAAGCTTTCTTTTGCTATTCTTGCTCCTCTTGCTTATCGCTGTCTTTTTTCTTGAGATGCGGCACTCGCTGCGCCGCTCTGCGCTGACAAATCGACTGATTGTCGAAAAAGATGATCCAGCAAAGTGCGAAGAGATTCTCGATGCGATTTACAGGCACTGCCTTTCGGATTGGAAACTTCGCCGTGTGATGAAAAAGTACGGTGCGACAAGGGAAGACCTTCGTCAATTACAGGAAAAACTAAGGAAATGGGGCGATTTTGAGAAGGGACGCCGCTATATCCCCATTTCATCTTTTTTTTATGTATATACCTTAGAATACCTTTTGCGTTATAAAGATAGTGATGCCAAGACCTTGACTGTCAAGTGCATGAATTTTTTTCATATGTGATCAGAGTCTGAGCAGCGAAAAATTTGTATCTTGAGGAGATGAAAGCGTGCGCGTTGGTGAGGCTATGGGACGAATCGAGGCTCTTGATGTCTTTCGAGGGCTCGCCGTTCTCTGTATGATTTTTGTTAATGCTGTGCCGAGGCCGGATCTCGCACCGGCATTTATGCTTCCTGCCGTTCCCTATGGGCTTTCCTTTGCCGACCTCGTCTTTCCGGCCTTCCTCTTTGCCGTCGGCATATCAGGAGCCGTGTGGCTTGACAAGCGGGCAGAGATGTGGTTTCACGATTGCGTGTTAGAAATCTTGAAGCGAGCGGCAGTTCTCTTTTTGCTCGGCATTGTCTATAATGTGATTCCGCTCTTATACCAGCATCTTTTTCCCGCAGAGCCGCAGCAGCTTTCTTTTTTTCGGATCTCGTGCGGCATCTGCGCTTTTTCGGCGTTTTACAGCGCATTGCACTTGCCTATGCGGGCGGTATGATTCTCTATTGTTTCTTTCGCTCGAATCAGATACTCTGTCTTTTAGCCATCGCCCTTCTTGCAGGCTCGTCTGCGGGGGCGCATATCTATGCGCCTGATACGCCGTACGACCTCGCGACTGGCATCTATCAAGCAGTCGACGGCGCTGTCATCAGTGCGGGACATTCCTACATGAGTGTTCTTCCGGATCCTGAGGGCCTTTACGGTGTGATTTCTTCGATTGCGACCGTGCTCTTCGGCATTCTTTCCGGACAGCTCCTCATGGTGCGCAACTTGGAGACAGTGCCTTCTCAAGTGACGTATGGCATCGGGCTGTTCATTCTCGGTTTTGTTTGGAGTTTTCTTGACCCTGTCAGCAGACCACTTTGGACAGCGCCCTATACACTCCTTACAGCAGGCGTCTTCTTCCTGGTTACAGCATGTCTGCATGTCCTGTATTGCGTTGCACCATCGTTTTCAAGAGCCGTCTTCCATTTTCCGATGACCTTTGGACGAAATGCTATCTTTGCCTATTTTGCCATGGGTATCCTCTTGCCGCTTTACCTTAATTTCCCTGTGAAGGGCGTCTCTCTTGCAACATATCTCTGGGATACGGGGCTTTCTCAGGTGCTTGCTCCGGCATTCTTTTCCTTCTGTTATGCCCTTATTTGGTGTGTTCTCTGGCTTCCTATTTTTGAATACTTTTATGAGCATCAGATTTTCTTCAAAGTTTGACTGATTTGCTCGCAATGTACGGAGAGCGTTGGATTTTTCCCTATTGCAAAAATTTGGTATCAATGCTACCATGTAACATGAGGTGCATTCAAGGAATGCACCTATACCGTCTTGGGAAAATATCGTGTCATCTGCTCTTAGGCGATGATACAGTATTTGTTGCCCTAAGAATCTCTTGGTTTTATCCGTGGGAAGTGTCAATTTTCTCATTACTCAATCATTTAAAGGATGTGTGGTATCGTATGAATATCTTGGGAAAGTTTTGTGCGGGATTCGTTGGTGCTGCCATGCTCGTCGGCATGGCGGGCAATGTCTCGGCAGAAGAAGCAGCAGATTCTTCTAAGGCCGCAGCAGATGCAAAAAGCGCTGCAGCTGTGACATCAACGGAGAAAGCGGCAGAGGCTCCTGCAGCGGAGAAAGTCGCAGAAGGTCAAAAGATCTCCATCAATCTTGCGGCTCGTTCCTTGGCACTGATCCGCAACAATCAGAAGTTCCGTCTCTATCCGGTGGCTCTGGGAAAGCCGTCGACACCGACGCCGACAGGCTACTATAAAATCCTTACAAAGGTGGTCAATCCGACGTGGACAGACCCTTCCAATCAAGGAGTGGTGATTCCGGCAGGTTCCTCGAATCCGCTCGGTCTTCGCTGGATGCAGATTCAGGGGAATTACGGCATCCATGGAACAAACAACCCAAGCTCCATTGGTCACTATGCTTCAAACGGCTGCATTCGCATGAATGAGCAGGATGTCGAGGCTCTCTTCGACCTTGTTGAAGTTGGAACCCCTGTTGAAATTACCTATAACCGCGTTGTCGTCGAGAAGACGCCGGACGATACGGTTGCATACTATATCTACCCGGATGGCTACGGCTGGCAGAAACTGGAGGTCAAGGACGTCGAGCGCTGGCTGGCAGGTTATGGCGTTGATAATTTCGTCCCTATCTCGGATATTGAAAAGAAAATTGCCGCTTCTGACGGACAGCCGACGTATGTCGCAAAAGTCTATCCGCTCTATGTTGACGGTAAGAAGCTGAATGCGCCGGCAGTGGTTCAAAATAATATCACATATCTCCCTGCAGCTGAGCTTGCCAAGGCGAAGCAGATTTCCCTTGGGTGGAAGCCGAAAGAAAAAGTTCTTACAAGCACCTATGGACAGGCGGTTGGCTATGATATGAAGGGTGTCCTTTACTGCAATGCCGATGATGCAGAGACCCTCTTCCACATTGCTGGTTCCATCACTTCAAATGAAAGCACGGCTCCCGTTAGCAGCGCACCGTCAGATGTGATTCAGATCGTGCAGGATGGCAAGGTTGTTGAGCATACGAACCTTGATCAAGCACCGGCAAAGCCCGTAGCTCCCGTTGTCAACAATACGACAGCACAGTATCACACAGTCGCAGCAAAAGATGAAAAAGCGGCAGCGACGCCAAATAAAGACGCTTCGGCTCCGCAGAAAAAAGAAGCTGCAAAGTAAGCCTGTATACGTTGAGGGCGCTGTTTCTTGCCTTTAACGGATGTGAGTTTATCCCATAAGAGAAGGGGAGAGGAATTTCGTGGCGAAACGTTTCATAATTCTTGACGGCAGCAGTCTGTTCTTTCGAGCGTTTTATGCCATTCGCTCACTGACCGATGCCAAAGGCCGTCCGACCAATGCCGTCTTTGGTTTCTCGAATATGCTGACGAAGATCGTCGAGGATTTGAATCCTGACCTCATGGCTCTCGCCTTTGACAAGAGCCGAACGACCTTTCGGACAAAGCGTTATGCCGCCTACAAGGGCACGCGTGACAAGACACCGGAAGATCTGCTTTTTCAAATTCCTCTCCTGCGAGAATATACGGAATGCTTCGGCATTCCGTTTTTAGAATGTGATAATTACGAAGCGGATGATATTATCGGCACACTTGCAACGCAGGCAGCTGAACAGGGGTGTGATGTCATTGTCATCACAGGTGACCGCGATGCTTTGCAGCTCATTCGTCCGAATCTTCGTGTCTTCTTGACGATGAAGGGCATTACAGAGCTTGCAGAGTATGATGAAGATGTTTTTCAGGCAGAATATGGCATGGAACCGATTCGCCTGATTGATCTCAAGGGGCTTATGGGCGACACCTCGGATAATATACCAGGCATTCGCGGCGTTGGTCCTAAAACGGCGCTGAAGCTCTTGCATGCTTATGGTACGCTTGAAGTGGTCTTAGAGCATGCCGGTGAAGTCTCTGGCAAGAAGCTGCGGGAGAGCCTTATCGCTGAACGCGATATCGCGCTTCTTTCCAAGGAGCTTGCGACCATCGATCTGGCTGTTCCGGGTTTTTCTTTTCAAGAAGAAGATTTCATCGTAAAGCCGCATGTGGATAAGATGCAGTTCTTTTGCAAAAGTTACGAACTCAATCGTCCATGGCAGAGCTTTGCCTCTCTTTTTTCGGTGGAGACAAAAGGGAGAGATGCAGATTCTGTCAGTACTATCGACCTCTCGTATACGGATTTTGAAAAAGGCAATCTTGTAAAGCTTAAGGAGGCAGTGGCACTCGGAGCGACTTTTTCGGGCAAAGCTCCTTTTGAACGCCTGGAAGGCCTTGCGATAACGTCTGAAGATGGTACGACCCGCTTTCTTTCCCGTGAGAATGCGGCGTTTGCCGAGGCGCTTGCAGCACTTGAAAGGGTTAAGACTGTCATTGTACTTGACGCAAAGCTCTTTTGCCATACCAGCGTAGATTTCAAGGGGAAGCTCTATGATGCAAAGCTTTGCACCTATCTTCTGCATCCGGAGGATGCACATTACGAAATGGCGGATATTGTTCATCGCTTCCTGCCAGCGGATAATGTGCCGGAATCGGTGAGTGAAAAAGAATTTGCCGTATGGCAGGCAAAGATTCTTGCAAAACTGTTGCCCATTTATCAAGCAGCATTGGATAAAGAGGAGCTTGCAAATCTTTATGAGACAATCGAACGACCGTTGATTCCCGTACTTTCCGATATGGAGCAGAATGGGGTTTATGTCAACCGCAAATCCCTTGAGGAAAAATCAGTCGAAGTCTGCGGGAAGATTTCTGCACTGCAAGATGAAATTTACGCCTTGGCAGGGCACGAATTCAATATCAACTCAACAAAACAGATCGGTGCGGTTCTTTTCGATGAACTAGGGCTTCCGCCGGTCAAAAAGACGAAGACAGGCTATTCGACGAATGCGGAAGTGCTTGAAAAACTTCGCTCTCATCATTCGATTGTCGATAAAATTCTTTCCTATCGCATGTGGACGAAGCTGAAGTCGACGTATCTCGACGGCATCAGCTTCCTTATCGATGAAGAATCCGGACGTGTTCATACGACCTTTAACCAGACGGTAACGGCGACAGGACGCCTCTCAAGTTCTGATCCGAACTTGCAGAACATTCCTGTCCGCACGGAGGAAGGGCGGACGATTCGCGGGCTCTTTGAACCGGGTGAGGGATATGATGCCATTCTATCTGCCGATTATTCGCAGATAGAACTTCGCGTGTTGGCGCATATGTCGGGCGATGAGAATTTTATCGACGCCTTTCAAAAGGTACAGGATATCCATGCGCGCACGGCATCGGAGGTCTTTGATGTTCCGCTGGAGGAAGTTACCTCTGAGCTTCGAAGACGGGCAAAAGCAGTTAATTTCGGCATTGTCTACGGCATCAGCGATTTCGGGTTGGGGAAGAATCTCGGCATTTCGCGCAGGGAAGCAGGGGCGTATATAGCAACGTATTTTGAGCGTTATCCTGGCATTCGCGCTTTTATGGATGCTATGGTAGAGAGTGCACAT
Source organism: uncultured Mitsuokella sp. (assembly GCA_916439735.1). Classification (GTDB taxonomy): domain Bacteria; phylum Bacillota; class Negativicutes; order Selenomonadales; family Selenomonadaceae; genus AWVT01. Next base: position 495,150 of record CAKAIG010000002.1, read on the forward strand.
AAGAGAGGCTATGTGACGACGATGTTCGGCCGCCGTCGCTATCTTCCTGCGATTTCAAGCCGAAATTTCACGCAGAGAAGCCTCGCTGAGCGCATGGCAATGAACACCCCGATTCAGGGGACAGCAGCAGATATCATTAAACTTGCGATGATCCGTACAGAAAGCGCTCTGAAGGCAGCTGGTTTGAAAAGCAGAGTCCTCTTGCAGGTTCACGATGAGCTCGTGCTTGAAATTACGAATGAGGAGCGGGCAGAGGTCGAAGCTATTTTAAAAGAAGCCATGGAGCACGTGGTCGACTTAAGTGTGCCGCTGGTTGTTGATATCAACAGCGGCAAGAATTGAGCGGAGGCAAAGTGATCGGAATGAAGATTATCGGACTTGCCGGCGGCATTGCCTGCGGAAAGAGCACTGTTTCATATCATCTGCGCGAGCTCGGCGCACACATCATTGATGCCGATGCCATCGCACATGCACTTTCTGCCCCCGGCGGTGCTATTTACGAACTTTACATTGACCATTTTGGCAATGACATCCTTGCGCCCGATGGAGAGCTTGACCGCAGGGCAATCGGTGCGATTGTCTTCCAGAACCCTGCAGAGCGCGCGTGGATGGATGCTATGGTACATCCGATGATTCGAAGGAAAAATCATCGATGCGATCGACGTAGCGCGCGCGTGTGGCACAAAAAGCGGTCATTCTTGATATTCCGCTGCTCTTCGAAGTCGGTTGGCAGGATCTTGCCGATGAGAATTGGGTCGTGATGGTGAAAGAAAAAATCCAGCTTGCACGATTGATGAAACGGAATGGTTTTACAAAACAAGAGGCGCTGGAAAGAATTCGCGCTCAAATGCCGCTGGAAGAAAAGTGCCGTCTTGCCGATGTCGTCATCGACAATTCAAAACATATTGAAGGCACCTATGCGCAGGTGGATGCCCTTTGGAGAGAACGCGTAGATGGATGATTTTTTCAATTACGTGCTCTACAGCAGGCGCAGACGCCGCCGCCGTGCCAGGCGGCATTCGAAGCGATATAAGTTGCTTGTCTCAGCGAGTCTCGTCTGCTTTCTCGTTCTCGTGACCTATCTTGCCTTTCAGTTTTCACCAGTGGAACGCGACTATATGTATCCCTTTCCCTACCGGAAAATCGTCGAGCGCTATGCGGCATATTATCATGTCGACAGCACGATGGTCGCAGCTGTTATCAAGACGGAAAGCAGCTTTCGCGATAATGCGTGCTCGCATCGCGGTGCACTTGGTCTCATGCAGATCATGCCGTCAACCGGCGCGTGGATTGCCGAACAGCTCGAAGACAAGGCATACAGTGAAGACAAGCTGACAGAGCCGGAGCGAAACATCCATTACGGTGTTTGGTATCTGCACTCCCTGGAGCAAGAGTTTCATGGCAATCCCGTTCTCGTCTTAGCAGCATATAATGCGGGACGCGGTAATGTACGGGATTGGATAGAGAAACGAGGTTGGGATATGGATTTTCACGATGTCGATGCAATTCCGTTTCCCGAAACAAAAAGATATGTCAAACAGGTCATGGAGACACAGAAAAAATACAATGACCTCTATCCAGAAGAATAGGATGAACAGAAGAATATAAAGTAATGGCATAAATAAAAACAGCGGTATGGAATTATTAGACCATACCGCCGTTTTTATTGACAATTTAAAAATGGTGCATCGCTATTGTTTTCTTTATCGATCGACACCCCAGGCATGGACACCCTTTTCATCGCCGAGGTCCTTAGGGTCGAAGGTTGGCTCTTGGATATTGTGTTTCTTTTGACTCGTATATCCCTTGAGCGCCATATAGGCATATTTTGAAAGACGGATAACAGCGTAGAGATTTGTCAGGCATAGAAGCCCCATGAAGAGGTCAGCGAGATTCCAAACGAGAGAAAGTTCTGCCAGGCAGCCGAAGAGGACGAGGAGAACGACAAAGAGACGATAGATGACAAGGCGTTTCTTTGTGTTTCCTTCGTAGAAAGAAATGTTGATTTCGCCGTAGTAGTAATTACCGACGACGGAACTGAAAGCGAAGAGGACGACCATGCAGGAGAGGAGCATCGGTGCGTAGATACCGAAGATACTGCCAAGAGATGCCTGTGCAAGCGCAATACCGGTGAGGTTACCGCCGATGGTGTACTGAGCCGGCAGAAGGATGATGAATGCCGTTGCCGAGCAGACGAGCCAAGTATCGACGTAAACGCCGAAAGACTGCACAAGCCCCTGTTTGACAGGGTGGGAAACATTCGCTGTTGCTGCAGCATTTGGAACGGATCCTTCACCTGCCTCGTTTGAAAAGAGACCGCGCTTAACGCCAGTGATAATCGCTGTCCCGATACCGCCGCCGACAGCTGCCTGCGGTTCAAAAGCATCGTGGAAAATGAGTGCGAACATGGCAGGCACATGATCGATGTTATAGATGATGACGATGATAGCCGTGATGATGTAGATCATCGCCATGATGGGGACGAGGTATTCTGTGACCTGTGCAATGCGCTTCATACCGCCGAAGATGACGACTGCTGTTAAAATACAAAGGACGACAGTCGTTGCAATAGGCGGTACGCCAAAAGCACTTTTCAACGGAGAGCGTGATGGTATTTGCCTGAACGGAGTTATAGATGAGACCAAAGGTAATCGAGATGAGGAGGGCAAAGAAACGTGCAAGCCGAGGATTTCCAAGGGCATTTTGGATGTAGTAGGCAGGGCCGCCATGGAACTTACCTTTGCCGCGCGGAAGTTTGTAAATCTGTGCCAGTGTGCTTTCGACAAATCCCGTCGCAGCGCCGATAAAGGCGATGACCCACATCCAAAAGACTGCACCTGGACCGCCAGTAACGATTGCGATGGCAACGCCTGCAATGTTGCCGACGCCGACGCGTGAAGCCGTGCTGATGCAAAAAGCTTGGAAAGAACTGATGCTTTCGCCCTCTGTCTTTGTACCGACGCCTTCGTGAAGCAGACGAATCATCTCCGGAAGCATGCGGAGCTGAACGAATTTCGTCCGAAGCGTAAACCAGACGCCGCATCCAATGAGTACGATGATAAGTACATAGGACCAGAGAACGGTATTGATCTGATTGACAAGATCATTGACTACTTCCATAAATACCTCCTAATTTAACTATAATTAAACCATATACTAATTATAATGGTTTTTATCTATTAGCGTCAAGTGCTGGGGAAGGATAAGAGAGAAAATTCATCAGCAAAAAAAGACTCGATTCATTTGAACCGAGTCTTTTTTTGAAGAGCGACTTTCGCTAATTAGCGCTTGTAAGCTGTGATCTGGTTGTAATGCTTCTTGAAGAACTCTTCGGCAACCATCGGGAAGAGAGCATAGGAGAGAACGTCTTCGTCCGTCGGGTTGAGATAACCTTTGCCGACGAGTTCCTTCTTGAAGGCATTGAATGTTTCTGCCTTTGCGTCTTCAACTGCGCAGTCGTCGATGATTTCACTTTCAGGAATACCAAGCGTCTTCGTGAGGAATTCCTTGTCAACAGGAACCGGCGTCTTGCCGAATTTGCCGCGTGCCAGGTCTTTGAATTCGTTCGGAACGACTTTGTAGCGCTCGCCTGTCAGGACATTCATCGTGGCCATTGTGCCGACGATCTGAGAGGACGGCGTGACGAGCGGCGGATAGCCGACATCTTTGCGGACACGCGGCATCTCGTCGAGAAGATCCTGATACTTGTCTTCTGCGCCTGCTTCCTTGAGCTGGTTTGCAAGGTTGGAGAGCATACCGCCCGGGATTTGGAAGTCGATGACGTTCGGGTTGATATCGAAGTAGCCCTTGAGGTTGAATTCCTCGATGAGCTTCTGCTTGATGCCGAGAAAGTACTTCGAAATCGGCGTGAGCTGCTGAACGTCGATGCCCGTATCGCGATCCGTGCCCTGGAGCATACGAATCATCGTTTCGGTGCAGGGCTGGGATGTATCAGAAGAGAATGGAGCAAGTGCGCAGTCGATGATGTCAACGCCTGCTTCAACTGCCTTCAGATACGTTGCATGGCCGAAGCCGGATGTGCAGTGCGTATGAAGTTCGACAGGGATATCGAGAGCTTTCTTGAGCTTCGTGACGAGATCCGTTGCGTTGTACGGGCTGAGAAGACCGGACATATCCTTGATGCAGATGGAATGGCAGCCCATTTCCTGCAGCTGCTTTGCAAGGTCGACGAACATCTCATTCGTATGAACCGGGCTGAGCGTGTAGACGAGGCAGCCCTGAACTTCCGGCTTCTCCGGGCACTCGAGTGCAGCTTTGATAGCAACCTTGAGGTTACGGACGTCGTTCAGAGCATCGAAGATGCGGAAGACGCCGATGCCATGCTTCGATGCCATGCGAACGAAGCGCTCAACAACATCGTTGGAATAGTGGTTGTAGCCAAGGAGATTCTGGCCGCGGAGAAGCATCTGAATCGGTGTCTTGAGGTGCTTCTTGAGGGTGTCAAGGCGCTCCCAAGGATCTTCGTCGAGGAAGCGGAGGCAGGTATCGTACGTTGCGCCGCCCCATGCCTCGATTGCCTTGTAGCCGACGCTGTCGAGATTTTCGAGCTGCGGCATCATGTACTCGAGGCGCATGCGCGTTGCACAAAGAGACTGATGACCATCACGAAGGACAGTCTCCATAATTTTAACCGGATTTTTAGCCATTAAAATACACTCTCCTTAACTAATCGTTCTATAAGCATAACTCTAGAACATGCTTACAAACCCCAGAAAGAAACGATGGCAGAAACGGAATTGATGCCCTTTGTATATTACATAAAACATCAGACTGCTTATCGTTCCATATCTGCGATTTATACCATACCCTACAGTATAGGTATCAAAGTCGTCTTTGTCAATGACAAATGTGATACTTTTCTCAAATTATAATAAATATGAATCATAGATTTTTCTTATATTTCAATAGCATTCTTTTTGTACGAGTTCATGGTAGGCGTCGAGAAGACTTGCTGCGACAGGACCTGGTTTGCCATCACCAATCTTTTTGCCGTCGATCTCGATGACCGGTGTAACTTCCAGGCTCGTGCTCGTGGCAAAGGCTTCGTCTGCTGTCAGCGCAAATTCCGGCGAGAAGGCTTTTTCAACGATGGTATAGCCAAGCTTTGGAATGATTTCTTCAACGAGAATAGAGCGCGTAACACCCTTTAGAATGAGGTTGCTGATAGGATGCGTCCAGATGACGCCGTCTTTTACAATAAAGAAGTTACTGGAAGAACCTTCCGTGACGAGGTTTGTGTCCTTGCGGTACTGAATGGTTCCCTGGAGATCCTTTTTCATGCCCCGCTTGCTTGGCGAGAACATTGCCGAGCAGATTTATTGTCTTAATGTCGCAGCGAAGCCAGCGGATGTCTTCAAAGAACATACAGCGTATGCCTTCCTTCTGGTTCTTTGCGTTGGGCTTTCCCTCGCGAATCGTCATCGAGAGGAGCGGGACGACCTTGTCGGGAAAGTAATGTGTGCGCTTTGCGATGCCGCGCGTAATTTGGAAGTAGATACTGCCGTCCTTGATGCCGCTCTTTTCAATGATGTCGTTGTGGATTGCCGTCAGTTCCTCATCCATGTAGGTGACAGGGATGCGCAGCTCACGGAGCGAGCGGCGGCATCGCGCGAGATGCCGCTCTAGTGCAAAACACTTGCCGTTATATATGTGCGTTGCTTCGTAAATACCGTCACCGAATTGATAGCCTCGATCCTCAAGCTCGACGCGCCTTTCGTTCAGCGAGATAAATTCGCCGTCAAAAAAACCTAATTCCATGCTTGTTCCTACTTTCTGTACATTGTTTTGTAAGGTTTTTATCCCTGCTTATTATGGCATATTCTTTTGGAATTGCAAATAGCAGAAACGGAAAGTATAAAAAGAAAAGTCGTAGTTTTGTGCACATTTATTTTTTAGCGCCTATTGGTTTTTTCATCGTGCCTTGTTATAATTGCAAAAGGGTTGAAGAGCCGTAAATAAAAATATAAAAGATTTAAATGAGGAGAATGCGAGCATGAAACTTGTTATCACCGTTGTAGGAAAGGACCGCGTGGGCATTATCGCGACGGTCAGCCAGATCCTTTCGGAAAATAATGTCAATATACTCAGCATCAACCAGAATATCATGGATGGTTTCTTTAACATGGTTCTCATCGCTGAAATTTCAGAATCTACGGTGAAACTCGTCGAACTGCAAAAGACGCTGAAGGAAAAAGGGCAGGAGATAAGCGTCGATATTAAGGCACAGCATGCCGATATCTTTAATGCCATGCATAAAATCTGATTGGCGATACACACCGACTTTGAAGGGGTTTAGCGATAGGAGGGCTCCCTTGATAACCTTAGATGAAATAATGGAAACTAACCGGATGATTACGGAGAACAAGCTCGACGTGCGTACCATCACGATGGGCATCTCTCTGCGCGACTGTGCCCATCCGAATATTGATAAATTCTGCGACAATGTCTATGAAAAGATTACGCACGCGGCAGAATTCCTCGTGAAGACAGGCGAGGACATCGAATCAGAATATGGCATTCCTATCATTCATAAGCGCGTTGCAGTTACACCGATTGCCATTGCGGCGGATGCTTGCCGAACCGATTCCTATGTGCCAGTGGCAGAAGCTATGGATCGCGCGGCAAAGGAAATTGGAGTCAATTTTATCGGCGGCTTTTCGGCACTGGTGGAAAAGGGCTTTACCAATGGCGACCGTGTACTTATCAATTCGATTCCGCAGGCTCTGGCAGCGACGGATCTCGTATGCTCGTCGGTTAATCTCGGCTCGACGAAGACGGGGATTAACATGGACTGTGTTCGTGAGATGGGCGAAGTTATCAAGCGCACGGCAGAGCTCACGCGCGATAAAGAAGCGCTAGGCTGTGCTAAGCTCGTTATCTTCTGCAACGCACCGGGGGACAATCCCTTTATGGCAGGGGCTTTTTCACGGCGTCAGCGAGGCGGACAAGGTCGTGAGCGTTGGCGTTTCCGGACCAGGCGTCGTCAAAGCATGCACTGGAAGACAAGAAAGGCGCGGACTTTACAGAGATTGCAGAGACCATCAAGAAGACAGCGTTTAAGATCACGCGTGTCGGTCAGCTCGTCGCGCGTGAGGCATCGAAGCGTCTTGGCGTGCCGTTTGGTATCATCGATCTCTCGCTTGCACCGACGCCGGCAGTCGGTGACAGTGTGGCACGTATCATCGAGGAAATGGGAATTGAAAGTTGCGGCGCACCGGGCACGACGGCAGCACTGGCGCTCTTAAACGATGCGGTAAAGAAGGGCGGACTTATGGCGTCGTCGCATGTCGGCGGACTCTCCGGCGCCTTTATTCCGGTCAGTGAAGATGAGGGCATGATCCATGCGGTGACAAAGGGCAGTCTTTCACTTGAAAAGCTCGAAGCTATGACCTGTGTCTGCTCTGTCGGGCTCGACATGATTGCGATCGAGGGAGATACTTCGGCAGCGACAATTTCCGGTATCATCGCAGACGAAGCAGCCATTGGTATGATCAACAATAAGACGACAGCCGTACGCGTCATTCCTGTTCCGGGTAAGAAAGTCGGCGACATGGTAGAGTTTGGCGGACTCCTCGGCTACTGTCCGATCGTTCCCGTCCGCAGCAAATTCAGCTCAGAGGCCTTCATTGCGCGCGGCGGCCGCATTCCAGCGCCGGTGCGCAGTTTGACAAATTGATGGACGGAAGATGATGCCATGCGAGTAACAAAGAAACTCAAAGAGCAGCAGATTCACATCCTCGAGGAGACATATCGTGGAACAAAGCCTGCGCTCGTCTTTAACAGTCCTTTTGAACTCTTGATTGCTGTCATTCTTTCTGCGCAGTGTACGGATAAGCGTGTCAATGTGACAACGGGGCGTCTTTTTCAAAAGGCAAATACGCCAGCAGCCATTCTTTCACTCGGATTAAAAAATCTCGAGGATGAAATTCGCGACTGCGGTCTCTTTCGAAATAAGGCGAAGAATATCCTTGCCACCTGCAAGATGCTTATCGATGAGCATAAAGGTGAGGTACCGGAGTCAATGGAAGACTTAGAGAAGCTGCCGGGCGTTGGGCGCAAGACAGCGAATGTCGTCCGAAGCATTGCCTTTCATATCCCCGCCATTGCAGTGGATACCCATGTCTTTCGTGTCGCAAATCGTTTGGCATTGGCAAAGGGATCGACACCGCTGGCCGTGGAAAAAGGACTGATGCAGGCGATTCCAAAGGAAAAGTGGTCGGATGCGCATCACTGGCTGATATGGCATGGTCGGCGGGTCTGCAAAGCACGAAAGCCCGACTGTCCCATCTGCCCTTTGCGAGAGGTATGCCCAAGTGCTGAGGTGGCACAGGGATGATGCGAAATGCTGGAGTCTGTGACACAGCTTATGGAAGAAGTTGGTAGAAGAACGATGCATTACAGAAAAGCGACATTCAAAGATGTCGAAGCGATATTCGATTTGGTCGACGATTATGCAAGCGATGGTGTCATGCTCGCGCGTTCGCGAAATACGCTGTATGAGACGCTGCGCGATATGATCGTCGCTGAAACGGATGCGGGCGAAAGTCGTCGGCGTAGGCGGGCTTCATGTCATCTGGGACAGGATGGGCGAAGTCCGAGCGATGGCGGTTTCAAAGAAGATGACGCGCCGCGGCATCGGTGCTGAAATTGTGAAGCGCCTCATAAAAAGAAGGCGAAGTACTCGGCATTGAAAAATTCTTTACATTGACTTACAAGCCGGGCTTCTTTCAGACACTCGGCTTTCAGACGATTACGAAGGAAGAGCTGCCGCATAAGGTTTGGAAGGATTGTATCGAATGTCCGAAGTTTCCAAACTGTGATGAAATCGCCATGATCCGTGTCTGAGATGCTTTGCTGACAGATGAACGACAGATGAATATGTTATAAATTTTTGAAAGATGAAATGAAGAGGACAATCTTACCTTGCCTTTTTATCCTGCCTCTTGACGGTCATTGTCCTTGGGACAGTGCTTGTTGTCGGGGCAGGTTGTTTCGTTGGCGACTATATGGTGCATTTTGGACTGGAGCGGGGGACGGCAGATAATCCAAAAGAGCCGCCGAAAGCCTATGCACTTCTCATCCCTCCCGATGCACGCACTTTTTCAAGGCCGGACTTTCCGTCTGAGCCTTGGATAATTACTTCAAGGGATGGACTGAAAACTTACAGCGACGCGTTTTTTTTCAAAAGTGTCAAGCGACCGCTGGGTTATCTTAGCGCATGGTTATGGCTGCACGCAGGAGAACTCGTGGTATCTTGCGACACATTTTCTTTCGCTCGGTTACAACGTGCTGACGCCGGATCTTCGTGCCTCCGGAGACAGCGAGGGACGATATCTCACGATGGGCTACCGCGAAGGCGATGATGTTGTCCGTTGGGCACAGCGCATCGTCCGCGAGGACGGCAGCGCAAAGATTGTCCTTGCAGGCGTCTCGATGGGAGCGGCCACTGTCATGATGGCATCTGCTGCAGATGACTTGCCGAAGAACGTCGTCGCCTGTGTGGAAGACAGCGGCTATACCAGTGCCTATCAGCTGTTAGCGCTCCAAGTCGAAGATTCGTTCGGTCTTCCTTCCTTTCCTGCGATGAATCTCATCGATTGGCGCTGCAGGAAGAAAGTGGGGTTCAGCTTGAAGGATGCAGAACCTCTCGAAGCGGTTCGAAAGGCTAAGATTCCGATGCTCTTCATTCACGGGAGCAAAGGATACGCTCGTACCGTCTTATATGGAAGATATGCTGTATGAAGCAAAGCAGGGCAGGAAGGAAATCCTCCTCATCGAAGGGGCACGTCACGGCGCTGGCAGCCAGAAGGATGCAAGGCGTTATTTCAGCACGATCGATCGTTTCGTGCGCGAGGCGATTGATTCGTAGTCTTTGCTTGAGGTAGGAAGCCGGGCGCTGGAAAGGAAAACAATATGCGGGCTGTGGTAACGCGTGTAAAAGAAGCGTCTGTCTCGATAGACGGAAAGGTTGTGGGCGAGATTGGACAGGGTTTTTCTTGTCCTCTTGGGTGTCGGTCCGGACGATGATAAAGCTGCGGCAGATCGGCTGGCAGAAAAGATAGCAAGAGTTCGTGTCTTTTCCGATGCAGCAGGAAAGATGAATCTTGCGATCGATGCAGTCGGCGGAGCATTCCTCGTTGTCTCACAGTTCACGCTCTACGCAGATTTAAAGAAGCGGCGCCCTGGTTTTTCTCATGCAGCGCCGTCTTCGCTTGCTGTCCCCCTTTATGAGAGGTTTATGGAAAGGCTCAGGGAGCTCGGTCACCAGGTGGCGCATGGAGAATTTGGTGCAGATATGCTCGTCACATCGAAGAACGACGGACCTGTGACGCTGCTTTTTGATACGGAGAAAATTTGATGAACAAAATGACAGAAGAACGGAAAATTTTTTTCTTACAGAATATGCTAGGCTCATTGTAAAAGTCGGTGTCAATTTGCAGGAAGATCAAATCCTTGTCATCAATACGCCGATTGAATGTGCCCCCTTTGCCCGTATGATCGAAGCGGCGGCATTTGATGCAGGCGCTCATGATGTCGTCATGAGCTGGAATGACGAACTGGCGGCAAGAATTCGCTATGAAAAGGGAAAGAGCGAGATTTTCACTGAATTTCCCGCGTGGCGGAAATGCTTTTACGAAGACTATGCCGAGCAGGGCGCGGCCTTTGTTTCGATTGCGGCGACGGATCCCGAAATCTTTAAGGGAATTGAGAGCGAGCGTATGACGGCGAGCAAACAGGCGGCGGGTGCGGCTCTTTTTGCCTATCGTGCGCGCCTTATGTCGAATAAAAATACATGGTGTGTCGTCTCCGTTCCTACGGTTGGCTGGGCAAGAAAAGTGTTTCCAGAGCTTACCGATACGGCGGCTGTTGACAGTCTCTATGATGAAATCTTCCGCACCGTTCGCATCGAAAAGGGCGGAGATGCTGTGAAGAATTGGGAGAAGCATATTGCATTTCTTCAACGTGCGGCAAAGTTCATGAATGACAATGCTTTCGTGAGCCTGCATTATACCAATGGTCTTGGCACGGATCTTATAATCGAGCTTCCTAAGGGACATATCTGGGCAGGCGGCGCAGAAAAATCGACGTGCGGTACAGTGTTTGCAGCGAATATGCCGACGGAGGAAGTTTATAGTATGCCGAAGCGCGACGGTGTGAATGGTACAGTCGTTGCAACAAAACCACTGAACTATAACGGTAACCTTATCGAAAACTTTCGTCTGACCTTCAAGGAAGGAAAAGTTGTCGATTATCATGCGGAAAAGGGCGAGGAATTTCTAAAGGGGCTTATGGAAACGGACGAAGGGGCGTCATATCTCGGAGAGGTGGCGCTCGTTCCGTATGATTCGCTGATTTCAAAGAGCGGTATTTTGTTTTACAATACGCTCTTTGACGAAAATGCCGCTTGTCATCTGGCTTTAGGAAAGGCGTATCCGACCTGTCTTAAAGGCGGTGAAGACATGGGACAGTGTGGAGCTCTTGCAGCATGGAGCTAACGATTCTCTTGTGCATGAGGACTTCATGATCGGAAGCGCAGACCTGTCCATCGTTGGAAAAAAAGCAGATGGGAAGCGAAAATTCCTGTCTTTATTGATGGTAATTTTTGCTTTTGAAAAGGTGAGATTGCATGATGCGGCGGTGTTTCCTATTTCTTTCTTGTCTCTTTCTGATGACGCTGCTCTGTCCACTGTCTGCCAGCGCACAAAAGTGGACATTTGACCGATGATGATTTTTTTCCTATCGCGGCGTTGCACTTGGTGCGAGCGAAGAAGAGCTTCTTGAAAAATTTTCAAAGCCACTTTATGATACAGATAAAATCATCATGGGTACTCCTGTTAAGGTTTATAGTTTTGATGAGCATCTCAAGGTTGGTGTTTCAAAACGCACGCATAAAGTGGTGGACTTTACTGTTTCGAATGACAATTTTTCCATCCGCGGCGTGCGCCGCGGCGCGACAATTTTTTGGATTGAAAAGACTTTTGGCAGGACGGTGATGGAAAAGCTTGACGGAAAAAGCAGCGTATGTCTATCGTCGCTCTTCTCTGACGTATGATGAAGGGGATCGGGCGAAGCTCGTGCTTTATATCGATCCGGAAACGCGCGTCCTGGACAGCATACGTCTGACCTCTCTGCCGGTGACGGAGGAAGATGCCGACAAGGCGGCAGATGAAGATGTGCTCGAGGATGAGACGGGAGACCATGCGACTGGAAAAATTGACATGTCGTCTCTTCCAAAGGAAAAGGATGTGCGTCTTGGGGGGCTGTTTTGATGGCGCTTTCAATAAAGATGATTGAAAACAGATGTATGCGTTATGCAGGCATCACACTCGGATGCTTCATTGCAAGCGCGAGCATTAATCTTTTCCTCGTGCCATCACATCTTCTGACAGGAGGCGCGACGGGGATTGCTATCATCGTCTATTATTTGACGGGACTGCCCATTGGTCTGCAGACCCTTCTTTACAATATCCCTATTCTCATTGCCTCGTGGAAAACGATGGGGCGTGAGTATACGATTGACGTTGTCATCGGCACAGTGATCTTTTCTGTTGCGCTCGATCTATTGAAATTTTTAAATGGCTATGCGCCCCTTTCTGACAGTATGCTTTCAGCGATTTTCGGTGGTGTCTTCAATGGCATTGGTTACGGCATTGTCTTTCGCATGAATGGCAGCACGGGCGGCTTTGATGTCATCGGCGCGATTGTAAAGAAATATTGGTCGCTCAGTATGGGCGGTGCTATCTTTGCTTTTAACTGCATCATTATGTGTATCGCGGCCTTCCTCTTCGGCATTGCTCCTGCCATGTTCACGCTTATTTGTATGTTCGTGAATGCAACGGTGACCGACCGTGTTGTTGCTGGTTTCAATCATCGAAAGGCTGTACTCATCGTCTCAGATCAGGCACAAGCTATTGCAAAGAGCATTATGGAATTTGGACGTGGTGTCACGTTCCTGCATGGACAGGGGGCTTTTACCGGCAAAGAGCGAAATGTCGTTTTTGTCGTTGTCAAGCTCACGCAGCTCAGCAAGATCAAGCTCATTACACATACGGTTGACCCACATGCCTTCATGATCGTCATGTCGGCAAATGAGGTTATGGGGCGCGGCTTCAGCGAGCCGGGCAGCGCGCAGACAAAAGGAGAGGCCGGCAGATATTCTCAGCTTTCAGAGAGAGAACTGAACGGGAAATAATATTTTATCCTTTCCGCAGATACGTCTTCTGCTTTAATGATAATTTTTTTGAGGTGTTTATGAAAGTATCCGTTACTTATCTTATCAACAGCGGCTTTCTGCTCCGCATCGACGATACGCTGTTGCTTTTCGATGATTATCGTGACCCTTCGGCGGCCGTCGATCAGGCAATTCGCGAAGGCATGAAGGATTTCTATATCTTTGCTTCCCATGCGCATTTCGATCATTTTGATAAACATATCTTGGATTATGCCAAGGAAGCGACGGCGTATATCTTTGGCTACGACATTCGCCATACAAAGCGTGTCAGAGAATTTCCACAGGATAAGACCGTGTATATGGAGACATATGCAGAATGGGAGAATGAAGATCTTCTCGTAAACTCCTTCGATTCAACCGATGCGGGCGTAAGTTTTCTCGTACGGTTTAAGAGATCAGGCAAGAGCATCTTTCATGCTGGTGATTTCAACTGGTGGGACTGGACAGGTGAGGACAGAGAGACGAGAAAACTTGCAGAAAATGCCTTTAAGAAGCAGATGAAGCGCATCGCAGGGATGCAGGCGGATATTGCTTTTTTCCCGGTGGACGGCAGGCTCGAGACCTCGATGGAGCGCGGCGCTAAGGTCTTTGTCCGTGAAACCGATGTAAAAAATCTCATAACGATGCATTCCGTCGGCTATCCTGCTTGGCAGCCAGGTGGAGATTTTTTCGGAAAAAACAAAGAAATTCCCGTGTGGTCGCCGAGAGTATCGGGCGAGACACGGGAATATATAATCTGAATAGATTCAGTTGACGAATGTACCGATAGAGCCAAGTCCCTTGACATTCATGATGTAGGGAGTTCCGCGATAGCTGGGAAATAGTGCGGTTGTCACGGCAACACGGCGATTATAATGCTTTTGACGTCCACCATTGAAGGTGAAGTAACTGCTCATGGCTTGAATGAGAATCGGCGTGCTGCTGTCATCCTGTCCGAGGTACATCATAACGTGGGTGTCGTTAGCAAGCAGCGTGCCTGGAGGCATGGCAGAAAGATCGGATAGCCTTGTATTTTCTCCTAAAGCATCAAGCGAAATGAAGCGGGGAAGAGCCATAGCCTGATGGTCGGCATCGCGCGGAATTTCGATGCCCATCGATCGGTAGATATCCTGTGTAAAGGCAGAGCAATCGACACTGTTGTCCTGTCCACCCCAGCCGTATTCATCACCGAGAAAGCAGAATGCTTGGCGTATGAAATTATTCTTGGTGATGGGAAGATAGCCGTGATAAAGTGACGTGTCTTCTGTAAAGGGGAGCGTTACTTCTTTTAAAATGCCGTGCTCTTTTTGTGGGAAGACAAGCATACTTCCCTGTGATGTCTGGGCAATGGGTATCTTGGCTCCCATCTGGAAGAGCAGGGATTCTCCGTCCGGTGTCATCTGCAGCTTGTCTTTCGTTACGACTGCGAAATCTTTTGGCGATTCATATCGCTGCCATTCTTCGCGTGAAACCTCGACGACGTCGTTTTCCGAAATCCATCCATCGTAGGTGCGGGAAGAAACGAAGTAGAAGGTACCGTCTGAGCTTTCCCATAGGATGGCCAGGGGTTCTGCAGGGTCGATTGCCGTCGCTTGAAGTGCATCGTAATGACGCTGAAGCTCTGACATACCACTGTAAAAGCCCTCGCTTGTCAGGAAGTAAGCGAAGGTTTGTGCGGCGAACGGTTATGCCATAGCATACAGAAATTGTATCTGCTGCTGCAAGCGCATCGAGATTGCGCTTGCTCCGTATGGTATCGTAATAGGCTTGGTCGATCGGCGCATCCGGTGTATAGAGAGCGGGTGCGTTTGCATCTAAGTCATTCATGCGTTCCAGCCGCTCAATTCTTTTTAAAATATCCTTGGATGTCATGGTGGAAGGAAGGGCTGAGAGCACTGTTAAAGTATCATCTCGTGAGCGAATCTTTGCGTTTAGTGCTTCGCGTCCGGCAATATCCAAAAGCTCGGCATCGCCGGACTTTGTGCGCGAAGTCCAATACGTTGCTGTTGCCCGCATATCTGTGATTTCCGGTGAAGCAAAGCTGTGCAGGGGAATGGTGAGCATAGCGAGAAACAACGCAAGTGACAAAAATCTTTGTAGTAGAAAAAACATCTAAGGCTCCTTTTCTAGCTCGTTATGTGCTGATTCTATCAAAGGAAGAGGGCGAATGCAAGGTAGGGGGAAAAGACTGCATATTAGAGTCTGCGCTTAAAGATATCGTAAAGGTTAAAGTGTTAATAGGTGTATAAGAAAAACTTTTTCTTGACTTAGTGCTGGCTTTTCAGTAGAATAATTTTATGTGATGTTACGGGCCTGTGTTTCCATTAGCCCCGGAGGCACGCATAGAAGCATCATCATTATATGAGATTGAGAGATACTAGGGGGGAAACTCGCATGAAGACGACGTTCATGGCGAACGCATCCAATATCGAACGCAAATGGTATATTGTAGACGCTGAAGGTCAGACGGTTGGCCGTCTCGCAGTAGAGATTGCCAAGATCCTTCGCGGTAAAAATAAGCCGATGTATACACCGCATGTTGATACGGGTGATTTTGTCATTGTTATTAATGCGGAAAAAGTTAAGTTTACAGGAAAAAAACTGACGGATAAGACCTACTTCCGCCATTCCGGCTATCAGGGCGGCACGACGTTTACGCCGGCTGGTCAGATGCTCGAACGCTTCCCGGCACGCGTTCTTGAACATGCTGTTAAGGGCATGCTTCCGAAGAATCGTCTCGGTGCTCAGATGTTCCGCAAGCTCAGCGTTTATGTTGGTGCAGAACATCCGCATGCAGCGCAGAAGCCAGAAGAAATTAAGTTCGATATTCGCTGAGATAGGAGGAAGAGTACATGGCACAAGTTACCTACTACGGCACTGGTCGCAGAAAATCTTCGATTGCTCGCGTTCGTCTGGTTCCCCGGCGAAGGCAAGGTCACGATTAACGGCCGCGATATGGAAGAGTATTTTGGTCTTAAGACCCTGGAACTCATTGTTCGTCAGCCGCTGAACCTCACAGAAACGGTTGATAAGTACGACGTTATTGCAAATGTTGCTGGCGGTGGCGTTACCGGTCAGGCAGGTGCGATTCGTCACGGCATCACGCGTGCTCTTATCGAGCTGGACGCAGAGCTTCGTCCGGCACTAAAAAAAGCTGGCTTTGTCACGCGCGATCCACGTGAAAAGGAACGCCGCAAGTACGGTCTCAAGAAGGCACGTAAGGCTTCGCAGTTCAGCAAGCGTTAATTATCTCTTCTTGTTCTTTATATCTGCATAAGAAGCAAAAAGTTCGTTATCTTAAGGATAGCGGACTTTTATATTATAGAAGAAAAGCAACATTGATTTACGATGGGGGCGCACGTCCATCGTCTACTATCACCTGTAGACCTCTGATTCAGGAGACCGACGAAAATGGTGATGTCGGTACATCCCAGAGCGCCAATGAGAAAATCAATGTTGCTTCCTATTTAGAATGGCAAAAGAACTTTTGCCGTTAATTGTCTTTGGTGGAGATGAGGAGAATCGAACTCCTGTCCGAGATATATCCACATCACAAAGCGTTATCGCAATAGCCCGAGAATGCGGGCAGCATAGGAGCGAACCTCAAGGATTCAGAGATCTCCACCACGAATTTTCTTAAAAATCCGAAATCATCCATCTTTATTTGAAACCTCCGGGCCGGCAGATGGCTAGTGCTTCCAGAGGGGCTGCTGAGCTAGGCTCAGGCAGCGTATGCGTATTCAGCTTCGTCAGTTGAATTTTGCGGTTTAGCTTTCGGCTTCAAAACCATTGGCCTGCGAGCTTCGTGGCTTCTATACCCCGTCGAAACCATTACATCCCCAATCTTTTATTCTTATTTTATATATTATAGCATTGAATATTTTCTTATGCAAGGAAATACGGCAACTGTTTTCGGAAAATGTGCGGAGAAGGTGGTCATGCTATGGACAAAATAGCAGTAGTTGGTCTATAATAAAACGGCACATAAAAGGGCAGGTGAGGAAGGTGGACGAACATCCTGGTTCGCGAAAATGCACACAGCGAAATGATTTAATTTGTGCTTTTTCCGAGAAGGCGCGCCGCTTCCTTATAGCAGACAAGGTCAGAGTGCTCCTCCTCGGATAGAGAGAGGAGGAGTCTTTTATGCTGCAAATCTATAAGTCCATGGAAACGGGACCGCTGCGAGAACTGACGCTTAAGACGCTGGAAAAGGGTGCTTGGATCAACATTGTCAATCCAACACCGTATGAGCTGAAAGTGGTCAGCAATTTAACGGAGGTTGATCCGGATTTTCTCCGATCGGCACTTGATGATGAGGAGCGCTCACATACGGATGTTGAGGAAGATTCTGTCATGATTTTGACGAATGTTCCGGTCTATCGTGGCGTGGACAGCTATGATGCTCTGCCGCTGGCAATCATTGTGACGGCAGAGTATGTTATTACGGTCTGTCTTGAGGAGACACCTGTCATTACAGAATTTAATGAGCGGACATCGCGGCTTTTTCGTACCTTTAAGCGGACACGATTTCTCTTTCAGATTCTCTATAAGTCCGCGACGTATTTTTTGCAGTATCTTCGTCAAATTTCAAAACTTTCGGATGAGATCGAAGACCAGCTTCGCCATGATATGAAAAACAGCGAGATTCTGCGGCTTTTGGAACTGCAAAAGGGTCTCACCTATTTCAATGCAGCCATCCGATCGAATGGAGCGGTGCTTGACAAACTGCTTCGCATGCGTACGAACAAACAGATAACGCCGCTCTTGAAGGCATATGAAGAGGATGAAGACCTTCTTGAGGATGTCATTATCGAGAACAATCAGGCGAAGGAAATGGTGGAGATGTACAGCAAGATCTTGGCACGTCTTGCCGATACCTTTTCCTCTATCATCTCCAATAACCAAAACTTGGTCATGAAATTTCTCGCTGCGATGACGATCATTCTCGCTATCCCGACCGTCGTCTCAAGTTTTTTCGGTATGAATGTGCCCGTGCCGTTTGCAACATCGGACTCGGGGTTTTTCTATGTGATGATCATCGCGTTTTCTATCAGTATCGCGATTGCGTATGTCTTGTGGAATCGCGATATGTTTTAAATGCTGGAGTTTTTGAAGGGATTGTATGATAGCAGAAGCGAAGCTTAAGGCGGGCGTCATCTATGGCGATAATGTAAATGCGGAATATGTATATATGCCAGCAGGCGAGATCGGTGTAAAGAATCCTCTTTGCGTCTATGAGTCGGACGGTATGCGGGAGGATGTGGATATGAGGGAAGCACTTCGTCTTATCCGTGTACGGAGTCTAAAACCGATAAGGCATCCCGTTTGGGGCATATCGTCTTGCTGAAAGCATCTCATTTTTTCATTGCCTCTATGAGCGAACGGAGGAGGGCAGTTGATGAATAAGGCGGTTTTTTTTGATATGGATGGGACGCTCATTAATTTGATGAAAGAGCAGCTCCACATTACAAACCCTGTGCGAAATGCCATTTTTGCGCTTAAAAAAGCGGGTCATGGTGCATTTATTGCCACCGGACGGCCATACCAATACCTTAGTGATGAATTCATACAGGACGGACTTTTCGACGGTTATGTACTGATGAATGGCGCGATGGTCATGATGGGCGATAAAGTCATTTATGATAAACCGCTCGATAAAAAACTTGTGCGCAAGGTCGTCGCGCTTTGCGACACGCATAACGTAGAGTATGCGCTTGAAGGCAAAAGAGATATCTTCATTCGCCGCAATTCGCCGATGACAGAGGATTTTTGCCGTGCTATCAAGGTACCACTGGAAAATTTTGTGCGGGATTTTGATGTGAATCATATCGATGTATATAAGATGGAGTTTCTCGCAAAAGAGCGCGGCGGCAGCGGCGTCTTTGAAAAGTTTATGGCCATACCGGAGTTGACAGGGGTTATCGACAGGTATCACGGAAAGAATATGGAGCTTTATGCAAAGGATGAGACAAAGGCGTCAGGCATCCTCCATGTGCTCGATTATCTTGGCATCCCAGTGGAAAAGAGCTATGCATTTGGGGATGGGATGAATGACATCGAGATGATGGAGACGGTTGGCACGAGTCTCGTCATGGAAAATGGGCAGAAAAAGCTCAAGGAGAAGGCAGATTACATTGTTCCGTCTGTCGATGACGATGGCGTGATGCATGGCATCTATGCGTATATTTTGGAGGGAATGAGTATATGAGAAAAACCGTCGGCGTCGTGCTCGGTATCCTGCTCCTCGTTGCTTGCTTGGTGGCTGGTTGTGGCATATCGCCTGGCGCAGGAGGGGACAAGAAAAGCGCAGCGGGCAGCGATGTCACGATTGAAATGCTGAATGTTGGTCAGGGAGATTCCATCCTTATAAAGACGGGCACACAGACCGTTCTCATTGATACGAGTGATGTTGATGAACGCGATAAGCTGAAAAAGGAGCTGGATAAGGCAGGCGTCAAAAAAATCGACAAGGTAATACTGACGCATCCGCATGCCGATCATATCGGCGGTATGGATGTCCTCCTTAAAGACTATGAAGTCAGCGAGGTATTCGATAACGGAATGCCATCCCCATCAAAGCTCTATATCGATTATATGAAGGCACTGAAGACGAAGAACATCAAACATACAGCGCTGAAAGCCGGTGATGTGCTCGATTTCGGAAACGGTGTTTCCTTCCATGTCTACTTTCCAACAGAGGCACTGGCAGAAAAGGGAAGAGCGAAGGATTATAAACACGATCCTAACAACGAATCCGTTGTTGGACGGCTGGTCTACGGTAATTTTTCTATGCTCTTTACGGGAGATGCAGAAGCTGAAGTGGAAAGTGAACTCTTAAAGATGAATGGGATCGAGTTAAAGAGCACGATTTTAAAGGCACCGCATCATGGCAGTGCAACTAGTTCATCTGTGCCTTATCTTGAAAAGGTATTGCCTGAAGTCGTTGTGATTTCCTGCGGTGCAGGTAATGAGTACGGTCATCCGCATGCCGATGTTATGGCGCGCTTCCGCGGCGATCCAACCTTCAAGGATCGGAAGACTGGAAAGGAAAAGAAGACGAAGCTTGTAAAAGATGCAAATGGCAATACCTTATCTGCCAAAGTCTATGAGACGGATAAAGACGGCGATATTACGATAGTGACAAATGGCAAGACATACAGTGTCAAGACGGAGGGAAGGTAATGATTCCAGCCTATATCGACCGCTTCGAAGAGTCATTTGCGGTTCTTTATCTGGGGGAAGAGATGAAAAAAGTGAACTTTCCCAAAGCTTTTCTTCCGGAAGGTCTGAAGGAAGGCGACTATATTCGCATTGACATTGCATATGATAGGGCTGCAACAGAAAAGGCAGCGCAGGAAGCACGGGATCTACTCAATTGATACCCAGCTATCTACAGAATGAAAATAGGGGGCATAATTTTGAACAAGGGAATCAGTAAAAGGGTACAAATATTCTTGGTCTTTTTAGGTGTACTCGTGTTGTTTTTGGCAGGCAGCGGGCAGGAAGCGCAGGCCGCAAGGCACACGCTGAATGATTTTCAGGCACATGAGACAGTTGTCGATGGACGAAAAGCACTTCGGCTAGAGATCGGTATGACAGGCGATGATTTGAAATATCAGGTCGCGGCACGTCCAGCTCTTTTTAAGCAAATTATCATCGATATGGCAAAGACGGATCTCGGCAAGATAAAAAATAACATTTCTTTCCAAAGTTCCTATGCCAGGAGCATTAAGTTCTATCCGGAGAGCGAGAATCTTCGCGCAGTCATCCAGCTTGACCGTGAATTTACAGGCGATGACTACCGTGTACATGTAGAGCCGCGCGACCGTCGTGCGGGAAAACCGTACCGCCTTGTCATTGATATCTTTGATCCTTCGTCTGTAAAGGAAAGTTCGAGTACCAGTACGGCGGTCAATGAACGCGTCGATGGTGTTAAGGGACACACGATTCTTATCGACCCTGGGCATGGGGGCAGTGATTCCGGTGCAGTGGGTCCGAATGGCACGACAGAAGCTTCGGTGACGCTGGCTGTTTCGAAAAAGGTGCGCAACATTCTTTCAGCATCTGGCGCAAAATGTCGTCATGACAAGGGACACCGACCGTGATGTTTTTGGGCCAAATGCAAATAGTCAGGATGAATTGCAGGCGCGCGTCGATGTCGGCGAAAAGGGCAGGTGCAGATATCTTCCTTTCGATTCACTGCAACGCCTTTTCCAATCCAAATTCCAATGGCATGGAGACGTATTATTATGCGGGTTCATGGAAGAGTGAGCGACTGGCAACGCTCTTGAATGAAGAATTGGCAGCAGCCGGCGGACTCTATAACCGTGGGGTCAAGACGGCAAACTTCTATGTGATCAAGCATTCTTCGATGCCGTCATCGCTTGCTGAACTCGCTTTTGTCACCAATCCGCGTGAGGAAGCTCTTCTATCCGATGACAGCTACCAAGAAAAAAATTGGCTGGTGCTATTGCGCGTGCTATCGGTCGCTTTTTTTCTCCAAATGATTAAATGCATAAATGAAGAACTTCTGCCTTGAGGAATCAAGATGAACGTGAATAAGTTCAAGAATGTTCTCCTTCTGGCATTCACCTTGCTGTTTCTCCTAGCCGTCGCGGGCTGTGGTGCACCATCTGATAGTAAAAGTTCGGATAGTGTGCAGGAAAAAGTCACGGTTTCAAGTACTGTGCAGGAAGAACAGAACGCCGACAGCACAAAGAATGAGGAAAAAGATACGGGTAAGGAGCGCACTGTCACAGTGTATTTCCCGAATAACAATGGGACAAGATTGGTGGCAGAAAAACGCAAGGTTGCAGCCAAAAAGGATAAGTACACGGCAGCGATGGAAGAACTTATGAAGGGGACGAAGGACAAAGATAAGACAGTCATCATACCGAAAAACGCAAAAATGAAAAGCGTAAAGGTGTTAAATGGCATTGCCAAGGTCGATTTCTCGAAGGAGTTTCAGACGGAATTTGCTGGAGGCTCCACTGGAGAAGAGATGCTCATCGGTTCCATCGTCGATACATTGACGGAATTTGACGATGTACAGAAGGTGCGGTTTCTTATTGAGGGAAAAGAGATCGACTCTCTGTGTGGCCACATGGACTTAAGCGAGCCAATCGCACGCATGACGAAGCTTTTGAAATAAGACGTAAGTAAAAGTTACAAGGCATCCCTACAAGGCGAAGATTTCGTTCGCGGGGATGCTCTTATTATGTGTCGTTGTAAGGCAGAAAGCTGCCGAAAAAGGCAATCAACAGTTTAGGAGGAACTGCATTGGATCTCAGCATCGTGGAATTGTTAAAGACCGTACTGCTCGGTATTGTCGAAGGTCTGACAGAATGGCTTCCGGTTTCCAGCACCGGGCATATGATCTTGGTGGATGAGTTTATCCAGCTCGATGTCAAGAAGGATTTCATGGACATGTTCCTTGTTGTCATCCAGCTCGGTGCGATCTTAGCTGTTGTTTGGCTCAACTTTGGGCGGCTGAACCCGTGGGCAGGCGCAAAAACAGCGGCAGAAAAACGCGCGACATTCTCGCTTTGGGGAAAGGTTATCGTTGCCTGCATACCGGCAGCAGTCATTGGCCTGCTCTTTAATAAGTATATGGAAGATCATTTCATGACGGCTCCCGTCGTCGCAGGCGCACTTATTTTTTATGGCATTCTCTTTATCGTGATTGAAAAACTATAACAAACATCGCAGGCCGCGCGTTGAGACGCTTGTATCGCTTGACTATAAAACCGCACTCATCATCGGTATCTTTCAAGTGCTTTCCCTTGTGCCGGGAACCAGCCGATCGGGGTCGACAATCATCGGCGGTATTCTTTTTGGTGCAAACCGCATGGTCGCGGCTGAATTCACTTTCTTTCTCGCTATTCCTGTCATGTTTGGTGCCAGTGCGTTAAAAATGGTAAAATTTGGTCTGCATTACTCAGGCGTGGAGATCATCATCATGCTTGTCGGCATGATCACGGCATTTATTGTTTCTATATTCTCAATTAAATTCCTGCTGCGCTACATTAAGACAAACGATTTTAAGGCTTTTGGTTGGTATCGCATTGCACTGGGCATCATCGTACTTTTATATCTCTATTTCGTCGGAGATCCGACAGCAAATAATTGAGAGGTTTTGTTATGAAAGTGATTGCAGGATTGGGAAATCCCGGCAGTGAGTATGCAGTGACCAAGCACAATGTCGGCTTCATGTTCATCAATGCTCTTGCCAAAAATCTCGGTGCAGCCATATGGAAATCGGCCTTTGAAGCAGAGGTTGCAGAGGTTCGCATCGGTTTTGAGAAGGTGCTTCTCGTAAAGCCTATGACGTACATGAATGACAGCGGCAGATCGCTCGGGGCATTGCTTTCTTGGTATAAGCTCGCACCGGAAGATCTGATCGTTATCCATGACGATATGGCTATTCCGGTTGGAACAATTCGCATCCGAAAGAAGGGAAGTGCCGGCGGTCATAACGGCATCAAATCGATTCTCACCCACGTCAATGATGAGCATTTCTCTCGTATTCGCATTGGTATCGGAAGACCCGCGCTACATTGGACCGTTGTAGATCACGTCCTCACGCCTTTTTCTGTGGAGGATGCGCCGAAGATAGGAGAGGCCATCGAGTATCTGATTCCAGCGGCAAAGTGCATCGTTACGGACGGCGTGGATATGGCGATGAATCGGTATAATCCGAAGAAGATGAAGAAGGCGAATGATCATGTCTGAACCGATTTTTTCCCTTTTTGCCGATGAAGACGGCAATATACTTGATGCACCACTTTACGGCATGGGGCGTATTGGAGATGAAAATGTAAAGCTGAAGGAAGCCGATATCATTCCGCTTCCTGAAAGTGCAGATCTCTTCTTGATGCCGGGGTGCCGGGCGGTCGGACTTGATGAAAACGGCACAAAAATGCCCATCGATGGATTTGCTGTTTCGGCGATTCTTCCTGCTGGCTATACGCGAACCTATCTTCCAGCATATGAACGCGAAGCGGATGCCAAGCGGCTGCCGCTCTATGGATATACAGCCGTCGTCCTTTATAAAGACGCTCTATACTGCACGGCGATTTACACGGATGAGAACGAGAAATGGGATCCAGTGCATTACAACACGCGCAATCTCAAGAAGTTCGTGAAGCGTGTGAAAAAGGACTTGCCGGGCAA
This sequence comes from uncultured Mitsuokella sp., assembly GCA_916439735.1. Taxonomy (GTDB): domain Bacteria; phylum Bacillota; class Negativicutes; order Selenomonadales; family Selenomonadaceae; genus AWVT01. The sequence goes on from CAKAIG010000002.1 coordinate 519,553, forward strand.
CCGAATTGTCGAGCAGGTCGGCAGATGCTCGCTTAACTGGCACTGTTTAACCGCGCAGAATCTCTTTTATCGGCGCTGGGAATGCGGTATTCCGACATCTCCTGTCTGCAATGCAAACTGTTTTGGCTGTATCTCACTTCAGCCAGCAGAATGTTGTCCTTCCCCGCAGGAACGCATCGACTTTCGGCCGACACCGGAAGAAATCGCAGCGGTTGGCATCTATCACCTTTCTGTCGCACCCGATGCCATTATCAGTTTTGGTCAAGGCTGTGAGGGCGAGCCAAGCCTTGCCGCAGATACTATCGCGGCGGGCATCCGCCTTATCCGAAAAGAAACAAAGCGCGGGCAGATCAATATGAACTCCAATGCGGGTTTTACAGAAGGCATTAGGAAGATCGTTGATGCAGGGCTTGACTCGATGCGCGTCTCAATCATCAGTGCTCTGCCTAAAAGCTATGATGCCTACTATAAGGCGAGTTACAAGCTCGATAATGTTAAGAATTCCATCCGCTATGCACTGGATCATGGTGTTTACGTTTCACTGAATTTGCTCTATTTCCCAGGATTTAATGACCGTGAAGAAGAGTTGACGGCATGGCAGTCATTTTTTCGCGAGCTTCCTGTGCAGATGATCCAAGTGCGAAAACCTCAACATCGATCCAGATGCCTTTCTTGCAATCATGCCGAAGAAAAAGGGAACTGTCGTCGGCACGAAGCATTTTTAGAAATCCTTCACGAAGAATTTCCACAGCTTGTTATCGGAAGTTTCAGTCACTATGTAGAAGGCTGAAGATGAAAAATATATAATCATAATATAACATCAACTTAATCCTACAATTAAGTTGATGCGCTATCGGTAAAGATACGGGGCGCAGAGAACCGTGATAGGAACGAAGTTATCTTTTATCGAAAGGAGTTTCCATGAAAAAAGGCATCGCACTTGCCATGGTTGCTATGTTTAGCTTTGGTGCTGCAATGGTAACGGTTACAGGCACGAGTGAGGCATCTTACCATCGCGATCAAAGGCAAGAAATTTATGAGGACGGCACTACAAATAAGAGGAGTCACGAACTTCATCAGGAAGATATAACGCATGACATCAACATCGGTGCCCTTCACTATCAATTAAACAAAGGGTGAGATTTTCAGAAGGAATACGATCTTCAATTCAGAAAAAGAACAGCAGCGCCATGATAAGGCAGTGGCAAAGATCAAAGGGCAGTCGGAAAAAGTTTCGAAACATCGTAAATAAGCTTAGTGAAGTTTCTCGATGATGGGAAAAATAGCTCTGCAGCATAGAGTGGTACTGCAGAGCTGTTTCTATAAACTTTTCTTGTTTCTTCCATATATCTTTGTTAGAATACGAAAGAACAAAATTTATATTTTTGATCGTTACATTCTTTAAAAAGTTTGAGGTCACGACTTTTATGAGCTGTGACCTCTTTTTAAGGAAGTTTATCTTCCTTCGCATGGTGGTTTCTCGTATAGAATTTGTATCTCTTTGAACTTGCTTTTGAGAAAGGGCGGTTTGTGCGATTGGCAGAGAAGCTGAAACTTTATGGATTCAATAACCTTACGAAATCCTTGAGCTTTAATATCTATGATATCTGCTATGCGAAGTCTGAGCGTGAGCAGCAGGATTATATCAAGTACATTGATGAACAGTATAATTCTAAGCGTTTGACGAAGATACTTTCAACTGTCGCGGATATGATCGGTGCGCGTATTCTCAATATCTCACGTCAGGATTATGATCCACAAGGTGCGAGTGTCACCATGCTGATTGCAGAAGAGGCAGCTGTCCTCTCTGGCCGAAAAAAGATAATGAAGGCAGCGCTTGATGGTGATACGGTTTTGGCACATCTCGATAAAAGTCATGTCACTGTGCACACATACCCTGAGTTTCATCCGGGAACGAGCATTGCGACGTTCCGCGTCGACATCGATGTCGCAACCTGCGGTGAGATTTCACCGCTAAGGACACTCGATTATTTGATTTCACAGTTTGATTCCGATATTATCACGATGGACTATCGTGTCCGTGGATTTACACGCGATCTCAACGGGCGCAAACTTTTCATGGATCAGGATATGTTTTCCATCCAACAGTTTATCAAAAAAGAAACGCTCGACCGCTACGATGCCATCGACATCAATCTTTATCAGGCAAATCTCTTTCATACGCGCATGCTGATCAAGGAGCCGCAGCTGCAAAATTATCTTTTCAATACGGATATCTACGAGATACCGCCAATGGATCGTCTGGAAATCAGCCAGAGCCTGCGGCGTGAGATGTTGGAAATCTATAATGGGAAGAATTTATATTGACTAAAAGCCTTTGGGCAAATTAAAGGTGAAGCATATCATGTATCTGACACAGGATAGCGCCCCGATACTCGAGGCTTTGGAAAAGATGAAGCGAGCACGCCTCGTTCCTTTTGACGTGCCGGGGCATAAGAGAGGGCGGGGGAATCCCGCCCTTCGTGATTTGCTGGGAGAAAAATGTCTTGCAGTCGATGTCAACTCTATGAAAATGCTCGATAATCTCTGTCATCCCGTCTCCGTCATAAAAGATGCTGAGGCATTGGCAGCAGAGGCATTTCGCGCGGCACATGCCTTCTTTATGGTTGGCGGCACAACGTCTGCCGTGCAGGCGATGGTACTTTCAACTTGTGGGCGCGGGGATAAGATCATCATGCCGCGCAATGTGCATAGAAGTGCGATCAATGCGCTGATTCTCTGCGGTGCGGTGCCAATCTACATCAATCCGCAGATGGATCATATGCTCGGCATTTCACTCGGCATGCGCGTTGAAGAAGTGTGCGCCGCCATCGAGAAAAATCCCGATGCCAAAGCCGTTCTTGTCAACAATCCGACGTATTATGGCATATGTTCAAACCTCAAGGAAATCGTGAGATTAGCGCATGAAAAGGGCATGAAAGTTCTCGTTGACGAAGCGCATGGCACGCATCTTACATTCAGTGACAAACTTCCGGTTTCCGGCATGGATGCAGGGGCGGACATGGCAGCAATCAGCATGCATAAGTCGGGGGGCAGTTTAACGCAAAGCTCTATTCTCCTCGTCGGCAGGGATATTCAGGTAGGCTATATACATCAGATCATCAATCTTACACAGACAACGAGCGCATCCTACCTCCTGATGGCAAGTCTTGACAGCAGCCGAAGAAGTCTTTCTCTTCACGGAAAGGAGATAGTAGGAGAAGTTATCAAGCTTGTTGAATACGCACGTGACGAAATCAATGCCATTGGCGGCTATTATGCTTACAGTAAAGAACTGATCGATGGCGATGCCATTTACGACTTTGATGTCACAAAGCTTTCTGTTTTTACATGTCCCATCGGTCTTGCAGGGATAGAGATCTACGATATTCTTCGTGATGAATACAGCATTCAGACGGAGTTTGGTGATATGGCAAACCTTCTCGCCTATGTTTCCGTCGGCGACCGTCCGAAGGATATTGAGCGTCTCGTTGCAGCACTTGCCGAGATTCGGAGGAACTATCGGAAAGATTCTTCTAAGCTTCTTCGCGCTGAGTACATCGACCCGGAAGTTATCATCAGTCCGCAGGATGCGTTTTATGCAGAAAAGGAGTCGATGCCGCTCGAGCATGCTGTTGGACGTATCTGCAGTGAGTTTGTCATGTGCTATCCGCCGGGCATTCCCATCTTGGCGCCTGGTGAGCGCATCACAGAGGAGATTCTTACTTATATTCGCTATGCTAAGAAAAAAGGCTGCCAGATGACAGGCCCTGAAGATATGAAGATTCGTCAATTAAATGTCATAAAGTAAAAGCAGCAGCCGAAGGACATTTTTCGATTTTCTCTAGAAAAACAGTAGGATTTTGTGATATACTGATCTCTGTATTGCATATAACATCGCGCTGCGATGATGACGGAGGTAGATCTTTTTGAAATACATGAGTGGTAATGAATTGCGTGAAGCATATCTGCAGTTTTTTGCAGAAAAGAAAGGGCATCTGCGCTTACCAAGCTTTTCGCTGATTCCGCAGGACGATCCGACGCTTCTTCTCATCGGTGCCGGTATGGCGCCGTTAAAGCCGTTTTTTACGGGAAAGATGAAGCCGCCTCGCACGCGCGTGACGACAAGTCAGCGCTGTGTCCGTACGGGCGATATTGAAAATGTCGGTCGTACAGCGCGCCATCAAACGTATTTCGAGATGCTTGGAAACTTTTCCTTTGGAGACTATTTCAAAGGAGAAGCAATTCCTTGGGCTTGGGAATTTTTGACGGAAGTCGTCGATCTGCCGAAGGATAAGCTTTGGGTTACCGTCTATCCAGACGATGACGAAGCCATTGAGATCTGGAAGCGGCAGCCGGGTTTTCCTGTAGATCACATCGTGAAGCTGGACGATAATTTCTGGGAAATCGGCCCTGGTCCATGCGGACCGGATTCTGAGATCTACATCGATCTTGGGAAGCGCGCGGCTGTGGCTCACCGGACTGCGCGGTCGGCTGCGACTGCGACCGCTATCTTGAGATTTGGAATCTCGTCTTTACACAGTATGATCGTCAGGAAGACGGCTCGTACAGGGAACTTGCGCATAAGAATATTGATACGGGCTGTGGTCTTGAACGCCTTGCCTCCGTGGTGCAGGAGAAGAAGACGAACTTTGAAACGGATCTTCTCTATCCGATCATCGAGTATGCGGCAAAAGTCGCGGGCGTCGCTTATGGAGAAGACGAGGCGACGGACGTATCGCTGAAAGTCATCGCTGACCATGCGCGCTCTATGGCGATCATGATTATGGACGGCATCTTGCCGTCAAACGAGGGACGCGGCTACGTCCTCCGCCGCATTCTCCGCCGTGCCATCCGCCATGGCCGTATGCTCGGTATCAAGGATAAATTCCTTGAGGGCACGGTGAAAACAGTCGTCGATATCTACCGTGGTGCACGCGATTTTGAAGCACTTGTTCAAAAGGAAGATTACATCAAGAAGGTTATCAGCCTGGAGGAAGATCGCTTTGCAGCGACGCTGAATCAGGGCATAGAGCTTCTTGGCGGCGAGATCGAGACCTTGAAGAAGGAAGGGAAAGAAGCGCTTTCCGGCGATATCGGCTTCCGTCTTTACGATACGTTTGGATTTCCGTGGGAGCTTACGGAAGAGATTCTGCATGAAAACGGTCTTTCCTTTGATAAGGACGGCTTTGACAAGGCGATGGAAGAGCAGCGTACCCGTGCGAGAAGTGCGCGTGCTGACAATACACGTGTCGCAGTGCCGGATCTTTCGGGCATCGATATTTCAAAGCTTTATGTCAATCCGGAGGCAAGGGAAAGCAAGGTCGTAGCCATCTGGAAAGACGGCACATTGGTTGATAAAGTAACCGATGGTGAGGAAGCAGGCATCATCCTTGCAGAAACGCCATTTTACGCAGAGGGCGGCGGTCAGGTCGGTGACGAGGGCTATCTTTTCAGTGAGCTCGGTCACATCAAGGTATTCAATGCTAAGAAGCTGCCTGACGGAACGGTTTACCATATCTCATACGTTGAGGAAGGTCAGCTCTCTGTCGGTGAGAAGGTCAAAATCGAGGTTGATCAGGTCAAGAAACTCGCCTCTGCGCGCAATCATACGGCAACACATCTCCTGCAGGCGGCATTAAAGAAGATTGTCGGAGAACAGGTCAATCAGGCGGGATCTTCTGTCACACCAGAGCATTTGCGCTTCGACTTTACGAATTTTGAGCCAGTGACGCCGCAGCAGCTCGCGGATGTGGAAGAGCTAGTCAATGCCGAAATTCTTAAAGGACAGGATGTTGAAATCACACATATGAGCTTGGAGCAGGCGAAAAAGTCCGGTGCCATGGCGCTTTTCTCCGAGAAATACGGTGACGTCGTCCGCGTGGTCTCGGTTCCAGGCTTCTCTTGTGAGCTGTGTGCAGGTTCCCACGTCAAGAATGTCGGTCAAATTGGCATGTTTAAGATTGTCAGCGAGTCTGGCATCGCTTCTGGTGTACGCCGCATCGAGGCGCTGACAGGGAAGGGCATCCCTTGACTATGCAAATGAGCAAAGGACAATTCTCATGCAGGCGGCTGCACAGCTCAAAACCAATGAGGAAGGTGTGCCCAGTGCCATTGAAAAATTACAGGCAGAGAAGAAGGAAGCGGACGCAAAACTTGCCGAAGTCGCAGAAATGCGTGAAAAAGCAGATGCACAGCAGCTTCTTATGGCGATGCAGGAGATTGCAGGCATCCATGTCGTAGCAGGCAAGGCGAATGTTGAAGATATGGATGCACTTCGCGGTGTTGCAGATCTCCTGCTTACGAAAATGGAGGGCGGCGTTATTGTTCTCGCCTGCGTCAATGGAGAAAAGGTAAATCTTGTCGTCAAGGCATCGAAAGACGCGACGAAAAAGGGCATTCACGCCGGCAAGATCATCAAAGAAGCAGCAGCGGTCGTTGGTGGCGGCGGCGGTGGACGCCCGGACATGGCACAAGCCGGCGGCCGGCAGCCTGAAAAACTTCAAAGCGCCGTTGAAAAGGCAGTGGAAGTCATTAAGGGACAGCTCGGCTGAAGGTAATTGTAATGATATAGCCTTCCCATATTGGGGAGGCTATTGATACATTCTCACTTCTTCCAGAGGTGAAGGAGGTTTGTTTCTTGGAAGTCGATCTAACAAAAAAGGCGCGGTATATTATTCGCTACGGACTTATTGGTTTGGTTGCCCTTGCGGCGATCATCGCGGGCGGTATCTACTATTACCAGCATAGCCGTAGTTATATGACGCTTTATCATGCAGAGGTCAAAGGCTCGATGGTAAAGGTGAATGCAAAGGCAGACGGCACTATTTCTGAAATGGTCGTAGAAGACGGCGAGCATGTCGAAGCCGGTGATGTTATTGCAAAAATTGATGTTGCCGTTACGCAGGACGATATTGATAACTTTCAAAAATCGGTGGACCTTGCACAGAGAAATTTAGAAGAAGTCAAGCGAGGGCAGACGATTACCGTGGCACAGGCGACACCGGCACCAGCGCCAGCACCTGTCGTGCGGGATAATAGTGCAGCGAGAGAGCGGCTGGCAAATGCCGAGTCACGCATGAATCGCATGAACGAGCTTTTTGAAATGGGCGCCATAAGTGCTGTGGAGCGCAATAGAGCAGCGGCAGATTACTCGTCAGCACAGGCGGCGGCTTCAGTGCTCCGGCGGTGTCGGCTTCAGCCGCGCCTTCCACACCGACCTATAAGACGATGACGCAGCCGCCCAACCCCGAACTTGTCAAAAATGCTGAAATCCAACTTCGGCAGGCACAGGTGCACTTGCCAATGCGAAGGAAGCATTGAAGCAAACGGAGATCGTCGCTCCTATCGCTGGAACGGTCTACTATAGCGGCGAGCTGACGACGGGGACAAGTATCAAAGCGGGGGACACGATTGTCAGCGTCGGAAACGATGACGATCTTTGGATCGCTGTTCCACTGACGCCAAAGGATCAGCAGTATATTCGCCTCGGACAGTTTGCGACCTATGAATTTGACGGTAAGACCCTGCAGGGTTCTGTACAGGAAATTCAAGAGGTATCGTTTGTTTCAGACAATACGGACAGTGCAGACGATGCTTCGCCAGATAAGGAAAGTGAAAGCGGCGATACCGATGCCGATACGGATGATAACGCTGCCGAAGATACCAGTGATGGCGATGGGAATGGTGAATCCTCTGGCGATACGGAAGAAAATGACGAGGCTTTGGATGAGCAGCCTGTGAAAAAACAGATCTATGCCAATATTTCCATTCCGCAGGATGCCGAACTGGATCTAAAGCCTGGCATGACGACAACCGTCAAATTCGCCCTGTATCAATAGAGGGGGCAGGAGGTGAAAAGCACCTAATAAAACCTTGCAAATTATTTTCTGCTCATAAGCAGATGAGGAGATTGTTATGGAAGAAAGAATCGAAGGGCTGAGAACAGAGGCACTTGCTGCAATCCGTGCGGCGAAGAGCCTCGCGGAACTTGATGCAGTGCGCGTCAAATATCTCGGAAAGAAGGGTGCATTTACGGCAATCCTTCGCGGTATGGGAAATGTCTCAAAGGAAGAGCGTCCAACGATCGGAAAGATTGTGAATATCGCAAAGGCGAAGGTTGAAGCGGCGATCGAGAAACAAAACGGAGCACTGAAAGCAGACGCGCTGAAGGCACGCCTTGCGAGTGAAAAGATTGATGTCACTTTGCCGGGGCGTGTGAATACGTTGGGACATCTTCATCCACTGACGCAGACACTCGAACGTATCAAAGACATTTTCTTCCGCATGGGCTTTTCTGTAGAAGAAGGGCCTGAGATCGAAAAGGACTACTATAACTTCGAAGCATTGAATTTGCCTAAAGACCACCCCGCACGTGATATGCAGGATTCCTTCTATATAACTGAGGACATCCTCATGCGTTCACAAACCTCACCGGTGCAGGCGCGCACGATGGAAAAGAATGAAGCAAATGCGCCGATTCGCATGATAGCACCGGGGCGCGTCTATCGCCGCGATGAATACGATGCGACGCATTCGCCAATGTTTACGCAGGTTGAGGGGCTCGTCATCGACAAAGGAATCACACTTGCAGACCTCAAGGGGACGCTTGAGCTTTTCCTGCACCAAATCTTTAACGATGATATCGGCGTTCGCTTTCGTCCGAGTTTCTTCCCCTTCACGGAGCCTTCCGCTGAAGTCGATATTTCCTGTGTCATGTGTCATGGGAAAGGCTGCCGTGTCTGCAAAGGCACGGGCTGGCTTGAAATCCTTGGCTCCGGCATGGTTCATCCGCACGTCCTTGAGATGAGCGGATACGATCCGAAAAAGGTGTCTGGATTTGCCTTCGGCATGGGGGTCGAGCGCATCGCGATGCTTTCTTACGGCGTCGATGATCTGCGTCTGTTCTATGATAACGATATGCGCTTCTTGCGTCAGTTTTAAGGGAGGGGCGGTATTATGCAGGTTTCTATGAAATGGCTTCACGATTATATTGATTTTGACTGGAACAGCGATGAACTCGCCGACCGCTTCACGATGGCGGGCGTTCCGGTCGAGAATGTCTGTCATGCGGGCGAGGGACTGGAAAAAGGTCATCACAGGGCGCATTGAAGAAATTGCACCGCATCCAGATTCGGATCATCTTCAAATTTGTCAGATGAATGTCGGTGAAAAAGAGCTGATACAAATTATAACGGGGGCATCAAATGTCGAAAAAGGACAGGTTGTTCCCGTTGCGATGGTCGGTGCGCATCTGCCGAATGGCATGCATATCAAAAAGGGAAGCTCCGCGGTCTGCCTTCTCTCGGTATGCTTTGTTCGGCGGGCGAGCTTTTGCCTTGACCTTACGAATCTTCCGGAAGAGCAGAAGACGGGCATTTACATTCTGCCGGAAGACACGCCGATCGGCGTACCGGTCGCAGATGTCCTCGGGCTTGATGACGATATTCTTGAGTTCGAACTGACAGCAAACCGTGCCGACTGCTTTAGCGTTGTTGGTCTCGTTCGTGAAATTGCAGTACTGACGGGCAATCAGCCGAAGTGGCCGACGATTGTCTGTAAAGAAGATGCGGGTGTAAAAGCGGCAGATATGGTAAAAATCGGCATTGATGCAGCAAAGCTCTGCGATCGATTCAGTGCGCGTGTGGTAAAGAATGTCAAAATCGGTTCCTCGCCGGAATGGATGCAGGTTCGCTTGCAGGGCGCAGGAATTCGTGCCATAAACAATGTCGTAGACGTGACGAATTTCGTTATGCTCGAGCTTGGTCAGCCCATGCATGCATATGATTATGATGCGGTGACAGGACATATGCTGACGGCTCGCCTTGCCAAAGCAGGCGAAACTCTGCATACACTCGATGACAGCGAGCGCCTTGCTAAGGGAACAGAGCTTGTCATAGCAGACAGTGAGCATCCCGCAGGACTTGCAGGCATCATGGGCGGTCTTGAAACAGAAGTCACGGAGAAGACGACGACAGTTGTCTTTGAAGCGGCATCGTTTAACAGCGCGAGTATCCGTCGTACGGCGCGCGCCTGTGGTCTCCATTCCGAAGCTTCCGGTCGGTTTGAGCGCGGCGTTGATGCCAAAAAAATACGGTGCGTGCTCTTGATCGTGCGGCACAGCTTCTTCAGGAGATGGGGGGCTTGTGAGGTGGCAGAAGGTGTTGTTGACGTCTATCCGAACCCAAGAGAAGAGACGAAGATCTTCTTTACAGCGGATGATATCAACCGCCGCCTCGGTACGGAGATTGCAGCGTCTGAGATGAAGCAAATTCTCACGGCACTGGGCTTTGGCATTGAGGCGCAGGGCAATGAACTTTGTGCACGGGTTCCGTCATGGCGCGGCGATTGTACACTGATGGAGGATCTCTCTCCGAAGAAATCGCTCGTATTCGCGGCTTTGACAGCATTCAGACGAAAACGCCGTTCGGATGCATGGTACAGGGAAAACAGAGCGAAAAACAGACTTTTATCGAAGAGATGAAACATACGCTCGCAGAGCTCGGCATGAGTGAGGAACTTTCCTTTGCCTTTACGAATACTGATCTTTTCGATAAGCTTCTTGTACCAAAAGACAGCCCGCTTCGCACGGCGATTCCGATCATGAATCCGCTGAATGATGATGCACCGCTCGTTCGGACAAGCCTTCTTACCTCCCTGATGGAAAATGCTGTCCGCAATCTAGCACGCAAGAATACAGATATTCGACTCTTTGACATAGCGCCGGTCTTCCTGCCAAAGGCATTGCCGCTGACGGAACTTCCCGACGAGCGCATGATGGCAGTGGGGCTGATCACTGGACGCCGCACCGATCTTTCTTGGAATCACGGAAATGACAGTGTTGATTTCTATGATATGAAAGGTATTGTAGAAGCACTCTTTACGCGTCTTGGCATTTTCAAATACACAGTGGAAGCAGGCGAACACTTTGCCCTGCATCCTGGCAAGACAGGACTTTTCAAGAAGGGCAGAGATGTGATTGCTGCAATCGGAGAACTTCATCCGCAGGCAGCAGAGAATTTCGATATCAAGCAGCAGGTCTATCTTTTCGAGATGGATGTTGAAAAGCTTATGAAGTACCGCGCCAAGACAAAACGCATTGAGCCGCTGCCCAAATATCCGGGAATTTCATTCGATTTCTCGATGATTGTCGATAGCGATGACTCTGCGGCAGATGTCACGCGCACGATTGAAAAAGAGTGGTGGGAAATTCCTGAAAAAGCGTCACCCTTTTTCGATGTTCTACACCGGTGCACCGATTGAAAACGGCAGGAAGAGCATGGCATTTAACTTGAAGTTCCAATCGGCTGACCGCACATTGACGAGCGAGGAAGTGGACGATATATTTAACAATAACATCGTCGAAGCATTGAACAAATCTTATCGGCTAGAACTTCGTTAAGAGGAGAGTTTCATGCACGCTAAGGACGATAAAAGGCCCGAACGCATCATCGTTGAGATTTTTGGCGACAGCTACCCCTTGCGGACAGATGAACCGGCACGCCTCCATCAGCTCGCAAGTATCGTTGATCAAACGATGAAGGATACCGCACGCACGATCAATAGCTTTGACGGGCGTAAGATCGCTGTATTTTCAGCGCTGAAGCTCGCCGATGCTTATGATAAGCTGAAGAAGGATTATGAAAAGCTCGTCGCACTCCTTAATGAAAAGTAAAGGTAAATCTGGGCGCATAGCTGTGTTTGTATATATATTTGAAGTCTGTGCTGTTGTATTGACACTTTCGATGGAGTAAGGGACGCCTACGCCACAGGATGATATGAAGCGAGGAATCAAGATGAAGAACAAGAATAGAAACATAAAGAACCTTGTGCTGACGGGGGCTGCACTTCTTGCAATCCTTCCGGCGGCCAACGCCCTTGCGGCAGCAAACTATGAATCATCTTCCCAAAGTGAGGTTGATTCAATGGCAGGCGATACATCGGCGAGCCTGCCGGCGCAGGAAAGCAGCGCTGGGGGGGCGCAAAGTGCACAGACTGCACAGACATCGCAAACGAAAACGCAAAGCGCCATGCGCTTCAAGCCTGCGGGCAGTACAGCCGCCAAGAAGAAAGCGCAGCAGGAAGAGGATAGTACCGATGAAAGTGCAGAGGAAAGTGCGAAAGATGCGCAGGGAAATAACACGGTAAAGCAGCAGCCTGCTGATGCCTCAGGTTCACGGACGCAGCGACCGCCTGCGACGAACAAGAGCATGCAGCGCGATTTTCCGAACGTTGGTACGCCGAATCCCATGGTGCATTATGCTTCTTATGAGGCTGTGGCTGAAACCCTTGGCTTCAAGCCGCTCGTCATGCCAAAGAGCACCGGATATGAACTCATGGATGCCTACATCATTGGCGGCGACACGGCAGATCTTCGCTATATGTCCCGTTACGGTGCGGTCGATAAACGCACCTCCTTCATCGTGCGTACGGCGAAATCGATGAACTATACGCCGGAAAAGCCTGACGGGGACTGAATGGGTTTAATTGGCAGACAATCCTTGTCGGAAATACACGTGTTACAGCTGCAGAAATCAGTGATAAGAAGTTCGGCGCGTTCTGGCAAAGCGGCGGCTACAGTTTTGCGGTTTATGCAGAAAATCTCAATCGCTGGGATTTTCTCGGTATGTTGACAGATGCCTTCGTCGACATCACAGAGCACTACTACATGGATGCTGCCATTACACAATGAGGAGAAAAAGAGACGGCAGACCTTTGACTTTTCAGAGGTCTGCCGTCTCTTTTTATGTAAGTGCTGCCTTCCATGTGTCTATCAACAAGGGAAGACGCCATCTGGCATTGGCTGGACTGGTGGAGGGAAGTGCATGAATGGCGAGATTCTCTCTTTTTAGCAGAGCCTTATTGTGCTTTTTCAAAGCGGCAAAGGACTTTCCGCCATTGCAGCAGATCCGTTGGATTTTAGGATAGTGCACTAAGAGCTTTTTCAATATCAGCGCCGACTTCCTTTCGGATCGCACTGTCCAGGCTGCCTTCTCGCTCACATTCCACGATACTGTCCCAAAGGGCGATATGATGACGGAGGAGCATTGCTTTCTTTTTCTCGTAGCTTTCCGGCAGTGTTTCATCTAGAATGGCTGCCATCACCTTCCAAAAGCGATTCATTGGGTGTGCATAATACTGCTGGGCATGCAGAGATGCAACGCCTGGCATAGAGCCTAGAATAAGTATGGTCGCATCTTTATCAATGCTTGGCGGCAATCCCTTACAAAACATTAAGTTCCTCTTTTCGGCATGAAGTTATTTCTATCGCAATGCAGCGCGTATCGCCTTCTGTCAGCACGGCTTTTCCTGCCGTGCGGTCGATGATCACGGCTCTTTTTTCTTCGATTTCACCTGGTGGAAGGAGAAGGTGCAACGTCACATCTTCGGCATATATCGTTTCTTCTGTGCGAATAGATTCTTCACGGATGAAATGCTCGATGGATGCAAGGAGTTCGTAGGGGATTTTTACAGCAAGTGCCGTAAAAGGGCGCATCTCAACGATTGAAGCAGCAGCAATCGCGAGACCAGCCGCGTGTCCATAGGCGCGAATCAGTCCGCCTGCACCGAGTTTTATGCCGCCGAAGTACCGTGTGACGACAAGGCAGGCATTCGTAATACCGCGCTTCTTCATCGCTTCGAGAATGGGATTTCCGCTCGTGCCGCCCGGTTCGCCGTCGTCGTTTGACTTCATCTTCATCGTACTGGGCTCTGTGCCGAGAATATAAGCAGAGGGATTGTGACGTGCATCGTAGCAGCGCTTCTTTATTTCAAGGATAAAGGCGCGCACTTCATCTTCTGTTTCAGCATGGCAGATACGCGCATAGAATTTCGATTTTTGTATCTCGTAATAGGCTTCCTTTACGTGTGAGTCTTTTTACCGTGCGAAACGTTTCCATAAACCTTCTCTCCTTTTAAGATATATATTAGGATGATTTTGTCGGGTTTTCAAGAAAAAGATGTATTGACCTCTTTTATTTCTTGCAATATTCTAGAAGAAAAGACAGACAAATTTTCTTTTCCATGGTAAAATGAAAGCGTTCAGAGAATCGTAAAAAAGGGGAATTATTATGGAATTTTACACACTTGCCGCGCTCAAAGAACAGGCGCAGGGAAATTCATTGCTCCAATGGGGCGTGACGGCCGTTCTATTGGCAACGATGCTTGTTTTGGCATGGCAATTCAGTCGGCATCGGTTTGATACGAAGTATCGCGATATTGGCATTATCTTGTTTCTCTGTGTTCTCTTCCTGATTGGAAACAAAGTGGACGATTATACACAAGCGATTGACTCGTTAGATGCTTCCTCGCATATGGTTGGCTTCGTGCAGAAAGTCAGTGAGAAGGAAGGCTTTGATCCGAGCGGCATTTCGGTAAATGCCAAACGGCTTTATTCGGGTATGCTGCTAAAGTATGAAGATCAGATGTATACGGTGCAGTTCGACAAGAATTTTTCTGCGTATCAGCTGCAGCCGGTCAAATACCTGCCCGATGATGTCAAAATTGTGGACAAAAAGGAGACACATTGATGTTAACAGGTTATGCCCTGATTACCGCAAAGTTTGCGTTGGGGCTGCTCACAATCATCGTGCAGATCAATGTCATGGGAAAAGGGAATCTTGCGCCTTGCTCTGCCTTTGATCAGGTGCAGAATTACGTGCTCGGCGCGATCATCGGCGGTATTGTTTACAATGATGCCATCGGTCTTATAAATATACCCTTGTCTTGCTTATTTGGACAATCATCATCTTGCTTGTTCGCTTTGGTACAACGCATTATGCTTTCGTCAAACGACATATTGATGGTTCACCTGTCGTTTTAATCGAGAATGGTGAAATTTTGATTGGGGAATGTCTGCGCCACGGCATTCAAGCCAATGACCTGCATCTGAAACTGCGCATGAATGATGTCAGCGAGATTCATAAGGTGCGCCGTGCCATCTTAGAGCAAAACGGGCAGCTGACCGTTATTCCCTATGGGACGGAGACCGTGCGGTATCCGCTCATTGTCGATGGACGGATCGACATGGGGATTTTAGAGCTTTTGAATCGGAGCGAGGAATGGCTGCATGAGGCTGTCCGCAACAAAGGCTATGAGGTGAACGAACTTTTCATGGCAGAGTGGATAGACAACGAACTAGAAGTTTATCCTTATCCCAAATGATTTAATTCTGTTGGATACGAGCAAAATAAGGGAGACACAAAGATGTTGACTGGATATGTTTTAATTGCTGCAAAATTTGCTGTAGGAATTCTCACACTCATCGTGCAGCTCAATATCATGGGAAAGGGGAGCCTTGCACCAACTTCTGCCATCGACCAGGTGCAGAACTACGTACTCGGTGCGATCATCGGCGGTGTCATCTATAACGACGCCATCGGTCTTATGAAGTTCACGCTCGTCCTGCTCATCTGGACGATACTCGTGCTTTTGGTTCGCTTTTGCACAACACATTATGCATTTATCAAGCGAAATATTGACGGTTCACCGGTCGTCTTAATCGAAAAAGGTGAGATTTTAATTGATGAATGCCTGCGTCATGGTATTCGAGCTAATGACCTGCATTTGAAACTGCGCATGAACGATGTCAGCGAGATCCGCAAGGTGCGCCGTGCCATCTTAGAGCAAAACGGACAGCTGACCGTTATTCCCTATGGAACAGAGACCGTGCGGTATCCGCTTATCGTCGATGGACGCATTGACACAGGAATTTTAGAGCTTTTGGATCGAAGCGAAGAATGGCTGCATGAGGCTGTTCGTGATAAGGGCTATGAAGTGAATGAGGTTTTTATGGCAGAGTGGATAGGGGATAAGCTGGAAGTCTATCCTTATCCCAAATAAGGTTATAGGATAGTCGTAAAAAACTACTGATAGACGATGCTTTCCGTGTGCAATGGATCATATAATGCATCATACAATACAGCGCATTGAAGAAGCCCTCTCATGTTATGAGAGGGCTTCTTCAATCATAGATGTTCATCGAATCAATAGTAGCAGCCAGGCTGACCGCACGAATTGTCATCCGAGCAATTTGTGACATTACTGCAGTATGAACCACAGCCACGGCCGCCGCAATATTCACGGCGCGTTGACATCTGGACATTCGGACGAACCGTGCAGTAAGAGCCGTTGCAATACACGCCATTCGTGCCGTTGGGAGCGGCAGAAACCGGCGCTGCAAAAACTGGAACGGCTATCATCAAGAATGCGCCTAAAAAGTAAGTAAATCTTTTTCATAACAAACACCTCCATATTTTTTTATTATAGCAGAGGTTTATTGAAAAAGCACATCTGAAACATTATAAAAAAATTTTTTTACTTCATTTTGTAGGAAGAAGGAGACCAACTCTTTTTTTCAACCCTGGTCAAAGTCTTGTAGGCGATGCGCTTGCATTTTCCGCGCCCTTCTCCATTGCCTTGTCAAGATAGGCGCGGTCATTCATCAAGCGCTTGAAGTTTTCACGAATGGGGCGAAGCTCTTCAGCAACGACTTGACCGACCGCTGCCTTGAAATCGCCGTACCCCTTTCCTGAAAATTCCGTTTCAATCTCGTCCATTTTTTTGCCTGTGACAGCACTGTAGATCGTCATGAGATTCGAGATGCCGGGCTTTGTTTCGCTAAAATGCACAGAAGATTCACTGTCTGTGACAGCACTCTTGAACTTCTTCAAGATGACGTTTTTCCTCATCGAGAATGGAGATCGTTGCCTTTGGATTCTCGTCTGATTTGCTCATCTTGCTTGTCGGATCCTGCAGGCTCATGACACGTGCTCCCGCTTTCGGAAAATATCCTTCCGGCAGTTTGAACGTCTCGCCATACGTGTGGTTAAAACGAGTGGCAACATCACGCGTAAATTCAAGATGCTGCGTCTGATCCGCTCCGACTGGTACGTAGTCTGCTTGATAGAGGAGAATATCCCCTGCCATCAGTGCTGGATAAGTGAAGAGTCCCGCATTGATATTATCAGGATGTTTTGCACTTTTATCCTTAAACTGCGTCATACGGCTGAGCTCTCCAAACTGTGAGCAGCAATCCATAATCCATCCCATCTGTGCATGGCAGGGATTGTGACTTTGTACAAAGACAAGGCTCTTTTCCAGGTCAATGCCGCAGGCGAGGAGAAGTGCGAAAGCTTCGCGCGTCTGTGCCCGCCGTTTTGCTGCATCCATATGAATGGTGAGCGAATGAAGATCTGCGATGAAGTAATAGCAAAGATACTCCTCTTGCATATGTTCCCAGTTCTTCACAGCGCCAAGGTAATTTCCAAGCGTAAAGACCCCTGTCGGCTGTATTCCGGAAAGAATGATCTTCTTATTCGTCTGTTTCGATTCGCGCATGATTTCCACCTATCTAAAAGTTTCTTTTTTTCATATATTGAAATAATAAAAAGTAGCATATCACTTGAGAACAAGAGGTGTCAAGAAAAGTCGGTAAAATCAAAAAGTTTGCCAGCTTATTCATGTGAGGTGTGTAGTATGTTTATATCTCCAAAACTTCGCGATATTGTCGTGAGAAAATATAAAGTAACATATTCATGGAATCTTAGACTTCGTATGAGAGAATACCTACAATTGCTTGCATCAAAGTTGTATTTAATATATACTACCGTTTGTGTTCTGCCAGTGAACGGTTTTATATCCTATAGGAGGTCTGTTTATGTTTCGTCAGCTTGGTCGAAAGTACCAGGAAGTGGCACTTATCAAGCTTATCATCGTCGGTCTTATTATCGGTATCTTGATTGCGTGTTTTGCCCCGCAGTCGATACCAGCGGTGGCTATTCTCGGAAAGTTATTTGTTCTCGCCTTAAAGGGCGTTGCACCTATCCTCGTCTTTGTGCTTGTCATGAATGCGATGGCACAGAAGAATTCTGATGCCAGTACGGCGATGAACCGATTGTCCGTATGTATATCCTTGCAACGTTTTTTGCATCGATCGTTGCTGTGGCATTTGCCTTTGCCTTCCCATCGTCGCTCACGCTGCAGGTCATGGATTCTGAGATCAGTCCGCCGTCCGGCATCGTCGCTGTCCTGCAGAATCTATTGCTTTCTGTCGTCGATAATCCGATTCATGCGCTTGCCAATGCAAATTACATCGGCATTCTTGCATGGAGTGTGCTGGCAGGTATCGCCCTTCACTCAGCGAATAATACGACGAAGACGATGCTTGCAGATTTTGCCTCAATGGTTCGCAAAATTGTCGAATGGGTCATTCGCTTTGCGCCGTTTGGCATCATGGGACTTGTGGCAGATTCCATCGGAACGAGCGGTGTCGGTGCGCTCTTCGGTTATGCGCATGTTCTTATTGTCCTTGTTGCCTGCTTTATCACCGTCACTTTCATCATGAACGCATTGATCGTTTATGCACATATTCGAAAGAATCCTTATCCGCTCATTTGGGCGACGATTCGAGAAAGCGGCATCTACGCTTTCTTTACCAGAAGTTCAGCGGCAAACATTCCTGTGAATCTCAATCTCTGCAAGCGGCTCGGTTTAAATCCGGATATCTATTCGATTTCCATTCCTCTGGGCGCGACGATCAATATGAGCGGTGCAGCGATTACGATTGCGATTCTTTCACTTGCTGCGGCACATACGATCGGCATCCAAGTTGATATTCCCACGGCTCTTATCCTATGTATTGTCGCAACAGTCGGTGCCTGCGGTGCTTCCGGTGTTGCAGGTGGTTCGCTTATGCTCATACCGGTTGCCTGCGCATCGTTTGGCATTGGAAATGATATTGCCATGCAGGTTGTCGGCGTCGGCTTTATCATCGGTGTCCTGCAGGATTCCTGTGAGACAGCGCTCAACAGTTCAAGCGATGTTCTCTTTACGGCGACAGCGGAGTTCAGTGAACGTGCAAAAGCGGGTACATTGAAGTCGGAAGACCTTACGCCAAAGCATTGAGGAAAAAGTATTTAGAAGAAAAGGCGGCAATTTCTGTGGTTGTTGCCTTTTGTTTATGTTTTTCTCATAAAGAATGAAAAATAAAAACCGCCGATGCTGTATCGGCGGATATTTTCTGGTCGGGATGACAGGATTCGAACCTGCGGCCTCCTCGTCCCGAACGAGGCGCGCTACCAAACTGTGCCACATCCCGTAATCGTAGAGTTATTATATAGATATAAGTGTGCTTTGTCAAGGATAAAAATCAAACAGTGCCAAATGATAATGTCAATTTATGGCAAATGTTCAAGCATCGATCATAATAAAAAGAAGTTAGGAGTATAGACGTGTCTTTTTCAAAAAATATGATGAAAGCAAAAGAAGAAGTTTTGGAGGCAGTACAGCCGTATTTTCGTCCAGTGGAGGCGATCGCAGAGAAAAATACGCTAAAGGTCTTGGAGACAATGCGTGCGTGCAAGGTCTCCGATGCACATTTCGCACTTTCAAGCGGTTATGCTTATGATGATATTGGCCGTACGAAAATCGAGGAGGTTGTTGCCAAGGTTTTCGGTGCGGAACGTGCACTTTGCCGCATGCAGTTTGTTTCTGGTACACATGCGCTGGCAACGGTGCTTCTCGGCATCCTCCGTCCGGGCGACCGTCTCGTGTCTCTTACGGGAAAGCCTTACGATACGATGCAGACAGTCATCGGATATGACAATCCTTCGGCAGGTTCTCTAAAGGAATTCGATGTCCTATATGATGAGCTTCCTATGAAGGACGGAAAAGTTGACCTTTCGGGAATTGCAGGGGTTTTGAAAGATAAGACAAAGATGGTTCTCACACAGCGCTCACGCGGCTACAGTATGCGCCAGCCGCTGACCATCGGTGAGATTGAGGAGATCACGGCACTCGTCCATCGTATCAGCCCAGAAACGATTTGTTTTGTCGATAACTGCTATGGTGAATTTGTCGATACACGGGAGCCAACAGAGGTCGGTGCTGATATTATGGCGGGCTCCCTTATCAAGAACCCCGGCGGCGGTGTGGCACCGACGGGCGGCTATATCGCCGGGCGCAGCGACCTTGTTGAGATGGCATCCTATCGGCTCACCGCACCTGGCATGGGGGATGAGTTAGGCGCAAGTCTCGTCAGCAACAAGCTTCTCTTTCAGGGTTTCTTCCTTGCGCCGCACGTCGTTTCCCAGGCAATCAAGGGTGCCATCTTTGCGGCGGGGCTATTTGAAAAGCTCGGCTATAAGACTTTGCCGCTGCCGCAGGATCCGCGCGGTGACATTATCCAAGCTATCGAGCTTGGTACAGCAGAAAAACTCATCGCTTTCTGCCGCGGTATACAGAAGTATTCGCCGGTGGATTCTTTCGCAGCACCTGAGCCTTGGGATATGCCGGGCTATAAAGATCAGATCATCATGGCGGCAGGGGACTTTCGTGCAGGGAGCATCGATCGAGCTGAGTGCCGATGGTCCCCTGCGTGCACCGTATAATGTCTACCTACAAGGAGGATTGACATTTGAGCATGCTGTCCTCGGCATTCTTGGCGCAGCGAGATGCAGTCAGTGCCCTTTGACGTTCGTAAACTTTATGGAAAAATTTCCTGCGATTCTCCAATGTGCATTGCAAGATAATCAAGATAATTATGAAGGTAAGTGACATTCCTCCGACGATTTTGATAAAAATGAATCGGATTCATAAATTTTTCTTGACAAAAGATAAAACTCGTATTATTCTTAGCACATAATCAAATAAGGAACTCATCTAGAGCAGCGGAGGGAGTGGCCCGATGAAACTGCGGCAACCATTGACTTTGTCGATAAGGTGCCAATTCCTTTAGGTATATGCCTATGAGATGAGAGATCGTTGACGGACTCTCATGAGCCCGTTTTTTATTTTCTAAAGGAGGAGATCCAATGAGTAAGAAGCGTATGCTGTTTACTTCTGAATCCGTGACGGAAGGCCATCCGGATAAGATGGCAGACCAGATTTCCGATAGCATTCTCGATGCGATTCTCGCACAGGATCCGGAAGGCCGCGTTGCCTGTGAAACGCTGGTCACAACGGGACAAGTACATGTCGTCGGTGAGATTTCGACGAATTGCTATGTGGACATTCCGAAGATCATTCGAAAGACGATTACCGACATCGGCTATACGCGTGCAAAGTATGGCTTTGATGCAGAAACCTGCGGCATCCTCGTCTCGCTTGACGAGCAGTCTCCGGATATCGCACAAGGCGTCAACAAGGCCATTGAAGCGCGTGAAGGCAATATGGATGAAGCAGAGGCCATAGGCGCAGGCGACCAGGGCATGATGTTCGGTTATGCGACGAATGAGACGAAAGAATTCATGCCGCTTCCGATTGCTCTTGCACATCGCCTGGCACGCCGTTTGACAGAAGTTCGTAAGCATGGCGAGCTTTCCTATCTCCGTCCAGACGGAAAGACACAGGTCACCATCGAATATGCTGACGGGAAGCCGGTCGCTGTTGATACCATTGTCATCTCTACGCAGCATGATGATCGTGTAACACTCGATCAGATTCGCAAGGATCTTGTGGAAAAGGTCATTAAGCCAGTTGTTCCGGCAGAACTTATGCGTGAGGATACGCGCATCTTTATCAATCCGACGGGTAAGTTTGTCATCGGTGGCCCGCAGGGTGATTCCGGTCTTACAGGGCGCAAGATCATCGTTGATACCTACGGCGGCTGGGCACGTCATGGCGGCGGTGCATTTTCCGGCAAGGATCCCTACAAAGGTTGACCGTTCGGCAGCATACGCAGCGCGCTATGTCGCAAAGAATATTGTTGCGGCAGGTCTCGCGGACCGCTGCGAAATCCAGCTTGCCTATGCAATCGGCGTTGCATATCCGGTCTCCATTATGGTTGATACGTTCGGCACGCATAAGATTGACGAAGAAAAGATTGAAAGCGCTCGTAGAAAAGCACTTTGATCTTCGTCCGGCAGGTATCATCCGCATGCTTGACCTCCGCCGTCCGATTTACCGTCAGACAGCAGCATATGGACACTTTGGCCGTACGGATGTTGACCTTCCATGGGAACATACGGATAAGGCAGATGCCCTTAAAAAGGATGCGGGTCTTTAACCTCATTCGCAAGAAGTCTCCCATTTCTGCAAATGGTGAGATGAATTGCGTGCTATCTCGGGGGCGATGCCTCCCGAAGAAGCTATTGTTTTGTAATTTGTCTTTTGATATAATCAGTCGTAGTAGAGAAAAAGAAGGTTATATCATTGAATTAGACAACAATAATCATTCAGTATTCCTCCTTTATTATCATCTTGTTTTTAGTGGCAAAGTATCGCCGCAAGGTTTTCTCAAACAAGATGAGCCAATATGCAAAAAAGATATTTTTGTTCGCATTGGTTCTTCATATAACATAACACTGGAAGAATGGAATCACGAGCAAGATCATGTGCATATCCTGTTTCGCGCTCACCCGAATACAGAAATATCAAAATTCATCAATGCTTATAAAAGCGCAAGTTCAAGACTGATCAAAAAGGACTTTCCCGAAGTTAGGCAAAAACTATGGAAAGAAATGTTTTGGTCGAGAAGTTATTGCTTACTGACAACAGGCGGCGCTCCCATCGAGACAATTCGGAACTATATAAAAAAAGCAGGGCAGGTGATCCTAGTGAATAAGGCATACCGATACAGGCTCTACCCGACAACGGAACAAAAAAGCATATTTGCCAAGACGTTCGGCTGTGCCAGATTCATCTATAACAAGATGCTTGGCGACCGCCTTGATTATTACATGAAGACAGGAAAGAAGCTCAACAATACACCGGCTCAGTATAAGGACGAGTTTCCTTGGCTTCGGGAAGTAGATAGTTTAGCCCTTGCAAATGCGCAATTAAATCTAAACAAAGCTTATAATAACTTTTGGAATAACTGAAAACACTTCGGAAAAACCGCACTTCAAGTCTAAGAAGACAGGGCATTTCTCATATTCTACAAACAACCAAAAAGGCTCTGTCAGATTCGAAGGGAATAAGGTAAAACTGCCGAAAGTTGGCTGGGTGAAGCTATGCCTGCACCGTCCGCTAATGGAAAACAGCACCATAAAGACTGTCACCATAAGCAGAACGCCTTCGGGAAAATTCTATATCAGTATTTTGGTGGAGTATGAAAACCAAATACTTCCCATCATACCGAAGAAATTTCTCGAATTAGATTTTGCTATGCACGGTTTATATGTTGCTTCCGATGAAGAAGATGCTGACTATCCTAAATTCTTGCGAAAAGCCGAGAAAAAACTTGCCAAGGCACAAAGAAAGCTTTCTAAATGCAAGAAAGACAGCAAAAATCGTGAGAAACAGCGAAAAAGGGTTGCGGTATTGCATGAGCATATCGCCAACCAACGACGGGGTTTCCTGCACAAAAAAACAAAGTTTCTCGCGGATCGCTACGACGCTATCGGCATTGAAAATATCAGCGTCAAAGCAATGGCGAAACGCAAGAAGGGAAAACATTTCAGCTTTGGAAAATCCGTATCCGATAACGGTTGGAGCAAGTTTGTAAATATACTCAAATACAAGCTTGCATGGCAAGGGAAACAGCTTATCAAGGTTGACAAGTGGTATCCAAGCAGTCAAATTTGCCATAATTGCGGATTCCAGAACGAGGAAACAAAAGATTTGTCTGTCCGTGAATGGGAATGCCCGAAATGCGGCAGTATCCATAATCGGGACAAAACAGCGCCATCAATATCAGAGAAGAAGTACGGCGAATGATCGCCTAAATAAATCAGCAAAATACCGTGGGACACACGGGAATCAACGCCTGTGAAGAGAGTGTAAGACGTTGGAGTTCTTCGGAACAAAGACGCAGTTCTCGTAGAAGCAGGAAGCTACCGCCTCAATAGGCGGGGGGTACGTTCACTAGACTCTTTCATCTAAATAAATGATCACGAAGCCGTTCACTGATAACAATGGATAAGTGGACGGTTTTCGTGCATATTTTTCACTTTCTTCGTCTCAAGTATTGACAAGGTTTTTTCTCTATACTATCATTGAAGTAATATACGTTTAAGAGAAGTTTTTCGTTTGCATACGTTCGGGAAGCGACGGCATGTAGAGAAAATCTATTTTGGAGGCAGATACAACACATGAGCATGATTTCGAACGATAAGCTCCGCAATATCGCAATTATCGCACACGTCGACCATGGCAAGACGACACTCGTTGACGCTATGTTAAAGCAAAGTCACGTTTTCCGGTCGAACGAGCAGGTTGCAGAGCGCGTGATGGATTCCGGTGATATTGAACGTGAACGCGGCATTACCATTCTTTCAAAGAACACCGCGATCATGTACAACGATACGAAAATCAACATCGTTGATACACCGGGGCACGCGGATTTTGGCGGCGAGGTCGAGCGTGTTCTGAACATGGTTGACGGCGTTCTTCTTCTCGTCGATGCCTTTGAAGGGCCGATGCCGCAGACGAAGTATGTTCTTCGCAAGGCACTCGAGCAGGGCTTGAAGCCGATTGTTGTTATCAACAAGATCGACAAACCAAATCAGCGTGTTGATGATGTCTATGATGAAGTTCTCGAACTCTTCATGGAGCTTGAAGCCGATGACGATCAGCTCGATTTTCCCGTTATCTATGCGACGGCACGCGATGGTGTTGCGAAGTACAGCATGGAAGATGACAATAAAGATCTCACACCGCTGATGGAGACGATTGTTAAGGAGATTCCTTGCCCGCACGGCGACCCAGAAGCACCGCTTCAAATGATGGTTACGACGCTGGAATCCGATTCCTTTGTCGGGCGCGTCGCTATTGGCCGTATTATCCGCGGTACCGCAAAGACGAATCAAAATGTCGTTCTCATCAGCGGCGACCATGAGACAAAGGCAAAGATCGGTAAGGTTTTTACCTATCAGGGGCTCCAGCGTGTGGAAGTTCCTTTGGCTCAGATGGGTGAAATCGTTGCACTCACAGGTCTCGGCGATGTCTCCATCGGCTACACAGTCGCTGATGCCGAGCAGCCGGAAGCTCTTCCGACGATTAACATCGATGAGCCGACACTTCAGATGACATTTGGCGTCAATACGAGCCCGTTTGCCGGCCGTGAAGGTGAGTTTGTCACGAGCCGTCATCTTCGTGACCGCCTGTATAAAGAAGTGGAAACGAATGTTGCGATGAAGGTTGAAGACACGGAATCCGCTGATGTCTTCCGTGTTTCGGGGCGCGGTGAGCTTCATCTTTCCATCCTGATCGAGCAGATGCGCCGCGAAGGCTACGAGCTGCAGGTTGGCAAGCCGGAAGTCGTCTACAAAACCATCAATGGTCAGCTTTGTGAGCCGATTGAGAACCTGACCGTCGAAGTTCCACAGGAATACATGGGGGCTGTCATGGAAGGTCTCGGTATGCGCAAGGCGGAGCTTTCCAATATGGAAGAGACGGCAGGCTATATGCGCCTTGAGTTCACGATTCCAGCGCGTGGTCTCATCGGTTTCCGTTCTGAGCTTCTCACGAGCACGAAGGGCAATGGCATCATGAACCATGTCTTCCATGGCTATGCACCGTATAAAGGCGATATCCCGGGGCGCACACGTGGCTCCCTCGTCGCATTTGAACAGGGAGAGACAACAGGATACGGCATATACACACTGCAGGATCGCGGCACGATGTTTATCAGCCCGGGAGAGCAGGTTTATGAAGGTATGATCGTCGGCGAAAATTCCCGTGAGAATGATATTGACATCAACCCGTGCAAGAAGAAGAACGTTTCGAATATGCGTACCTCTTCTTCTGACGAAGCGATCCGTCTCACGCCGCCGCGCATTCTTTCCCTAGAACAGGCGATCGAATATATTAACAACGATGAGCTTGTCGAGGTCACGCCGCAGAATATTCGCCTTAGAAAGTCCATCCTTGATCGCACTGTTCGCGGTCGTGCGGCAAAGAACGCGCGCAAGTAAGTTTTTTAACCGCAGCGACGATATACCCTCATTCTATCTAAAGCTGCCCGAAGACACCGTTTTCTTAGTGAATGACGGCATACTTTGTAAAAAGTAAGCCGAATTTTGAGGGACTGTATAGAGGAATACGGGAAGGGGATTGTTCGACATGCGGCAGTCACCATAACCGTGATAAGAACGCTGCCATAAATATTCGAGAAGAAGCCAGACGAATGTCTGCCTGACCAATCTTGTAAGAATATACCGTGGGTAGCACGGGAATCTACGCCTATGGAGAGCGTGTAAGCCGCCGCAGTTCTTTGGAACTTGGTGCCATTCTCGTGGAAGCAGGAAGCTACCGCCTCCATAGGCGAGGGTACATTCACAAGTTGAGTGTGCTAAAATAAAAGAAAGGATTGGTAGTTTGCATAGTAAATCGCATGGGATATTCATGCTGAGATTTCTTGCGATAGAATAGTTAATTAAGGGGGATAAGATATTGTATGGCAGTCGTAGGTAAGTTGAAGGGTAAGGTACAAAAGGTCATTGATACAATCTTTCCCATTGAGTATGAAGATTATGCTTTGATCGATGAAGAAGAAGTACAGGCACGAGAAGGGAAGACAGAACGCAGTGCGGCGGAACGAGAAGCTACAGATGGTTATCGTGGAAAAGTCAAGGCCTCGGGAGGATCGAGTCTGTATGTTGATCGTGCGGATCCCGTGACAGAGTCAAGTGCAGCATCTCCTTATGGACGCCAAGGTGAACCTCGTTCTTCACAGCAGAAACTTACAGTTCATACAGCAAACCGCGAGTCATTTCGTGTCCAGATCTATGCACCTGCCGATTTTGACCAAGTTACAGCGATTGCCGACGATATTCGTTCGGGTAAGGCTTGTGTTGTGAATTATGAAAAGATTGACAAGGCAGAGCAGTGTCGCATCTGCGACTTTGTCAATGGTGTTTGTTATGTCATGAAGGGAGGCGTCACGCGTATCTCCGATGACATCGTGCTTTATGTCCCCGCAGGTATCAAGGTGACAGATGCCATGTCCCTCACCTTTTCTCGTTGAATCTATTGGATGGTTTAGCCAAGCAGAGGAATTTTTCCGAACTTGGCTTCTTTTCTTTACTAGAGGAGAAATATGATGGCAGAAGAAAAAGATGAGATTTTAGAAGGTGTTCTCTTAGAATTTGAGAAACTCGCAGCAATACCACGTCCCTCAGGACATGAGCGCGCGGTCAGTGATTTTTTAAAAAAGTACTTGACGGATCTAGGTTTTTCCGTGACACAGGATGAAGTCTGCAACATCATCGCCGATGTCCCTGCAAGTAAAGGTTTTGAAAAAGCACCGCTCACCGTCCTGCAAGGTCATATGGACATGGTTTGTGTTGCTGAGGTTGGAAGGTCGTATGACCCGCTGAAGGATGCAATTCATCTGAAACGTACGTCGGAATTTCTCGAAGCCTGTGGCACCAGTCTAGGCGCTGACGATGGCATCGGGGTCGCAGTGGCGATCTACATTGCGCGTACGGCAAAAGAACATGGCCCCATCCGCTTGATCTTTACCGTCGATGAAGAGCGCGGCATGACAGGCGCTATACACCTTGCTGACAAGTATCTTGCCGGTGTAGACTACCTTATCAACTGTGACAGCGAGAACGTTGATGAGCTAACTGTCGGAAGTGCAGGAAGTGTCGACCTTACTTTTCATCGTGAAATTTCTAAAAAAACTGTCCAAGGAAAGAGATGTTATGCGCTTGAGGTCAAAGGGCTTCGCGGCGGACACTCTGGCGAACGCATTGGCGACGGGCGCGGCAATGCTATTCGCACGCTTGCCATGACGCTCTTGGCACTTCAGAAGGAAGGAACGATAGAACTCGTACAGTTTGAGGGCGGTACGGCACGAAATGCGATTCCGTCTCATGCGAAGAGCCTTTTTGCGACAGATATGGACGAAAGCAGCATCAAGCGTATTCTTGAAGATCAGAAACGCCGCTTTCTTGCAATATATGGAAATGCTGACCCCAGCATTGAGTTTAGCCTGACGGAGACGGCGACGGATGCTGCAGCACTCACTACCTCCGATGCCTGCCAGCTTCTTCATTTGCTTGCCGTGCTTCATACGGGAACATATGCGATGTCTAAAGTTACAAAGGGCATCGAGACAAGCGCAAATCTCGGCGTTGTAAGGATGGAAGAGAATTCTATTACTGTCGAATACTTTCCACGTTCATCGATCGATGAAAAGGTTGACGAGTTTTGCATCTTTGCCGAAACCATCGGCGCACTCACCGGCTTTACGGCAGAGATCGGCACGCAGTCTCCAGGCTGGAAAGAGAATAAGGAAAGTAGGCTTGCAAAAATCATGTGCGATGTCTTTGAAGAACAGAACAAGAAGCCGATGAAGGTCTCTTCCATCCATGCAGGGCTTGAGTGCGGCTGGCACATGAAGAAGAATCCGAAAATAGACATGGTTTCCATCGGTGTTACAACGCGCGACATCCATAGCCCAAAGGAACACTTGCTTCTTTTCCACCGTTACACCGGAAGTCTGCTTGATTGAGGAAGTCTTAAAGAGAATTGCCAAGTCTTAAACAGCTTTTTCCACAAACTGCTTAATAGGCATTGACAAGATGCGTATTTCCGACTATACTAACAGCGTGGTTTTCGGGATGTAGCGCAGTTTGGTAGCGCGCCTGCTTTGGGAGCAGGATGTCGCAGGTTCAAATCCTGTCATCCCGACCATTTTGTTTTCATTTATCAGACAATCGTCTCTGCGATAGTAGCTCAGTTGGATAGAGCAACGGCCTTCTAAGCCGTGGGTCGGGGGTTCGAATCCCTCCTGTCGCACCAAAATAAAAATGACTTCCGAGTTTGCTCGGAAGTTTTTATTCCATATAAATATTCCGGGCATTCATTTTTTATGAACGCCCAGAATATTCCAACCTGTTAAGAATTCTTTTGAACTTTACTTTTTATTGACAAGTGCCATGACTTCATCTGCACGGCCGTCAGAGCCGAGAACTTCTTTGATTTTGTGTTCGACGAGCTCTTTGATGTACGAGCGACCGTCTGCAACATACTGGCGCGGGTCAAAGTGTTCCGGATGTGCAACAAAGTGCTCGCGGATACCTGCTGTCATAGCAAGGCGAAGGTCAGAGTCGATGTTGATCTTGCAGACAGCCGACTTCGCTGCGCGGCGGAGCTGATCTTCTGGGATACCGACCGCATCGTCAAGCTTGCCGTTGTTGTCATTGATGATCTTGACATATTTCGGAATGACAGAGGATGCACCGTGAAGGACAATGGGGAATTCCGGAATCTTCTTTTCAATCTCAGCGAGAATATCGAAGCGAAGTTCAGGTGGAACGAGAACGCCGTCTGCATTGCGCGTGCACTGCTCTGGTTTGAACTTGAACGCACCGTGACTCGTGCCGATGGCGATGGCGAGTGAGTCGACACCGGTTTCATGGACGAATTCTTCGACTTCTTCCGGCTGTGTGTAAGCGGCTTCGTGGTCGGCAACCTTAACATCATCTTCGATGCCGGCGAGTTTGCCGAGCTCTGCTTCAACGACAACGCCGTGTTCGTGTGCATAAGCGACAACTTCCTGCGTACGCTTGATGTTCTCTTTGAAGTCATACTTCGAGCCGTCGTACATGACCGATGTGAATCCATCGTCGATGCAAGCCTTTGCAGGTCTCAAAATCCGGACCGTGGTCAAGATGCAGGGCGACAGGAATGTCATTCACTTCGAGAGCTGCGAGGACGAGATGGCGGAGATACGGTCCCTTGGCGTATTTACGGGCACCGGCAGATGCCTGTAGGATAACGGGAGATTTGAGTGCTGCTGCAGCTTCTGTAATGCCTTGAACAATTTCCATGTTGTTGACGTTGAAAGCACCGATGGCATAGCCATTTTTCATACGCTTTCTTGAACATTTCTTTGGTACCGATTAGTGGCATAGCTGTTACCTCCTAATTCTTATAGAAGTTACTATCGTGGCGGATGCATGCATCCGTCCGTCACAAGGAGAAAGTGACTTCATCCTCATGAATCTCTTTTTTCATTATAGCATAGAATTGCCTCCGATTATAGTGTGAAAAAAATCCTTTTTGAAAAATTCTTTGCAAATAGTTTGGCAGGGCTGCTTTTTCGAAGGGAAAAGCCAAGCGGGCGATTCCCGCAAGGGACTATTGCAATTTTTTTATAAAAAGATAGTATAAAAATAAATAAGTGTCGCGGCACGTTGGTTTGAGTCTTTTTTGAAAGGATTTGGCATGGTGGAGAAAAAAGCAGAAAAGGCATCGGTTTGGACTTCATATTCAAAAGACGATAAAGAGAAGCTGGAAGCACTCATGAGCAGGGTATATAGATTTTATCTCAAACTGTAAGACGGAGCGCGAGTGTGCGGCAGAGGTCGTGCGTGAAGCAGAAGCAGCAGGGTATCGGAACCTTTCTGACGTTTTGAAAGCCGGTGAGAAACTCAAAGCTGGTGATACGGTCTATGCCGTGAATATGAAAAAGGCCGTTGTCCTTTTCAACATCGGTACGGAACCATTACAGGAAGGCATCAACATTCTCGGTGCTCATATCGACAGTCCAAGTCTTCATTTAAAGCAGAATCCGCTTTATGAAGAAGGTGGTCTCTCTATCTGGATACGCATATTACGGCGGCATCAAGAAGTATCAGTGGGTGACGCTGCCGCTTGCTATGCACGGTGTTGTTGTGAAGAAAGATGGTACGGTCGTTGACATCTCCATTGGCGAAAAGAAAACGGATCCTGTTTTCTGCGTGACCGATCTCCTCATTCATCTCGCACAGGAGCAAATGGAAAAGAAGGCATCGAAAGCTGTTGAAGGGAGAATCTTGATATCCTTATTGGCAGTTATCCGTTGCAGGATGGCGAGAAAGAATCGGTCAAGGCTGGTATCTTAAAGCTTCTCAAGGATACGTACGATATAGAAGAGGACGATTTCCTTTCGGCAGAAATCATTCTCGTACCAGCAGGGAGAGCGCGCGAGCTTGGCTTTGACCGCAGCATGGTTATCGGCTACGGACAAGATGACCGTGTCTGTGCTTATACGTCACTTCGAGCCATGCTCGACACAAAGGCAGTGAAGCGCACGGCTTTGCTGTCTCCTCGTCGATAAGGAAGAAATTGGCAGCGTCGGTGCGACAGGCATGCGGTCTCGTTTCTTTGAGAATACCTGTGCAGAGCTCCTCAGTGCAACTGAGCAGTACAGTGAGCTTTGCGCTTCGCCATATGCTTGCGCGCTCGAAAAATGCTTTCAAGTGATGTTTCAAGTGCGTTTGATGTCCTTTATCAGAGTGCATTTGACAAGAAGAACACCGCGTATTGTGGGCGTGGTATGGTCTTTAATAAATTTACAGGGCACGGTGGAAAGTCGGGCTCAAACGATGCGAATGCAGAATATCTTGGGGAACTCCGTCATATCATGGATAAGCATGCGGTGCACTTCCAGCTGGCAGAACTCGGCCGCGTTGACCTTGGCGGCGGCGGGACGATCGCTTACATCATGAGCCTTTTACGGCATGCAGGTGATTGACAGCGGTGTTGCCGTCCTCAGCATGCATGCACCATGGGAAGTCACAAGCAAAATTGACATTTATGAAGCGAACAAGGGATACAGAGCGTTTCTTGCCGAGGCCTGACAATCGCTTTATAAAAAGAAGGAAGATACAGGCGATTGCAATTTCTGCGGGCTTGACGCTTGTCTTTCTGTCGATTATAATAATGATGTTGAATGATTAGATACACTTGGAGGGCGTAAGTGAATGATTAACAGCACGGATTTCCGCACGGGACTCACGATTGAGATTGATGGCGGTGTTTGGCAGATTGTTGATTTCCAGCATGTTAAGCCGGGCAAGGGTGCAGCGTTTGTGCGCACGAAGATCAAGAATGTGGAGACGGGTGCTGTTGTCGAGCGCACGTTTAATCCGAATGAAAAGATGCCGGCAGCGCATCTTGAGACGAGCAACATGCAGTATCTTTATGAGTCAGATGGCATGTATACGTTTATGGACACTGAAACCTATGAGCAGACGGAACTCAATAAAGATCAACTCGGTGATGCACTGAACTATCTCATGGAGAACATGGAGGTTTCACTGCAAACGTTCAAGGGACGCATCATCGGCATTCAGCTTCCGAATTCTGTTAACCTCAAGGTTATCGAGTGTGAGCCAAGCGTTAAGGGCAATACAGCTACGGGTGCGACGAAGATGGCAAAGGTCGAGACGGGCTATGAAGTGCGCGTGCCGCTTTTTGTCAATGAAGGCGATACGCTCCGCATCGATACGCGTACGGGGAATTATATCGAACGCGCGTGAGATGGAGAATTTTGCAGCTAGCGGGTCTCGGCTTGGTAGCTGCCTTTCGCTATCCATCTGTTTTTCGGCAGATAGATATATAGTATGGATCATATTTAGCACTGTTTAGTACTAGTGTACAGGAGGTTTATCATGGCTAATGAAAACGAAATCGTAAAAAATGGTTCTTCGCTCGGCGCGATTCGCATCGCAGACGATGTTGTCGGTGTCATCGCAGGTCTTGCTGCAACGGAAGTTGACGGTGTTGCAGGTATGAGCGGCGGCATTGCAGGCGGCATTGTGGAGATGCTCGGCCGCAAGAATTTCTCCAAGGGTGTCAAGGTCGAAGTCGGCGAGAAGGAAGCGGCTGTTGATCTTTTCATCATTGTGCAGTATGGTGCTCGCATTCCAGATATTGCACTTGCTGTGCAGGAGAATGTCAAGCATGCGATCGAGACGATGACAGGTCTGGGCGTCGTCGAGGTGAATATTCACGTCCAGGGTGTCAGCTTCCCGCAGGAAGAAAAAGAACCGGAAGAAGCTCGCGTACACTGAATGTAGAGGTAGACGATGTCTTTTTTTAGTCGTTTCTTCATTTTCTTTCTCGCGGTGGGTGTTCTTGCACTTTCCCTATCGGAAATCGGTATCTTCTTGGGGCTTATTCCTCCGGGAATCTGGGTGAATGAGCTCCTCTTTGCAGCCGGACAGATTGAGACACTCATCGCTGCAATCCTATGTATCTTTATCGCGTTCAACCTATTCGGTGCAGTCTTTTCACGCGCAGATACGGAAGATCGCGTGCGTGGTGAGCTCCTTCTTACATCAAACGAGATGGGCGGCGTCCACGTCTCTGTCGATGCTGTAAGACATATGGCAGAAGTTCTGGCATGCGAGATGTGTGGCGTTATCGATGCAAAGGCGAGAATCCGCATGAATCGAAAGGATGCTTCAGTTCTGGGGATTGAGCTCAAACTGATCGTCAGCACAAAGACGAACGTACCCACACTTTCAGGCGAGCTTTCCAAGCGTCTTGAAAAAAGGCTTAACGATACCTTGGGACTTACGGACGTACCGATTCATATTACGGTGGCTGGGATCTCGAATAAGAGACCAAGCAGCAGACAGCGCGTTGTTTGAGGTAGGGCGAAAATGTTAAAATTGGATGATGTATGTAAGCAGGTTTCGTCTTTCTTTAGAGGGCTGTCCAAAAAGACAATAGGCTGTCTCTTCGGCATTCTTTGCGGTGCAGCTATCCTCATTTTTGGTTTTTGGAAGATTGCTTTCCTTTTCATTTGTGCACTGATCGGATATTCCATTGGAAGTAAGTCGGATCAAGACGAGGGCATTATGGACAGCATCATGGGCTTTCTTTCCCGTCATTTCGGCAAGTTGTGATGGATGTTGAACGTAGTGTTTCGGAGATATTCATAGGATAAAGGCAGGTAGGAATGAGTCGGAGACAGGCAAGAGAAGCAGCGCTTCAGGCACTTTTCCAATTGGACTTGAATGGCGAAGAAAACATCGCAGAACAGGAGAAGTACGAGACCCTTGCCGTTGATATGGCACTCGGTGAAGCGGAACTGTTAGGAAAGAAAGATCGTGCCTATGTGACAGAAGTCGTCCATGGTACGCGGGAAAATCTTGTCTCGATTGATGCGGATATCGCTGGGGCTGCGAAGAACTGGAAGGTCGCACGCATGGCAACGATTGACCGCAACCTCGTTCGTTTGGCGCTCTATGAGATTTTTTATGCCGAAGCAACGCTTAGCCCAGGTATTGCTATCAATGAGGCCGTCGAACTTGCAAAGAAGTTTGGTTCGGACGATTCAGGGCGCTATGTCAACGGAGTTCTCGGTGCTGTTGTAAAAAAACACGAAGAATAGGATGCGCGTGGTGCGGCTAGCGCTGCGTACTCCTAGAAAATATAAAATGTGCCGGACGCTAGTCTGGCCTTTTCTTTTTCTTGGCAGAAGCAGAAAAGGCGATAGTTTCTCTGATCGGAGACAAGGTGGGTGAGGATGAAATGTCCTTGTTCGCTTGAGGAGGATGCGTGATGTCGACAAATTTTGAAGAAGTATGGAGCGAGCGCCGTGAATTGATAGAAGAGGCGCTGAAAAAAGAACTTCATGAAGGCAGAGAACTCGATGCGACACTGACGAAATCCATGGAATACAGCCTTATGGCGGGGGGGAAGCGCCTTCGTCCAATTCTTTTAATGGCAGCAGCAGATGCCTGCGGCAAAGATGGACGGGCATTTATTACATCAGCATGTGCGCTTGAAATGATACATACATACTCTCTCATTCATGATGACCTTCCGGCAATGGATGACGACAACCTTCGACGTGGAAAGCCGACAAACCATGTGAAGTTTGGCGCGGGCATGGCGACGCTTGCAGGGGATGGACTTCTTACGATGGCATTTGAAGTCTTGACGAGAGAGAAAAATATCAGACCAGAGACGATTCTTTCTGTCATCCGCGAGGTCAGCGTTGCGGCAGGTACATCGGGCATGGTCGGCGGTCAGGCTATAGATCTTGAGTCTGAGGGCAGGCGTATAGACTTGACATGTCTTCGCAGGATGCATATGGGAAAGACCGGTGCGCTCTTTCGCGCGGCTCTTCGCACAGGGGCAATTCTTGCGGGCGCAAGCGAAAAAGAGCTTGCTGCGTTGACACAGTACGCAGAAGCCTTCGGTCTTGCTTTTCAGATTACAGATGACATCCTAGACGTAACGGGCAGCGAAGCGGAGATCGGTAAGCCGATCGGCGGCGATAGGCGAAATGAGAAGTCGACATATGTGACGTTGACTTCTCTGGCAAGGGCACAGGAGCTTGCAGATGAAGCTATTGAATCGGCACTTTCTGCCGTTGAAATCTTTGGCGAAAAGGCAAGTTTTTTGCAAGATCTCGTTCGCTTTCTTAGCCATAGAAGAAGTTGAACAGCAGTTGACGGAGTGGGATTATGAAGGCAGAGCGCGGCCAAAGTGACGATATTTTAGGGCGCATCAATGCCCCTGAGGATATCAAAAACTTTCGAGTGCAGAGATTGAACATTTGGCGCAGAGATTCGAGAGTTCATCATCGAGACCGTCGCGAAAAACGGCGGTCATCTTGCGCCGAGTCTCGGTGTCGTTGAGCTGACACTTGCCTTTATACAGTGTCTTTTCATTCCCGGACGATAAATTAATTTGGGATGTTGGACATCAGGCATATGCACATAAGATCCTGACGGGAAGGCGGGATGCATTTTCTACCCTGCGCATGAAAGGCGGCATTACGGGTTTTCCCAATCGGATGGAATCACCTTATGATGCCTTTGGCGTCGGTCATGCGAGCACCTCGATTTCAGCGGCACTTGGCTATGCTGTCTCTCGTGATCTCCAGGGCGGCAAGAGTCATGTCATTGCCGTCATCGGCGACGGCGCGCTTACGGGCGGCGAGGCATATGAAGGGCTTAATCATGCGGGTGATCTCGGCAAGCGGCTCATCGTTATTATCAACGACAACCACATGTCCATTGACAAGAATGTCGGTGCGATGAACGAATACCTTGCGCGCTTTCGCATTGCGCCCGAGTATCAGCGGGCGAAGAGTGATATTTCAAGTCTTTTAAAGAGCATTCCGCATATCGGTGAGACCGTCTATAAGACAGCGAGCCATATTAGGATGGTGTGCGTGCCGCATTGGTCGAAGGCAATTTCTTTGAAGATATAGGCTTTCGCTATATCGGTCCGATTGACGGACATAACGTCCATTTGATGACCGAGGTCTTTCTGCGTGCAAAAGAGATGGAAGGACCACTTCTCATTCATGTTTTGACGAAGAAGGGGAAGGGGTACACGCCAGCAGAGGAGTCACCGGAAAACTATCACGGCATCGGAAAGTTCGACCGTGCAACGGGCGAATGTGTGAGAAAAGAAAAAGCGGCACCATCTTATACTTCGGTCTTCAGCAAAACGTTGATTGATCTTGCAAAAGTAAATGAAAAGATCGTAGCGATTACGGTCGCCATGCCGTCGGGAACAGGACTTAAGGCATTTGGTAAGGTATATCCAAGTCGTTTTTTTCGATACGGGCATTGCCGAAGAGCATGCGATGACGTTTGCCGCGGGAATGGCGGCAGATGGGCTTCATCCCGTCATTGCACTTTACTCGACCTTTGCACAGCGGGCATTTGACCAAATGATTCATGATGTCTGCCTGCAGAACCTTCCCGTGACCATTGCGCTTGATCGAGCTGGGTTAGTTGGGGAGGATGGGCCGACACATCATGGCGTTTTTGACCTCTCCTACCTTCGCATGATGCCGAATATGACAGTCTTTGTCCCAAAGGATGAGGAGGAGCTTCGCCATATGCTTGCGGTAGCTGTCAAGATGGATGTGCCGACTGCAATCCGTTACCCGCGCGGCGCGGGTCTTGGTGTGCCGCTTACGCGTATATATAAAGAAATTTCCATTGGGCAAAGCGGAGATCCTTCGCGGGGGTAGGGATGTTTCTCTTCTTGCACTCGGTACGATGGTTGAAACAGCAAGAAAAGCGGCGGATATTTTGGAAGCATCGGGGATTTCGGCAGAGGTCGTCAATATGCGTTTCTTAAAACCCATCGATACTGTATGTATCTTGCAAGCAGCGAAAAAGACGGGATACATCGTGACGCTGGAAGAAAATGTTCTTGCCGGTGGTTTCGGTTCTGCTGTTGCAGAGACATTGGCAGATGTCGGAACTTTGGCAAAGCTCTTGCGCATTGGCTTGCCGGATGCTTTTATAGAACAGGGAACGCGTGCAGAAGAGCTTACAGCGCTCGGCATGGACCCAGCGTCTGTGGCGAAAAAGATCGAGAAATTTTTGAAGGAGCAGCTGCCGAATCAATCTTAGACAGTTCGGCGGTGATTCCGTATGCGTTCAAAGGTAGGATAAAATGAGCAAGGAAAGACTTGATGCACTTCTCGTCACTCGGGGGCTTGCTGGCAGCCGCGAGCGTGCCAAGCGCATGATTATGGCGGGTGAAGTCCTCGTTGATGAGCAGAAGATCGACAAGGCGGGGACGATGGTGAAAAGCGGAAGCAAATATCCGTCTTCTTGGTTCAGATATTCCTTATGTCAGTCGTGGTGGACTGAAACTCGAAAAAGCGATGAAGGCCTTTGAACTCGAGATGATGGGAAAACGTGCGGCGGACATTGGTGCATCAACCGGCGGTTTTACAGACTGTATGCTGCAAAATGGAGCTTCACGCGTCTTTGCCATTGATGTCGGTTACGGTCAGCTTGCATGGAAACTTCGAAATGACGAGCGCGTTGTGAATATGGAGCGCACGAACATTCGCCATGTAACGCTTGCGGATATTGGCGAGCCGCTGGACTTTGCCTCGATCGATGTCGCCTTTATCTCGTTAGAAAAAGTTCTGCCCATCGCCTATGCCCTATTAAGGGAGGGCGGCGAGATTGCGGCACTTATTAAACCGCAGTTCGAAGCAGGGCGCAGCTTTGTTGGGAAAAAAGGAGTTGTCCGTGATCCTGCGGTGCATCTGTTGGTTATCAAGAAAGTCCTTGTCTTTGCAAAAGAGACAGGCTTTCTTGTGAAGGCATTGACATATTCCCCTGTCAAAGGACCGGAAGGAAATATCGAATATCTTTGCTACTTGAGCAAAGCAGTGGGGGGCTCTCTCGTAGACGATGAGACGATGGCAGCCGTCGTCAATGCGGCACATGATGCGCTGGATAAATAACAAAGATTGATAGAAAGTGGGCGATGGATAACGTGGAAGCATGGAGGGTGTTAGAGTGCTAAGGATTGCGGTTTTGCCGAACGCAGAGAAAACCGAAGCGTTGGCACTGATCAAGCGGATTATGTGTTTTTTTGAAGATAAGCCGGTCAAGATCATGCTTCCCATGGATATCGCCCGTTTTTACAATTTGGATGATTACGGTATTTTTCGCATCGATGAGGAGCCGACGGATCTCGCACTGAGCATCGGTGGTGACGGTACACTGCTCGGTGTTTGCCGCCGTTACGATACAAAAGGCGTCCCGGTCTGTGGCATCAACATCGGTACACTTGGCTTCCTTGCAGATATTGAGACGGATGAACTTGAGATAAAGTTAGCGAAGATTCTCTCAGGAGACTATCGCATCGAAAAGCGTCTGCTGCTTTCTGCCTATGTGCTTTCCGGTGAGGAAAAGAAACTTATCGGTCATGCGATCAACGACGTCGTGGTCACGAAAGACGGCGTTGCCCGCATGGTGAGTCTGGGGCTCTCCATCAACGATACGAAGCTTGCGGACTTTCGTTCGGACGGTGTCATTGTCTCAACGCCAACGGGATCGACGGCGTATTCGATGTCTGCGGGAGGTCCCATGATGAATCCGAACATTCAGGCGCTTCTCGTGACGCCAATCTGCGCGCATTCCTTCTTCATGCGGCCGATTGTTATCGGTGAGAATGACAGGGTGCATATCGTGATTGATTCTCTACAGCACGACATCATCGTGACGTTTGACGGGCAGTACAGCGTCAGGCTTTTGCCGGGCGATTCCGTCCTTGTCAAGAAGTCAAAGCATCAAGCGGGCATTGTAAAGTTTGACGATAAGGATTACTACGAAACAATTAAGAACAAGCTCTGGAAAAATAAGGATAGATCCTAAAAACTCGTAAAGAAAGAGACGGAGCATATGCGTAATAAAAGGCTTGACATCATCAAGGACATTATTTCTCACGAAATTATAGAGACACAGGACGAGCTTCTTGACGCATTGGAGGAACGGAACATTCGCGTGACGCAGGCGACGATTTCGCGTGATATCAAGGAACTCATGCTCATTAAGGTGCCGACGGGGAGCGGACACTATCGCTATGCCATGCCGTTTGAAGGGCGCAGCAGCTATATTTTCACCAAGGAAAGCATGGCGCGTGTCTTCCGCGATACGATTCTTGGCTGTGATTATAGCGAGAATATCCTTGTTATAAAGACACTGCCAGGGGGAGCAGGCACCGTCGCGTCGGCACTGGATTCCTGTGATTGGCCAGAAATCATCGGAACGGTTGCAGGTGACGATAATATTATTGCCATCGTCAAACCAAAATCTGCTGCAGCTGCCATTATGAAGCGGTTGAATAAGTTTTTTTGGAGTAAGGGAGACAGCGTTGCATTTGCCGCACAATTTGCGGGAAAAAGAGGGGGAAAGTCTGTGCTGCAGTCATTATCGGTCTGGAACTTCGCACTTTTGGAGCACGTTGAGGTTAACTTCGGTCGTGGGCTAAATATTCTGACCGGCGAAACGGGTGCAGGAAAATCTATACTGATCGATGCCTTGGGTGCGGTTCTTGGCCATCGTATCACGGTGGATTTTATTCGGACGGGATGTGACGTACTTCGTGTTGAAGCTGTCTTTGTTTTTGAACATATTCCCAAGGATTTGCAGGTGTTTTTGGAAGAGCAGGCACTGGAATTTGACGAGGGCAGGCTTGTCATACGCCGTCAGTTGAAGGCAAATGGCAAAGGACAGATATGGATCAACGGCAGTCATATGACACTTGCTGCTTTAAAGGCACTGGCGTCGTTCCTCATCGACATTCATGGGCAGAACGAGAATCTCGCACTTTTACGGGAAGAAAATCATCTTGTACTGCTGGGCAGTTTTAATGAGAAAATCAAATCGTATCTTGACGTATACCGAAAGGAATACGACGCGTGGCGTGAGGTCTGTAAGGCGTATGCAGTGCGTGAGAAAGCATCGCGCGATATAGAAAGCCGCATAGATATGCTGCGCTGGCAGGACAAGGAAATCACAGATGCTAAGCTGCAAGAGAATGAAGATAAAACTCTGGAAAGAGACATCGAACGGCTCAGTCATGCGGAAAAAATCTCGGATTTTATCGAAGAATCCTACAACCTTCTTGACAACGGAAACCGCGAGGGCATCGGTGTCCTTCCGGCACTCGCTCGCGTTGAAAAAGATTTGGGAAATATGCTTCGTTACGACAGTTCGCTTGAAAATGTATGGAAGATAGTCAGTGATGCCTATATTTCTTTACAGGAAGCCTCCTACGAGCTTCGTGATTACGGCGAGCAGATAAGTTTTAGTCCGGAAAAGCTCAATAAACTTCAAACGCGAATGGATACGCTTTATAAGCTCAGGAAGAAGTACGGTGCGACGGTTGCTAATGTGCTTGCCTATCAGAAAAAGCTGCGTGAAGAGCTCAACCGTTTGGAAAACTATGATTCTTCTATGGATGCGATGAAGCGAGAGATTGCGAAGCGCTATCAAATTGTGAAAGAAAGGGCGGCGGCAGTGACAAAGGCACGTGAAGAAGCGGCGAAGCGCTTGGGAAGCGCTATTGAAGAACAGCTCTATGCGCTCGGCATGCCAAAGGCAAAGCTTCGCATTGCCGTCGAAGCTGCGGAAACTTATGGAAAGACAGGGCATGATGTCGTCCGTATTTATTTTTCTGCAAATGTTGG
This sequence comes from uncultured Mitsuokella sp., assembly GCA_916439735.1. Lineage (GTDB taxonomy): Bacteria > Bacillota > Negativicutes > Selenomonadales > Selenomonadaceae > AWVT01. Next base: position 560,189 of record CAKAIG010000002.1, read on the forward strand.
TCAGGAAGAAAGGCCGCTGCAAAAGGTGGCGTCGGGCGGAGAGCTTTCTCGCATTGCGCTGGCTATCAAGTCGGTTTCAGCAGCACATGATGGTGCTGCCGCGAGTATGGTATTTGATGAGATTGATACGGGCATCGGTGGACGCACGGCGCAGATGGTAGCTGAGCGTATTGCATGCATCGCACATTACAAGCAAGTGCTCTGTATCACACACTTACCGCAGATTGCAAGCATGGCAGACGAACATCTTTATATCGCAAAGAAGACAGAAGGCGACAGTACTGTGACATGTGTTCATACGCTTGTGGAACGTGAGCGCATCCGAGAGATCGCCCGCATGGCATCTGGGACAGAGATCACAGCGGCGTCGCTTGATAACGCGCAGGAGATGGTAAAGCGCGCAAGAATCAAGAAACAAATGCTGTGCCAAAAAAATCGTATAGAAAATATCTGCAACGGCGATAGACGGAAAAGGAGGCGTTTTTAGTGAAAAGTGAGGAAAACGAAAAGGATTTAGTTGAGACGAAGCGCAGCGGAAAAAGTGTATATGACGGCAGTCTCTTGCACGTTATATGCGATAGGGTAACACTTCCCAATGGGAAAACGGCAACACGTGAATGGATAAAGCATCCGGGCGCCTCTGCTGTCGTGCCTTTTCTGCCGGATGGAAGCATCATTCTCGTCCGTCAGTATCGTTACCCCATCGAAGCTGTAACGCTCGAGATACCCGCGGGAAAACTCGATGCACCGGATGAAGATCCGATGGATTGCGCAAGGCGTGAGCTCTCCGAAGAGACGGGGTATGATGCGGGTCATCTTGAAAAAGCTCGTGACAACTGCGACGACCGTCGGCTTTTCAAACGAGAGGATTCATATCTATCTCGCAGAGGAAATGACGGCTGGAAAGCAGCATACGGATGCGGATGAATTTATCAACGTCGTTCGTATGCCGCTGATAAAAGCTGTGGAACTGGTGAAGGACGGAAGTATATGCGATGCGAAATCTATGGTTGGCATCCTACTTCTCTGGGAACGCGAGCAGGCAAAGAAATGATATAGGAGTAAGATATGTTTGACTTCGATATTATGAGTTTTATCGCCGGGCTGCCAGGGCTCATATTGGCGATGGCAGTGCATGAGTATGCACATGCACGCGCCGCAGTCGCACTCGGCGATATTACACCGCGCATGACGGGACGGCTGACGCTTAATCCACTGGCGCATATCGACCCTATCGGTCTTTTGATGCTCATCCTTGCCCACTTTGGTTGGGCAAAACCTGTCATGATTAACCCGCGTAACTTCAAGAACTATAAGCGAGACGATATCCTTGTATCCCTTGCGGGACCTGCAGCAAATCTCCTCCTCGCTTTTCTGACACTGGTTGTGCTCCTCATCTACAGTAAATTCTTCGGCCGCATGAGTCAGGGAACGTACCTTGTCCTTCAGCTTATCGTTCTTTACAATATCAACTTTGCGATCTTTAACATGATTCCCTTGCCGCCGCTGGATGGTTCACATATCCTAAAGCACTTTCTTCCAGCTCGCTATGCCTATCGATATGCACAGATTGAGCGATACTCCTTCTTTATTCTCATCGTATTCGTCATGACACCTGTTCTGACCTATATCTTGATTCCGCTGCAGCAGTTGGTGTGGTTTATCTTCCGTATGATACTCATGCCTTTTTTCAGCTGATTTGAACGATGTCTGATTACGAAGTAAAGCTTGAGGCATTCAAGGGACCGATGGATCTTCTCATGCACCTCATTGAAAAGAATAAGATCGACATTTATGACATTCCGATTGCAGAGCTTACGCAGCAATACCTTGCCTATATCGACAAGATGCGCGAATTCAATATGGAGGTTGCAAGTACCTTCCTCTTGATGGCGGCGACACTCCTTCAAATTAAATCACGCATGATGCTCCCTAAGCGGGTAAAGGAAGAAGATGAGGAGGAAGATCCGCGCATCGAACTCGTCCGCCGCATTCTAGAGTATCGAAAATTCAAGACGGTCAGCGGTCTTTTAACGGAGATGGCACAGACGGCAGAGCGATATATCGCGCGCGAACCGATAGACCTTCCTGTCCGGCGCCTTCCGCCGGGCAATCTTTCGCTGGCGGAGCTCATGAAGGCATTTCGTGCAGTACTTGCCGTCAAAGCGGATCTTTCGATTCCTTCCGTGCTTGTCACAAGCGATTCGTATCGCATGGAGGACAAGATGGAGGATATCTTGTCTCTCCTTCAACGAAACGGCAGTCGGTCGCTTTTTTCAGAGGCATTTCTTCACGGCACAAGGAATGAGTGCATCGCGTCCTTTCTAGCGCTTCTTGAACTTTTGAAGCTTAGGATGGTCACGGTTTATCAGAGCAGAAATTTTTCGGAGATCTACATCGCCATGAGAGAGGAGGCATCCTGATGGGAGATTTGCCGCTGAAAGAGCAGGACAGTTTGTTACTTCTTAAAAACAAGCAGGGCAAGACATTGGATTCTGATGTTTTGGAAGCTGTTCTCTTTGCTGCGGGCGATCCGATTTCTGCGGAGGAACTGGCGAGTATCCTTCAAACCGATATCTTTACAGTGCAGACTTTATTGACATGCCTTTCAGAAACGCTTGCAAAGCGAAAGAGCGGGCTGGCGCTTCGAAGTGTTGCGGGCGGCTTTCAGCTCGTCACGCGCCCCGACTTGTTTTATGCTGTCGAGCGCCTTGGGCAGGGTGATCGAACGGCGTCTTTCCGCACCGACGATGGAAACGCTTTCCATCATTGCCTTCAAGCGACCCGATTACAAAGACCGAGATTGAACAGATTCGTGGTGTTCGCACGGAGCGCGCACTTGCCAAGCTGTTAGAGCTTGAACTGATTCAGGAGATGGGGCGGAAAAAGGTCGTCGGTCGGCCGATTCTTTACGGCACGACAGATAACTTTCTGCAATCCTTTGGTCTCGCTTCACTCGATGATCTTCCAAGCCTGCCGACGAGTGAAGAAGCTATTAAAGATCTGGATCCCTGAACAGCTTGCATTGATACAGGGGGATATGGGAGAAAAAGATGCAGAACTTATGGGGTTTGCCGATGTTTCTGAAGAAACTGCAGGAGCATCAGCAGACGAGACGAAAGGCGGCAAGCCAGAAGAAGCAGAAAGAGATTCTCTAGGAAAGAACGAATAACGGAGGCAAAACCTGGTTGAACTTTTTGGCACCGGCGGGCGCTGTCGAAGCTCTTCGCGCTGCTGTAGAAAGCGGTGCGGATGCTGTCTATCTCGCAGGTGATCATTTTGGTGCACGTGCTTATGCTGGTAATTTTGATGCGGATGGTCTTCGCGAGGCCATCCGCTACGCGCATCTGCGGGATGTTCGCATCCATGTGACGGTCAATACCATCGTGCGCGACGAAGAACTTCCCCTGCTGCGAGAGTACCTTCGTTTCTTAGATGAAGTGAGGGCAGACGCTGCACTGGTGCAAGACCTCGGCGTCGCGCGAATGGTTCGCGAAGTAGCGCCGCATCTTCCGCTTCACGCAAGTACGCAGATGAGCGTATCGAACCTTGAAAGCGTTCTAGCACTAGCGCACATTGGTTTCTCACGTGCTGTTCTTGCGCGTGAGATGTCGCTTGAAGAAATAAGACATATTTGCAAGCACTCGCCCATCGAGATTGAAACCTTCATGCACGGTGCACTCTGTGTCTGTTACTCTGGTCAGTGTCTCATGAGCTCGATGATCGGCAGGCGCAGCGGCAATCGCGGCCGCTGCGCGCAGCCCTGCCGTCTGCCCTATACGCTGGTGGATGCGGATGGCAAGGATGTATTAAAGGAAGAAGCCGGAGACTACCTTCTTTCGCCGCGTGATTTCAATACGATTGACGCATTGCCGGAGCTTATCAAGGCAGGCGTAACATCGCTTAAGATTGAAGGACGCATGAAGCGCCCGGAATATGTCCATACGGTGGTCGATGCCTATCGAAAGGCGATTCATTCTTTTTATGCGAACCATTATGCTGTTTTTAAAAGAGACGCGTGATAATTTGACGCAGATCTTCAATCGCGACTTTTACAACGGCTTACCTTTTCGGAAAGCCCGGAAAGAATATGATGAGTGACCGTCGTCCGAATAACCGCGGTCTTCTGGTCGGGCGCGTGGCAGATTATGACCGCGAAAAAGAGCGCGTGACGGTGAAACTTCAAACGAGACTTGTCGTCGGCGATGAAGTGAATATTTGGGTCAAGGTCGGCGGCCGCGTACAGACGAAAATAGAAAATCTCTTTACAAAAAAGGGCAGTGTGCAAAGGGCAGAGGCAGGCGAGATTATCTCATTTCAGCTTGCGGGGCGCATCAGCAGGAACGACCGCATCTTCAAAATCTTTGATGCCGCACTCATGGAAGAAGCGAAAGCGTATTATTCAGGCGGTGCTCCGATCCGCCGCTTACCTGTGAAAGGCGAAGTCTTTGCGGATATTGGACGACCGCTTGAAATCCGTTATGAGGATGAATTGGGAACTGTCGGCATCGGCAAGACCGATTTTATCGCAGAATCTGCTAAGAGACGTCCCCTCACAAAGGAAACGGTAGAAAAACAAGTGGGACGCCTAGGTTCCTCGCCCTTTGCACTAACCAGTCTCACAACCAACCTTGGAAAAAACGTCATGGTGCCCGTCAGCGAGATCAATGAGGCGCGGCGCAGAGCCGTGGATACGCTGGAAAAGGCGCGTCTTTCAAAAATTACACGGGAACCAGGACGGTATGATGACGAACAGATTGTACGAAAAGCATCGCAAAAGCAAGCGCATCTCATGGTTGCCGTTGATACACTGGCAAAGACAAAAACTGCACTTGATGCAGGTGCGGACAGCATCCTTTTCGGCGGAGAGTCTTACACGCACACGCGTATTACGGCGGGAGATTACCAAAAGGCGGCAGAGCTTGCGCGAACTCGTGGGGCACGCATCGACTTTTCGACACCGCGCATTGTCAAGGACTCGATGATGAAGGCGATGGAAAAGCTCGTTTGTGTGTTTGAAGACATACAGCCTGATGCCATCCATGTACATAACATCGGGATGCTGTCTCTCGTGCGTCGCTTGACGAGTCTGCCGATTCACGCGGATTATTCGCTGATTTCCTTTAATAAGGAGACATTGGCTTTTCTAAAAGACTATGGTGTCAGCGAAGCTACGGCATCGCCTGAACTCAATGTTGAGCAGCTGGCAGAGCTGGTGCATCAGAGCGTACTGCCGCTCACGGCAATCGTTCATGGCAGGTTGGAACTTATGATTTCAGCATACTGCATCATGGGCAGCTTCCTTGGCGGTGTTGATAGAGGCAAATGCTCCCTGCCCTGCGTGCGTGGGACGTTCTCGTTAAAGGATAGAAAGGACGTGTCCTTTCCGCTTCGAACGGATGAATTTTGCCATATGCACGTCCTCAACAGCAAGACGCTTTCGATGCTTCCGCACGCAGGAAAACTGATCGAAAGAGGCATCAAGACGCTGCGAATCGAAGCGAAGGCGATGACAGAGAGCGAGATACAAAAGATCGTCACCGCTTATAAGGAGCGTATGAAGAAGCGCGGAGAAGATACGGAAGAAGAAAAGGCACAGATTGCGCGCATTGAAGGCAGGGACATCACACGCGGACATTATTTCCGCGGCGTGCTTTGATTTTACTCGAGTTAGGAAAGGGGCAGATATGCTCGAAGAATCTTTTCATATTTTAGAATACGAAGCTATCCGCGAAAAGCTCGCGCGTTTGCAAGCTCCTCTCCGGGCAAGGAGCTTGCAAGAATGCTAACACCGTCAAGCGAGGCGGAGGTCGTCCGCGACCGTATGGCAGAGACGGAGGAATCCGTTCGCATCTTTACGATTGCCTCACCGCCTCTCGGTGGATTTATGGACATTCGTCCTGCACTGAAAACCGTGGAGAAGGGCGCTTCTCTCGATCTTCCTGCTATGACGGATATTATGAGCACACTTTACGCTATGCGGAACGTTAAGCAATTTTTTAGGGAATCGGAAGTTGAAGCGCCAGTATTGAAGGAGCGGGCGCATCTCGATCGAGATTTTGGGACAGCTCGAAAGATTGCTGGAAAATACGATTGACGAGCACGGCAGGCTTCGTGACGATGCGAGTGTTGAGCTTTGCCGTATCAAGCAGGGGATAAGTTCGGCGCAAAGCCGCATTAAAGAACGCATCGGAAGCATTCTTCATGCGCCGCAGTATCGAAGTTTTTTTCAAGATATGATCGTCTCCGTTCGCGATGAGCGTTACGTCATTCCTGTTAAAGCAGAGTACCGCCCGCAGTTTCCCGGCATCGTACATGACCAGTCGGCAACGGGCTCGACACTCTTTATTGAACCGATGGTCGTCGTCGAATTGAACAACGATGTCAAACAGCTGATGCTTCAAGAGCAGCAGGAAATTCGCCGTATCCTCCGTCATCTGACGTCAGAAGTAAAGAAGAACGCAGGTGTCTTAGGTGAGAATCTTGCCATCCTCGCCTCTATCGATTTTTGCCTTTGCCAAAGGCAAGACTGGCGGATGCGATGGGAGCAACGCTTCCCGCATCTTAATGAAGATGGAGGACAAAGCTTTTCGGTGCGCGCCATCCGCTCATCGATGCTGAGGAAGTCGTTCCCATCGATATTGAGATTGGCGAGAAGAATCGCATGCTGCTCGTTACGGGACCAAACACCGGCGGCAAGACGGTTTCGATGAAAACATTCGGGCTTCTCGCACTGATGGCACAGTCTGGCTGCTATCTTCCGGTAGAAGCAGATTCTGAAATCAGCATTTTTCAGAACATCTATGCAGATATCGGCGATGAGCAGAGCATCGAGCAAAGTCTCTCGACTTTTTTCTGCACATATGACACATCTGGTTGAAATCTTGAAGCGTGTTGACAGAAATGATCTTTTGCTTCTCGACGAGATAGGTGCAGGAACGGACCCAGAAGAAGGTGCAGCGCTTGCCATGGCAATCCTTGAGCGACTTCTTGAAATTGGAACCGTGACGATGGCAACGACACATTATTCAGAGCTCAAGACCTTTGCCTTTACACACGATGGCATCGAGAATGCCTGTGTGGAGTTCGATATAGAGACGCTGCGTCCAACGTACCGTCTCCTCATCGGCATGCCTGGTGCGAGCAATGCCTTTGCCATCAGCAGCCGCCTTGGACTCTCAGACGCGCTGATTCTTCGTGCCAAGCAGCTTATCGAAGCGGATCACGCGCAGTTTGAGCATGTGATCAACGAACTCGAGCATGAAAAGCGAATGTTCGAGGAGCGAAATGCCGATATTGCCGAGCGTCAGCGCCGTATAGAGCAGCTTGAGCAGAAGGTAAATCGCATGCGCGAGGAGCTTTCTGAAAAGAAAGGCAAGATGATAAAGAAGGCACGCGATGAGAGCGCTGCCTTAGTGCGCCGTACGCGTCGTGAATCAGAAAACATCATCAAGAAGCTCAAAGAGCAGTTTGATGATCAAGGGATTCAGGCACGGCAGAAGGCGATGCAGGAAGCAAGGCGCCGTCTGGCGGAAGCGGCCGCACGTACGCGCCCTGGCATCATGGGGCAAAAGGGCCTTGGAAAGCCTATTGACCTCAAGACCATCGCATGTGGGGATATCGTCTATGTCAAACGATTGGATCAACGTGGTACGGTAACAGCGATCAAGGGGGAAGGACTTTGAAGTTGCGGTCGGCAGTCTGCACATGAAACTTCATGCAAGAGAATGCACCTTCCTAGGTCATGCGGCAAAGGCGCAGGATTCTTCAAAGATGCAGAATATAGGCGGGCGCGGCAAGCGTTCTTCCGAGAGCTTTCTTCAGAAGACACAAGCGATCGGCCGTGAAATAGATATCCGTGGCATGATGGTCGATGAGGCGGAGATTGCCCTCGGGAAATTCATCGACGATGCTGTGATGGCAGGTCTCAGTCAAATCCTTGTCATTCATGGAAAGGGGACGGGTGCCCTTCGAAAGGGCGTGCATAGTTACTTAAAGCGTCATCGAAATGTAGAGAGCTTCGCTTTTGCTGATATGGGAGAGGGGGGAACAGGTGCAACCGTCATATCGTTGAAATAACATCACTTCATAGGTATGCGCACAAGTCTTGTTAGAGAGCTTTTTCCATAGTATTTTTCAAATTCTTCTAGGCAACCATAGGTTTTTTATGTCAGATGTGGTAAAATGAACAATAATTTACCCATTTATCAACAGGGATCGCCCGCGTTCGGGTAAAAGAGGCAGGAGGTCTCGTCGTATTTTAGGAGGAAACTGCATGGAACAAGGGGCAAGAAAACCCAGCCCGCAGAAACGTCCACAGAAAAAAAGACTTCGCGTATGACAAGGATTGTCATCGGATTTTTTCTTGTGCTTTTTTGTTATGATCGTGGGATCGGCGGTGGCTTTCTAACTGCCAGCATGAATACGAAGCCGGATCTTATCAATGACTTTCGTCCGCCGGCATCATCGCAGATCTATGATATCAATGGCAAAGAGATTGCCAGTATTCACGCGACGGAGAATCGTATACCGGTCAAGCTTGATCAGGTACCAAAGAATCTTCAGGATGCCTTCGTCGCTGTCGAGGACAATCGCTTTTATGATCATATGGGCATAGATCCACGCGGCATTATACGTGCCGTTTATGCCAATCTCCGTGGCCGAGAAGTCACGGAAGGCGGATCGACCATCACACAGCAGCTGGCAAAGAACGCGTATCTCACGCAGGAACGCACGCTGAAGCGCAAGATTCAAGAAGTTTTCTTGGCTATTCAGCTTGAGCACCAATATACGAAGCAGGAAATTCTAGAGCTCTATCTGAACCAAATCTATTTCGGACAAGGCGCGTACGGTGTGCAGGCAGCGGCAAAGACATACTTTAGCAAAAATGTCGAAGATCTGACGCTGAGCGAGTGTGCGATGCTTGCCGGGCTTCCCAAGAGCCCCAATTATTATTCACCGCTGAATAATCCAGACGTTGCAAAGAAGCGTGAAGTCACTGTTCTCGATCAGATGAAGCGATATGGTTATATCACGGCATCGGAAGAGGAGCAGGCGAAAGAAGAGAAGCTCAATCTTGTCAAAGCGCAGCCAGAGAATAGCGGGCAGACAGCGTCGTATTTGTCGATTATGTCACGCAGAAACTCATCGATAAGTATGGTGCAGACGCCGTCTATAAGGACGGGCTTCAGATCTATACCTCTCTGGATCTAGATATGCAGCAGGCGGCAGAAACCGCGATGAAGGAATTGCCGGATGTACGTGTAGACAGCAACGGTGTACAACAGCCGCAGGGAGCTATCGTCGCTATTGATCCGCATAACGGTTATGTGAAAGCGATGGTCGGAGGCCGCGGCACGGATAAATTCAATCGCGCAACGATGGCAGAGCGTCAGCCGGGGTCGGCATTCAAGCCATTCGTCTTTGCGGCGGCACTCGAAAATAATTTCACGCCGTCGAGCATTATTGAAGACAGCCCTATAGACATCGGCGGATGGTCGCCGCAGAATGCGGATCGGCGTTTCCGTGGAGCCGTTGCACTCAAGGATGTTGCACGTCTGTCGATCAACGTTCCGACGATTAAGCTTGCGCAAAAGCTCGGCATAGAAAAGCCAATTCATTATGCGCAGGAAATGGGTATTTCGACCTTCGTCCTTGAAGGCGCACAGAATGATGGCAATTTGTCGACCGCGATTGGCGGACTGACGAGAGGCGTGACGCCTCTGGAGCTTGTCGCAGCCTATGATACTTTTGCCAATAAGGGCGTTCATGTGGATCCTGTCATTATCGTGAAAGTGCTTGATCGCAATGGCAAGGTGCTCGAGGAGGCACAGCCAAATCAGAAGACGGTCATCAGCGAAAACAGTGCATGGGAACTCACAGGTATGCTTCGAGAGGTCATTGCACATGGTACGGGTACGCTGGCGGATATCGGGCGTCCAGCTGCTGGCAAGACGGGCACGACGAGCGATTATCACGATACATGGTTTATCGGTTACACGCCGGATCTCGTCGCAGGTGTATGGGTCGGAAACGATGACAATACATCGCTTGGCGGCGGTGGTGGTGGTGTCCTGCCTGCTCGGATATGGAATATCTTCATGTCAAAGGCACTTGCTTCAACGCCCGTAAAGGATTTTGAACCGCCTGCAGAGGAGCAGAAACCCGCGGATAATGGTGACGGCAATGATAAAAACGGCGGCGGAAGCCAGAGCAGCAGCGATTCTCCCAAGAAGCAGGGCAGCAATAAGACGAAGTCGAAGCAGGGCACATCGAATGACACAGGCGGCGGAACGCCAGCAAGAGAGGCACCTGCGGCATCAGCGCCATCAGCGTCAGAGACATCTCCATCCGGAGGAACGTCCGCCGGTGCGCCGAACATGGCAGGCGGCAGCTCGAAAGGGCGTAATTGACCGAGAGTTCGTTAAATAGAAAGATATGACATAAAGAATATGCCAAGCACTTGAAGGAGAGAGATTGTTGGCAAATGTTTATGATACATTAGTCGAGCGTGGCTTCGTTGCGCAATGTACAAACGAAGAAGAATTGAGAAAGCTCTTTGATGAAGAGCAAGTCACCTTTTATATCGGTTTTGACCCGACGGCGGACAGCCTGCATGCAGGCCATTTCATTGCGCTTATGGCTATGGCACATCTTCAGCGTGCAGGGCATCGCCCCATCTGCCTGGTCGGCGGCGGTACAGGTACAGTCGGCGATCCTTCGGGACGTACAGATATGCGGAAGATGTTAACCGACGAAGATATTGCACATAACTGCGCATGTTTCAAGAAGCAGTTTCAGCGATTTATCGATTTTTCGGACGACAGAGCGCTGATGGTTGACAATGGCGAATGGCTTAGAAAGCTCAATTATATTGACCTTCTTCGGGATGTCGGCGCCTGCTTTACTGTCAACCGCATGCTGGCTGCCGAGTGCTACAAGCAGCGTTGGGAAAAGGGGCTGACATTTCTTGAGTTCAATTACATGGTCATGCAGGCTTACGATTTTCCTAGAGCTAAATCGCCGCTATAGCTGCAGGCTCGAGATGGGCGGCGATGACCAATGGTCGAACATCATTGCAGGTGTTGAGCTCAATCGCAGGAAAAATGGCACGGCCGTTTATGGTTTGACGAATCGCCTGCTGACGAAGAGCGATGGCAAGAAGATGGGGAAAACGGCGGGCGGTGCGCTCTGGCTCGACTCTGAAAAGACGAGTCCCTACGAATTTTACCAGTATTGGCGCAATGTCGACGATGCAGATGTCGAGAAGTGTCTGGCATTGCTGACGTTTCTCCCCATGGAGGAAGTTCATCGTCTTGGCAGTCTGAAAGACTCTGCTATCAACGAGGCGAAGACTGTTCTTGCTTACGAAGTCACAAAGATCGTTCACGGCGAAGAGGAAGCAAAAAGGGCAAAGCAAGCAGCTGAAGCCTTATTCGGCGGTGCCGGAAGCGCGGCTGACATGCCGGAAATCAAGGCGGCTGTCGGCGAGAAGCTCCTCGATGTCTTGATGGCGAATAAAGTCTTTGCATCGAAGGGAGAAGGGCGTCGTCTTATCAAGCAGAATGGTCTCAGCTTGCATGACGCAAAGGTTACAGATCCAGATTATGTTTTGTCAGAAACGGACTTTGCAGAAGGACATGCCATCGTCAAGAAGGGCAAGAAGAAATATTACAAGATTGTCCTGTGAATAATTGTCTGAACCCTATATTTATGTTAAGATAGAATAAGTAACGCAAGTGAAGGAGCGATAAACGAATGTCAGGACATTCCAAATGGGCGAATATCAAGCGCAAGAAGGGCGCGAACGACGCCATTCGCGGGAAGATAACGACGAAGATCGGTCGTGAGATCACGATTGCCGTTCGTATGGGCGGCGGCGATCCAACGGGTAATATGCGGTTGAAGCTGGCGCTTTCGAAGGCAAAGGCGAACAATATCCCGAAGGACAATATCAATCGCGCCATCCAAAAAGGCCTTGGCGCGACGGAAGGCAGCAATTATGAAGAGCTGATGTACGAGGGCTATGGTCCGGGCGGCACAGCGGTGATGCTCGACATTCTGACGGATAACCGCAATCGCACGGCGGCAGATGTCCGTCATCTCTTCTCGAAGTACGGCGGCAATCTCGGTCAGGATGGCTGCGTCTCTTGGATGTTCAAGCAGAAGGCGGTCTTTCTCGTTGAAAAAGAAGTCTTTGGTGATGAAGATGAGCTTATGGAGATTGTTCTCGACGCCGGCGCAGAAGATATGAAAGCGGAAGACGAGATTTTCGAAATTACAGCAGAGCCAAATGCCTTTCGATGACTATTGAGCAGGCACTTGCTGAAAAAAAGGCATCGAGACGGCTTCTGCGGAAGTCACAATGGTTCCGGATACGACGGTTGGTCTTGCAGGAAAAGATGCGGAGAAGATGCAGACGCTGATCGACGCACTTGAGGACAACGATGACGTCCAGAACGTCTACACGAATTACGAATCGGACGGAGAATAAGCATTTTCCCCATGGTTTCTAAAAACGGTCTTTGCGATGGGAAGCGGAATTTTTTTCCCGTAAAGACCGTTTTTGCTATGAAAGGAATGCATGATAACACTTTGGCATTGATCCCCGGAACGGCGATTTGTGGATACGGCTTCGTCGAAACGGTCGGCAGTCGTCTTCGGCCTTTGGCTTATGGCTCGGTCTTCACCGTGCCGGAAATGCGCATGGAAGACCGTCTGATGAAGATTTACGATGCGCTTGATGCACTGATTAAAAAGCACAAGCCCGAGGTCATGGGCGTAGAAAAGCTGTTCTTCAATCGGAATGTTACAACGGCGATTCCCGTCAGTCAGGCACGTGGTGTCGTTCTCCTTGCAGCAGCGAAGAACAGCCTTCCCATCGTAGAGCGAACGCCGATGCAGATTAAGCAGGATGTGACGGGCTACGGCAAGGCGACGAAGGAGCAGGTTATTTACATGGTGACAAAGCTCCTTCATCTGCCGCATCCGCCAAAGCCGGATGATACGGCAGATGCGCTCGCCATTGCCATCTGTACGACGTATTGTGTAAATAGCATGCAATGGAGAAATGCACTATGATTGGTTTTCTTCGCGGCAAGGTGATCTTCCTCTACAAGAACTCATGTATCATCGATGTGGGCGGTGTAGGCTACCGCGTCTATCTCACGGGCATGACACAGCAGAAAGTCCATCGGAAGGAAGAGGCTGCGCTCTTCATCTATACGAGTGTGCGGGAAGATGCCATTCATCTCTATGGTTTTTTCTCACAGGAAGAATACGATCTCTTTTTGCAGCTTATTTCGGTCTCAGGTATTGGCCCCAAGGTTGCTGTCGGCATTTTGTCTGTCATTACGGTGACAGAGCTCTGCCATGCAATTTATGAGAAAAAGACCAGTCTTCTGACTAAGCTGCCGGGGATTGGAAAGAAATCTGCTGAACGCATCATTCTCGAGCTGAAAGACAAGGTGCACATTACGTCAGATGATGATGCAAAGGATGAAGCGGCAGGGGATTATAGTATTCCCAAAGATGCACAGGACGAGGCGGAAGAAGCTCTTCGCTCGCTTGGCTACAGTTCGGCTGAGATTGCTAAAGTCATTTCGAAAGCAAGGCACAAAGGAAAGAAAACGGAAGATATTATCAAAGCGGCGTTGGTGCTTTTAGGGCAAGCGTAGTGTAGATTTTGTGCGGATGAAAGAAGAATGAAAAGGAGGGGTATCATTGGATCTCGAGGAAGATGAGGAACGTATCGTCTCGATGGACGCACAGATACAGGACGATTGGCAGTACAGCCTGCGCCCTCGTAAGCTCGTCGAATACATAGGGCAGGACAAGGTAAAGAACAACCTGTCTATTTTCATCAAGGCGGCGTTGAATCGAAAGGAAGCCCTCGACCATGTGCTCCTTTACGGACCTCCGGGGCTTGGAAAGACGACGCTTGCGGGCATCATCGCAAATGAGATGGGGGCGAACTTTCGTCAGACATCGGGGCCTGCTATCGAGCGCTCGGGGGATCTTGCGGCACTATTGACGAATTTGCAGGAAAATGACGTGCTCTTCATCGATGAAATTCACCGCCTGTCGCGGACGGTTGAAGAAGTGCTGTATTCCGCTATGGAAGACTTTGCACTCGATATTGTCATTGGCAAGGGGCCTAGTGCACGTTCCATCCGTCTCGATATTGCGCCCTTTACCTTGATCGGTGCAACGACGAAGGCCGGAGCACTCTCGGCACCGCTTCGTGACCGATTCGGCGTCATTTCGCGTCTCGAATACTATACCCCGGGGGATCTCATGCACATCATCAAGCGTGCAGCGGAGATTCTCGAGATTTCCATCGAAGAGAACGGTGCGCGGGAGATTGCAAAGAGAAGCCGCGGTACACCGCGCATTGCCAATCGCCTGCTGAAGCGTGTGCGCGACGTTGCCCAGATTGAAGGAACAGGTGTCATCACGGATGTAATGGCAAATAAGGCGCTTGCACTTCTGGAGGTTGATCATGCGGGGCTCGACCAGACGGATCGCCGTATGCTCGACACGATGATTCGAAAATTCGCGGGCGGGCCTGTAGGGCTGGAAACGCTTGCTGCCGCCATCAGTGAAACGACGGATACAGTGGAAGACATCTATGAGCCGTTTTTGATTCAGCTGGGTTTCCTCAACCGAACACCGCGCGGACGTGTCGTGACGGAAGCGGGTTACGCGCATATGGGGGTAAAAAGCCGGAGATGTGATGGCGGTGTCTTTTTGCGATACGATAGTTCGTATGAGCGATAAGGCGCGGCGGAAAATTGATTTTTCATGAGCAAAGGATACAGCTATGAACTTGCTTTTACATATGTGCTGCGGTCCGTGTTCTTGCTACCCGGTAAAGAAACTCAGGGCAGCCGGCATCGAACCCGTTGGCTACTTTTTCAATCCGAATATTCATCCCTATAAGGAATGGGAGATGCGCTATAAGACCGCAGAAGAGTTCGCAGAGAAGGTCGGCATGAAGTTTTGTGGAGACAAGCATTACAGACTGCGGGATTTTTCTGAAAAAGCACTTCCTGCCGAGACAGAACCAAACGGCCGCTGCCGAATGTGCTATACATGGAGGCTCGAAGAAGCTGCTCGTTTTGCCGCAGAAAACGGTTTTGATGCCTTTGCATCAACGCTGTTTTACAGCATTTATCAGCAGCATGAGCTCATGAAGCAGACAGCAGAGCATTTTGCCAAAAGCTATGGTATTTCCTTTTATTACGAGGATTTTCGTCCCGGCTGGCAAGAGGGAATCGATATCAGCCATGCGTTAGGGCTTTATCGTCAGACCTACTGCGGCTGCATCTTCAGTGAAGAGGAGCGTTACAGCCGGGAACTGCGCAAGCAAAAGCGAAAGGAGAACCGTGCGAAAAAGAGAGCGCGTCTGGAAGCAGAAGCCCAGCTTGCCGCAGAAGCTACGCATACCTTCCATAGGATGCAGGCGTGATTTGTTGGAAAACACCATGGAGTTATATGAGGAAGTATAGCATGTTATTGACGGATTTTGACTACGATCTTCCGGAAGAGCGCATCGCACAGACGCCGATCGAGCCTAGGAACGCATCGCGGCTCATGGTGCTTGACCCTGTGAAAAAGACCATTGCGCATCAGCACTTCTACAACCTCGGTGCCTTTCTCGTGCCTGGCGATCTTCTCGTCATCAACGATACACGCGTCATTCCCGCACGTCTGATTGGGACATCGTCCAACAGGCGGTAAAGTCGAAGTCTTTCTCCTTCGCCGCATTGACGCAAACGATTGGGAGGCGCTGGTAAAGCCTGGAAAGAAAGCGCGGAAGGGGGATATCGTTCATTTTAGCGATGAACTTTCCTGCGAGGTTATCGATCATACGGACTTTGGCGGCCGCATCGTTCGCTTCCATTATGAGGGGATTTTCGAAGAGATACTCGATCGCCTCGGTGAGACGCCGCTGCCGCCATATATTCATGAAAAGCTTGCGGATAAAGAGCGTTACCAGACAGTATACAGCCGTGTCAAAGGCTCGGCGGCTGCACCGACGGCTGGACTTCACTTTACAAAAGAGCAGCTAAAGGAGCTTGAAGCGAACGGTATCAAGCTCGGTTATGTTACGCTGCATGTCGGACTCGGCACTTTTCGCCCGGTCAGCGTAGAAAAGATTGAAGAACACGAGATGCACGAAGAGTATTATTCCATTCCTGAGGCGACGGCACAGCTCATTCGTGAAACGAAAGCAGCGGGGCACCGTGTGATTGCCGTCGGTACGACCAGTATCCGTACGCTTGAGTCTGCAGCGACGGGAAAGGGTGAGATTGCAGGTAAATCGGGTACGACGAATATCTTTCATTTATCCGGGGTATGATTTCAAAATCGTCGATGCGATCGTTACGAACTTTCATTTGCCAAAGTCGACACTTATCATGTTGATCAGCGCGTTTGCCGGGCGAAAGTTTGTTCTTGATGCCTATAAGACGGCAGTTCAGGAAAAGTATCGCTTCTTTTCTTTCGGTGACGCCATGTATATAGCAGCGCAGCAGCCAAAGGAAGAACGAGACAAAGAGCTTGTAGCACTGGAACAAATACACGATCACAAAGAAGGATAAAGTTCTGTACGAATTACCCGTGCAGAACTTTTTGAAATAGCGGATAGTATTCTTAAAAAGTTGTTGTAATAAGAAAGTTTAGTTATATCTCTTTCTTTTTGTATTAAAAGGTCTATAATGTGTATTGTATTCAAGTTATAGAATTCTTATCATGAAAGAGGGAGGTCAGTGGGCTTCTTTGAATTCTAAAAAAATTAGTAACTTTGATAAAACTTATTGGTAGATTTTTCTCAAAATGAGGTGAGTATATGTCAGAGCCAGTTACGACAAATCCCTTTATCATCATGCTGATTAACATGACGGTTGTGTTTTTTTGTCCTAATCGTACTCGGTCTTGTCATTCGGTTCATTCACTATATTGATCCGACCGTCAAAAAGAAAGACAATGTGGTAAAGACACCGACACCAACGTCTAAGCCCAAGCCGGCTGCTGTAAAAACAGAGTCCTCTAAAGAGAAGGGGCTGAACCTTGAAGTCGTCGCCGCCATTGCGGCCGCAGTTGCCATGGTGAACAGCAGATACAAAATCAAAGCTATTCGGCCGCTGCCACGTGAAGGCTGGAAGAACGCCGGACGCTTTGGCCATGATTGACCTATCTGTAAGTAAAAAGGAGGAATCCTTGTGGAACTCATCCATGCATTTTCTGTTTCACTGCAGGCCGTTTGGGCTGACAGTGGTTTCATCGCCTTTACGATAGGCAACGCAATCATGATTCTCGTGGGGCTTGTGCTCCTTTACCTTGCTATCGTTAAGGAATTTGAGCCGCTGCTCTTAGGGTCCGATTGCTTTCGGCTGTATTCTCGCAAACTTTCCAAATACGGGCTTTTTGGAAGATCCGGGACTCATGCAGGCGATTCATTACGGTATCGCCAATGAGATCTTCCCGCCGCTGATCTTTCTCGGTATCGGCGCGATGACGGATTTCGGTCCGCTGATCGCACGTCCGCAGACGCTGCTCCTCGGTGCGGCGGCACAGATTGGCGTTTTTATTGCACTTATCGGTGCCATGCTCCTCGGCTTTACAGAACAGGAAGCAGGGGCAATCGGTATCATTGGCGGCGCAGACGGTCCGACGGCGATTTATATGACCATTCAGCTTGCACCACATCTTCTCGGCGCGATTGCGGTTGCGGCGTATTCCTATATGTCGCTCGTCCCGCTGATTCAGCCGCCTATTATGAAACTTCTCACGACGCGGCGCGAACGTGAGGTTCAGATGGAACAGCTTCGCCCGGTGACAAAATTTGAACGACTTGCTTTTCCTGTGGTCTCGGCGATTCTCATCAGTCTGCTTCTTCCGCCAATCGCTTCCCTTCTCGGCATGATGATGCTTGGCAATCTCATGCGCGAGTCGGGCGTCATGGATCGTCTTTCCGATACGGCGCAAAATTCACTCTGTAACATCGTTACGATCTTCCTTGCAACGGGTACAGGGCTCACGATGACGGCAGATTCTTTCCTGCGTGGGCAGACGCTTCTCATCATTGCGCTCAGGGCTTATCGCTTTCATCTTTGGCACGGCGGGCGGTGTCGTCTTCGGAAAACTCATGTGCCGTGTCAGCGGCTGGAAAATCAACCCGCTGATTGGATCGGCTGGTGTCAGTGCTGTACCAATGGCGCGCGCGTCAGCCAAATCGTAGGAATGAAAGCAAAGCCGGGCAATTACCTTTTTGATGCATGCCATGGGACCGAATGTCGCAGGCGTCATCGGAACGGCAGTTGCTGCAGGTACGATGCTTGCCATGCTAAAGTGATGTTTCGTATACATATCGTATGGAAATAAAAGAGCCTTTCTCTTTAGAGCGAGGCTCTTTTATTTCGTTTTCTTAAAGGTATGCTATAATAAAAGCAAATGTGCAACTTAATCTTTTTGCATGGATCTAACCGGAGGTTTTATTATGAAGATTGTGGTTTTTGGTGTTGGTGGTACGGGCGGCGTACTCGGCGGTTATCTTGCAGATGCAGGGCATGATGTTTCCTTTATCGCGCGTGGAAAACACCTCGAAGCAATGAAGGCACATGGTCTCACGATTCACACGAAGCATCGCGGCGATATCGTCGTGCCAAAGGTGAAGGCATATGCGCAGGATACGTATGAGGATACGCCCGACATTCTCCTCATTTGCGTGAAGTATTACAGCATCGACGATGCCATTGCATTTGCGCACCGCGTCGCAAAGAAGGAGACGCTTGTCATCCCCATCTTCAACGTTTTCGGCACAGGCGCTGTCATGCAGGAAAAGCTGCCGGGGCTGACCGTGCTGGACGGCTGTATGTACGTCTTTGCCAAGATTGCTGCTCCGGGGGTTATCGAGCAGCCGCAAAAAATACTTCGTGTCTTTTACGGTTTCCGCAAGGGACAGCAAGTGGCGGAAAATGAGATTTGTAGGGCAAAAACACTGGAAGACAGCATGCGTCAAAGCAGGTATTCACGCGCATTTTACGAATGAGGTCGAGCGTGATGCCCTCGTAAAGTTCAGCTTTGTCTCGCCCATGGGGGCAACATGTCTTTATTTTAATTGTAAGAGTGAGGGTTTTCAAGAAGAAGGAGCAATTCGTACGATGTATGTCGGTCTGATCAAGGAGATTGAAGCGCTCGGCAAGGCGATGGATATTGATTTTGATCGCGATCTCGTGGCAGAGAATCTGCGCTTGATCGATGCCTTTGCTCCGGGGTTGACGACTTCGATGCAGCGCGATGTTGCTGCGGGGCGTGTTTCGGAGTTTTCTGGTCTCGTCACGCGCATTACGGCGCTTGGCAGAAAGTACGATGTTCCGACACCGCTCTACGACAAGATTGCAGCATGGGGAAAGGCGCATGGCGTGAAATAACGCGTTAGAACGCTACCACAAGTAAATCTGTGGCAGCGTTCTTGTTTTCACTACACTGCCTGTCGATTGACCGATGTACTTGGTAGGTGCGATTCTCGCAGGTTTACTTATCGTTGCTTCTATGCTATGATTGCTACATATGAACAGTTCGAAGGAGATTCTTTTTTATGGCAGTTTTAGAAATAAAGAAGGCGGGCGCTCCCGTTTTGAAGGAAGTTTGTCTTCCCGTAGAACGTGTGGATAAGGGCATTCGAAACTTGCTCGATGATATGGCAGAGACAATGTATCAAAATGACGGTGTCGGACTTGCTGCGCCGCAAGTCGGTGAGAAAATTCGCGTCGTGGTCATCGACTGTCAGGATGACCACGGACTCATCGAACTCATCAATCCCATCATCAAATTTCGTGAGGGCGAGGCAGTGGATACAGAGGGATGCCTTTCCATTCCCGATATTTTTCGGTGAGGTGAAGCGTTCGGCAAAGGTGAAGGTCGAGTTCATGGATCGTCGCGGCAAAAAGCAGACGCTGACGGCGACCGGTCTTCTTGCACGCTGCATTCAGCACGAGCTGGATCATCTTGAAGGTCAGCTTTTCATTGACATTGCAGAGAGCATCCACAGGGGGAAACAGGCATGAAGGATTTCCGTATCATTTTCATGGGAACCCCGGACTTTTCTGTGCCGTGCCTTGCCGCTCTTCATGCTGCGACGCATGTGCTCGGCGTCGTTACACAGCCAGACAAGCCGCGTGGACGCGGACAGAAACTCACGGCATCGCCGGTCAAGGCATGGGCGGAAAAGAACGGACTTCCTGTCTGGCAGCCGAAGAAGGTCAGGGAGACGGCATTTGTGGATTTCCTCAGGAGCAGAATCCAGATCTTATCATCGTCGTTGCCTTTGGACAGATTCTCTCGCAGGACATCCTGGATATTCCACCGCTCGGATGCATTAATGTACATGCGTCGCTTTTGCCTGCTTATCGCGGAGCGGCGCCGATGCAGTGGTGTTTGATGCATGGTGAGAAGAAAACGGGCGTCACGACGATGTTCATGGATGCAGGACTTGATACCGGCGATATGCTCCTCAAAGATGAATTTCCTCTTGGAGCAGATACGACACTTGAAGAAGTTCATGACGGATTAATGAACCTTGGTGCGAAACTTTTGATAGATACGCTGGCGCACATCGCTGAAGGGACGCTGACGCGTACGCCGCAGACAGGCGTGTCGAGCTATGCGCCGCGCATCGAAAAAGAGATGGTGCATATAGCATGGGATAAACGTGCATATGAAATTCATAATCTCGTTCGGGCTGTTGACCCTGCGCCGGGCGCCTTTTACGTTCTTAAACGGCAGAAAATTCAAGATTTGGAAGACGTGCCCTTTGAAGTGCAGGGCGAAAGAAGCACCGGGTACGATTGTCGAGGCGGATAAGAAAAAAGGTTTTGTCGTTGCGACGGCAGATGACTGCATTGAGATTTTAGAGCTTCAAGCACCTGGAAAGAAGCGTATGTCAGCAGC
Organism: uncultured Mitsuokella sp.; assembly: GCA_916439735.1. Lineage (GTDB taxonomy): Bacteria > Bacillota > Negativicutes > Selenomonadales > Selenomonadaceae > AWVT01. The sequence continues at coordinate 581,144 of CAKAIG010000002.1, forward strand.
TGAGTATCTAAATGGTCACGGTATTCTCTTTCCGGCAAAGTTTGAAGGCTGAACATAAGATGATGGGCGAGAAAGAAAAAATGGAAAAGAACGAGGTGAACAGGCTTGGCGAATCCTTTCGCGCGACAAAGCCTCAAAAGCGTGTCTTTATCGGTATGCTTTTGCTTTCGACCGCTCTTATGGCCGGTATCCTTTCCGTTATCTGGTATATCGGTGTGCCGGGGCTCGCTAGGATTCAACCGGCGCTTCCTTGGATTTTAGGCGGGGTTTTGTCCGTCATAACGGTTGTAGCTTTTCTCGGCATTTTCAACATGGTGCTCGCCGTTGCGGGGCTTCCTACCTTCCTCTCTTACAGCGACAGGTGTATGAGCTCATCAACATGCTCTTTCCCTTTGCGGTGCGCCTTGGAAAACTCTTTGGTATCTCGCGCCGAAAGCTGGAAGGCTCCTTTATTCAAGTCAGCAATCTGCTCTTTGCGCGCATGCACATCCGCGTGCCGGCAGACAGGCTTCTGGTTATAACGCCGCATTGCCTGCGAGCTTGCGAAATGTCCGCATAAAGTGACACGCGATCCAGATAACTGTAAGCGCTGCGGCGGATGCGATGTCGGCGAGCTTGTGAAACTTTCACATGAGATGGGCTTTCACTTCTTCATCGCGACAGGCGGCACGCTGGCACGGCAAATCGTCTATAAGACACGACCAAAAGCTGTGCTTGCCATCGCCTGTGAGCGCGATCTTATGAGTGGGATTCAAGATGTCTATCCGCTTCCCGCGGTCGGTGTTCTGAATATTCGTCCCAATGGACCTTGCTACAATACACACGTTGACATGGCAGAAGTTCGCGCGCAGCTTGAAAAAAATCATTCTCGTGAAGAAAGAACATGGCAAAGAAGGAAATAACAGTGAAAAAATCGCAGAGCTTTCCAACCGACAGGAAGTAAACGCAGTGCAGGATGAGGGAGAATCCACATGGACAAAGCGCGTGAAGCAGCAGTACGCGTCCTCTTTGAGGTGCACGAGTTAGGGGCATATGCCAATGTTGCCCTTGGAAAAGCATTAAAGGCAGGGCGGTTTACGGAAACCGACCGGCGTTTTTTGACAGAACTCGTTTACGGTGCGGTCAAGGCAGGCGATACACTTGATTGGATGTTAAAGAAATACATCACGCGGCCGCTTTCGAAGATGCAGCCGACCGTGCGGGAAATTCTTCGTCTGGGTATCTATCAGCTGTTTTTTCTCGACAAGGTACCGCCGTCTGCTGTTTGTAATACTTCCGTTGAGCTCGCCAAATGCATGGGATTTCTGCGGCTGAGCGGCATGGTGAACGGCATCCTTCGCACCGCCGTGCGCGAGCCGGAGCGTGCGGCGTTCCCCGAAGGAAAAGGAAGGGCGACGGAAGGGCTTGCCCTTCGTGCCATGCATCCTTTCTGGCTTGTGAAGCATTGGGTCAAGGAATTTGGCTTTCATCAGACGGAAGCCCTTTGCCGCTTCAACAATGAAGAACCTGTGCTTTCTCTGCGCGTCAATACACTTCGTGCGACGCGGGATGACATCATGAAGCGTTTGGCAGTGGAAGGTGTAAAGGCAGAGTCGTCATCATGGGCACCAGAAGGTATTCGTATTCTATCTCATGGATCGCTGGATGCGATGAAAGCCCTTCAAGAAGGATATGCGCAGGTGCAGGATGAAAGTTCGATGCTTGTCGCACATATTTTGCATCCAAATAGAGGAGATTTTGTCATAGATGCCTGCGCTGCCCCCGGCGGCAAAGCGACGCATATTGCAGCACAGATGGGAGATGCTGGGCACGTACTTGCCTGTGATATTTATGAGCATAAACTCGCCCGTATTCGAGAAAATGCAAAGCGGCTGGGTATTACAAGCATAACTCCCGTGCTCCTCGATGCTAGGGAAATCGGTGCGCATTATGCGGGAAGGGCAGATGCCGTTCTCGTCGATGCGCCGTGTTCTGGACTGGGCGTCCTTCGCCGGAAAGGGGATGCGCGGTGGCGAAAGACTTTAGAGAGCTTAAAGGAACTTCCAACCCTTCAGCTTGCGATACTGGAGAGTGCGGCAAAAGCGGTAAAAACAGGAGGGACGCTCGTCTATAGCACCTGTACAATCGAGCGGACAGAAAACAGAGATGTCATCGAATCTTTCCTTGCAGCACATGAGGAGTTCATGCTTGAAAAAGCGGGAAACTTTTTGCCGGAAATAACGGAAAGCGTGCAGCTGCATCGAGAGGATGATATGATACAGCTCATGCCTCATGTTGACAATACCGATGGTTTTTATCGCGCGGATGAGAAGACGCTAATGCATTAAAGCCTTCCTTATGGGAAGGCTGAACTTTCGTGAAGGGAGAAAGGTTCGTGAAGAAAACCGACATCTTTGGTATGACTGTTGCGGAACTTCAGGATGTGTTATCGCCGTTTGAGATACCTGCCTATCGTGCAAAGCAGATGGCAAAATGGATGTATCAGGCAGGTGTGCAGGATTTTTCTAAGATGACGAACCTTCCAAAAGACCTTCGGGAAAGGCTTGCCGAAAAATTTGTGATCGGTATGCCGAAACTCAAACGTCGGCTGGACTCGAAGGACGGTAGGACAACGAAATTTCTTCTGAAGTTTTATGACGGCATTGCGGTGGAAGCCGTACTCATGCGTCAGCCGTATGGCAATAGTATCTGTGTTTCTACACAGGCGGGATGCAGTATGGGCTGTACATTTTGTGCGTCTACGCTCCACGGTCTTACACGCGATCTTACGGCAGGAGAAATCCTTTCTGAAGCCGTTTATATCAATGACATGCTTCGCGTAGAAGGTGAGAAGGTCAGCACCTGTGTCATCATGGGAGCGGGGGAACCGCTGATAAATTACGACAACGTGCTCGCCTATGTTCATCGTCTGCATGACCAAGATATTTTAGGTATGAGCTATCGAAGTATCACACTTTCTACCTCCGGCATTGTTCCTGCCATGTATCGTCTGGCAGACGAGGGCATACCGATTTCGCTTTCGGTTTCCCTGCATGCGCCGTATCAGACGCTGCGAGAGCGCATCATGCCGATTGCAAAGAAATATGCTATCGGCGATGTCGTTGTGGCAGCGAAGCATTACGCAGATGCGACAAAGCGTCGGGTGACGTATGAATACATCTTAATCGATCATCTGACGGATGGAGAGGAAGAAGCGAGGCATCTTGTGAAGCTTCTGCGCGGGCAGTTGGCAAGCGTCAATCTCATTCCCATCAATCCTGTAGAAGAGCGCGGGTTGCTTCGGCCAAGTGCAAGGCGTATCGATGCTTTCGAACGATATTTAAGGACGCATCATATCGAGGTTACGCTTCGGCGTGAGATGGGAGCAGACATCAACGCCGCCTGTGGTCAGCTTCGAAATAAGTATCTTGGCAAGAAAGCGGAGACCATAGGTGTGTAGCGTAAATTGCGTAGAGAAATCGAGAATGTTCTCTTTTCTCTGTGAAATTTTCTTTTTCTCTGCTATAATAAAGAAGTTGCTGGTTCGTTCTTTTTGTATCCTATTGTAAAGAAGGATGTTATCCATGGGACTATGGAATATGGAGAATTTCCTTTCCAGTCATTTGGAAGGTTTTTTTAACAGACATCTGGGCGGAAACGTCGAGCTGGTCGAGTTAGTCGCTCGCATCGAAAAAGAAGTTTCTCAGAAAATAAAGAAAAGCAAAGACGGAAGAACGGAAGAGATTCCGCGTTTGTATATTTTTCATCTCTCGACGGATGATTACCATCGGCTCTGTTCTGCGCGTGTCTTTGACGCACTCTACGTTGCGGTCGAAAGGATGATTATTCACCTAAACCTTGCGCTTGAAGGAAGGCTGTCCATTCGCATGGTGCAGGATTCTGAAAGAAAGCTCGGCTCCTTTGCACTCAAGAGCTATTATTCCATGGCCGAGGCTGGTGAACCGGATACGCTTATTATCGAACGAACGCATATCTTCCGCGAACTTACACTGGATAGGACAAGTACAAAGTCTGAGCGCAAACTTGCGGTACTCGAAGTTGTCGAAGGTGTCGACACCAATATGACGCTTGAGATTGGAGAAGGACATACGAGCATCGGCAGGCAGGAAACGAATGATTTCATATTGACCGATACGAATGCTTCGCGTTGCCATGCCTATATTGACTACGAAGATCACCGCCATGTCATTCATGATGCGGGGAGTACAAATGGGACTTTTGTGAACGGGAAACGTGTCCGTAAAGCCATGCTGCAGCCGGGGGATCGAATCCGGACGGGCGAGACCGTTTTCCGATATGAGGTGATCTGATTGCCTGCCACGGCATTATTCTTTAAGATATTGCGTATCGTGCTGGAATACGGCGTCCTTTTCTGGCTCGTTTGGTTTTGTGGACGCGTTGTGCAGAATGTCTTTTCGTGACTACACACGAAAAATGCGTGAATCACAGAAGGAACCTCTGCCAAAAGAAGCGTTTCTTATCGTTGCGGAGACGGAAGAACCCTCGCTTTCTGGAAAGCGGTTTCCTTTTTCGACCGAGATTTCCATCGGGCGTGGGCAGGATAACGACATTGTCATCCCAGAAAGCTATGTGTCCAATCATCACACCACTATCTATAAGCATGGCGAGCCAGTTCGTTGTAGAAGATCTTGGCGGCAGAAACCACACATACGTCAATGGAAATCTTCTTACAGGGCGCGCCTATCTTCGCGTAGGCGACCCTCATTCGTGTTGGAATGGTCACCCTTCAGTTTGAGAGGTGAGTTCTATGTGTAATTCGGAAAATTGCACGGCGGCATTGGACAGCCCTTCGTTTTCTATTCCTGTCATTGGCAGGAGCAGAATATCAATGGCGACGGATGTCGGACGCGTGCGGTCGAGCAACGAGGACAGGTTTAGCCGCTTTTCCACCGGGGATCTTCGTCGTAGCTGATGGCATGGGCGGTCATGCGGCGGGGGAAGTGGCAAGTCGGCTTCTCATACGAACGGTACATGAAAGATTAAGGGGAAGTGAGAGGGCGCCCGGTGAGCAGGAACTTCGCGCGGCAATCGAGGATGCCAATGAAAAGATTCTTGCGCGTGCGGAAAATATCCCAGCATATCAAGGCATGGGGACGACGGCAACCCTGTTTTTCCATAGCTGAGGGGGGCGCACTGTCTTATGCACATGTTGGCGACAGTCGTTTCTACATCCTGCGCGATGGGAACTTCAGCCAAGTGACGCACGATCATTCCTATGTAGAAAAACTTGTCGAAGAAGGCGAGATTACGGAAGAGGAGGCACGCAGTCATCCACAGAAAAATGTACTTTTGCGTGCCGTCGGAACCGAAGAGACTATCGAGGTCGATACCGGCAGTTTTACGCTTGAGGCGGGCGATGTCCTGCTTTTAGCCAGTGACGGTCTTATGAATATGGTGAGAGACGAAGGGATTCAATTGGTACTATCCGGAAGTGAAGAGGATAAGGCAGAAAGCCTTGTGAAGAAAGCAGTGGAGGCTGGAGGCAAGGACAATGTGACGGCAATCGTTGTGGAGTACGCCCCATGAGCACACGGAGCTTGCTTCTCGCACCTATCGGACTTCTCGTCTCGGGGCTGGGCGTCCTCTATCTTAAGGCACATCCTGTCATCGGGACGGTTTCCCCGCGATACTTCTAGGACTTTCATATCTTCCATGGCTTGCGGCTGTCATTTTATTTTTCCATCCTTGTGCAGGCAATACTGATACGAAGAAAGCTTGACATAATGCTCTTTCCCATGGCGTTGATGCTTTCGAGTCTGGGGATTATCGAGATTGCACGGCTAAAACCATCGCTTCTCATCGTACAGCTGCGATGGCTGCTTCTCGCCATGCTTCTAATGCTCCTTGTCATTCGCTTTTCTCAGGTGATCCAGCGCATCTTGGCGTATCCGTATATCCTGGGGCTTTCCTGCATTGTGCTGCTCATTCTTCCGCTTATCATTGGTACGGAGATCGGCGGCAGCAGGAACTGGATTGTCTTTGGTCCCATCTCGGTGCAGCCCTCAGAATTTGGAAAGATACTCATCGTTTTCTTCCTCGCTGCCTTTCTTTCGGATCATCGGCGCGTGCTCTCGCTTCCGGCACGGCAGCTCCTCTTTTTAAAACTCCCGCCTGTGCGTTTTATCGCGCCGCTTATCGTCATTTGGGGCATTGCCGTTCTGATGTTTGTCGTGGCGCGCGATCTTGGCTCTGCGCTACTGTTCTTTGGCATCGCGACGACGATGACATTTATGGCGACGGGAAATAAATCGTATGTTTTTTTGTCGCTTATCTTTGTGACAGCGGCATCCATCGTCAGCTATAAACTGTTTAACCATGTGCGCGTGCGCTTTGATATATGGCTGAATCCATGGCAGGATCCAAATGGCATGGCGTATCAGATTGTGCAGTCTCTTTTTTTCCATTGGAACAGGCGGGATTTGGGGTGCGGGTTTTGGCTTTGGTCATCCGGGCTTCATCCCCGAGGTACATACGGATTTTATCTTTTCCGCTGTTGCTGAAGAGCTCGGGCTTATCGCAACGCTCATGCTGATGGTCATATATATCTGCCTCTTTTGGCGCGGCACCATGGTTGCACTTTCCTGCCGCATGGAAAAGGATCTGCTCGTGGTTGCAGGTTCCAGTATTCTGCTCTTTATGCAGGCGTTTATCATCATTGCGGGTGTCACGAAGTTCATCCCGTTGACAGGCATCACCCTGCCGTTCATCAGTTATGGCGGCAGTTCGATGCTGGCCAGCTTCTTCATCTTAGGGACAATTATATCCTATACGAGGAGGGATGCCGATGGCTGACGCAAAATTAAAAAGCAGGTTCTTCGCGTCGCCCTTTTTGCACTCCTCGTCTTCATGGCACTCGGCTGCTACCTTATCTATCTGTCAAGCTATGAAGCGGACGATCTTGCACAAAATCCGATGAATCCACGGGAAGCAGCAGCGCGCTCTGACATCATACGCGGTTCAATCCTGGATCGAAACGGCAATATCCTAGTGGAGACAAAGTCGGATGGTACCCGAAGCTATGCGATGGGGGAAGTCATGGCAGCGGTTACTGGATACAGTGGATCTGAAATCGGCAGTGCAGGCATTGAGGGACACGAAAACCGCGCACTTCTCGGTTTAACAGAAGATATGGGGCGTATGGGTCCCGTCGCACAGCTCCTGCAGTCCGATCGCGGCAATGACGTCCAATTGACCGTGGATGCACGTATTCAGCAGGCGGCGTACGAAGGGCTGGGCGGCTCACGTGGTGCCGTCGTTGTCATGGACGCACATACCGGCGCGATTTTAGCCATGGCGAGCACGCCCTCCTACGATCCGAACAACATTGAAGCAACGTGGACGTCCCTCAGCAAGCAGGTGGATGGCGCACTCTTAAATCGTGCGGTGCAAGGGATGTACCCGCCGGGCTCGACGATCAAACCGATGATTGCAGATGCGGCACTTACAGAGGGCGTTGCCACGGAACGCGAGATCATCAATTGTACGGGCGTCCTTGATGTCGGCAATGGTTTTACCATCAGAGAGTACAATAATGAGGCTCACGGACGTGTGAATCTCCGTCAAGCACTTGTTGAGTCCTGCAACATTACCTTTGGTACACTCGGCATGCGTCTTGGTGATGATCGGCTCGCGCGCACGTATAAGCGCTTTGGCTTTTCTGAAGGGTTTGGCGGCGACATCTCTATGGAGCCTGCACATTTGCCGGACTTCGGTCATCTGACAAAGGGCGATCAGGCGCAGGCATCGATTGGACAGGGCACTCTTCTGGTGACGCCGCTCAACATGGCGCTCCTTGCTGATGCATATGCCAATGGCGGCAAGATTATGAAGCCGTACCTTGTACAGGAAGTCCTCTCGCAAAGCGGGACGGTTCTCAGCAAGACGACACCAGAGGTCTGGAAGACAGCAACTACCCCGGACATAGCAGCGACGATCGATAGCTATATGGAGGAAGCCGTTCAAAAGGGCACGGGGCGTGCGGCATCTGTCAAGGGAATTCGCGTGACAGGCAAGACCGGTACGGCAGAAACAGGACACGGCACAGACCATGCTTGGTTCATAGGCTCGGCGCAGCTCAAAAAGCAAAAAATTGTCTTTGCCATCGTCGTTGAAAACGCGGGAAGCGGCGGCAGATATGCCGCCCCCATCGCGAGACATATCATACAGACGATGCTGGAAAGCGACGCTCATTGAGGTAAGAAGCAGGAGTCTTTTGCATAGAGATTTAAACGGATAGTGTATAAGCACGGTGATGGGAGGAAATGAAATGAATGAACGTGTGCTCGACCAGCGTTACAAGTTGGAAGAACTCATAGGCAGTGGAGGCATGGCAGATGTCTACAAGGCCACGGATATGCTTCTGAAGCGTCCCGTCGCCGTGAAGATACTGCATGATCAATTTCGAAGCGATACGGAATTTATCAAGAGATTCCAGAAAGAAGCGCAGGCAGCAGCACGGCTCAGTCACCCGAATATTGTCAATATATACGATGTCGGCGTCGCGGATGATGCGCATTACATCGTCATGGAATATGTACCGGGGACGACGTTAAAAGATCGTATCCGCGCAGAAGGACATCTTTCAGAAGCAGAAGCGCTCAACATTGCGCGAGAGATCGCAGAAGCACTGGCAAGCGCACATGCAAACAATCTGGTTCATTGTGATATTAAGCCGCACAATATCCTTATGATGCCGGGCGGACATATTAAGGTCGCTGACTTCGGCATCGCGCGTGCCGTGACGGAATCAACGATGACGTACAGCGGCAATATCGTGGGCTCTGTACACTATATTTCCCCGGAGCAGGCCAGAGGCACGATGATTACGCCGCGTTCCGATGTCTATTCTCTCGGCGTTGTTCTCTATGAGATGCTGACAGGAAAACTGCCTTTTAACGGCGAGACGCCGGTCAGCATTGCGATGAAGCATCTTCAGGAGAAGCCGAGATCCGTACGGGAACTGAATCCTTCGATTTCGCTGGCTACGGCGATACTCGTCGAGCGTGCGATGAGCAAAGAGCCCGACATGCGCCCTTCCGGCGAAAACCTCATACAGGAAATTCGCCGTGCGCAGGAATTGCTGATAAAGGGTGCGGCAGGAAATGAAGGCGTGGCAAATGCCCTCGGATGCAGAGGCAACGCAGGTACTTCCTCGCATCACGAACCAGCCTGTAGCATCCCATACGGTGCCGCATGGAGCGTATGAGGAGGAAGAGCGTCCGGCGTACAAGTCGAAAAAGTTCATCATTGGTCTCATTGCCGTCCTCATCATGGGCTTTTGCGTCGGCGCCTTTATGAGCTATGGAAAGTTTTGGAGCTCGAATGAAGTCGTCGTCCCAAATGTTACGGGAAAACCGCTGGCACTTGCACGACAGATTCTCGAAGATCAGAAGCTTCGCGTCGATGTCGTAGAGGTGTTTGATACCGATACCCCTGCAGGGCAGGTGGTCAGCCAAAAATCCAGCAGCAGGTGCAAAGGTCAAGGAAGATCGCCTCGTCACCATCAAGGTCAGCAAAGGCGGCGAAGACCTAGAAATGCCGGATCTCGTCGGTCTGTCAAAATCCGATGCAGTAGCGAAGGTGCAGAAGATGGGGCTGAAGATTGGCACCATTTATGAAAAGTATTCGGATAAGGAAGAAGGAACTGTTATATCGCAGGATCCTAGAAGCGGTGCGAAACTTCACCGCGGCGATACGGTCGATATTACGGTCAGCAAAGGGCAAAGAGACAAAGAGCCTCATGGTACCGAAACGTCGTTGGTGATTCTTTGGAAGGGGCAGAATCTACCTTGCGCGCAAGGGGGTTTAAAATCGGTTCTGTGACGAAGAAAGAAAGCCCAGAGCGTGCGGGCACTGTCATCAGTCAGTCACCAGCCGCGGGAGAAGCGGAGGAAGGAAGTTCTGTCAGCCTCGTTGTGTCAGAACAGCCGGAAAAGAGTAAGGAAAAGACTGCACCGAAGGATACGCACGAGACGACGGGCGACGGACTGCACCGTCTCAGGGAAATAATAAAGGGAAAACAAAGTGATAAATGCTGCGCAAATAGGTGAAGGCATTGTTCATAAGGCGCAGAACAGCTTCTTTTATGTGAAGTTGGAAGAGGAAGATACCATTGTCGAGTGTAAATTGCGCGGTAACAGCAAGCGTTTTCGCCGTGAGCGGGAAATTGTCATCGGTGACCGTGTCAGCATTTCCTTGCTTGGCAGCAGAAAAGGTGTCATAGAAAAGGCGCCTGCCTCGCACAAGATTTCTCAAACGGCCGATGATTGCAAATATCACACAGGTCGTTTTGACCTTTCTGCGGCAGCTCCTGATTTAAGCAAAGTGCTCTTAAATCGCTTTCTTATTTTAGCCGAGTCTTCGAAGATTCCTAAAATCCTTATAGCCATCAATAAATCTGATCTCACGGCCGTGACGGCAGAGAGTCTTGCGCCTTATGAAACCATCGGATACGATATCCTTGCGGTTTCAGCTGTGACGGGTAAAGGCATTGGCGTATTAAAGGCAAGGCTTGAAAGGGAGATGACGGTCTTTGCAGGACCGTCGGGTGCTGGAAAATCCTCATTGATGAATGCAATGATTCCGAAGCTCGAGCGAAAGACGGGCAACGTCAGCGAGAAGATAAAGCGCGGCAGACATACGACACGTGCAGCAGAGCTCATTCCTTTGGGAACGGGCTGGGTCGTCGATACGCCAGGTTTTAGTGCTGTCGATATAAAGGATATACATGCGGATACATTGCCAGAGTTCTTTCCCGAGTTCCATTCTTACCTTGGCAAGTGCCGCTTTCAGCCGTGCAGCCATACGCATGAGCCAAACTGTGCGGTAAAGATGGCAGTCGACGACGGAAAGATACTTTTAGAGCGCTATAGTGCATACCTTGAGATGCTTGCTGAAATCAACGTATGGAAAGAGAAACAACGAAAGAGGGAATACCGATGATCAAAGTAGCACCATCCATCTTATCCTCGGATTTCGCATCTTGCGGAAGAAATCCAAACCATTCAATCCGCAGGCGCTGATATGGTTCATATCGATGTCATGGACGGGAGTTTCGTACCCAATATCACCATCGGTTCGCCTGTTGTCAAGAGTCTCCGGAATACGACGAATCTCGATTTTGACGTGCATCTCATGATCGAGCATCCCGAGACACAGATCGATGCTTTTGTCGATGCCGGTGCTGATATCGTCACATTCCACGTGGAAGCGACACGTCATGCGCATCGCGTTATTCAGCAAATTAAGTCCCGCGGCGTCCGTGCAGGTATCGCTGTGAATCCAGGAACGAGCCTTGCAATGATCGAGGAAGTCTTGGGCGATGTTGATATGGTGCTCGTCATGACAGTGAATCCAGGATTTGGCGGGCAGCGCTTTATCGACTCGCAGCTTGACAAAGTGCACATGCTCTATCATACCATTGAGGATATGGGGTACGAATGTGATATCGAAGTTGATGGCGGCATCAATGCGAAGACGTCGGAACTGGTGCGGGAAGCAGGCGCAAATATCCTTGTCGCAGGCTCTGCCGTCTACGGCGCCGATGATATACAAGCGGCAATCGATTCGATACGGGGATAAAAGCATACTAAAAAGCATCTTGTATTTTAAATCTCGTCCATTATCGGTCACTTACATAGAGGTATTCAAATGGAAAAAGCGGTTGTCCTTTTGTCTGGCGGGCTCGATAGCTGCACTTGCATGGCTGTGGCAGCGGAGGCAGGGTATGAGCTCTATCCGATCAGTTTTAATTATCATCAGCGCCACAGCATAGAGCTCGAAGGCGCGAAAAAGATTGCCGCACATTACGGTGTCAAGAAGCATCTCATCATCGAGACGAACATGGATGCCATTGGCGGTTCAGCACTTACTGATGAGCATATAGACGTGCCCGATGGTAATACGGCGCGTGAAGATATACCGGATACCTACGTTCCTGCGCGTAATCTGACCTTCCTATCGTATGCGCTTGGTTACGCAGAAGTCCTTGGCGCAAACCATATTTATATCGGTGTGAACTCGGTCGACTACTCGGGCTATCCAGATTGCCGTGCAGCGTTTATCGAGAAGTTTCAGGCAATGGCAGACTATGCAACCGCGGCGACGGCAGTCGCAGGAAAGAAGATTGTAGTGGAAACACCGCTTCAAGATCTTTCTAAGAAGGAGATTGTCCTTCTTGCGACGAAATTAAAAGTACCGCTTGCGTTTACGCACAGTTGTTACAAAGGCGGTGAAAAGGCATGTGGTGTCTGCGATAGCTGTAAGCTTCGCCTGCAGGGGTTTGCCGAAGCAGGTGTCAAAGATCCTATTGCTTACGAGGAGAGACCTGTCGTATGAAGGATGTCCAAAGTACGATGGATAGCCGTGGCATTGCGATACAGCGCGTCGGCATCAACGATGTACACCTGCCCTTCCTCATCAAGGTGAAGGACGGGGGCTTTCAGCAGGTTCTGGCAAAGATCCGTTTTACGGTTTCACTCCCCATGCAGTTTAAGGGAACGCATATGAGCCGCTTTATCGAAATTCTCATGCCTTGGAGCAAAAAGCCTTTGGCAGAGCCTGAAATGGAAGCCATGCTCAGCGACGCTTTGATGCGTCTCGATGCACAGTCGGCAGAAGTCGAGCTCGCTTTTAAATATTTTATTCGAAAAGAAGCTCCTGTAACGGGAAGAGAAGCTCTCCTTGACCTCAATTGTGTCTTTCGCGGCACGAAGGCGCGTGGAAAAAGGATGACCTTTGAGCTCGGCGTCGACGTTCCCTTTACTTCACTTTGTCCATGCAGTAAGGAGATTTCCGATTACGGTGCTCATAACCAACGTTCGATTGCACGTGTATGCGTTCGGTATAGGAAGGCTTTCCCTGTATCTTTATCGAGGATCTCGCAGCATGTATCGAGCAGGAGGGTTCCTCCCCCATCTATCCGCTCCTGAAGCGTGCGGATGAAAAATTTGTTACAGAAAAGGCATATGAGAATCCGAAGTTTGTCGAAGATATCCTGCGTGATATCGTTCTTACCCTTCGAAAGCTCAAGGGAATTGCTCACTTTTCTGTCATCTGTGAGAACTTTGAGTCGATACATAATCATAATGCCTTTGCCGCACATAGTGAGACTCTTGCCTAAGAGATAAAGAGCTAGGAAACTGGAAAGAAGGATTGCATGAACAAGATTTGTGTACGTTTCATCATGCTGATTCTCCTTGTTGTCGTGATTTCCGGCGTCGTCATTGGGACGACCGTGGATATCAATACACTGAAAAATTTGAATGCGTTTAAGACTTGGTCTGTTGCGCTTGCCTTCTGTTCACTGGTGCTCGGGCTTTTTTTCGATGGAAGCCGTCTGATGCATCTCGTGGAGATCGCACATGAAAAAATCACCTTTTATCAGGCCGTGCAGGTCATTTTTGGCAATTACTTTCTCGCACTGCTGACGCCTGGGGCGACAGGAGGCGCTAGCGCAGATTATGTTTCTTCGCCATGCGAATGTGCCGACGGGCAAGGCAACGATTCTCATCATCGTGCGGACACTTCTTTCCATCTTTTTTCCTCGTTCTCTGTATGCCGTTTATCTTTATGCACGATTCCGGCATCATCCCCGGCGTTTCAAACGTGATCCTCATGGGTATCACGCTGACTGCGTTTGTTGTCATAGTGCTTCTCATCCTCTGGATGCGGAGCGGTTTTCTCGACCGCGTCGTCCTTTGGTTTGCTAAAAGGCTCCACCCAAAGAGACGAAAGAAGGCATTTGCTTTGATGCGTGATACAAAGAGCGCGGTTGAGTTTCTCGCAGATTCGCCGAAGGCGATGCTTATCGTCTTTATAGAATCAGGATTAAATCTCCTCTTTATCTATGCAATCGTGCCGTGCTTACTGCTCGGTCTTGGCGTCACGGATGCTGACTGGTATTCCATCATGGGGCGTATGATCTTTCTCAACATGCTGCTGTACTTTATGCCGACACCTGGCGGCTCTGGTATTGCGGAGGGCGGCTTTGTCTATCTCTTTGCCGATACCGTGCCTGCGGGAACGGTCGGTATCATTGCCGTCAGTTGGCGCCTTATTGCAGAATATCTTCCGTTCCTTGTCGGTCTTTACTATACCCCTGACGGTCTTTGGGCGAGATTTTCTTCATAAACAGACCGTTTCGTCAGCAAAGTGATGCTCGAGGTTCTTATGGTGGAAAGAAGGCTGAAAGATGATAGAAGGTGAAATGCGTTTTGGTTATACGACGGGCGCATGTGCGGCAGCGGGTGTGATGGCAGCGCTGCTTTTTGAGAGAGGAGAGCCATGGGACACAGTCACCTTTCCGGCACTCGACGGGACGATGCTGCATATTCCCATCAAGACAGTAAAGAAAGTTGACGACGGCATCTGTGTGGAAGTCGTGAAATTTTCAGGAGATGATCCCGATATTACCAAAGATGTATCTGTCTTTACAACAATTCGTCATATCGAGGGCGAGGTCAAGTTTCTTGCAGGCAAGGGCATCGGTATTGTCACGAAAAAAAGGACTGCAGGTACCGGTTGGCGAGCCGTCCATCAATCCAGGCCCTCGAAAATTGATTCGCCAAGTCATTAAGGATATGACGGGCGTTGACGGCGGGCTCTCGGTTGAAATCTCGATTCCCGCAGGTATTGCGCTTGCCAAGCAGACGCTGAACCCTGTGCTCGGCGTTGAGGGCGGTCTCTCTGTCATCGGCACGACGGGAGTTCTTCGGCCGATGAGTGAAGAGGGATTCAAGAACTCGCTGGTTCCACAGATCGATGTTGCGCGCGAAGCAGGATATGATACGCTTGTTTTCGTCCCCGGCAACATCGGCGCGCGCATTGCTGCGGCTTGGGTACTTCCGAAAGGTGCCATCGTTGAGACGAGTAATTTCATTGGCTTTATGCTCGAAAAGGCAGCGGAACGCGGCATCAAGCGCACGTTACTTCTCGGACATATCGGAAAACTGGCAAAAAGTTGCAGCGGGCGTATTTTACACGCATAATCGTATTGCAGATGCGCGGCTGGAAACCATCGCGGCATATGCAGCTGAAGCGGGACTTTCCATGGAAAAAAAGTAGGCCGTCTGCTGGCAACGAATACGACGGAAGATGCGCTGACCATTCTGGCGGAGGCAAACTTAAAAGATAAAGTTTGCGCGCGCCTTGCCGAACGTGCGGGTATCCGCTGCGAGCGCTATCTCTTTGGCAAGATGCAGGTCGGCATTGTCATGGTGACAATGACAGGTGAAATCCTCGGCATGAACGATATCGCACGGGAAATCGGCCGAAGACTTCATTGGAAGCTGGCAGATGACAAGTGGGAGGATGTGACATGAGTGAAAAAGTGCAGGGTAAAATTATCGTTGTTGGCATCGGTCCCGGCAGCTTCGATTACATTCTTCCCGTTGCGAAAAAATGCATAGAAGAGGCAAATGTTGTCGTCGGCGGCAGTCGTGCGCTCCAGACCTTTGCGCGTGACGATCAAGAGCAGATGACAATTCAGGCGGACATCGACGCCGTACTCGCCTTCATCCGCGAAAAAATGCGGGCAGAAGACGTCGTCGTCATGGTGTCGGGAGACCCAGGCTATTACTCTATGCTCGATGCTCTGCGCCGAACCTTTCCGACAGAGAGCATCACCGTGATTCCCGGCATCAGCTCGATGCAGCTGGCTTTTTCGCGCGTTGCACTTCCTTGGCATGAGGCAAGGCTGCTTAGCTTTCATGGCCGCGTACCAAAGGAAGAGATGCTGCGCTATGAAAAAGGAGCAGTTTGTGGTATGTTGACCGATGGAAAACATAACTCTCATACGATTGCAAGAGCCTTTTTAAACCATGGCTGGCCGAAGAAAACCCGGCTCTATATTCTTTCCCGTCTTTCCTATGAGGATGAACGGGTGATAGAGACGACATTGGACGGCGCAGAAAGAATAGAAAAATCGGTCATGGCATACTGATTATCGAAGATAGAACGAATGAAAGTGGAGAATAAAACTTTGCAGTAGGTAATTGTATTTATAAGAAAGGTGAGATGGTAGCTCTTGGAGAAAACATTCTTGGGCATTCCAGATGAAGCATTTATTCGCGGGAAGGTACCGATGACGAAGGAAGAAATTCGTATTCTAGCCATTGCAAAGGCGCACATTGCACCAGATGCAGTCGTCGCTGACATCGGTGCAGGGACAGGATCTTTTTCCGTTGAAGTATCGCGCCTTGCACCGCGTGGAAAGGTCTATGCCATTGAGCGAAAGGGCGAAGCGGCGGCACTCATTAAAAAGAATGTCGAAAAATTTGCGCTTAGCAACATCGAGGTGATAGAAGCAGAAGCCCCTGAGGGCATGGAGCAGCTTCCTGTGCTGGACGCTGCGATCATTGGCGGAAGCGGCAGCCATATGACAAAGATCTTGGATGTCCTTACGGAAAAGGTCAAAGCGGACGGCCGCATCGTCATCACCTGTATCGCTGTGCAGTCGCTGATGACGGCGATCAATTATATGCGCGCACATGAGAAAATATATAATTACCATGCGGTGCAGGTACAGGTAACTCGTCTGGAACAAGTTGGCTCGTATGATATGGCAAAGGCGATGAATCCCATCTATATCGTTACTTGTGTGAAAGGAGAAGTATAATGGTACATATTGTAGGCGCAGGTCCTGGCGACCCGGAACTTATCACGATGAAGGGACATCGCTATCTTGCAGAAGCGGATGTCGTTATATATGCAGGATCGCTCGTAAATCCAGTACTTCTTGATTACTGCAGGAAGGATGCTAAGATCCATAATTCGGCAAAAATGACGCTGGAAGAAGTCGTGGATGTCGTCAAGAAAGCGGAAGCGGAAAAAAAGATGACTGTCCGCTTACACACGGGGGATCCCGCAATTTACGGGGCTATCCAGGAACAGATGGATGCCTTTGAAAAATTGGGCATTGATTTCGATGTCGTTCCCGGTGTTAGCTCCTTCCTCGCAACGGCGGCGGCTCTCAAGCAAGAGTATACGCTTCCTGGTATCTCGCAGACCGTCATCGTCACGCGCAGCGAGGGGCGAACGCCCGTCCCTGAACGCGAGAAGCTTCGCGCGCTCGCCGCGCACCAGTCGACGATGTGTATCTTCCTATCGATCACGATGCTTTCCGATGTCGTCGAGGAATTGATAGCAGGCGGCTATGCACCGACAACGCCGATTGCTATCGTACAGCGGGCATCTTGGCCGGAACAGAAGATCGTCCGCGCGACACTGGAGACGATTGTCAAGGAAATCGAAGGTAAGAACATTGACCGCACGGCGATGATCGTCGTTAGTCCTTGCCTTGGTGCGGATTATGAACTTTCGCGTCTCTATGCGCCGGAATTCAGTCATATGTTCCGGAATGCATCGAAATGAGAGCCTGCATCTTTGCTCTGACGCAGGAGGGTGCAAGACTTGCCATGCGTTTGAAACGCGTGATGGATGGTGCGAGACTGCTGCTCCCCGAAAAGGCGAAGTTGTGGACGGGAATAGAAGATACGGCAGAGTATTTCCCTCGTCTTGGCATGGCGGCAGCATCTGCCTTTCACCGCTACGATGCACTCGTCTTTGTCATGGCGACCGGCATTGTCGTGCGAACCATTGCGCCGCATATTGTCAGCAAGCTCTCGGATCCAGCAGTCCTTGTCTTTGATGAAAGGGGAATGCACGGCATCAGTCTGCTTTCAGGCCATGTCGGCGGAGCCAATGCACTTGCGCGGCGGCTTTCGGCAGCTATCGGCGCAGATCCTGTCATTACGACGGCGACAGATGTCGAAGAAGTCACGGCACCCGATGCTATCTCGTCGGAACTCGGGCTGTTTCCGACACCGAAGCGTGAGATTATGCGCATCAATGCGTACCTTCTCATGAAGGACGAAACGGGAAAAAGGCGAGAAGTTCCCTATTATGTGCAGCATGATATGAAGCATGCGGCTTTTTACAAAGATTCTCTTCTTGCATGCGGTATCCAAGTGCGTGTTTTCAAAGGTGCGAAAGAGGAGACGATTCCCTTACGGCCTGCTGTCCTCTTGACAGATCGCATCCGAGAAGATACAGAGGGCATTCTCTTTCTTCTGCCGCGCCGCTTGCTTGCAGGCGTTGGCTGCCGGAAGGGAACGACGGAAGAAGAAGTTCTGGCGGCGCTTGGGGAAGCATGTGAATCGGTCGGACTCAGCAAGACGCGCATAGACGCTCTTTCTAGTACGACTTTCAAGAAAAACGAAGCGGGACTTATCGGAGCGGCAAAAACACTCGATGTTCCGATTACATTTTATAACAACGAAGCAATGCAGGAGACAATCACGCGTTATCGCCTTGCCGAATCCGCCTTTGTGAAAGAGACAATCGGCATTGGAAACGTGTGTGAGGCAGCGGCACTGACTATGGCGGGCGCCGTGGGCGGGCACTTTGCCCTCCTGAAGACAAAGCGAAAGAAAGTGACGGTAGCTTTATTATGGCAGAATTTGGAAAGATCACAGTCATCGGCATCGGTCCCCGGCAGCATGGAAGATATGACGCCGCGCGCAAAGAAGGCAATCGAATCTGCGGACGTCATCGTCGGCTACAATACCTATATCAAGCTTATCGACGTGCTGCTCGGTGACCGCAAGGCCATCGGTACGGCGATGATGCAGGAGATCGACCGCTGCAAGATGGCAGTGGAAGAAGCGCAGAAAGGCGCAGAAGTCGTCGTTATCTCCAGCGGCGACTCAGGCGTCTATGGCATGGCAGGGACTGGTTCTCGAGCTTATCTTGGAGCTTTCCAAAAAGCGGAGCGTCCGACCTTCGGCGGCGTCATTGCGGGCGTCTCTGCCGTAAATGCGGCGGCATCTGTCCTCGGCGCACCGCTCATGCATGATTTTGCAGTTATCAGTCTTTCGGATTTGCTGACTCCGTGGGAAAAGATTAAGAAGCGTGCAGAAATGGCGGCAGAGGGTGATTTCGTCATCGCACTCTACAATCCGAAAAGCAAGAAGCGTGCGGAAAACATCGCCGAGATTCAAAACATCCTCTTAAAGCACAAGTCGCCGGAAACCCCGGTCGGCATCGTGACGGGGGCGAGCCGTGAGGGCGAAGAAAAGATTCTATCGACATTGAAGGATTTTACAAAAGAGGAAATCAATATGTTTTCTCTCGTCATCATCGGCAATTCTGAGACGTATGTCAAGGATGGCTGGATGATTACACCGCGCGGCTATGCCAAGAAGGAACGGGCATGATTTTTGTCGCAGCAGGAACGAGGGATGGACGAGATCTGACGCAGCTCCTGGTAAAAAAGGGATATGAGGTGACGGCGTCTGTCGTGAGCAGCTATGGAGAAAAATTACTTGAAGCGTGCGGCAAACGCCTTGTCATCAATGACGAGCCGCTCGACGAAGCAGGACTCATGCGCTATATCAAGGCGCATGATATCCGCCTTTTCGTTGATGCTAGTCATCCTTATGCGGTGAATGTTTCGCAAAATGCTATGGCAGCGACGGAAAAGTTAGGAATTCCGTATATCCGCTATGAACGCGATATCACAGAGTTCCCTTATGAAAAGCTGCATATCGTTCACAGCTATGAAGAAGCGAGTGAAGTCGCTGCGCGTCTTGGAAAGAATGTCTTTTTGACAACGGGAAGCCGTAACTTGCAGAAGTTTGTAGGCGCGCCGGCACTCAAGGAGGCAACGATTTTTGCGCGCATTCTGCCGACGGCAAAGGTATTGATAGAGTGTGAAGCCATGGGGCTTACGCCAAGACAGCTCATCGCTATGCAGGGACCCTTTTCAAAAGAACTCAACCTTGCCTTCTTCAAAGAGAGTAAGGCAGATGTTGTCATAACAAAGAACAGCGGAACGATCGGCGGAACGGATACAAAATTGATGGCAGCGAAAGAACTCGGGCTGCCTGTCGTGATCATCGACCGTCCGAAGATCGCCTATAAGAATCTTGCGCATACCTATGAAGAGGTTCTGCGCTTTATCAAAGTACAGGACTAAGGACTTTGTGCAAGGATGCAAAAAATTGTCAGAGGAGGAGTATGGATGGATTTTATCAAGAAACCGATGGAGATTGAAAACCGCAGCATGGAGATTATCGCGCCGCATCTTACGCAGCTGCGTCTTACGCCTGAGCAGACAAAAGTCTATTCTCGTATCATTCATGCAGCAGGTGATGTCGAATATGCGCCCATCATCAAGATGTCGGACGATGCCATTGAAAAGGGAATAGCGGCACTGAAGCGCGGCTGTGATATTTTTACGGATGTTGAAATGGTTCGCACGGGGATTAATAAGAGAAAACTCAGCTCTTTTGGCGGCGAGGTTTATTGCCGTGTAGCCGACCCTGCGATTGCAGCAGAGGCAAAAAGCAGGCATCACGCGCTCCATGCAGGGCGATGCGCTCCTTCGGCAAGGCACTGGACGGCAACATTGTAGCGATTGGCAATGCGCCGACCGCACTTTTTGAAGTTCTTCGCCTTGCGAAAGAAGAAGGCATTCGCCCTGCACTTGTCGTCGGCATTCCTGTCGGCTTTGTCGGTGCGGCAGACTCTAAGGAAGCACTGGCGAAAAATGACATAGTGCCATTTATCACAGTCGCGGGCACGAAGGGCGGCAGCCCGATTTCCGCGTCTGTCATCAATGCGATGATGTATCTCATCGACAACAGACGCGATTGACAAAGATTTTTGTAGACTTTCCCGGCAGGAATTTCTGCCGGGAAACAGAAGGGAGAATGTCATGCTTCAATCGATACCACGCATTGTCATCGCAGCAACGCAGTCTGGTTCCGGAAAGACGACCATCGTGACGGGGCTGTTGACGGCGCTTCAGCAGCGAGGCATCAATGTACAGGCATTCAAAGTTGGTCCTGACTACATCGATCCCGGATACCATCGTCTTGCCAGCGGCCACCCGGGATGTAATCTTGATACTTGGCTTGTCAATAAAAGCGATATCGCCGCGCTTTTTGCCATGGAGTCTGAGGGGACGGATATTTCCGTCATCGAAGGCGTCATGGGGCTTTACGACGGTGGGCGCGGCGGCATCAGTTCAACAGCAGAGATGGCAAAGCTCCTTCATGCACCTGTCGTCCTTGTCATTGATGTAAAGTCGATGGGAGCATCAGCGGCAGCGATAGCAAAGGGATTCCGCGACTATGACCCCGACGTGGCCTTCAGAGGCGTCATCTTAAACCGTCTTGGTTCAAAGACGCATGAGAAGATGATCCGCCAGGCGATGAAGGAGATTGGTATTCCCGTCCTCGGTGCGATGTACCGCAACGAAAAGCTCACGATGCCAGAGCGTCACTTAGGGCTTCTTCCCGTCGAAGAAAACAAAGAAAAAGAACGTGCTTGGGGTCATGGGAGAAGCGGTTGCTTCTCAGCTCGACCTCGAAGCCCTTCTTCACATCGCCTGCCTTGCCGAAGAAATCGATGTGCCGAATTCGCTCCGAAAAAAGGTTCCGAAAAAGCCAAAGTGCCGTATTGGAATTGCACGTGACGAGGCATTTTCCTTTTACTATTCTGCAAGTATCTGCTTTCTTAAGCAGCTCGGCGCAGAAATCATCCCGTTTAGTCCGCTTTATGACCAGCGTATTCCGGCGGTCGATGGACTCATCATCGGCGGTGGATTTCTGAAAGTTTTGCAGACCATCTTGCGATGAATACAGATATGCGCACCTCCATTCGCGAAGCGGCGGAAAAAGGTATGCCGATTTATGCTGAATGCGGCGGATACATGTACTTAATGGAAAAAATGAAAGATTTTGAGGGAAAGCGCACGAGATGTGCGGCGTTTTTTCATGGCACAGCTGCCATGACGAAGAAGCTTCAGATGGTCGGTTACGTCGAAGCGGAGCTCCTTACAGATGGCGTTCTAGGAAAGAAGGGCATGAAGCTCAAAGGGCATGAGTTCCATTTTTCCGAAGAAGAAAAGGGTGAGAAGCAGCGTCCCTATCGCTTTCATAAGATGCGGAACGATGACGAGTACAATGCCGGCCAGCAAAGGAGAAACGCCATCGGCAGCTATCTTCATCTGCACTTTCTCGGTTGTCCGGAAGCAGCGAAAAACTTCGTGGAGGTATGTGAAATGTGGGGCAGATAATCCTTGTGACAGGAGGGGCGCGAAGTGGAAAGTCGAGCTTTGCAGAAAAGCTTGTCAGAGAAAAAGGAGAGCGCATTTCCTACATTGCAACAGCGCAAATCTTTGATGAAGAAATGCGTTTTCGCATCAAGCTTCACCGAGAGCGTCGTCCAAAAGATTGGAAGACGTATGAAGCACCCTTTCATGCGGAAAAGGCGCTAAAGAAAGCGAGTAAAGGATTCCGATGCCATTCTCTTTGACTGCATCACGGTTTACCTCAGCAATCTTGTCTGTGCGAAGAGCGTTGCTGAACTTGCAAAGGAAGATGCGCTTTATACAGAGGCAAAGGCGAATATCCAGGCACTGATCGATACCGTGAAGGCGGCAAATGCGACGGTGATCTTCGTTACCAATGAGGTCGGTGCGGGCATTGTGCCGGAAAATCACCTTGCACGCATTTACCGCGATCTTTCAGGAAGCGTCAACCAACAGCTTGCGCGTGCGTCAGATGAAGTCTATGCGGTCATATGCGGCATACCGATGCAATTGAAATAAAGGAGACAGGTATGGCAAATTCCATCATGCTCATGGGTACGAGTTCTCATGTCGGCAAGAGTATCATCACGACGGCGCTCTGCCGGATCTTTTATCGAAAAGGCCGAAAAGTCGTGCCGTTCAAGGCACAGAATATGGCGCTGAACTCTTATGTAACAGAAGAGGGGCTTGAAATGGGACGCGCTCAGGTCGCACAGGCAGAGGCCGCAGGCCTTCGTCCGATGGTCGATATGAATCCCGTTCTATTAAAACCCACGGGAAATTCTTACTCACAGGTTGTCCTTGCAGGCAAGCCAATCGGCAATATGAGTGCGAAGGAATACCATAAAGGGCTATTCGCTCAAAGCCTTCGATGAGGTGAAGAAATCCCTTGCAAGGTTAGAGAAAGCATACGATACGATTGTTATTGAAGGTGCGGGGAGCCCTGCTGAAATCAATCTCAAGGCAAATGATATCGTCAATATGCGCGTAGCAAAACATCTCCATGCCCCCGTGCTTCTCATCGCCGATATTGACCGGGGCGGTGCGCTCGCCTCTCTCGTCGGTACGCTCGAATTGCTCGATGAAGACGAGCGAGCACTGGTAAAAGGTTTGATCATCAACAAATTTCGCGGTGATGTGACACTGCTCTATCCTGCCGTCGATTTTCTCGAAAAAGAAGACGGAAAAACCCGTGCTTGGCATCGTGCCGTATATCGAAGCGATGGGCATTGAAGATGAGGATTCTGTCTCGTTGGAGGAAAGGAAAGAGACGGTAAATAAGGACAAGGCGCTTGACCTTGTTGTCATCGAAGTGCCAAAGCTCTCAAACTTCACGGACTTTGATGCGCTTGCCGAAGAGCCGGATGTCTCTGTGCGCTATGTGCATGATGTGCCGGCACTCGGCACGCCCGACCTCATCATTCTGCCGGGCTCAAAGAATACGACAGAAGACCTTCTGCATCTGCGTGAGACGGGTATGGAAGCGGCGATTCGCAAGGCGCACGAGACAGGTACGCCAATCGTCGGCATATGCGGCGGTTATCAGATGCTCGGCGAAGCCATTCACGATCCGCATCATGTCGAATCGGATCGTCTCGATACAAAGGGGCTTGGCTATTTGCCGCTTGAGACGACTTTTGCCGAAACAAAGCGCACGACACAGGTGAAAGCGTGCAGTCACTTTCACTTTCTCGGCAAAAAGCTTTTCATGCAGGCGCTCTATGGCTATGAAATTCATATGGGCGAGACGAAGTTCACGAATGAGACGGCAGATCCTTTCACGATTACAATGCGCAATGGTGAGAAAACCGATATTGCTGACGGCGCAGCGACGCAGGATGGAACTGTTTGGGGCACATATATCCACGGCATTTTTGACGAGGACAAGTTCCGCCGTGCCATACTGAATATCCTGCGTGAAAGGAAGGGGCTGATACCGCTTGCTGTTTGTACGAACCGCAGGACGGAAAAAGAGCGTGCCTACAACCACTTGGCAGATGTCGTCACCAGCAGCCTTGATATGGAAAAGCTGGCAAAAATCATGGGTGAACGTGCATGATGATTGCCGTACTCGCCTTTCTTATCGATACGGTGATAGGGGATCCAAATTCCAGGCTTTCACCCTGTTGCACTGATAGGAAAGCTCATTTCGTTTTTAGAGCATCTTTTATATCCTGAAAAGGCCGGAAGTACGAAAAAACTTGCAGCGGGCGGCGTGCTTGTCATTCTCGTTTTGCTGGTGACTGGAATTGTAATATACGGTATCGTCTATCTCTCTGCCTTTATTCGCTTTCCATGGGGAACAGAACTGCTGCAGGCGTTTCTTCTTTCCTTCACCATATCACCCAAAAGTCTTGCACAGGCAGGACGCGAGATCTTCACGCTCCTCGTCCATCAAAAGCTTGGGAAAGCGCGCGAGAAAGTCGGCTGGATCGTCGGTCGTGATACGGATAAACTCGATGCACCTGAGGTCGTTCGTGCGACAGTTGAGACGATTGCCGAGAACACGAGCGACGGCATCATTGCGCCGCTCTTCTTCTTTGCCATCGGCGGCGTGCCGCTTGCGATGCTGTACCGCGCGGTCAATACTATGGATTCTATGATCGCTTATAAAAATGATCGCTATCTCTATTTCGGCCGCATTGCCGCACGACTGGATGATGTGCTGAACTTCATCCCGGCGCGTATTACGGGCATGCTCTTTATTGTCAGCGCCATGATTCTGCGCTTTGATGCGCGTCATGCGCTTGTCATCATGAAACGCGACGCCAGCGGGCATCCGAGTCCGAACGGCGGTTACTGTGAAGCCTCCTTGGCAGGCGCACTCCATATCCGTCTCGGTGGATATAACTCGTATTTTGGCAAGAAGACCTTCCGCGCTTACATGGGCGATGCCATTGAACAGCTGGCGGCAAAGCACATCATGGGAGCGATTCGCATGATGTATACGGCGACCGTCTTCTTTCTTCTCATCATCTATGCCATCGCCGTCGTGATGGGCTACAGAGGTTTTTTATGAAGTCATTTTTGATCGGTCTCCAATTTTTGACGCGCATACATCTGGTGCATCAAAATGAATTGGACGGCGAAAGATTTTTGGAAAGAGCACGCGGTATTTTCCGCTCGTCGGTGTCAGTTCTCGGCATTTGCTACCTTGCGCTTGCATGGCTCATCTATCATGTCATCGGCAGTGGTGCGGCATCGGCTGTCCTTCTAACCATCCTGCCGATTTTCCTTACGGGCGGACTTCATTGTGACGGCTTTATGGATACGATGGACGGTGTTTTTTCTGGGCGCGAACGCGACCGGAAACTCGAGATTATGAAGGACAGCCGCGTCGGTTCCTTCGGCGTTGTTGCCTTTGTTTCGCTCTTTGCACTCAATGTCTCGCTTCTCTTCGATATGAAGCCGGATTTTGCCATGCTCGGGCTCTTCTTGATGCCGATCATCGGACGCCTTGCGATGACGACGGTCATCTCTTTCTTTCCCTATGCACGGAAAGAGGGCATGGGGAAAGCCTTCGCGGATAGCGCTGATACAAGGACGTTTCTTTCCGCACTCGTATTCGCGGCAATCTTCATCCTGCCGAATGGAGAACTCGCTGCTATCGCCCTCGGTGTCGGGCTGCTCTTTGCCTTTGTTTTTGCATTCTTCGTTAAGGGTGAGCTCGGCGGATTGACCGGCGATGTCTACGGGGCGACAACGATGCTGACGGAAACTCTTGTTCTCATCGTCATGCTGATTGCTTCACATTGGATGGAATCGCCGGAAATCCTCTGGTTGATGCTTTGTTAAAAGCTGCAATAGAGTAAAATTTTATAACTTGCGTATGAACGGAGAAATACTGTATGGAACGGTTTGAGCACGGTGGTAATGTTTACGAAGCTCCGCCTGAAGGCGGTTGGATGGATTTTTCTGCAAACATCAATCCGCTCGGGCTTGCGCCAGCTGTACGGGAGGCAATTCGCTCCGGTATTGAAGGCATTGTAAACTATCCAGATCCCGCAGCACGGGCGTTGACAGAGGCCATTTCGCGCCACTATTCGATACCAGCAGCAAAACATCATTCTCGGCAATGGTGCGACGGAGATATTCTATCTGTTCTTCCACATGTTTCGTCCGAAGCGCGCTTTGATCCCCGTGCCGGCATTTAATGAATACGAGCGCTCTGCTCGTTCTGCCAAGGCAGAAGTAAAGTTTCTGCTGCTTTCTGCAAAAGATGGCTTCACACCCAGGATCTCAGGTATTATCGACGAAGCAAGAGAAGGCGATGCCGTTATCCTCGGCAGTCCAAATAACCCGACGGGGCGCATTCTCACACGAAAAGATACAGAAGTTCTCGCGGCAGGCCTGAAAGAAAAAAAGGCATGGCTTCTCATTGATGAATCCTTTTTGGCCTTTCGAAAAGACAGAAAGCAGCATACGGCGCATGGACTGGAAAGTCGCTATGAAAATCTTCTCGTCATTGAATCGCTGACGAAATTTTTACGCTATTCCGGGGCTGCGTTTGGGCTTTGCTTCGGGCGGTGAAAGCATGATCCTACATCTCAGTGAGGGAAAGGATGTTTGGAACGTCAACCTCTTAGCCCAGCTTGCAGGCGCTGCGGCTTTAGGTGAAACGGATTATCAAGAAGAGACGCGCAATGCCATTGATCAAGAGGCACACTGGCTCTATGAAAGGCTCAAGGGCATTGCAGGCATCAAGCCCATGGCACCAAGTGTCAACTTTTTTTCTGCTCGATATCCGCGGCACGGGAAAAGAGAGCGGTGAATTCGTTGTTCTCCTGAAGGAAAAGGGAATCCTCATTCGCGACTGCGCGAACTATCCTGGGCTTGCGGCAGGGGGCTATATCCGTGTTGCTGTTCGCAGCCGTAAAGAAAATGAGCGCTTGGTTCAGGCATTGGAGGCATGTGATGATACGGTTATTTCTCATTCGTCATGGCGAAACAGCATGGAATGTTCTCGGTAAATACCAGGGACAATCGGACGTTGCACTTTCTGAAAAATGGCATCGAGCAGGCAGAAAGGCTTGCGGCAAACTTTCCAGCAGACAGCCTCGACAGAGTTTACACCAGTGACCTCATACGCGCGGCAGAGACAGCGCAAATGGTCGCAGGGCGTTTCGGCATCCCTGTGGAAAAGTGCAGGGATTTTCGCGAAATTGATTTTGGCGATTGGGAAGGTAGGACCTATAAGGAAATTGCCAGCCGCTGGCCGGAAGCCATGGCGAACTTTTTCCGCCATTCGGATATCTTGAAAATACCAAATGGTGAGACCTTTCAAGAGCTTCAGATCCGTGCGATGAAAGCTCTGACGCATATTCTTTCCGACAAAGAAAACGAAGGAAAAAATGTGGCAGTCTTTGCCCATGGTGCCATCATCCGCACTATGTTGGCTGGTGTTCTCGGCATGCCTCTCGCTAATTTATGGCGTATTCGCCAGTCTAATACTGCCGTCAACAGCATCTGCTGCGACGATGGCTTTCCGATGATAGAGCTGCTGAACGACACATGTCATCTTGAGAGAAAATCGTCACATTGAATTTTCCTGCTAGAGGGGTCAAAATGGAAGAGAGTATAAAGATCAAGGGTGCGCGGGCACATAATCTCAAGAACATCGACGTGGAGATTCCCCGGAATAAACTGGTTGTTATTACGGGGCTTTCGGGTTCGGGCAAGTCTTCGCTTGCCTTTGATACCATCTATGCAGAGGGACAGCGGCGCTATGTGGAGTCGCTGTCTTCTTATGCTCGGCAGTTTCTCGGGCAGATGGATAAGCCGGATGTCGATAATATTGACGGACTTTCGCCGGCAATCTCCATTGATCAGAAGACGACGAGTCACAATCCGCGCTCGACGGTGGGCACAGTAACGGAGATCTATGACTACTTGCGCCTGCTCTTTGCGCGCGTGGGACATCCGCATTGTCCGCGCTGCGGGAAGCCTATCGCACAGCAGTCCGTTGATCAGATGATCGACCAGGTGAAAGCGCTGCCGGATAAAACGAAGCTTCTCATTATGGCACAGGTAGTGCGTGGGAAGAAGGGCGAGCACAAGAAAATTCTCGCGCATATCCGCCGCGAAGGATATGTCCGCGTGCGTGTTGACGGCGAGGTTTTGGATGTCAATGAGGAAATTAACCTCGAGAAGAACAAGAAACACACGATTGAAGTGGTTATCGACCGCCTTATCGTGCGTGAAGGTTTTGAATCGCGTCTTGCAGATTCCTTAGAGACAGCGCTCAAGCTTGGTGAAGGTGTGGTATATATTCAGGTCGTTGACGATGAGCTCATGATGTTCAGCGAGAATTTTGCCTGCGTTGACTGCGGCATTTCGCTGCCGGAGATCACACCGCGCATGTTTTCTTTCAACAATCCTTACGGCGCATGTCCTGTCTGTACGGGGCTTGGCAGCCATATGGAGTTTGATGAAGAGCTCGTAGTAGATCCGGAACTTTCAATTTCAGACGGGGCTATTATGCCGCTGTCAAAAAATAAGCATGCTTATGCGATGAAGGCAATGGAGGCGGTGCTTTCGGTTTATGGCGGTGCGCTTTCGACACCTTGGAAAGAGCTTTCAAAAAGACGCAAAAGGCACTCCTCTACGGGACGGGAACAGAGCGCGTTTCCTTTTTCCTACACGAATATGTTCGGTGAAGAAAAAGACATACTTTGTGCCGTTTGAGGGCGTCATGCCGCCGCTTTCGCGCCGCTACCAAGAGACGGATTCCAACGATATGCGTGCATCGTATGAGAATTACATGACAGAGATTCCCTGCAAAGCGTGTCATGGCGCTAGATTAAAGCCAGAGACGCTCGCGGTAACGCTTGAGAAGAAAAATATCTTCGATGTGACGCAGATGACGATTCGCGAGGCCTTTGATTTTCTCAGCACGATATCGTTTTCAGAGCGTGAGCTTAAGATTGCACAGCAAGTCGTGAAAGAAATACAAGAGCGCCTGCGCTTTCTCTTGAATGTCGGTCTCGATTATCTGACGCTTTCGCGTGCAGCAGGAACGCTTTCGGGCGGCGAAGCACAGCGCATCCGCTTGGCGACGCAGATCGGTTCAGGACTTCAAGGCGTGATTTACGTCCTCGACGAGCCGAGCATAGGGCTGCACCAGCGAGATAACAATCGGCTGCTTGCGACACTGAAGCACCTGCGCGATCTCGGCAACACGCTGATTGTCGTCGAACATGACGAAGATACGATGTATGCAGCAGACTATATCATCGACATCGGCCCTGGCGCCGGAACGAATGGCGGAAAAGTCGTCGCTGCGGGCACAGTAAAGGACATCATGAAGTCGAAGGCATCGATGACGGGGGCGTACCTTTCGCGCCGGCGCTTCATTCCTGTGCCAAAGAAGCGGCGAAAGGGCAATGGAAAGTTTCTCGAAGTCGTCGGTGCAGCGGAAAATAACCTCAAGAACCTTTCTGTCAAGTTTCCACTCGGGACGCTGACGCTAGTGACGGGCGTTTCGGGGTCAGGAAAGTCGACGCTTGTCAACGAGATTCTCTACAAGGGCATAGCTTCGCAGCTCTATCATGCAAAGGGAAAGCCAGGAAAGCATAAGGGGATTCTCGGGCTGGAGAACATTGACAAAATCATCGACATCGATCAGCAGCCCATCGGGCGCACGCCGCGCTCAAATCCTGCGACGTATACGGGCGTCTTCGATGCAATCCGCGACCTATTCAGCCAGACAAATGCATCGAAAATGCGTGGCTACAAGGCGGGGCGCTTCAGTTTCAATGTGAAGGGCGGGCGGTGCGAAGCATGCCGCGGCGATGGCATTTTGAAGATTGAAATGCATTTTCTGCCGGATGTCTATGTTCCCTGTGAGGTTTGCAAAGGCGCACGATACAACCGTGAGACACTTGAAGTACGCTATAAGGGAAAGAACATCTTTGACGTTCTCGATATGACGATTGATGAAGCGTGTGAGTTCTTTAAGAACGTGCCGCGCATCGCCAGAAAGCTTCAGATTATCAAGGATGTCGGATTGGGTTATCTAAAGCTTGGACAGAGCGCAACGACGCTTTCGGGCGGTGAAGCACAGCGCGTGAAGCTAGCGACAGAGCTATCACGCCGCTCGACTGGACGGACGCTTTATATTCTCGATGAACCGACGACGGGACTTCATACGGCAGATATTCACAAGCTGCTCGATATTTTTAGAGAGACTCGTCGAAGGCGGTGATACGGTCGTGGTTATCGAGCATAACCTTGACGTCATCAAGACGGCAGACTATATCATCGAC
Source organism: uncultured Mitsuokella sp. (assembly GCA_916439735.1). GTDB lineage: Bacteria > Bacillota > Negativicutes > Selenomonadales > Selenomonadaceae > AWVT01. The sequence goes on from CAKAIG010000002.1 coordinate 611,525, forward strand.
CTCGGGCCTGAAGGCGGCGATAAGGGCGGCACGATCGTCGCGACGGGAATGCCGGAGGAGATTGTGAAGGTCAAGAACTCCTATACAGGAAAATTCTTGAAGTCATTGCTGGACGAGCAGAAATAATAAAATAAAAAAATATTTGTTATCTTTTTGCAAAAATCGGACGATTGACAGATAGTAGTATAATAAAAAATAGATATAATATATATATTATATCTATTTTTTTCGAATGATATGGAAAGCTACGAAAGGACGAGGAGGATAAAGTCAACTACTCCCGCTTAACGCCTGACGGCGTTTGAAAGCGAGAGCTTGTAAGTCAGAAGGGTATAGGTGCTGGCGATATGACTAACTCAATATCTCCCTATGTCTGCCTACATCGTCGGGCGGCTGACAACGCCCGTTTTACCAAAGAGATTTACTCTAAGGCAGTTCTTACTATGCGTGTGTAGTGTGGGGACTCATCGCCGGAAAGCCACCTTGTGCCAAGCTGCTGAATATTCATCGCACCAATGCGGTCATCGTTGGACTGATATCCACACGAGCAGGTGTATAGATGCTTATGGTGACAGCGGTGTTCCCTGCGAATCGTTCCGCATTTCGGACAGCGCTGCGAGGTATACCTTGCAGAAACCTTCAGTACTTTGGAACGGTTCTCCTGCGCCTTGTAGGAAAGGAACTGTTCCAGTTGATAGAACGACCAACTCCTTAGGTCATAGTTTTGTTTCGCTCCACGGGAGAGATTCGATGCTTCGAAACTCACGCCCGTCAAATCCTCAAGCACAAACAGCGTATCCTTGCCATATTTCTCGACGAGTGTCTTAGACATCCGATGGTTCACATCCGACATCCAACGGTTCTCTCGTCCGGAAAGGACTTTGAGTCTACGCTTTGCGGCTTTTTGTTCCCTTAGCCTGAAGCTCTTTGCGAATCTCTTGAAACTTGTGCCGTTTGGTCGCTATCTTTTTCCCGGAAACAAAGTCGGTGTTACCCTTTTCATCATAGCTGACCATAAGGAAACGCAGACCACGGTCGATGCCGACAACATGCTGGACATTCTCCTTTTGGAAGGCCTCTGTCTCTTTGCTGACAGAGATATGGAGATACCAAGCCTTTTTAATGCTACGAGCTTTTGCCGTACCGAGTTTCCATGTACCATCTAAGTACTTAGCAAAAGGCTTTCCCTGAAAGGTGCATTTCGTCCGTTTCCCCAGCGTGTTGATGGACAGGATGCTTCCATCTTCTACAAAACTATAGTCACGATTACGAACTAAGTCGGCTTGCGGCCGGCGAAACTGTATCGGGTTCCAGAGCCAGTCCAGCGTCTTTGTGATTCGTTTCCATGTTCCGTCCCTATCTTTGTACTGGAACGGATGTCTATATAACTGTTCCTTGACCGTCTTGTATCTGGCAATGGTCGTTTTAACAACCGATTGTGCGAGTTGTGACTTTAAAGCAAACACTTTCCGCAAGATAGGGTACAGCGTTTTGCTTAACTTTGTAAAAGCCAAGGGGAAGGCATGGGTAAAGATATACTGAGAAACAAAGTTACAGCCTTGACGATACCGTTCCGTCATCTGACGAAAGAGCATAACTTGTTCCTCGGTAACGTTTAGGCGAAGTTTTTATGGTTTTTGTTAGGTTGGACATAGTATCACCTGCCTTTCTCAGATTCATATAGCTTCGCTGTCGTTAGTATATCACATAATTGTTAAATATTTATCGTTTTTAAGAAAGTGAGGTGAAGCGGGCATTCTTCCCCGACCTTAGAGGTCGGAGTATCCTGCCCGCATTTAGATGAAAATACTATAGTGTTTTCATCACAGCTGCTTAAAGAGAAAGCAGCGCTTATTTTTTTCCTGCGTCTTTCGCCTTGCGATAGGCAAGGTAAAGATGTGCAGAGAGAAAGAAGAGGACACCGAGGGCAAAGATGCCGCCGAGAAGTGGCGTCGTCCGCGCTTGCCATGATGTTTCACCGAAGGTCATCGTACCAGCTATGTTGAAGAGCAGCAGGAAGAAAAAGGTCTTTACAGGGTTGAGGTTCTCAAGCTTTCCCAGGCGTTTTAGTGCCAGCTTGAAGATCATGACGCCGAATGTCTGCCCAAAGGCGTAGAAAAAAGTATGTGCAAAGGTTAAGAGCATAGGATTTCCTTTACTTTAGCGAGAAGACGGTTAAATGCCGTCTTGTTTATGAGGTTTGGAATCTGTTTCAGATAGGTACGGCCCGAAAAACCGACGAGCGGCAGAGACAGAAAGGAAACGGCAGTAGGAATGATAGGGCGGTACATCGGGTCGGCCAGGATAAGCGATGCTTTTTCAAAGATAGGGATGAGATCACATTCATCGGTCAGAAGCAGGGTATCTCTGTCAAGCAGTTCGGATGCGGTGGAGACCGGAACGATGGCAGTGAACAGCTTCCCCGTTGCCGCAGTCAGTGCGCGTGCAAGTACCTGTGCCTGCACGGTCTCACCGATGATGTAACGGCCGCCCCTGTCCTTTGATGCCGTATGTCTCGAGGTTTCTGTCGGCTGGTTCGGCAGGTTTTCCTGCGAACGACCTTGCAGGGCAGAGAGTAGACTTTTTCTTTCGCTTGCAATGGGCAGACCGACAACATAAGGGATATGATATCTTTCTTCGAAGACTTTTGCAGCACCTAAGCCGCCGTAGCTGATGACGAGATTGCAGTCTGCTTTATATGCAGAGAGGATGCGGTCGAGGTCGTTTCCCATCGTCCATGTACTTTGAACAGTGAAACCATGAACTGTCAGCCAGTCTTCGATAGAAGCAATGCCGCCGTTTATGGCAAAAGTCGAGCGGCGTTGCACCGAGGATATTGACTTTGCTTTTTTTCCTCTGGTTCTGCATCCTTCGCCTCTTTCTCTGTAGCAGAGGGGCGCCTTTCGGCTTTTTTTCGCAGACAAGCTTTGCGAGCTTTTCCATAGCATACCGCGCTCGTAGTCATGCATGCTGTTTGTCGGAAGCGTGAAGGTCAAGATTCCAGTCTTTTTTTCGATGATACGGGAGAGCGCTCTGCAGTCTGTGCCGATGAGATGCGCAATCTGCGATGGGATGAGACAGATAAAGCGCGGTTCTTGCTGCTTGGCGGCAGTGACAATGTCGCGGATGGTGCGGTTGTCGTCTCCTAGGACAGCATCGCGCTCGGTCATTGCCGTGACATAGATGAGACTGTCTCTGTCATACCAGCGCGGTTCATCGTGTGTCGTATAGGTCGAATTACAGCCAGAAGGATCGTGGATAACGACCATGCCGCCAAGCTCGAAGAGTGCAGAGCAGACACCGAAGGTATCTGCGGAATGTGTAGCGATGATTCGTGCCGTCTGCTGCATCGCTTGTACAGCAAGCAGCGTCTTTTTATTCGTGTGATTGCTCATAGGATGGAAGGGCCTCCCCATCCCTTGCGGCTTACGAGTGAGCGAATATCTTTTTTCTCGTGCATCGCGGTTCTCAGACTTTTGGCAAGGCGGCAAATGGCATCAAAGCCCCAGAAACCGCCGCCTTCAACGAGATTTTACAAAGTGGCGTGTCGTATTGAAGTATGCAGCTTTCTGCCCTAGAGCAAGCAAGGTATCTTCACCTTCCATCCCGCGGTTCAGCACGCGAAGGTCTGGATTCTTCGTCGCCCATAGCTCGATTTCACCGTAGTTTTCTTTCACCCAGACAAAGTCTGCTTCGTCGTCAGCTGTAACAGCATCGGCATAGATCTTCTGTACGTTAAAGCCGTGCGTGAGCAAAAGGCGGGCGAGGGAGAAGGGACGGAAGGTAAAGGAAAGATCGATTCCAATCGGCATCATTCCAATTTCTTTTCTCGCTCTTAAAAGGGCATTTTCCGCTGATTCTCTTTCCGCTCGATAGTTGTTTCTTTCAATGCCAAGCGTGTCTGAAATATGATGCAGAACCTGTTCAATCTCTTCATAGCGCCAAGTCTGCGATAAATTGATGTAGGGCTGAGCGTGCTTTTTTTCGAGGAGCTTTACTGCCGGCAGACTGAATACATTGGTATAGAGATTCAGCTTTGCTTTTCCGTAGGCGAGAAAATCGTCGAAGGTAGGGCAGCTTGCCTCATCGTTGACCTTATAGCCCGCCGTCTCGAGCAGATGGATGACGTCGCTTGACTTTGCCGTCGGAAAGTTATTGCCTATGATGTTCACTTCGTCTTCTTTTACGTTTTGCGTCTGAATGAGGCGCACGGTCTCGCGGCGCTCACGCTCTTCAGGGTGTGATGCTCTCCGTCTGGCGAATGGGATCCATGAAACATTCGATAAAAGCGATGGTAGGGAAGCGTTTTCGCAAAGTTTTATAGACGTAACGGAGGTTGCAGCCGATGAAGTGATGAACACAGGCGGTGAAGATATGAACAGCGCGGGGCATTTTCGGCAGGCGCTGTAAGATGTTTGTTACGCCGTCGATGATCAGCATTTCATTATCTGTGTTGTAAAGATCCGTGTCCTTGAGCTCGATAGAGGAAAAGCGATCCATGCACCCCATCTCAGCAGCTGTCAGGATGACGCCGCGCAGACAGCCGGCGGCACAGATGTAAATCTGATGACTCTCAGGGAGCAGCATGCCTGTGTGAACGATGTTCCAGGTGCCGCGGCAGGGACTGGAATACTCGAGTTCATGCGGAAATGGCATGGGATATGCCGCATCTTTCATCTTTTTACAGGCGCGGGAAGGCCTTCCATTGACTTTCTGTAACATAGTATTCTTTCAAAAGATTGTCTTTTCATGCAGAAAGATGCTTTGGAAAAGACGTGGTCAGCAAATGCGCGGCAGAAGTTCGCCGCCGGGTTCGGGGAGCATTGTCTCCGTGCCGATTTCCGTTTCAAGAACGACTTTTCCCGCATATTCCTTTGTTACATGACCGATGACAGCAGCATTTTCGGCGTAGGGAAGTGTATGGAGCTTCTCGATGAGAAGGTTTTCCATCTCTGCGGGAGCGAAGATGACGAGCCGACCTTCGCAGGCGAGATAAAGGGGTTCAAGTCCCAGCATACCGCAGACACCTTTTACCGCTGGGTGGACAGGAATGGTTCTGGCATCCAAGCGGATGCCGACGTTGCTTTCCGCCGCAATTTCATAGAGCACTGTGCCAACACCGCCGCGCGTTGCGTCGCGAATGACGTGCAAATCGTCCTTCTTTTCTACGCTCTCAAAAAGGCCTTGGACTGTGCGCAAAGCGGTGCGCAGTCACTTGTCACATCCGCAGCGATGGAAAAGTCGTCGCGTGCGAGAAGAATCGTGCAGCCGTGGCGTCCGACATCCCCCGTCACGATGACGACGTCGCCGGGAGAGGCACGATGACCGCTCGGCTCTGCGCCCGGCAGGACTTCACCAATACCTGTCGTCGTGATAAAGACACCGTCGACCTGTCCGTGTCCTGCGACTTTTGTATCGCCTGCGACAATGCGTATACCGGCTTCGTTTGCTGTCTTTTCCATAGCGGCAACGATCTTCTCGAGATTTTCAAGCGAAAGCCTTCCTCAATTTGAAAGGCACAGGAGAGATAACGTGGCCTTGCACCCATGCAGGAGAGATCGTTTACCGTGCCGCAGATGGAGAGCTTACCTATGTTGCCGCCTGCAAACTCCCAAGGAGAGACGATGAAGCCGTCCGTCGTAAAAGCGGTTTTTCCGGGAGCTAGTTCTAGGATCGCCGCATCATCTGCTGTGAACTCAGGATTTTTTGAAGTGCTTTGCAAAGATATTGGCAATGAGATCTGCCGTTTGTCTTCCGCCTGCTCCATGCGCTAGGGTTATCGTTTCAGTCATCAGAATTCACCTCCATAGCGGTAAAAAGCAGAACAAGCGCCCTCACTCGAGACCATGCAGGCGCCGACAGGATGTTCGGGGATACAGATCTTCTTGTAGAGCGGGCAATCGGGCGGCGCGGCATCACCGCGCAGAATATCGCCGCATCGACAGGCTGGATTTGGGTGTCCTTCGACTGCAGGTATGCTGAATCTTTTTCGCGCATCGAAAGCGGCGAATGCCTCTCTTAACTGCATACCGCTGTTTTTGAGCACACCGATGCCGCGCCACTCCGCATCACAAGGCTCCATAAAGGCATGGACGAGCTTTCGAGCAGGCGGATTGCCCGCTTCGCGGACGACGCGCGTATAGCAATTTTTGAAAAAGGGGGCTTCTTCCTGTGATTTTATAACGATGGCTGCGATGGCGGTTAAGAGTTCTTCAGCTGTAAAGCCCGCAACAACACCGGATACGCCTTTTTTCGTGAGGGCATTGGGAAGTGCTGTCCCTGTAATCGCGCAGACGTGACCGGGGTAAAGATAGGCATCTGCGCTGTCCTTCATGGCTTTATAAGCCTCGTCCATTGTCTTGTTTTCTGTGAGAAGCGCATAGTTCGTGAGCTTCTTAGCGATAGCATGCTTGGCGGATAGAACGGAAGCGGGCGTTGTCGTTTCAAAACCAACGGAGAGGAAGACGACTTCTTCTTCGGGATGTTCTTTTGCGTAGGTCACTGCATCGAGCGGCGTGTAAACAACTTGAATTTTCGCGCCTTTCGTGCGCGTGTCACGCAGGCTGTTCGTCGTGCCGGGAACGCGGACGAGGTCGCCGAAAGTGCAGATCGTCATGCCTTGTTCTGCGAGATAGATCGCTTCGTCAATGTAGCTTGTCGGTGTGACGCAGACGGGACAGCCAGGTCCTGAAATCAACTGGATATCTTTCGGCAGAAGCTTTCGGATGCCAAGACGAAAGATTTCGTGCGTATGCGTCCCGCAGACTTCCATGATGTGAAGTTTCCTGCCCTTGTAGCCGGTCACGATGTCGCGCATCTTTTTTGCAGTTTCCGTCATCATGAGATCGCGTCCTCATCCTCTTGTGCATCCTCGATCTTTGCGATGGCAATGCCGGCATGTACCATGACGAAGTCGCCTGGTTCGAGCTCATCAAGAAGCTCTGTCGAGACCTCGCGCCTTGCACCAGAAGCATCGACGATTGCCATGCCTTCCTTGATATTGACAATTTTGGCAGGTAAACCAACACACATGATGAACACTCCTTTGATATATACACTGGTCTATATTACATTTGATACATGGCTGCGAGTGCCTGTCCAAGAGAAATTCCTCCATCGTTTGGCGGGATTTCTGAATGAATCAGGACGTTGAAATTTGCTTGCTCCAGCAAATTCTTCGTCAAGCGCAACAGCAGGGTGTTTTGAAAGACGCCGCCGCTGAGAGCGACTGTTGACAGCTTTGTTTTTCCTATGCGCTATTTCTGCGCCGCGGGCGATGCACTGTGCCAGTCTTGCATGAAAGCGATAGGCACCTTCTTCGGCAGGAATTTTTCTTTCTTCGATCACTCGTTTCAAAAAGGTGATTGGTGGGAAGAAGGAAGCGACCGTCCTTCGCGGTTTCGATTGCTAAATCTAAGATGTCTCCGCCTGAAGGCAAAGGCATTTCATCTTTGAGACGACATTCGAAGGCTTCGGCAGAAAAATTCTAAGTTCATGGCGGCTTCACCCTCGAAGCTGGAACACTTTCGTATGCCAAGCAGTGCACTTACAGCATCGAAAAGGCGTCCCGCGCTTGTCGAAGTAACGCAGTTGATATGATTTTTCACCATGAAAAAGACAGCCGTTCTCTCTGTCTCAGATGCGAGGTTGAATTGATCTGCGATTTTCCGTGCCCCTTCCTTACCGTAGAGCGTGTAGAGGATACCGAGGGCAATGCGCCAGCCATCCACGGAAGACTTGTCGCCGCCTGTCTGTGGAAAGGGTTCTATGCTTCCTAAACGCGTGAAACCTTTGAGACTTAGCGCAGAATCTCGCCGCCCCAGATTGTGCCGTCAGTGCCATATCCCGTACCGTCGAAAGCTATGCCGATGACAGGAGCAAGGTACTTGTTTTCCGCCATGCACGAGAGTATATGGGCGTAGTGGTGCTGTACACAGACGACTGGGATACCAAAGGATTCTGCCACGCGCTTCGTATTATACCGCGGATGCATATCGGTGACAACAAGCTTTGGCGCTGCCTCAAGGAGGGTTTTCATATCACGCACAGCGTCTTTCAGCGCGTCTGCCGTGCGAAGGTCTGTCATGTCGCCGATATAGGGCGATGGGTAGAGAAGGCTGTCCTTCGCTATAGTAAAGGTATTCTTTAGCTCGCCGCCAACGGCAAGTATATCGCCCTTTTTCTCTTTGTTTTCCGACAATATGATGGGAAGCGGAGCATAGCCGCGACTGCGGCGAATCATATAGGGTCTGTTCTCAAAAAAGTCCATGACGCTGTCGTCTGCTCGAAGGCGAATCGGACGGTTGTTTGTCAAGATAATATCTGCAATTTTTGCCAGCGCCTGTTCTGCTTCTGCATCCGTATGGCAGATCGGTACACCTGTTGGGTTGCCGCTCGTCATGATGAGTGCGCTCGGTGCATCTATGCCGTCAGGATAGTCGAAAAGAAGCATCTGAATCGGAGCGTAGGGAAGCATCGCACCAATCTTCGGATTGCCGGGAGCGACGACGGGAGAAAGGCTGCTGGACATTCGTTTCTTCAGAAGAAGAATTGGTTTTTGAGATCCCTGCATAACGGATTCCATGGCAGATGTCGTCAGCAGCTCTTTTTCGAATTTCATCCATATCTCGCGAGCATGACGGCGAATGGTTTTCGCGGGCGGTGTTTTCGCTTGCGAAGTTTCATAACGGCAGCACTGTTTCTAGCATCGCAAGCGAGATGAAAGCCGCCGATGCCCTTGATTGCCGCAATGCCGCCATCGGCGAGAACCCGTCGTACCTTCTCTATGGCTCTGTCGTTTCGAATGTTTGACCGGTCTAGAATGAAGTATTCTGGGCCGCAGTCGTTGCAGCAGACGGGTTGTGCATCGTAGCGGCGGTCGCCAGGATCGTGATACTCTACAGCACATTTACCGCACATTGGAAAATTCTTCATGCTCGTTCGCTCGCGGTCATACGGCATGGCGTCGAGAATGGTGAGTCGTGGGCCACAGGCAGTACAGTTGATAAAAGGATGGAGATAGCGGCGGTTGGATGGGGTAAAGAGCTCTTTTTGCAGTTTTTCGCAGATGGCTATGTCCGGCGAGACAAAAGACAGCGCCGGTATCTCGTTCACTCTCTATAATCGAGAATCCTGTAAAGTGCTTTGCGCCTTTCACCTCTGTCACATGAATGCTTAGGATGCTTGAACGCTCTGGTGCCTTTTCTAAAAGCTCCCCTTGAAAAGATACGAAGGTCTTCTGCTGTGCCGGCGGCAAAGATTTCAACATAAGAGCCGCGGTTGGCGACGGTTCCTCTGATGCCGTGGGCACGTGCAAGGTTTGCGACAAAAGGGCGAAAACCTACGCCCTGGACAATACCGCAGATCTTTAATGACATCGTCTTCATGCTATGAAAACTCCTCTGCGCCGGAAACGGCAAAATGATGAAGAGGAAGGAACGTACCCGCGTAATCGTGGAGCGCACGCTTTAGCAAGCCATCGCCTAAGATGGCATCAAATCCGCGTTCCTTTACCACATCTATGAAATCTGATTCCTCTTTTAAAAGCAAGTCGCCCTCTTCCATAAGCGCTGTATCTGCTAAAAACCACGAGCCAATTGTGATGTTGGCATCAGGGTGCGTGCGGCGAAGCGCAATGCGAACAGCACTTGCCTTCAGCATGTGATGAAGGACAAGGATGTTTTTCGCAGAGGCAAGCTGTGCGGTTTTTAATAAAGTTTCTTTGTCCAACAAGGCATCCTGTAAGAGATGAAATGGGATATTCAATGCTTCTGCATAAATTTTTGCCGCGCAAAGTCCGGATGGGGAGGCAACGAAATTGACACAGGGGAGGACATCGCCTGTAAAATCCGCGTATGCTTCATAAAAGGTGACGCGGTTATATTCATGCGTTTGAAGGAAGGATTTGATTTCAGCCTTTTCTTCGCTTGAGAAATCGAGTGGAGTTACGCCGAGAACACCGGCTGTATCACTTGCCGTCTTGTTAGGAGATGCGGCAAAGGCATGAACTTTGCTCTTCAGTAAGGCGAGATATGCCTTTTTCAATGCCTTTGTCATAATCGTGTGTGCCGTCGGCGTCGATGGCAATCGAAGGGATACCAACGCGTTTTTCAAGCATACGACAGAGCGCACGGTAATCCGTTCCGATGACAGCGGGAACAGGCGTACCGACGAGGGCGATAAAATTCGCATGGATTTCTCTTGCTGCACGTGAGACTTTTCTCGACGAGCTTGTCGTCGCGCCCCATGATGGCATCCATATCGCGAAGTGCGGCACTGAAGACGGCGCTCTTTGTACCGGCAGTTTCCCAGCGCGGCTCGTCGAAACCGCAGATATTTCCTGCACAGCCGCCGGCATCGATGATAATGACCATGCCGCCTAAAGGGTAGAGAAGAGAGGCAGCACCCGCCGTATCCGGCGCAAAGGGAGGGAGAAAGAGACGTAATCCTTTCACTTCACTGCCTCCTTCATAGCGCGGAAGAGATCGCGCACACCTTGATAACCGAAAGGCTGCGTCTCTCCATGCCAAAGTACATGATGTGCTGTTGGGTGATAATAACAGGCATCTTCTCCAATGGCGAGCGTTACATTACTTTCCACGGGTTCATAATAGAACATGCGCGGAGATATATTCGTATAAATTTTTATATCGGGGGAAAGTGCGCTGAGTTTCTTGATAAAGGGAAAATCGCTTGTCTGTGGTGTCGCATAGATTTCGCTGACACGGACGCCATAGCGTGTGAGCGCAAGTGCTAGCTCGAAGGAATTTCCATTGATACGGCTGCCGACGGCAATCTGTTCTTCCGTATGATGTCGGAGAAATCCTTCGGCCGCCGCCTCTGCTTCGTCTCTTTGTTTCGGAATGGGAAAGGAATGGGAAAGCACGGCTGCCAGACTTTTGTACTGCCGATCTATTTTATCTAATTGATAAAGCCTTGTGAGCTCAATATAGGGGATCTTCAACTCCTTTCGAAAAAATTCCGCTGCTTCGCGTGCTTCCGGATTTAAGACGAGGTTGAAATTTGCGGCGGCAAGTTCCTCGTATTCTGCATATGTCTGGCATGCGCCAAGCTGCTGTACGCGGCGGATGCCAATGCTTTCAAGCAGCGAAAATAGCTCGCTTTCCTCCGCCAGAGGAGAAAAGAAGCCGAGAAGGTTCACGACAGTGCCGCGCTTCTTCTTTTTTGTCAGCAGGCTATAGACAGTCTTTCGAACGGCAGTCATTGGCGGATGCGAGCTTTCGCGCGTAAGTGCATACATATAGCAGGGAAGGACGGGTAGATTGACACGTGCTTGTGCTTTTTGGCAGACGCGTTCCATATCCGTACCAAGCAGGGCATCAACGCAGGTGATACAGAGCATGACGGCAGTCGGTGCAGTCGCTCGGCTCTTGACAAGGGCAGTGACCGCCTCCGGTATTTTTGATAAATGTTTTCCCGTCACGATGTCCGTTGCATCAAGGAGCAGGTAACCGAAGCGCTCGCCAAAATTCTCTGTGCCGCGAAGAGCTGAGGTATTGCGCCCGCAGCAGACAGGAGAGATGAGGAGCATGATGCTGCCTGGAATCGCCAGCCCCGCGCGCTTTACGCCAAAACCCTCCGCCCCCGGCGAATTAAAGTCGAGTGCAGCCGGCGAGTTGTAAATGAGATTCTCGCTCGTCAGCATCTCGCGGGGAATGTCGCCGAGGACAGCAAGTTCATGGGCTGTGATATAGTAAGGTGCGCCTGTATGTTCAGTCATGCACATGTCCCTCTTCTTGGATGAGTTTTCCTGCAAGTTCCAGAAATTTTTTGCTGACAGGGAGCGTTTTGTCGCGCTCTATGACGGTCATTCCCTGCTCTTCGGCGTAGTTTATGGCATCACTTCGCGGAATGTCTGCAATGATCCCGATTCCATGAGATTTTACGAATGTTTCAACCTTTTCGCGCTCGCCAGGGATATTCCGCCGGTTGAGAATAACACCGCGAACTTTCGCATAACCGCGATCGGCAAAGTTTTCTACAGCACTTGCTATATTGTTTGCCGCATAAAGTGCCATTTTTTCGCCGGAAGTCACAATCAGGACGTCTTCGGCATAGCCCTCTCGGATAGGTGCTGCAAAGCCGCCGCATACGACGTCGCCAAGAACGTCGTAGAGCACGATGTCGGGGCGGAAGGTTTCGAACAGTGCAAGGTCTTCCAGGAGGTCGAAGGTCTTAATGATGCCGCGTCCTGCGCAACCAAGTCCTGGCGTCGGACCTCCTGTCTCGATGCAGAGAATACCGCCAAAACCCGTGCGGGAGATTTCGTCAAGGCGCGTCGGCTCTGTGTCGTGCGCACGCATATAACCCATGACAGACATAAGCGGTGTGCCTCCCAGGAGATTGATGGTGGAGTCCGCCTTTGGATCGCAGCCGATCTGAATGACGCGCTTTCCGAGAACGGCCAACGCTGCCGCGAGATTGCTCGTCATCGTGGACTTTCCAATGCCGCCTTTACCATAAATCGCAATCTTTTGCATGGTGGAACCTCCCAGAGGGCACAAAAGGCTTGCCGCGTCTTCTATAAAAAGCGCCGGCAGCATTCGCCCTGAAAATTCAAAATTTCATTCATTATATACGTTTTGCCAAGGCATGTAAAATCACATACGTTACAGAAGTGTATGAAGAAAGTTTTTTTATTTTTCTGTATGAATTTGGTATAATATATAAGGTGCTTCCCATAGTTTTTTGGATATTGAAAAGATGAGAAAGGGAAAATCATATGAACATTTTAAAAATGGGGCTTACTGCTCTTGCGGCAGCTGCTTTTGGCCTGTCATTTCAGACAGGTATATCCTTTGCAGCGGAGAACGCGGCAGTTTCCGCAGAGATGCAGGATAAGTCTGTCAAAGTGCAGCTGGATGACAAAGCAACGGTAGACAGCTTCCTTTCGGCGTACAACGAAGCCGCAGGAAAGTTTAAAGTCAACGGCATGCCGCAGAAAAAGGAAATGGGGAACTACGATGCTTATATAGCGCCTATCGGTACTGACGCGGCTCTTCTAATCAACGCGAACAAGGCCGGTAAATTATCCAATATCGTCATTCTTTCGCGTACGAAGCTGGATGATGCCGCTGTAGAAAATATTCGAGCTATCTACATCAACATCCTCTCGGCACTTGGCATGAAGATGGATGAAATCGGTCTTTCCTCTGCCAATCGTGCATTTGGCCGGCTGGATCTAAAGAGCGATGACATTCTTGCATCGCGAATCCAAAGAGAAGATACGAATCGTACCTGGACGTTCTTGAAGTCGCGTGGAGCAAATGGTGTGACTTCTATTGTCTTTGAAGCCGTGGTTGAGCCGCAGGATGCCGAACCTTGATGAAAGAGTTACGATTCAAGTCAGAGTGTGCACGGTGATATAAAAACACATTGAAAAAAGAGCATATTTCGAGGTGAGCAAGATGCCGATGCATAAGAAATCCATGGTCATACTCTTGGTTATTGTCTTGGCGGCGGCGGCAGGGACAATCTATGGCCTTACGACGCAGAACGATGCTGAGCCGCTATCTGGAAGCGACGGCGGAAACAGCAACACCAAATGAAATCAGCGTCTATGTAACGGGGGCAGTCAATAAGCCCGGCATTGTCACGGTAAAAGAGGGCGCACGCGTAGCCGATGCCATAAACGCCTGCGGTGGTCTTCTTCCAATATCGGACGGGGATAAGATCAATATGGCGCAGAAGCTAAAAGATGGGCAGCAGATTCGCGTCCCCGAAAAGGCAGAGGGAAAGCCTGCGGAAAGTGCAAAAAGCGGGAAAACTGCGGTGAGTAAAGATGGAAAGGTGAATATCAACACCGCAGATGAACAGGAGCTCGATCGCCTGCCGGGCATCGGTCCTGCCATGGCAAAGCGCATCGTAGAATACCGCGAAACAAACGGGGCCTTTCAGGCGCCGGAAGATATCAAAAATGTCAAGGGCATCGGTGATGCAAAGTTTGAGAAGATGAAGGATATGATAGAACTTTGAAGCCTTGCGACACAATTTAGTGTATTTTTTTGTTGACAGATGCCTTTACCCCTGCTATAATGGCTACCGTTGGATGTGCGTTTCGTGTGAGATGTGCATCGATGGTTAAAAATTATCGGATGTTCACAGAATTAATCGGTTGATTCTATGGAAGATCCACTTGACTCACTAGCTCAACTGGCAGAGCAACTGACTCTTAATCAGTAGGTTCACGGTTCGATTCCGTGGTGGGTCACCATTTGACGTATGGCTCCTTTGGTGACAAAGGAGCTTTTTGTTTTCTAGGCAGGTGAAGGTATGCGCATTTTAATATCCAATGATGACGGCATCGAGGCGGAAGGTCTTGAGGCGTTGGTCGAATATCTTTCTTCCCATCATGAAGTTATCGTTTCTGCACCTTTTCGCCAGCAGAGTGGTATGTCGCATGCACTGACTGTCGGTGCTGAAATGGAATTGATTCGCGGAAAGCGGCTCATGGATACGTATGGTATCGAGGCATGGGCGGTGGATGGCACGCCAACCGATGCCGTAAAACTTTATCTGGAGGCACTCGCGGATGTGATGCCGGACGTCGTGCTTTCAGGTATCAATCACGGAGCAAACCTTGCGACAGATATCCTGTATTCGGGTACGGTAGGTGCTGCGATGGAGGGTATCTTCATGATATCTCCTCGTTTGCTGTCTCTGCCGATATCGACAGTACACTTTCTTATACGCAAATGGCTTCGCTCTTTTGTGAATATCTCGAAACAGTGATGGAAAATCGAAAAGAGCCGATTTTTTACAATGTCAATTTCCCGCGCGAACTCGTAGGCAATAGACCGCTCTTTGTCATGGGGCGGCAGGGGAAGCGCGATTATAAAAATGCTTTTTGTCGTACCAAGCGGGAGGACGATCGCATCTTCTACATTGTACGCGGTGAGATCTTTGATACGGATAAGAGCGAGCCCACGGATATCTATGCGGTGGAGCACGGTATGATCGCTGTGACGCCGCTCATGACGGACATGACGGATTATCTTCGTATGGAACAGCGTCTGCATGAAGATAATTCGTGACATTTGTCTATGCTTTATGTTAGGATAAAACATAACTGATTTTTGGAGGTAATACCATGGATTCTATGATTCGCGACATTAAATTGGCACCATCCGGCCACGATAAGATCAACTGGGTGAAAAATTTCATGCCGGTCATGGCAGCGATTGACAAGGAATTTTCCGTATCGAAGCCGTTTGCGGGCAAAAAAATGGTCATCACGCTTCATCTTGAAGCAAAGACGGCGTATATGGCGGAAATCTTCCAACATGCGGGCGCAGAAGTTGCCATCACGGGCAGCAATCCGCTTTCAACGCAGGATGATGTTGCGGCGGCTCTCGTCGAAGATGACCTGCATGTCTTTGCAACACATGCCTGCACGGATGAGGAATATAGTACCTATATTGATAAGGCACTGGACATTCATCCAGATATCATCATCGACGATGGCGGCGATCTCGTGCATCTCCTTCATACGAAGCGCCGTGAGCTTCTTGCCGGCATTATTGGCGGTTCAGAGGAGACGACGACAGGCGTGCATCGCCTTCGTGCCCTTGCTGACCAAGGCAAGTTGGAATTTCCAATGATTGCGGCAAATGATGCTTATGCGAAGTTCCTCTTTGACAATCGCTACGGCACAGGTCAGTCCACATGGGACGGTATCATGCGCACGACGAATCTTGTCATTGCAGGCAAGAATGTCGTCATTGCAGGTTATGGCTGGTGCGGCAAAGGCGGCGCGATGCGTGCACGTGGTCTTGGCGCAAACGTCATCATCACGGAAGTCGATCCGATCAAGGCGGTTGAAGCGGTCTTCGACGGGTTCCGCGTCATGCCGATGGATGAAGCAGCAAAGATCGGCGACATCTTCCTTACGCTGACGGGGGATAAGGATGTCATTGTCAAGCGTCACTTCGAAGTGATGAAGGATGGCGCGATGATGGCAAATTCCGGTCATTTTGATGTTGAAATCAATATCCCTGCACTCGAATCCATTTCGGTTTCACGCAAGACGGTTCGCAAGAACATCGAAGAATTCAAGCAGAAGGATGGGCGCAAGCTCTATCTTCTCGCAGAAGGTCGTCTTGTCAACCTAGCGGCAGGCGATGGTCATCCGGCAGAAATCATGGATCTTTCGTTCGGCGTTCAGTTCTTCTCTGCGCTTCATCTCCTGAATCATGGCAAGGAGATGTCGAAGGCCGTCCATCTCATGCCCGAGGAAATCAACACGAGGCTGGCTGAAATCAAGCTGAAGTCCATGGGCATTGACATTGATACACTCACGCCGGAGCAGCGCGCTTATCTCAACATGGCGTGAGGAGGAAGTATCCCTGAGAATACTGATTAAAAATATCCATGCGCTTCTTGCGGATGGCACGACGCCCGAAACCAATATCTGCATTGATGGCAGTAAGATCTCCCATATCGGTGAGGTTCCTGAAAACTTCCGTCCTGCCAAAATCATCGATGGCACGAATCGCTTTGCGGTTCCGGGCTTCGTCAATGCGCATACGCATGCATCTATGACGCTTTTGCGGAGCTATGCGGATGATATGGAGCTCATGGATTGGCTGAACGGGATGATCTGGCCGGCGGAAGCGAAGATGAAACGCGCGGATATCTATTGGGGCGCAATGCTTGCGGCACTCGAAATGATTCAATCCGGTACGACGACATTTGCCGACATGTACGGACCTTGCATGGATGAAGTCGCTTCAGTCGTTGCTGACAGCGGGCTTCGTGCTGTACTTTCGCGCGGTCTTATCGGCATTGCACCGGATGCAGATCAGAAACTTGCGGAAAACGTAACGCTCTACAAGGATTTTAACGGAGCAGCGGATGGCCGCATCACTGTTATGTTCTCCCCACATGCGCCTTACACATGTCCACCGGACTATATGAAGAAGGTGGCAAAGGAAGCACAGGCGCTTGATGCAAAGATTCACATTCACATGCATGAGACAAAGACAGAAATCAAAGATTCTGTCAAAGCATATGGGAAAAGACCTTTCACTTGGGTTGCTGAGACGGGGCTTTTTGATGGCGGTGCTGCGGTCGCGAGCGCATTGTGTGCATCTCGATGAAAGCGACATTGCCGTTATGAAGAAATATGACATCCGTGCCGTGCATAACCCAGGCAGCAATATGAAGCTGGCGAGCGGCATTGCGCCGGTGCCGAAACTCTTTAAGGAAGGCATCTGCGTTGCACTTGGTACAGATGGTGCTTCGTCGAACAACAATCTCGATATGCTGGAGGAAACGAACCTTGCGGCACTTCTGCACAAAGTCGATACGTTCGATCCTTTGTCAGTACCTGCACTTGAAGCACTTAAAATGGCGACAGAGTACGGTGCCAAGGCGCTTTCTATTAAAAACCTCGGGGGTCTTTCTGAGGAAACAGCGCGGATATTACACTTTTTTTGCACAGAGGGAAGTGCATGGTGTCCGAAAAATAATCTCGTCTCGCTTCTTGTGTACTCGGCAAATGCCTCTTCTGTCGATACCGTCCTTGTGGACGGCAAGGTGCTCATGGAAAAGAAAAGAGCTCAAGACACTTGATGAAGAGCGCATTCTTTATGAGGCACAGCGTTCGGCGGATCGTCTGACGCATTAAATCTTGACAGAGAAAGCCAATGGTGCTATACTTCAAAACTGTTTGAATTCTGTAAGAGATTTTGGTAAGTCTTGTACAGATACGAGTATACTTACTCTAAAGAAGAAGCCACCGCTTCTCACCTGCTGGCAAGGGTCAGTTGGGTTACGTATAGAAATTTCGTAGGTTACTATGACCTATGTCTGATTCAGGGTGGCGTTTGCCACTCTTTTTTCTTTTTATGTAATAAGTAGGAGGTGTTCTAACTATTAGCAGAGAATCCTTACGTATCAACGAGCAGATCCGTATTCGTGAAGTTCGTGTGACGAGTGCTGACGGTGAGCAGCTTGGCATTATGCCGACACGTGATGCGCTTCGCATGGCGGAGGAGCATCATCTTGATCTTGTCGAAGTCGCACCGAAGGCGAGACCGCCAGTCTGCCGCATCATGGACTTTGGAAAGTATCGCTATGAACAGCAGAAACGTGAGAAGGAAGCGAAGAAGCATCAAAAGACCATTAGTCTCAAAGAGGTCAAGCTTCGTCCGCATATCGAACAACACGATTTTTGACGTCAAGCTGAAAAATGCCATTCGCTTTGTCGAGGAAGGCAGCAAGGTCAAGGTTACGATCATGTTTCGTGGCCGTGAACTCTCGCATCCGGAACTCGGTAAGGAAGTTCTTGCCCGCGTCGCGAGCGCCTTGGTGACACGGTCGCTATTGAGCGCAATGCAAAACTCGAGGGCAAGAACATGACGATGATTGTTGCACCGAAGGTGCAGAAAGCATCAAAAAGCAAAAGAAGCAAGGAAACACGGGAACAAAGGGAGGAAACAATGCCTAAAATTAAAACTCGTAGAGCTCGCTGCAGCGTTTTGCCAAGACCGGTAGTGGTGCGTTCAAGCGCAACAAAGGCTTTCAAGAGCCATATCCTTGAGAAGAAATCTCCAAAACGCAAGCGTAATCTTCGTAAAGCTACGCTTGTTGCCGGAGCGGATTTCTCGCGTATCAAACACATGCTTCCGAATGGCTGAGATAAAGTTATCAATAGGAGGATTCAAACATGCCAAGAGTTAAAAGCCGGCGTGACTGCACATAGACGTCATAAAAAGATCCTAAAAAGCTTGCGAAGGGCTATAAGGGCTCGAAGAGCAAGCAGTTTAAGAAAGCCAATGAAACCGTCATGAAAGCGCTCTACTATGCGCGTCGTGACCGTCGTGCTAAGAAGGGCGTTTTCCGCCGTCTATGGATTGCACGTATCAACGCTGCTGCCCGTGCGAACGGCATCTCGTACAGCCGCTTGATTGCAGGTCTTACGAGAGCTGGCGTCGAAGTCAACCGCAATATGCTCGCCGATCTTGCAATTGCAGATCCGAAAGCATTTGCCGGTCTTGTTGCCGTTGCAAAGGAAAACCAGTAAGCTGGTCTTTGCCCGACAGGGGAGCGCGTCTCCTTTGCCGGGTTTTCTTTTTGCCAAAAAGGAGTGAGGAAATGGATTTCAAGCAAATCGAAAGCTTTGAAAATAAAAAAATAAAGCTTGTGAAGAGCTTGCATTTGAAGAAATTTCGAGAAAAAGAAGGATCCTTCCTCGCAGAGGGGGTACGGCTTGCAGAAAGCGTTATCGAAGCAAAATGGCAGGTGGATTTTGGTATTGTCACAGAAAGTGCAAAGAAAAAGCCGCGTATCAGGCGCCTGATAAAGAACGCGGCAGACAGCATTTGTTTTTACGAAGTTAGCGATGCGCTCTTCAAAGCGATTGGCACCACAGATGCTCCGCAGGGCATTCTTATCGTTGTAAAGAAGAGAAATCAAAGTCTCTTGGAGCCTATGCGAAAAAAAGAAGAGGCAAAGCCCCTCTATGTTGTTCTCGATGCACTGCAAGAGCCTGGAAATATCGGTGCGATTTTTCGGACGGCAGATGCTGCCGGTGCAGATGCTGTCTTTCTTACAAAAGGATGTGCAGATCCTTTCAGCGAAAAAACCGTGCGAAGTGCCATGGGCTCTCTGTTTCATCTGCCAATATACACCGGTATTGGCGAGGATGAACTTCTCAGCTTTTTTGGTGAGCAAAGGATACATCTTTTTGGGGCAGCGCTCGATAAAGAAGCGCAGGCACTCTATACAGCAGATCTCACAATGCCATCGGCTGTGATTTTTGGCAATGAAGGAAATGGTATCCGACCATCCCTCTTATCTGTCGCAGACCATTTATACATTCCGATGGAACGGCGCAAGGGTATTGGCGCCGAATCTCTGAACGTTGCGGCATCCGCTGCTGTGATTCTCTTTGAAGCCCGCAGGCAGAGATTTTATTCGAGCATACAGACATAAAGTGCGAGTGTGCCGCGTGCAAGGCTCGCATGCAGCGTATTTTTTCCATCGGTCAGCCGATTGCTGATGGCGATTTGTTCGCGCTCCTTTAGGATGGCATCTTTGAGCTCCCAGCGGACACCTGTGATGGTAACACCCTTGGCATCCCCGAAAAGCGGAAGGAGAGAAATCGCTTTCGGCATTTTTGAAAAGCACGCGGTAAGCATATCTTCATCCTTTAAGAAGATGATCATTTCTTTCTCATCGGTAAGAATAACCGAGGTGAAAAGGGCAGCAGCACTCAGTATCGTGCTAAAACTATGGTCGAAGCGATTGCCAAAGGCGCCTGTGAGATAGATGCGCGTGAATCCTTCTTCTGTTGCCCTTTCAAGAGCGAGCTGCGTATCGGTGAAATCCTTTTCAACGGGAAATTGTTCAATCGAGACATTATTTTCCTTTGCCCAGAGCAGAGAGAATTTCTCCAAACTGTCAAAGTCACCGATGAGGCGTTCTGGAAGAAGATTTGCCTGCCGACAGACATCGATGCCGTGATCTGCTGCCCATACGGTCTTTCCCTGCGCAGCCTTTTTCAGCCATGCAACTGTCGGCGGGCGCCCGCCGGTCACGATGAGACATTCTTTTTCTTTTGTGCCTTGCTTTTGATATGTGATGGAAATATTCGGCAGTATTATCACATTTGTATACAAATTCTTCATCTTTTCATGTTATACTAAAATGGTAGGATAGACTGAATGGCCGCAGGAGAGAGCCTGCGTAAAACTTATAGGAGGTTTTTCTTTATGGTAAATTTTAAGTATTACGGACATTCCTGTGTTCTGCTCGATGACGGGACATACAAGGTTCTTTTTGATCCATTTCTCACGGGAAATCCAGCAGCGACGGCAAAACCTGAGGATATTGACTGTGATTTCATCCTCATCACACATGCGCACAGCGACCATTTTGGTGATGCACCGGAAATTGCCGACCGCACAGGGGCAGAGCTCGTCGCCATTCCAGAAGTGTTAAGCCTTTTGCGAGGAGCGTGTACCGGGGCTCAGCGAGCATCCGATGAATTTGGGCGGCTCACTCAACTTACCGTTCGGCAAGGTTCGCATGACGCTGGCACAGCACAGTTCGGGCGTAGCGGGCGGCGTTGCCTGCGGCTATGTCGTCTACATAGGTGGTCAGGTCGTCTACTTTGCCGGGGATACGGCACTTTTCAGCGATATGCGCCTCATTGGTCAGAAGGATTCTCTCGATTATGCCATCTTGCCAATTGGTGACAATTATACGATGGGGCTTGAGGATGCTGCTCTTGCCGCACAGCTCCTAAATGCCAGGAACGTCATTCCTATTCATTATAACACATGGCCGGTCATAAATCAGGATGTGCGTCATTATAAAGAGATTACAGAAGCGACATCGCCTGTCGTCGTCACGATTGTCAATCCAGGAGAAACGGTTTCACTTGCATGAGCATACCTTTTAAGAGCGACAAGTTAATCGTTATTTTTGGGTCCGACCGCTGTTGGAAAGACAGCCTTATCCTTGTCATTGGCCAAGCGTCTTAAGAGCGAGATTATTTCCGGTGATTCTATGCTCGTTTACCGCGGCTTTGATATTGGCACGGCAAAGCCGACAAAAGACGAGCAGCGAAGCGTGAAACATCATCTTATAGATATTCTTCCGCCGACCGTATCATACAACGTGACGGATTTTCAGGCGCAGGCAGGAAAATGCATTCGAGATCTGAATGAAAAACATGTGATTCCTATCGTTGCAGGCGGTACAGGGCTTTTATATCAAAGCACTTCTTGAAGACTATGTCTTTTGTGAGACAGGAGAGCATCCTGCTTTTCGTGAGAAGATAAAAGGCACTCGCAGAAATTCACGGCAGGAAGTATATTTTTGAACGCTTAAAGAAAAGAGTCGCCAAAAAGCTGCAGCCCATGTTGATGAAAAGAATTTTTTTCGCGTGTGGTTCGCGCACTTGAAGTTGCGACATTTGGTAATGAAGATGTTTCAACGGCACGAAATACCGATGCAGAGCTTGTTTGCAGGGCTTTTGTCGTCGGACTGCGCCGTGATCGCGCTGTGCTTTACGAAAGAATTCATACGCGCGTTGACCAGATGATAGCAGAGGGGCTCGTCAACGAAGTAAAAGGGCTTCTTGCCAGTGGAATTCCTGTGGAGGCGCCCGCCATGAAAGGAATCGGCTATAAAGAAATTGCCGCGGCACTTACAGGGGATCTAACGCTTGAAGAAGCGATTGAAACGGTGAAAAAAAATACACGCCATTTTTGCCAAGCGTCAGTTCACATGGTATCGAAAGATGCCATATATTCATTGGTATGACCTCGATACGCGCATAGCAGAGGAGCAGAAGCACAAATTTTCCACGATATTATTCAATTTTTTTCTCATTGACGGAAAAATAGAAAAACATCGAATGTATCGGTGAAAAAAAGAGGAGAATGTAAATGTCCACGAAAAACATCAATTTACAGGATAGTTTCTTAAATCAAGTGCGTAAAGAAAATATCTCTGTGACAATTCATCTTATGAATGGATTCCAGATCAAGGGAAATGTTCGTGGATTTGATAACTTCACGGTTGTTTTGGATGTTGCCGGAAAGCAACAGATGGTCTATAAACACGCCATTTCAACTATGACGCCAGCTCGTCATGTTTCCTTCGGTATGAATAAAGAAGAAGCCGCTGAAGAGAAATAATACATCTCGTTGACCGCAACTGCTGTGCAGAGCAAATGTTCCGTGCAGCAGTTTTTTAGATTTTTCCTAGGAGGTTCTCCCTTGAAAGAACGAGGATTTGAAATCATTTCCACATATCAAGACAAGGCAGTCGAGCTGCCGAAGCGCAATACTGCAGCGAGTGCAGGCTACGATATTCGCGCCGCAGAAGATGTGCTCCTTGCGCCTCAAGCCTATGCCATGGTGCCGACAGGCATCAAAGCATACATGAAACGAGATGAGGCATTATTTATCCATATTCGGTCGAGTCTTGCTGTAAAAGACCATCTCACATTGACGAACAGTATTGGTGTGATTGATGCAGACTATTACAATAATTCTAAGAACGAGGGACATATTTTTTTCTAGCGCTTCTTAATCGAGGCGACAAACCTGTGCAGATTGAAAAAGAACATGCGCATAGCACAGGGGATTTTCCAAAAAGTATTTATTGACCGATGATGATGATGCAAATGCGATAAAGCGCATGGGTGGTTTCGGTTCGACAGGAAAGGTGTGATTTCCATGGAAAACATCGACCTCTTTTGCTTTGCAGCTGGCCGAAGCGGAAAACAGCCGCTTTGAACCGCTTGCCGAAAGAATGCGTCCCAGAAATTTCGATGAATTTGTCGGACAGCAAAGCGTCATCGGCAAGGGGCGCTTCTTGCGGCGGATGATAGAAGAGGATCGTATTCCATCAATGATTCTCTATGGACCGCCGGGGACTGGAAAAACAACACTTGCTCAGATGATTGCCGGTCTTACTAACAGCCGTTTTCAAAAGCTGAATGCTGTCGCATCGGGAATTGCAGATATTCGAACTATGGTGAAGGAAGCGTGTGAAGCGCTGCGTTACTATCAGAAACGCACGATTATCTTCATAGACGAGATTCATCGTTTTAACAAAGGACAGCAGGATGCACTTCTTCCTTATGTCGAAGATGGCAGATTGGTACTGATTGGTGCAACGACGGAAAATCCTTTTTTTGAAGTAAATCATGCACTTCTTTCCCGCGTGCGCATTATTCAGTTGAAGATGCTATCGGATGGTGAAATCGTACGTGTTTTGAAGATGGCGCTGGCGGACAAGGAACGTGGTCTTGGGAAAGAAGAACTGGAGACATCCGATGATGTGCTCCTGGGGATTGCACAGATGGCAGGCGGAGATGCACGCATTGCTTTGAATTTGATGGAAGGCATGGCAGCCATGCTGCCGCAGGATGTACCAAAAGAAGAGCGCGTGCTTACGCTTGATCTGATGGAAGATATTGTGGGCGAACGTGTGCAGCGCTATGACAAGAAAGGAGACAACCATTACGATACGGTCTCTGCCTTTATTAAGAGTATGCGCGGGAGTGATCCGGATGCTGCACTTCACTATCTCGCACGAATGCTGGCATCCGGTGAAGATCTGAATTTTCATCGCGCGGCGCATCGTCATCTGTGCTGCAGAAGATGTTGGTAATGCTGACCCTAGAGCACTTGTCATCGCAATGGCAGCTGCGCATGCTGTACAATTTCTCGGTATGCCAGAGGCGAGAATTCCGCTTGCAGGAAGCAGTCACATATATTGCAGGTGCTCCAAAGTCCAACGCTGCCTATCTTGGTATAGATGCAGCACTTGCGGACGTCCGCTCAAGAAATTGCGGCAGTGTCCCGCTTCACTTGCGTGATGCGCATTATAAGGGGGCGACAAAATTAGGACACGGTGTAAAGTATCAATATGCACATGATTTTCCCAACCATTTTATCAAGCAGCAATATCTGCCGGAAAAACTCAAGGGCACGCGCTACTATGCACCGACAGAGAATGGTGAGGAAAAATCCATTCGTGCCTATCTTAAACGATGCTGGCCCGATCGCTACGGGGAGGTATAAGAATATCATATTTTTTTGTGTGATATTCTTATACCTGACAAGTGAAAATACTTGACAGGTGTAGATCTATTCGCTATAATGCTTTTTGTAATTCTGTTCGATAGGTTGTAGGAAACAGGTAATGGAGCAACTCGTATATTTATCAGCTGCTATTTGATTTTTTATGGAGCACTCCTGACGGATAAGCAGAAGGAAAGCCTGCGCCTGCATCTCTTCGAAGATTTTTTTCTCTTGCGGAAGTCGGTGATGCGCTTGGTATTTCTCGCCAAGCCGTATACGACAATATCCGACGGGCAGAGCTTTCAATGAAAGGCTACGAGAAAAAGCTCGGACTTCTCTCGCGTTACCAAGAGGAGCGCACAGTGCTTGGCGAGTGCAAGCCGCATTGAAAAGCTTCGCACGGTAGAAAACGGCGACGCAATCGATACGATACTGAAGCGTATGGCTCCTCTAATGGAAGGGCAGGAGGCAGGAGTTTGATATTTCAGAGTTTGTCAGACAGGCTTCAAGCAACGTTTAAGAAGCTGCGCGGGCATGGAAAACTGACAGAGGATGACGTCAACGAGGCCATGCGGGAAGTCCGCATGGCACTTCTAGAGGCTGATGTCAACTTCAAAGTAGTTAAAGAGTTCATCAAGACGGTTAAAGAACGTGCCATTGGGCAAGAGGTTCTTGAGACATTGACACCAGCGCAGGTTGTTGTAAAAATCGTCGATGAAGAGCTCACGAAGCTCATGGGCGGCACGCAGAGTCGCTTAAATATCAGCCCAAATCCACCGACCGTCATTCTCATGGCAGGTCTGCAGGGCGCTGGCAAGACGACATCGGTCGGAAAGCTCGGACTTGCGCTGAAAAAGCAAGGAAAGCATCCACTGCTCGTCGCTGCTGACGTTTATCGTCCTGCGGCTATCAACCAGCTGCGGGTTCTCGGTAAACAGATTCAGCTTCCGGTCTTTACCATCGAAGGCTCAAGGGACGCTGTAAAGATTGCAGAAACGTCCATCGCTTATTCTGCGTCGCATGCCTGTGATGTTGTTATCATCGATACTGCCGGCCGCCTGCAGATTGATGAAAAGCTCATGCAGGAGCTTAGAGATATCAAGGAGAAAGTACATCCACATGAGATTCTCCTCGTTGTTGATGCCATGACGGGACAGGAATCCGTGAACGTCGCAAAAACCTTCTATGAAGCACTCGGTTTTGACGGCGTTATTATGACGAAGCTGGACGGCGATGCACGCGGCGGCGCGGCACTTTCTATTAAGGCAGTGACGGGGATACCGATTAAGTTTATCGGCATGGGTGAGAAGATCGAGCCTCTTGAAGCCTTTCACCCCGATCGCATGGCATCGCGTATTCTCGGCATGGGCGATGTGCTCTCTCTTGTGGAAAAAGCGCAGACAGCCTTCGATCAGAAGGCAGCTGAGGAGATGGAAAAGAAGCTGCGTAAAAATGAATTTACGCTGGATGACTTCTTAAACCAGATGCAGCAGATTAAAAAGCTCGGCTCTCTTGATTCCATCCTTGGCATGATTCCAGGACTTGGCGGTTTAAAAAAACAACTTGCAGATAAAGATGTTGACCTCGATGGCAAGGAAATGCGCCGAATTGAGGCCATTATCCGTTCGATGACACCGAAAGAGCGCGCGGATATTTCCATTATTAAGAGCAGTCATAGAAAGCGTATCGCTCGCGGCTCTGGTACACGCGTACAAGATGTAAACAAACTCTTGAAGCAGTTCGGCGAGATGCGCAAAATGATGAAGAAGATGAAATCGATGAAAGGTGGCAAGAAGGGACTTTCTGGGCTTTCCGGACTAGCGGGGCTAGGCCTTTCCAAGTTGCCGTTCATGAAATAAGATATCACTCGAAAGGTGGTGAGTTTACATGGCAGTAAAGATTCGTCTGAATCGTATGGGAGCTAAGAAAAACCCATATTACCGTATTGTTGTTGCTGATTCTCGTGCACCGCGCGACGGTCGCTTTATTGAAGTTCTCGGCAACTACGATCCTTCTCAGCAGCCGGCACTTGTCAATGTCGATGAGGAAAAGGTCATCGATTGGATGAGCAAGGGCGCACAGCCGACGGATACCGTCAAAAATCTTCTCAGCAAGCAGGGCATCATGGCTAAGTTTGCTGCGGCGAGGAATGCAAAGTGATTGGAGAAGACTGCAGCATGAAAGAAATTGTTGAAGTTATCGCCAAATCCTTAGTCGATCATCCAAGCGATGTTACCGTGGACGAACATGAGGAAGCAGGAGAACTCTTTCTCAATCTTCACGTAGCAGAGGATGATATGGGGAAAGTCATCGGACGGCAAGGGCGTATTGCTAAAGCTTTGCGCACGGTCGTAAAAGCGGCAGCAACCCGGCAGAATCAGAAGGTCTCCGTTGAG
Organism: uncultured Mitsuokella sp.; assembly: GCA_916439735.1. GTDB lineage: Bacteria > Bacillota > Negativicutes > Selenomonadales > Selenomonadaceae > AWVT01. Next base: position 638,487 of record CAKAIG010000002.1, read on the forward strand.
ATCAACTGAATAGGATACCAGGCAGAGAGTCTGCACCATAGGATTGAAGAATTGCTGACAGATTCCTTTGATTAGCGTCTGCTTGACTTTTATTTCCTGGGATTCCTTGTGAGCGGCATTGCTTTGTCAATGCCGCTTTTCTATATAGATCATTGAAATATTGGAGAAAGAGGTGCTATCTATGGATTCGATCGTGCTCAATATGCCTGTGACTGTCAAGGCGAAACTCACAGAAAAGTTGAAGACAAAGCTTTTAAAAGACTTGGATGAAGATATTAAGCGTGCTGAACTTGAGATGCAGCAGCTTGAGATTGAGAAAAAACGCGCGCTGCAGGAAAATACCGTTTTGAACCCGACAGCTGCCGATAGGCAGCGCCTGGACTCCGCCCGTCAGCACTTTGATTCAGCACTTCAAAAGCGTGCTGATTTTTGTGAGCAGGCACAGCAGCGTAAGGACGAGATGGAAAAACTCGTCTTCGGTGCAGAAATCATACAGGGAACGGTAGAGCGTCAAGTTGAAGTTCATATTGGCGATGATATGCGCGAACTCATGAATGTAGAAGTCTTGGTGGAAGATGACAAAATTATCGCAATCCGCGGCTAAAGACCGCATCACGATCGGGAAAGTTGGCGCAGCACATGGTATTCATGGTGAAATGCGCATCATCCCCCTGACCGATTTTATCGAGCGATTCGCTTCCATGAAATCTGTTATGGTCGATGATGAACTCTTGCATGTCGAACAGGTCAGATATGATAAGCAATACATTTTGATGAAGTTTCGTGAGTATTCTGTTCGCGAGGATGCAATGTGCCTGACAAATAAATTATTGACCATTGCCCGCAGTGAAGCTGCGCCGCTTGCCGAGGGCGAGTTCTATGCTTTCGATATCATTGGGCTAAGCGTGACAGACACCCGAGGCGTCTGTCTTGGGCAGATTGATAACATCTTGCGTACGGGCAGTAATGATGTCTATGTTGTGCACGATAAAGACAACAGGGAACATCTTATCCCTGCACTCAAGGCTGTTGTCAAGAATATCAACTTAGAAGCAGGTACGATGCTTGTCGAGATGCCAGAGGAGGCTTAGGATGCGGATTGATATGGTCACGCTCTTTCCCAGAAATGTTTTCGGGACCGTTTGGCGAAAAGCATTACGAAACGAGCGATTGATAACGGCATTCTCGACATCCATTATACAAATTTTCGCGACTTTTTCCCTTGATAAACATCGCCATGTTGACGACGCGCCGTTTGGCGGCGGTGCTGGCATGGTACTAAAGCCGGAACCCATGTATTGCGCGGTGCGTGACTTGCTTTCCCGAACGGAAGCATATGCTGAAAATCGACGCATCCTCATTATGGATCCTTCGGGAACGATTTTTTTCCCAGCAAAAGGCAAAGGAGCTGGCAGCCTATCGCCAGCTCATCTTTATATGCGGACATTACGAAGGTTTTGATGCGCGCATCTATGACCTTGCCGACGAGCGTCTTTCCATCGGTGACTTCGTCCTGACCGGCGGCGAGCTTCCAGCGATGGTCGTTACAGATGCTGTCTCCCGAATGCTTCCAGGTGTCTTAGGTGATGACGATTCGGCATCGACCGATTCTTTCTACGATGGACTTCTAGGTTTTCCGCAGTATACGCGTCCCAGGGAATTCGAAGGAAATGCGGTTCCCAACATCCTTCTTTCGGGGGATCATGCAAAAATACGTACATGGCGGCGTGAGGCGGCGCTTAAGACGACAAAGGAGCATCGTCCGGATCTTCTGGCACATGCAGCTTTAACGGAAAAGGATAAAGAGTTTCTGCGGCATCTCTCCTGACCATCGAAGAGATTTCATCTTTGTTTCATTTTTCGTCGCGCGTATCTATGATAAGATAATACAGTGGATTGATAACAAGGTGGTGAGCAAAGTATGTCGAAAAAAGCAAGAGACTTTCAGAAAAATGATAATGTTTACAGCCTTGTTGAAAAATTTTACAAGAATTCTTCTGTATATGAACCGTTCATTGAACAGAAGACGATAGAGAAATATCTGCGTCGCAAAGCATGGGATAAGACATTAGAAGAAGAACTTTGCTTCATCTGGTTTGTTTTGGAAACGACGCTCGTGTATATGGCAGAGTACGAAATCCGTGAGCTTGACACATTGGGCATCTACGACCATCTGGAGATTCTCTATCGGCTGTCGGAAAAGGAAATTGGCTTTACGCTGTCTGAAGATGATACCAAGCATTATTATGCTATCGTTCGGGAGTTTTACAAATATTGGCTTGCAGAACTTGGGGATACCGATGAGAATGTCGATGAATTTATCGAAGCTTGCCGTGCACTCCTTTATGTCAAGGATGTTTACCATATACCGCCGCGTCACGATGCAGAGGAGTTCTACAGCTCGTTGGATACCAAAAAAGTCATTCCACCAGAAGATATCGACAAATTGAATCAAATGCTCGATGCGCTCTTGAAACGTGTGGGAAAGTATTTTCAGTCCAGACGTTATCAACGGGATTTTGAGCGGGCACTTGCCCTTTATACGGGACCAGAAGAGCATATCGATGACGATTGGGATACGCTGAGTATCCATCATGAAGATTTCTGGCAGAGCTTTTTGGGATTACTTTCTTTTTGATTATCACCTCATTGATACCGATCAAATCCCACTCTTCGTTTATTTTTGCCGAAGAAAAAACCTGACGATCTCCGAGCAGGACATCGTTCGTGATCTGCTGCATTCAGAGTTCCGTATCTTTTATGTGACAGGAACAACAGAAGACGTCGTAAATGCACGATCTTTTTACAGACGAACTTATCGAGATGCCAGTTTCCGATTGGCTGATAGCAGACTATGACCATATGATCTACTTCGGCCATATGCACGCCAACGGCATTATGATGCTGAATTATGTGACATCACTCCCTGCAAGCCAGAAGCTCAGGACGCGTATGAAGGAAATTCTTGAAAATGAACTGGAACTTTTTTCGCCGCCGGGTGCCGGGAAGCGACACTGCAGATTTCCTTAGCCGTGAATCGGCTGCTGTAAGACATATTCTTCATATTATGTCTGCATTTGCGCAGCTGAATCTATTGACGGGATCGCAAATCGAAAAGACGAAGTCCCATACCAAAAAAAGCTGTAGAGAAGTTCACGTCTGCAAGGAATCATTTGGCACTTTTCGCATTAAAGATCGGCTTCAGCTGTTTTGCTGCAAAGCTTCTTACAAATCTTTTTGATGACTATATCTGCAAAGCCAAGGTCGAAGTATCTCCCTATGAACTTTCTTCTATTTTTAACAGCCTGCATCATCGCTTTCGGTAATTTGAATGGTCTGCATTTTGAAAATGTCTCAAATATCGAATCGATGCTCGGTGCACCGCCAAACCGCGTGGCATATCACTTGCGTGGTATTGAGGAAAGACTCGGCTGCACAATGTTTGATGCACGTTATCTAGTGGAAGAGGGATTTGTCTTTTCTTTGTACTATGAATGATGCTGTACTATCTTTCTTTTGAAGGGAAATTTTATGAAAGAAAACGATGTTCGTGAAATGAGTGAGGCAGAGAGGGAGAATTATAAGGGCGTAACGCTTGATATCTCAGAAAAAGGCAACGGTAATTTCAAGAAACGCGATGTGAATCCGCATGGCTTTTCGAATGGCAGCGGTGTTCATAGCATCCTTGTAAATCTTCTTATAAAACTGCTGAATTTTCCCGAACAAAGCTTTCTCTTCCGAACTGTAACACTCAGCATCGCTGCTCTCTGCATAGCTGCATTTGTCATCTTTCTCCTGCCGGCAGTTTTTGTTGTCATCGGCATCGGGGTTCTCTACTACATTCTATATCGGCTTTCCTACTGAAAATGTGTGCTACAGAGATTCCTGTTTGCATTTCCTTTTGCATGATGTTAAAATGGAAATATATGAATTGAGCGGATCCATTACGGCATACACTGTGAAGCTCCTGCGTTCGGATATGGGGGCATCTTAAAGAACTGGCGAATTTGTCGTGTCTTCCGACGCGCATCTACTGAATTTACATAGGCAATCGAAGACGAGCGATATTGCTGGTTGCAGCTTAGGTGTCTATGATATATGTTTTGTTGAAATGGGCTGATGCTTGTAGCAGAAGTCCTCTTTCTTTCGTATATGAATCTTTTATAATGAGTTGACATTCTCACATCAGAGAAACCATGGCGCAGTTTCAACGATTATTTTTTTGCATATTTTTATAAGGAAATTTTATGGCAATACGTCAATAATATAAATATAATACATGGAGGTGTATTTTTTTGTCCAAAGGAGCACAAAAATTACAAATTATTCCCCTCGGCGGACTAGGGGAAATCAGGGAAGAACATGACCGTTATCCGTGTGGATGATGAGATTCTTATCGTCGATGCAGGGCTTATGTTTCCGGACGAGTCCATGCTGGGCGTAGATCTCGTCATTCCAGACATCACGTATCTTATCGAAAATAAAGATAAGATCAAGGCGATTGTCTTGACACACGGGCATGAAGATCATATTGGCGGTCTTCCCTACGTTTTGAAGCGTATAAACGTACCGGTCTATGGCACGCGTCTGACACTTGGTATTCTTGAGGGACGCCTGAAAGAGAACGGTGTCGATTCTGGTAATCTGCACTCCGTTATGCAGGGCGATATCATCAATGTCGGCTGTTTCAGCGTTGGCTTCATCCGTGTCAATCATTCGATTCCGGATGCCGTTGCACTTTCCATCAAAACACCGGTCGGCATGATCGTTCATACGGGTGATTTCAAATTTGACTATACGCCAGTAGACGGCAAGATGACAGATTTCCGCCGCCTTTCTGACCTTGGCAATAAGGGTGTTCTCGTCATGCTTGCAGACAGTACAAACTCTGAGCGTGAGGGACATACACCGAGTGAAAGTACCGTTGGTGCTGCTTTTGACAAGGCGTTTCATAAGGCACGCGGCCGCATCATTGTCGCAACTTTCTCCTCGAATGTTCAGCGTATCCAGCAAGTCATAGATACTGCCGTCCGCTACAAGCGACATGTCGCTGTCCTCGGTCGCAGTATGGTCAACGTCGTCGGTATTTCCCTCGATCTCGGCTATCTTACAGCACCGAAAGGGACGATTATTGATATCGACGGATTCATCGCTACCGCATGGAGCAAGTCGTCATCGTCACGACGGGAAGTCAGGGCGAGCCGATGTCGGCACTTACGCGCATGTCAGTGAGTGATCATCGCAAGGTTGGCATTGTACCAGGTGACACCGTCATTATATCGGCGACACCGATTCCAGGAAACGAAAAACTGGTTTCAAAGACGATTGATAACCTCATGAAGCTTGGGGCAGATGTCATCTACGGCAGAAATCAAGGGATTCACGTTTCTGGACACGGCAGCCGTGAAGAACTGAAGCTCATGAACAACCTTGTCCGCCCGAAATTCTTCGTTCCCGTACATGGCGAGTACCATCACTTAATTCAACATGCACGCCTTGCCCGTGAACTTGGTATGGCAAAGGAAAAATATCTTTATCAGCGAAAATGGACAGATTCTCGAATTTACGCGCGATAAGGGCAGGTCGCCGGCAAAGTACAGGCAGGCATGATTATGGTCGATGGTCTCGGTGTCGGCGATGTCGGCAACATCGTCCTTCGTGACCGCCGTCAGCTCTCGCAGGACGGCATTCTCATCATTGCTTTCACGATGAATCGTCAGACAAATCGCGTCGTCTCCGGTCCGGATATCGTGTCGCGCGGTTTTGTCTATGTCCGCGAGTCGGAAGCTCTGATGGAGGAAGCACGTGCCCGCGTTCAACAGGCACTCGACCGCTGTGAGGACGAAAACGTCAAAGAGTGGTCCGCCATTAAGGCAAACGTTCGCGATGCGCTTGGCCGCTATCTTTTTGACAAGACCCGCCGACGTCCCATGATCCTTCCCATCATCATGGAAATCTAACAGCAAGCAAAGTATTTAGGCTGCTGCACTGCGCAGCAGCTTTTTCTTTATGATATAATACGGAGGAGAAAGAAGGTGAGTTATGGCTTTTACACATTTGCACGTCCATACGGAGTTCAGTCTTCTGGATGGTGCAAGCCGCATCGAAGATCTCGTCCATGCGACAAAGGAAGCTGGCATGAATGCTGTCGCAATCACGGATCATGGCAATATGTACGGTGTCATTGACTTTTATAAAGCGGCAAAAAAAGAGGGAATAAAGCCTATTATTGGTCGCGAAGTCTATGTTGCGCCTGCGGCGCGTCAGCTGAAGGAAGAAGTTGACGGCACTCGCTACTATCATCTCATCCTCCTTGCAGAAAACATGCAGGGATATCGCAACCTTGCGAAGCTTGTTTCCCTCGCAAATATTGAGGGCATGTACTATAAGCCTCGCATTGATAAAGAGCTCATGAAGAAATACCATGCAGGTATTATCGCACTTTCTGCCTGCATTGCAGGTGAGATTCCGCGCGCCATTCTCCGTGACAATATGGAAAAGGCGGATGCACTGACGCAGGAATACATGAAAAATTTTTGGCAGGAGAATTTCTTCATTGAGATTCAAAACCATGGTCTGCCGGAAGAGAAAAAGGCAAACCGCGGTCTCATTGAACTTGCGCGAAAGTATGACCTGGGTCTTGTTGCGACGAATGATGCGCATTACGTTCACAGGGAAGACAGCGATTTTCACGACATTCTCCTCTGTATCCAAATGAATAAGATGTACGATGATCCCGACCGCATGCGTTTTTCTTCCGATGACTATTATCTGAAGTCTCCGGAAGAAATGGCAGGACTATTCCCGGAATTTCCGGAGGCACTGGCCAATACGGAAAAGATCGCCGAACGCTGTAACGTCGATTTTACCTTCGGCGAGCTGCAGCTGCCGTATTATCCTATTCCAAAGGATTTCAAAGATGCGGCGGTTTACCTGCGTCACCTCTGCGAATCCGCGATTCCTTCGCATTATGGCGAAGTGTCCGAAAAAGTAAAAAATCGCTTGGATTATGAGCTTGGTATCATCCATAGCATGGGCTTTGATGATTACTTTCTCATCGTTTGGGACTTCATCCGTGCGGCGAAAGAAAAAGAGATTCCCGTGGGGCCTGGACGCGGCTCTGCTGCAGGCAGTATAGTCTCGTACCTTCTCGGTATCACGGACTTAGATCCCTTGACATACGATCTCCTCTTCGAGCGCTTCTTGAATCCAGAGCGCGTGACGATGCCGGATATTGACGTCGATATTTGCTATGTCCGCCGAAAAGAAGTCATCGACTATGTTAAAAATTTATATGGTGATGATCATGTTGCACAGATTGTGACCTTCGGTACCTTTGCGGCACGCGGCGCCATTCGAGATGTTGGACGCGTCCTTGCCATGTCCTTCGGTGATGTATCGGAAATCGTAACATTGATTCCTGAAGAGCCTAAAATGACGATTCGAAAGGCGATGAAAGAATCCACTGACTTTCGGGCGACCTATGATGCAAATCCGCAGGTGAAAAAGCTCATCGATTATGCCATGCAGATCGAAGGACTTCCCAGGCATTCATCGACACACGCGGCAGGCGTTGTGATTGCAAAAAAGCCATTGACAGAATATCTGCCTGTTGCCATGACAGATGGAACGCTTGTTACAGAGTACGATAAAGATCATGTTGAGGAATTGGGACTTCTCAAAATGGATTTTCTTGGTCTTCGTACACTGACTGTCATCAGCGACACGCTCTCCAACATCAGACAGAGCCGTGGAACCGCAGTCAATATCGAAAAGATTCCGCTCAAAGACGAAGCGACGGCAAGGATGCTAACTGAAGGCAAGACTGGCGCTATCTTTCAGATGGAATCCCAGGGTATGACAAACCTTGTCAAGGAACTTGCCCCCAGAAGACTTTTTTCCGATCTCATTCCGCTGGTCGCGCTCTATCGGCCAGGTCCTCTTGGCAGCGGTATGGTCGAGGATTTTATCGCTGGTCGCCATGGAAAAAAGGAGGTTACCTATCTTCATCCACTCTTAGAGCCCATTCTAAAAGAAACTTTCGGTGTTGTTCTCTATCAGGAACAAGTCATGCAGATCGTTCAAGTGCTGGCAGGTTTTACGCTTGGACAGGCAGATATTCTCCGCCGTGCCATGGGAAAAAGAAGCAAGAGATCTTGATGGCACAGAAGGAAAATTTTCTGACTGGCTGTGCAGAACATGGCATTAAAAGCGGCCTTGCCAATACCATTTTCGACTTGTTGACACATTTTGCCGATTACGGTTTCAACAAGTCACACAGCGCAGCTTATGCGCTTGTTGCATGGCAGACGGCATACCTAAAGGCACATTATCCCGCAGAATTTATGGCAGCGATGCTCACGAGCATTGTCGATACACAGAAGGTTCCGCAATACATTGAGCAATGCCGTCGTATGAAGATTTCCATCCTGCCGCCGGACATCAATGCAAGCTTTGCCTTCTTCAGTGTTGATGGAGATGCCATTCGTTTTGGGCTTGCCGCCGTACGCAATGTCGGGGACGCTGCCATCGAAATATCATCGACGTGCGCAATAGGAACGGAAAGTTCTGTTCCCTTGTTGATTTCTGCTCACGCGTCGATATGCGCACAGCAAATAAACGCGTACTTGAAAGCCTTATCAAATGCGGTGCCTTTGACAGTCTGGGGGCAAAGCGCAGCCAGCTTCTCGCCGTCCTGCCGCAGGCTGTCAGTGAGGCAATGAGAAATCAACAGGATGCTCTTTCCGGACAGATCGGGCTTTTTCCCGAAGAAGAGATTAGCGCTGCTCTCCAGCTTCCGGATATCGAAGAGGCTTCGAGGGAGGAATGCCTTGCCTGGGAGAAGGAAAACACTGGTTTTTACATCACAGGACATCCTCTCGACGCTTACCATGAGAAGCTGGATAATTTGCCTAGTATCTCGACGCTGCAGGGAGGAAATATCAAAGATAAACAGCTCGTGCGTGTCGGTGGCATGTTGATTGAGACGAAGCGCATTACGACACGAAAAGGTGAAACCATGTGTTTTGCTACGCTTGAGGATTATATGTCACAGGCAGAAGTTACTATTTTTCCTCGACTGTTTTATCAAAACATCGACCTTCTCATGCCGGATACACCGGTTGTCATCGAAGGGCATGTTGATCTTGCAGGCGACGGGTTAAAAATTCTGGCTGACCGTATCTGGTCGGTCGATGCGTACACACCAACCTACTATATCAAATTGCCAAACGGTGGCTTATCGGCAGAGGCGCGCAAAGATTTGCAAAAAATTATTGCCGAGCATCGCGGCAGCAGCGAGACGTATTTTTACAATGGAAATCGCTGGCAAAAAGGCGGTGAAGCTTTCTGGCTCTCTGATACGAAAGAAACGATGGAAGCACTGGAAGCACTTCTCGGAAAGAGTGCTGTTCGAAAGCGTTGAAGAATACAAAATAAAGAAATAGACTTATATAGGAAAAGGGAGAAATGCATTATGGGGAAGGCTTTGATTATCGGGTGTGGCGGTGTTGCAAACGTCGCCATACATAAATGCTGCCAGAATGCAGAAGTATTCGAGGAAATCATGATCGCCTCGCGCACGAAGTCAAAGTGCGACAGGCTGAAAGCGAAACTTAAAGAAACGACAAAGACAAAAATTCATACAGCAGCTGTCGATGCTGACGATGTGCCGCAGTTAGTCAACCTTATCCATGACTTTAAGCCGGATGTCGTTCTCAACTTGGCACTTCCATACCAGGATCTTTCGATCATGGATGCCTGTCTTGCCACAAGGACGAACTATGTCGATACGGCGAACTATGAACCGGAAGATACGGCAAAATTTGAATACAAGTGGCAGTGGGACTATCGTGATCGCTTTGAAAAAGCTGGCATTACGGCACTTTTAGGCTCTGGTTTTGACCCTGGCGTCACGGGTGTCTTTTCTGCCTACGCGCTGAAGCATCATTTCGATGAAATCAACTATATTGATATTCTAGACTGCAATGCAGGTGACCACGGCTATCCCTTTGCAACGAATTTTAATCCTGAAATTAATATTCGAGAAGTCTCGGCAAACGGCAGCTATTGGGAAGCAGGGCATTGGGTCGAAACAAAGCCGATGGAGATAAAGCGCGTCTATGATTTTTCCGAAATCGGTCCGAAAGATATGTATCTTCTGCATCACGAAGAGCTGGAAAGTCTCGCTTTGAACATTCCGGGCATCAAGCGCATCCGCTTCTTCATGACCTTTGGAGAAAGCTATCTCAATCATTTGCGCTGTCTTGAAAATGTTGGCATGACTTCCATCGAGCCGATCGATTTCGATGGCAAGAAGATTGTTCCGCTCCAGTTCTTAAAGGCTGTACTCCCAGACCCCTGCCAGTCTTGGACCTCGTACAAAGGGAAAGACGAATATCGGCTGCATCTTCCGCGGGAAAAAGGACGGTAAGGAAAAGACCTACTATCTTTATAATGTCTGCGACCATCAGGCATGCTATCAGGAGGTCGGCTCTCAGGCGATTTCCTATACAACGGGCGTTCCCGCTATGATCGGTGCGATGCTTATCATGACGAATACATGGAAGGGTCCTGGTGTAAAAAAATATTGAAGAGTTTGATCCAGATCCGTTCATGGATGCATTGAATGAGTGGGGACTTCCATGGAAAGAGGATTTCCATCCGGAGCTCGTCGATTGATGCGCCGCATATTTACCAAGGTTCCAACGCCGTCCTTCGTTGTCGATGAAGAAAAGCTGAAAGACAATCTCGAAATATTGAAAAGCATTGAAGAAGAAACCGGTGCCCATATCCTTCTTGCCCAAAAGTGTTTTTCGATGTATTCGCTCTATCCCTTACTGGGAAAGTATTTGAGCGGCACAGCGGCAAGCGGCATCTATGAAGCGCGTCTTGGACATGAGGCGATGGGAAAGGAAAATCATGTCTTTTCCCCTGCCTATCAGGAAAAGGATATACAGGAGCTTGTAAAGATTTCTGATCATATCATTTTCAACTCCTTTTCTCAGTGGGAAAAATTCAAGACCATTGCCCTTCGCCAAAAGGTGTCCTGCGGCATTCGCGTCAATCCCGAATGCTCGACACAGCAGCATGCTATCTATGACCCCTGTGCACCGGGATCGCGGCTGGGCGTAAAGGAAGCCGATTTTCGCTTTGATGCGCTGGACGGGCTGGAGGGCATCCATTTTCACACACTCTGCGAGCAAGGCGCCGATGCCCTTGAAGTCACACTTGCGGCTGTCGAAAAAAAGTTTGGCAGAGCGATAAAAAAGATGAAATGGGTGAACTTTGGCGGTGGTCACCATATCACACGAGCAGACTATGACAGGGATCTCTTAAAAAAGTGTATTCTCCACATCAAAGAGAGATATGATGTAGAAGTCTACTTAGAACCGGGGGAAGCCGTGGCACTGAATGCCGGTTACCTTGTCTCGACTGTTCTGGATATCGTCGGAGAAAATGCCATCTTAGATACATCGGCTGCCTGTCATATGCCGGATGTTATCGAAATGCCCTATCGTCCGCCCGTCCTAAGTTCCGGCGAGAGAGGAGAGAAGCCGTACACTTATACCTTTGGAGGTCCGACCTGTCTTTCAGGCGATATCATCGGAACGTATTCTTTCGACACGCCGCTTGCTGTAGGTGATCGCGTCATTTTCTGTGATATGGCGATTTACACGATGGTAAAGACAAATACGTTCAATGGGATGCCGCTTCCTCATATCATCTGCTTACATGAAGATGAGTCATGGGAAATTGTGCGCCAGTTCGGCTATGAAGACTTTAAAATGCGGCTGTAAAGGTAACTTCATTTGTCGCTTGTTATGTATACATAAATAATACCTTTACAAGAGATAGCTCTTTGTGTTAATATACCAATATCAGCCAAGCAGAATATATTTGGGCAATGATGCCGTGCAAAAGATTCTTTATCATGTTTCATGTTTCGTGATGGAGTTTTTTGTGCGGCTTTTGTTTTATGAAAGAAAAGGGGTTTTACGATGGATGAACTTCTCTATGTCATTCCTGCTCACACGCCGAAAGATGATGTACTGAAACTCGTGGAGGCACATTCGGAAATCAAGTTTGTTTCGCTGGTCGGCATTGACATGGCAGGAAACGACACGGATGAGAAAATTCCAGTGCAGGTTTTCCTGAAAGATATCGATGACTTTTATGCGGGTACTGCAGTCCAGACTGATGGATCTTCTGTTGTCCTGACGGGCATTGCAACACTGAACAATGCAAAGGTCGATATGCCGATTGATTCTTCTGTCAATTGGTTTGTTGACTACAATATGGAACATTACGACGAAGAGACGGGAAAGCCTGTCGGCACGCTCCGCATCCCTCTTTTCCTCGTGCACGAGGGCAAACGCGTCGGTTCGCGTACCGTTCTTGCCGACACGCTTGCTTTTTGTCAAAAAGGAACTCTCGATCTTTTCAAAAAGAATCCGAAAATCTCCGGTATTGAAAGCGTTGATGGCAACGAGGTAGAAGACATTCAGTTTACCTCTGCAACAGAGCTCGAGTTCTGGGTTAAGACCCCGCTGGAAGAAGCTGCCATTGCAGAAATGTCCGCATCCCAGGTCATGCAGGAACAGTATTGGGAACGTACGCACGGCGCTGTCCGTACGGCGATGGAAACCTGCCTTTTGGAACTTGATAAATACGGCTTAAAAGTCGAAATGGGTCATAAAGAAGTCGGCGGTCTCAAGGCACAGATCGATGAAACCGGCCAGGTGACGCACGTCTGCGAGCAGCTCGAAATTGACTGGCGTTTTGCGGATGCCCTTCAAGCCGCAGATAACGAACTCTTTGTCCGCACGGTCGTCCGTGAAGTCTTCCGCTCACTCGGGCTGGAGGTCAATTTCAAGGCGAAGCCGATGATTGGTCTTGCAGGCAATGGTGAGCATACGCATATTGGCATGGCGGCTATTACAAAGGACGGCAAGCTTCATAATCTATTTACAGCAGACGATCAGATGAAGGACTTCATGAGTGCCATCGGTTATGGTTCTCTCATGGGAATGCTCAAAAACTACGAAGCAATCAATCCCTTTGTCTCCGCTACAAATGATTCACTCAATCGCTTGAAGCCCGGTTTTGAGGCGCCGATCTGCGTTGTTACCTCCCTTGGCTGCACGCCGGAAGTTCCATCCCGCAACCGTACGATTCTTGCCGGTCTTATCCGCGATCTCAATACACCGTACGCAACGCGTTTCGAGCTTCGCGCCTGCAATCCGTATACCAATACCTACCTCGTTCTTGCCGCCATCTATTCTGCATGCCTTGACGGTATCAAAGCCTGTGCTTCGCATTCGACGGCAGAATGCCTTGCCGAACTTTCCAAGGATGCCGGTACCGAAGGATTCTACCTCGAAAAAGATCGCGCGTATCGCTCGGAAAAGGATGTTTTCGAAGACTATACAGAAGAAGAACGCAACCGCCTTTTCGGTGCACCTCCTGCAACCGTTTGGGAGAATATGCAGAACTTCGAAAACTATCCGGAGAAGACTGCAGTCATCACCTCGAGCAGTGCTCTTCGTGAACAAATTATCGATGCGTTCCGCGCCGGCGCACTTCTTCGTTGGAAGACTGAGCTTATCGCCCGCATCATTCCGGAAAACCGCGATATCGTTCGTCGGGCAAAGGAAATTAAGACAGAGTTCGTCACGGATCTAGATTCTTACAATTGGAATAAGATCAACGGCATCCGCAGCTACCTTGCCAAGGACAGTATCGATGAAAAGTCTCTGTTTACACTGCTCATCAATGCATTGAATGACGGTGACTATGCGACGGCTTCGGGACTGCAGGTCGAGATGTACGATAAGATTGAAGAGCTCAAGAGCCTGTACGATTCTTACAAGAAGAACATGATCTGATTCCACACACATTATTGAAGAGAGAAGCTGAAATTCGACTTCTCTCTTCAATAGCACATTTAGTGTTGACAATAGGAATTACCCACACTAAATGTAATACAAGTCTTTCATCGTATTTTCATACGTAATAGAATCAAAATGTCTTTTACATAAATTCGTTATTTTTGAAAGGTAGACTATTATGGAGCATTCTCTGGAAAATACTTCATTGACGCAGAAACAGCCTCGTATTGGCATGCAGTCGGAAAAGATCGATGCCGATTACTTTGTCACACATTTTGAAGAATTTATTCCACGATATATTGCAAAAGGAAATCCTTCAGAAGACACTTTGACACATTATAACAATCAGATTCGAAATTTTTATTCGATGGTGCCTAAAGGATAGCATACACCCGCTTGGCGTTACAGAATATCAGATGCGCATTTTTCGGGAATGGCTGGTCAATCAAAATTATAAAGCGGAGACCATTCAACATATGCTTGCTGCTATACGAGCTTTTTACCTTGCAGCAGTCAAGATGCACATTATCGAAGAAAATCCAGTAAATGATATTACTGCGCCTACTGTTTACAGTAATAATGATGCCTTACTGCATTTTTATACACCAGAGCAAATAAATAAAGTTGTGCAAGTTTTTACCCAAGATGAAGTAGCGTTTACACGTTATCGCAATATGCTGATTCTTTATCTAATGGGCGTTGAGGGTCTTCGCAATATTGAGGTACATCGCGCTTGCTTGGAAGACATTAACTGGGATGTCAAAGCCTTTATGGTTCGTGGAAAAGGTAGCAAAGGGCGTATCGATCCTATTTATCCCTGTGATGATACTTTTAAGCTTCTTGAACAATATCTAGCATCTGTTCCAAAGGATAATTCCATAAAAAAGGATGGAATGCTAACCCCACTCATTTTATCCTCTTCACATAGGAATTATCTCGGACGCATTTCCCGCAATGGCATTCGATCGATTATGAATAAAGCACTGACTGCTGCAAATCTTAAACATGCTGGTCTATCCTGCCACATTTTTCGTCATAGTTGTGGGACAAATCTATATCAAGCAACAAAAGATTTACGAGTCGTTCAAGAAACACTGCGCAAAAGAGACCCAAAAAGTAACAGCACGATATGCGCATGTAAATCGTCGTTTAGAATCTCGTGTAACATCTGCACTTGTTCCTAAAGATATAAGTTCATCTGATATATAAAGGTTACTTATTTTTATATAAAGGTCATACTCTTTTTTTCTTTATTTGATTTAATGCCGATTCTCTCACGTAGTTCAGACGTGGTTCTAGATATTTTCCTAATTTTATTTCAAGTTCCTTAAGTTCTGTAGAATCGAAATCATAAAAACATCTGGTATGTTTTTATTCTTGCTTCTCAAAGAATTCATCTCTATAGATATTAAAATATATTGAAAGATTGCTTTCTATATCAAAAATTTATATAGTCTAAAAATTATAAAAGATCCATTTGTAATTTTAACAGGTTCTTTTGGATGAATATATAGATGAAATCCATTTAATTCTTCTGGAAATTCATTTAAATTCCCCCATGCTATAATGCCTTTCTGTTCCATAATTGTTCCAAGAGATTCTTTTTTTAAAGGTGGATATTTGCTCTAAAAAAATCAGAGAGATGTTTTTTTAAATATAAATAAAAATCAAAAAAATATCTGGAAAAAAATAAATTCAATATTGCAGAATTCAATCAATCCGATTTTTATACGAAGTTTATATTCATACGTCTCTTCATGATAATAAGCGGTAATGCTTTTATGTATTTTTAGGATTATTATAGCAAAAATATCATAAATATCATCGGTTGCTTTTTCCAATATAGTGATAAAAATCATGGATTTCCTTTGGAAAAATCAAAAGCAGAAGTTGATTTTTTTCCATTCGGCAAGGTCTTTTTTTACTTTTTCAAGCGTTTCTTCGTGCAAAATTTTTCTCTTTTCTAACGAAAGTATAGCTATTATTCTTTCTGCAAAATCAAGTATTTTTTTCTGTCCTACAGATAAATATTCAATAAAATGAGTAAGGAAATAAAAAGAGTGCCCTGCAAAATGGCAGAGCGCTTCTTGTTTTCCATCGCTTTATAGCTATTATTTTCCTGTACTTCCACGCTTCGTAAGTGGCATACCTTTTTGGCATAGCGGGCAAGTTGCGGGTTCATAGGTTTCGACATCCATGTTGAGCAATGCCGTACTCGGAACGTCTTCAAAAGTTGCCTTACCTCCGCTGCGGTCTACGAGCATACTGACAGCAACCGGAATGCCGCCTGCCGCTTTGACGACATCAATAACTTCACGAATCGATCCGCCAGTTGTTACGATATCTTCAACAATAAGGCGACGTTCGCCCTTATGAAGCGCAAACCCCCGGCGGAACGTCATCTTTCCATTGACACGCTCTGTAAAGATCGCACGTGTACCGAGCGTCTTGCCTGTCTCATGAGCCAATAAGATACCACCGGTCATTGGGCCGACAACGGTTTCAATCTGACTGTCTTTGAACTTCTCTGCCATGGCCTTGCAAAGCTGCTCTGTGTACTTTGGATGCTGCAGAACATTGAATTTCTCAACGTAATGCGGGCTATGAAGACCAGAGGTAAGAACAAAGTGACCGTTCATGATGGCATTTGTCTTAACGAGTAGTTCCTTTACTTCTTCCTGCGTCATAATACATCCTCCATCTCATTCAAAATGTGTATGGCGGCAAGTTTCGGATCTTCGACTGCGCGTATCGGACGACCGATGACAAGATGTGTCGCACCATTTTTGAGTGCTGCACTCGGCGTTGCAATACGGTTTTGATCGTTGATATCTGTGCCTATCGGGCGGATACCTGGTGTAACGATGAGAAAGTCATCACCACACGCCTCACGAATCCTCTTGGCCTCCTGCGGTGATGAAACAACGCCGTCAAGACCTGCTTTCTTGGCAAGTTTTGCGTAACAAAGAACAGTTTCTTCAATCGAAAGTGTATGCCCAAGTTCTTTCCACTCATCTGAACCGATGCTGGTTAGAACCGTAACTGCGATGATTTTTTTGGCGTCTTTTTCCCTTGATTTTCCGCTGCTTCTCTAAGGCACCTTACCGCAGTTTCCATCATGGAAAAACCACCGCCGGCATGGACATTTACCATATCCGCGTCGAGTGCCATCAAAGAACAAAGACCACTGGCAACGGTATTTGGAATATCGTGTAGCTTGAGGTCAACAAAGACTTGCTTTCCTTCGCTCTTTAACCAAGTGACGACTTCGCCGCCTGTCGCATAGAAGAGTTCCATGCCAACTTTGTAATAACGGACATGCTCTCCCAGTGCCGTTACGAGTTTTTTAACATCCGCAAGTGTATGAAAGTCCAGCGCGACAATCAATCGATTTTTTGCATTCATTTTGTCGCTCCTTTACGAAAATCGGGATTTGCCTTGCCGACAAGTTCCGAAACAGATGAAAACTGATGTTCCTTCATATAGGTTTCCATACCGTCGCATATCTTCATCGTAACCATAGGATCGGTGAAGTTCGCCGTACCAACGGCGACAGCGCTCGCTCCCGCGAGGATAAACGCAATGGCGTCTCTTGCGCTTGCGATACCGCCCATTCCAATAAGAGGCACTTTTACTGCCTTTGCGACTTCGTAGACCATGCGCAGTGCCACAGGCTTTACCGCAGGACCAGAAAGACCGCCGGTAACATTACCGAGTACAGGGCAGCAACGCTCGATATCTATCTCCATGCCGAGGAGTGTATTGATGAGAGAGATGCCATCCGTTCCAGCATCTTCCACCGCTTTTGCCATGGTGACGATATCGGTCACATTCGGTGATAGTTTCAGAATAACAGGCTTCTTGGTATGTGCTTTTGCTTCACGTACGACAGATGCAGCCGCTCTTGGATCGGTGCCAAAGACGATACCACCTTCCTTGACATTCGGACAGGAAACATTGAGCTCTATCGCAGCAACACCATCGACATCGAGCATACCTGCCAGTTCTCCATATTCTTCCGCAGTACTGCCGGAGATATTGACGATGACATTCATCGCATATGGCTTAATACGAGGAAGAATGTTTGAAAGGAAATGGTCAACACCTGGATTTTCAAGTCCAATGGCATTCAACATACCCATCGGCGTCTCTGTAATGCGAATGCCGTCATTGCCGCGGCGGGGCTGTCGTGTCGTTCCCTTGACCATGACACCGCCAAGGCGAGAGGCTCAACGAAATCAGAAAATTCCTCGCCATAACCAAAGGTACCAGAGGCTGTCAAAATTGGTGATTCCATCGGAATGCCAAAGAGATTCGTTTCCAGAAGGCTCATGTAAAGAACACCTCCTCTGCTGAAAAGACAGGACCATCTTTGCAGACTTTCTTCCGTCCATTCAGCGTGTCAATCGAACACGAAAGGCAGGCACCGAGACCGCATGCCATACGTTTTTCAAGAGAGACGAGAGCATGGTACATCATGTTCTTTTGCAAGTTTTGCAACGTTCTTCATCATGATTTCTGGACCGCAGACGACGACACCATCGTATTTTTCCAGCCGAAAGAAGCTCTGAGAGATATTCCGTGACAAAGCCCTTTTTACCCAGCGAACCATCATCTGTCGTAATGAAGATCTCTCCCATGCCGCTGTAAAGGTCTTTCCAGAAAAGTTCTTCCTTCGTTCGTCCGCCCATCAGAATATCAGCTTTTTCCCTGCATGGCGGCGCGTAGAAAAAAGAGGAAAAGCCCCATGCCGCCGCCAACAATGAGGGGATGCGCATATCCCATGCTAAAGCTATTTCCCAAGGGGCCGAGGAGATTGACAACGTCGCCTTTTTTAAGCTTAGATAGTGCCCTTGTTCCCCTTCCAACCACGCGGTAAATGAAGGCGATGGAACCATTTGAACGGTCGGCTGCAACGATGCCAAAGGCACGGCGAAGCGTAAAGGCACCATGCAGAATGCGTATCTCCACAAATTGTCCTGGAGCAGCGTTGTTGGCAATTGAGGGCGCCTGCACGATGAGCATAAAGACGCCAGGTGCAAGTTCCTCTTGCTTCATAATATGGGCGTCTTGCAGGAATTTCTTAGGCAAGATCGTCACCTCCGCCGACATAGTCCTGAATGGCGAGGGAATAGACAAGACGGCTTTCGCGCATGAAGGAGAGAACGCGGAGAACCTCCCAAGCTGTATCCAGCGATGTCAGGCAAGCGATGCCGTGCTCGACTGTTGCGCGGCGAATCTTTAAAGCCATCTTTTGCCGAATGCTTGCCCTGTGTCAGCGTGTTGATGACCATGTTGATCTTGCCCTTTTTTTAATGCGCTCGATGATGTCGGCGCTGCGTTCATGGACCTTACCAACAAGAGATGCCTTGATACCGATGGACTCAATGGCGTTTGCCGTCCCCTCCGTCGCTGCAATTTCAAAGCCAAGATCCGCAAATGCCTTGACCAGTGTCTTCATCTCTTCTTTGTCTTTGTCTGCAACCGTAAAGAGAATGCAGCCTTTTACCGGGACTTGAATGCCAGAGCCAATAATCGCCTTGTAAAGTGCGCGTGAATAATTATAGTCGATGCCCATGACTTCGCCCGTTGACTTCATTTCGGGACCGAGTGCGATATCGACATCCGTCATCTTGGCAAAGGAGAATACTGGTGCCTTGACTGCGACATAGCTCTTGGGCGGTATGAGACCAGAGTGATAGCCGAGTTCGCTAAGCGTTGCACCGACAGCAATGCGTGTTGCGAGTTCGACCATGTCGACGTCAGTAACCTTCGAGAGGAAGGGAACCGTGCGCGAAGAACGCGGATTGACTTCGATAATATAGACTTCTCCGTCGACGACAACGAACTGAATGTTGAGGAGTCCCTTGACATGGAGCGCTGTCGCAAGGCGCCTCGTATAATCAATGATGGTGTAAATGACCTTCGAAGGAAGGGTCTGCGGCGGATAGACGGCAATAGAGTCACCGGAATGGACGCCAGCGCGCTCAATATGCTCCATAATGCCTGGAATAACGACATCTTTACCGTCGGAAATACCGTCTACTTCGACCTCAGTTCCCTGCATATAGCGGTCGACAAGGACAGGATGATCAGGCGTAACCTTCACCGCACGCCCCATATAATCACGAAGTTCACTTTCGTTATAGACGATCTCCATCGCGCGGCCACCAAGGACATACGATGGACGCACCATGACAGGGTAGCCAATGCGTGCCGCGCCGTTGACTGCCTCCTGCAAATTGGTAACAGAAATGCCTTGCGGGCGTGGAATCTTCGTTTCTGTAAGAACTTCGTCAAAGCGTTCGCGATCCTCTGCGCGGTCAATGTCATCGACAGAGGTGCCGAATACTTTAATACCAGCTTTTTTCAAAGAGGCCGCAAGATTGATAGCGGTTTGTCCGCCAAACTGAACGATGACGCCTTCTGGCTTTTCCTTGTCAATGATGTTGAGGACATCTTCTGTCGTCAGTGGTTCAAAGTAAAGACGGTCAGAGATATCGAAGTCTGTCGACACCGTCTCAGGGTTATTATTGATGATGATGGCTTCGATGCCCATCTCGCGAAGTGCCCAAACCGAATGAACAGAGCAGTAATCAAATTCGACGCCCTGCCCGATGCGGATCGGTCCCGAGCCAAGAACGACAATCTTACGGGCATTCGATGTGCGGACTTCGTCTTCCTGCGCATGAAACGTCGAATAATAGTAAGGCGTTGCAGCTTCAAACTCTGCCGCACAAGTATCGACCATCTTATAGCAGGGAAGAATGCCGGCATCCTTACGTGCCTTGCGAATGGTATCGACGTCTTTGCCTGTGAGCTCGGCAATGGAGCGGTCAGCTAGTCCAACATCCTTTGCTGTAAGCAAAAGTTCGTCTGTCAATTCCTCGGACATTAAACGGTTCTCAACATCTGTGATGTTCTTTAGTTTATAGAGGAACCATTTATCGATTTTTGTAATTTTATGAATCTCGTCAATATCTGCGGCATGACGACGAAGAGCTTCTGCGATGACGAAAATGCGCTGATCGTTGATATTGGAAAGGCTCTTTTTAATTCGTGCATCATCCCAAGAATCCATACCTTCCATATGGAGGCGATGGATGCCGATTTCAAGTGAGCGAACGGCTTTTAAAATAGCACCTTCAAAGTTACGGTCAATGCTCATGACCTCGCCCGTCGCTTTCATCTGCGTGCCGAGTGTATGGTCGGCATAGACAAACTTATCGAACGGCCAGCGCGGGAATTTGACGACGCAATAATCCAGTGCCGGTTCAAAGCATGCCTTCGTCTTCTGCGTGACAGCATTCGTGATCTCGTCGAGTGTATAGCCAATGGCAATCTTTGCCGAAACCTTTGCAATCGGGTAGCCTGTCGCCTTTTGAGGCAAGTGCCGAAGAGCGGCTGACACGCGGATTGACTTCAATGACATAATATCTGTTGCTGTTCGGGTCAAGGGCATACTGCGCGTTGCGAGCCGCCTTCGATGCCAAGTTCACGAATGATACGAAGGCTTGCAGAACGAAGCATCTGATACTCATGGTCTGTCAATGTCTGACTTGGCGCAACGACAATGGAATCGCCCGTATGCACGCCGACCGGATCGAAGTTTTCCATATTGCAGACGGTGATGCAGTTATCGTTTCCGTCGCGCATGACTTCGTATTCAATTTCCTTCCAGCCGGCAACACTGCGCTCGATCAGCACCTGACCGATCATGGAATAGCTGAGACCCTTGATGACGATATCCACGAGCTCTTCTTCGTTTTCCGCAATACCGCCGCCAGTGCCGCCCATCGTATAAGCTGGACGAACGATGACAGGATAGCCGATATCGTTTGCAAAGGTAACGGCACTCGGCACATCTTCAACAATCGTACTTTCCGGAATTGGCTCGCCGAGTTTCTGCATGGTCTCTTTGAAGCGTTCGCGATCCTCTGCCTGTTCAATGGCCTTTAAGGGCGTACCAAGAAGCTCGACCTCATATTTGTCAAGCACGCCCGCTTCCGATAATTTCACAGCAAGATTAAGACCTGCCTGACCGCCTAGGGTCGCAAGAAGACCATCCGGCCGTTCTTTTTCAATAATCTCTGTTAGGAATTCGACGATGAGGGGCTCGATATAAACACGGTCGGCGATGTGCTTATCGGTCATAATCGTTGCCGGATTCGAGTTGACAAGAACAACTTCCAGATCTTCTTCTTTTAAGGCACGACAGGCCTGAGAACCCGCATAGTCAAATTCTGCCGCCTGTCCGATGATGATAGGGACCGGAGCCGATAACCATGACTTTTTTAAGATAATTTTTCTTTGGCACCTTTATTCCCCTTTCATCATACGAAAGAATTCGTCGAAGAGATACATATTGTCGTCAGGCCCTGGTGCAGCTTCCGGATGATATTGCACCGAGAAGATCGGCAGCTCTTTATGACGCATGCCTTCGATGGTACCGTCGTTGACATTGATATGTGTGACTTCGATGGGAAGTCCTTTTTAACGATGCTTTGCATCAACGGCAAATCCGTGGTTTTGTGAAGAAATCTGCACCTTGCCCGTACGCAGATCCTGAACTGGCTGGTTCGTGCCGCGATGCCCAAACTTCAATTTATAGGTCTTGGCACCAAAGGCGAGTGAAAAAGCTGATGACCGAGACAAATGCCGAAAATTGGTTTTTGCCGATGAGTTTCCTGACTTCTCGACAATTTCCGGTACATCCGCAGGATCACCGGGACCATTTGAAAGAAAAAAATGCCGTCAGGGATTCATCTTGAGAATATCTTCTGCCTTTGTATACGCGGGAACGACTGTCAGACGGCAGCCTTTTTCGTGCAGTGAATGCAAGATGTTCTGCTTGACGCCAAAATCCATTGCGACAACGAACGGAGCCGTCTTCTCCTCACACTCCATCGTATAGGCGCTCGGTGTCGATACCTCCATCACGACGTCTTTCTTGATGGGAATGGCAAACAACTCATCAATTTCTGTCTGTACCGCATCATCGGGAACAAGGATGCCCTTCATCGTACCCGATGAGCGAATCTTCCTCGTGACGGCACGCGTATCAACATTGTAAAGGCATGGCACACCCTGCTTTGTCAGGAAATCTGCGAGGCTGGTTTCATAATGCCAGTTGCTCCCGTGCTCGCAAAGTTCACCGATAATAAAGCCGTTGACGAAAGATTTCCTAGACTGCATGAAGATATCGGCAATACCATAGTTGCCAACCATCGGATAGGTCAGCGTAAGAAGCTGACGGCAGTACGAGGGATCTGTCAGGCTTTCCTGATAGCCGACCATGCTCGTATTGAAGACGACCTCGCCCATCGCCTTGATGTTATTTAGAAGATCGCCTGTAAACGTGCTGCCGTCTTCTAAAATGAGTTTTCCCTTCAATGTATAACACCCCGCAAATCATATATAAACACTGTAAATACGGCAGCAATATCAAAGCACTGTGCCGTCACGCATGACGACCTTACCATCTACGACTGTCAGGATAGGCTTTCCCTTTAGGCGCCTGCCGATAAACGGAGAATGGCTGCCCTTGGTGTAGAACTGACTTTTCGTCAACCGTCCATAAAAGCTCTGGATCAATGACTGCGACATCTGCCGCTGCACCGACATTCAATGTGCCTGCATCAAGCTGAAAAACCTTTGCCGGGCCGTATGTCATCTTTTCAATAATGCGTGCGGCATCGACCTTCCCCGTTGCAACAAGGTCGGTAAAAAGAACGCCGACGGCTGTTTCAAGTCCCGGAAAACCAGAAGGCGCATACATGTATTCACGATCTTTTTCTTCCGGTGCATGCGGTGAGTGATCGGTTACAATCATATCGATTGTGCCGTCAAGAAGCCCCTTTAGCGTGGCATCGACATCTTTTTGTTCGCGCAGCGGCGGATTGATCTTGGTTGAGCTGTCAAAGAGTTCGACTGCGCTGTCTGTCATCGTAAGATGCTGCGGCGTGACTTCTGTCGTCACGCGTACACCGCGCTTTTTCGCCTGACGGACAATGTCGACAGCACCTGCCGAGCTGATATGCGCGACGTGGACGCGCGCACCCGCGTATTCGGCAAGCATGATATCACGCGCCGCTGCGATATCTTCTGCGATCGTCGGACGTCCCTTAACACCGAGCATAGCGCTTCGATGTCCCTCATTCATAATACCCTCTTCAATAAGTGAAGTCTCTTCCTCATGGTTGATGATGACCTTGTCGAAGGCATGCAGATAATCATAGGCATTTAAAAGCACCTTTGCTGAAGGATCGAAATGACCGTCGTCAGAAAAGGCAACCGCTCCTGCTTCGACCATATCGCCGAGCTCTGCGAGTTCCTTACCTTCCTGGTTCTTCGTCACAGCGCCGATGATACGAATATGAACCTTTCCGACCTCATCTGCACGCTTTTTCATACTGCGGACAAGTGCCGCCGTATCAATGACCGGCTTCGTATTCGGCATCGTTGCGACCATTGTATAGCCGCCTGCTGCTGCAGCCGATGAGCCGGAGAGAAAGTCTTCCTTTGCCTCTTGTCCCGGCTCACGAAAATGAACGTGCATATCAATCAAGCCAGGTGCGACAATCTTTCCAGCGGCATCATAGACTTCCGTATCGTCGTCATCCATCAAATTTTTTCCAACGTCTTTGATCCTGCCGTCTTCAATAAGGACATCGGCAATTTCATCAAATTTTTTAGCAGGGTTAATGACGCGGCCGCCCTTTATCAGTAACTTCATTCTGATTTCCCTCCCATCAGCACAAGAGTAAACAGTGCCATACGAATGGCAACGCCGTTTTGAACTTCCTCTTGGATAGCCGAATGCTTTCCATATGCAACAGACGGTGAAATCTCCCATCCTTTGTTCATCGGTCCCGGATGAAGGATAAGCACATCGTCCTTTGCCAGATGCAAGCGCCTGTCATTGAGACCGAAGATGCGCGCATATTCTCGCGTCGTCGGGAAAAGACCGCCTTTCATGCGTTCGAGCTGGATGCGCAGTACTTCGATGACGTCAGCATCCGCAATAGCATCCTCGATGCGCTCATGGATAAAGACGCCTGGAATCTCATCTAGAAAACGCGGCATCAATGTGTTTGGTCCCGCGAGGTGAACCTCCATTCCCATCCTTGTCATGCCGTAAATATCCGAACGTGCCACACGGCTGTGCAGGACATCGCCTAAAATAGCGACCTTTAATCCCGCAAGGCATCCCTTATGCTGCTGGATCGTAAAGAGATTGAGAAGTGCCTGTGAAGGATGTGCATGTGCGCCGTCGCCCGCGTTGAGAATCACAGGACTTACAACCTTAGAAGCATACGCTGCTGCACCTTCTGCTTTGTGGCGCATGACAATAGCATCAGCCCCCATAGCCTCTATCGTGTAGAGCGTGTCACGGAGACTTTCACCCTTGACAATGCTTGACAAACTCGCCGATATATTTACAACATCAGCACCAAGATACTTACCCGCAAGTTCGAACGAGGTACGTGTGCGCGTACTCGGTTCGTAAAAAGCGTTACAATGGCTTTTCCTCGAAGCGCCGGTACTTTTTTGATGTCGCGGTGGATGATATTTTTCATCTCCTTAGCCGTCTCAAGAACGAGGCTAATTTCTTCTTTAGAAAAATCCTCAAGTCCCATGACGTTCTTCCCGCGCAAGGAAATGTTGTTATTTGCCAAATCAATCACTCCTATCACACAGCGTCGCACTTGCAAAAGTACAAAGAAAAAGGGCTTCCTTTACGATAGCATAAGAAAGCCCTTGATACCCATATGAAACGAGATGCCATCTTCTGCATCGTCGTATCCAAAGCAGTGCCCTGCGGAATGCTCCGACAAAACATCTTCTTTGTGATTTCAGCTCCCTTTATGCGCATCGCAGTACGCATATTAAAAAGGCGTTTGACAGCAAAATATCTCTGTCTGCGTTTATTATATCTTATCCGATTTGCAAAAGCAAGGATAAGCAGCAGAAATCTAAAAATGGAGGCTTATCCTACAGTTTCCTACGCAAGGTTGAGCATACGATGTGTCTGAGCAATGACACGCACATCTTGTAAACGCCGCAAAGCATAGCTCTGAAATTTTAATAGGCTTTTCGTATCTATTGGCAAAACATTGTTTACAGGAGTTACAGGCTGTAGGATGAGTAATGTCTCTGGAGAAATCTTTGCCAGCATATCGACGGCATGCTGGAACTCTTTTTCTGTTGTTGCATTTGAAACGACGATTTTGACATAGAGGTCTTTTGTCTTTGCAAGCTTCAAAAAAGATGCGTGCTCCTCCCAATATTCTCTGCCGAGCATGCTTGGTAATTTGATATCCATGCTGATGATGTCAACCGCATCCCATGCGGCGTACAGTTCTTGATATAAAGTACCGTTGGTTTCTAAGAGGAAAAGGGGAAATATTTTTCCCTCTGCAGCCAGTTTTTCTCGAACTTCCTTGATAAATGCCGCATGAAAAAGCGGTTCACCGCCGGTAAAGCTTACCGCTTGATGCGGCGTTTCAGCACAGAAGCTGCGGATAATTGCAGCAACTTCTGCCGCCGACAAAGGATTCATCTTCTTTGCATAAATTTCTGTGTCAGCGCCGGTCTCCAAGTGACAGAAAGAATGTGTACCTACCGCATGTTCTGTATCGCAGTACTTGCAGTCAAGATTACACCCTTCAAAACGCACAAAAATCTGACGGCATCCGAAGTATTTTCCCTCTCCCTGTACGGAGGAAAAGATTTCAATGATGTTTGTTTTCATGGCACCTCCCTTAATCTTTCGTATATGTCACGCTTGACTTCGGTGACTCAAAGACCGTAATGCTGGCAAGGGCAGTGTCATGGCGGAAGACTTCGCTGTGTTCCATTGCCTCAAAGATGACACGTGCGAGATTTTCTGCCGTCGGATTTATCCCGTCTTTAAAAGGCGTAAGCTCATTGAGATACTGGTGATCAAATGCATCAATTGTTTCCTTCAGTACATGCTTTACCTCTTTAAAATCGACCAGCATACCGAGTTCGTCCAGTTCCGTACCCTGAACCGTTGCCTCAACCACCCAATTATGACCATGAAGGCGATTGCATTTGCCAGGATAATCGACGACGCGATGTGCAGCCTCGAAAGGTGCCTCACTTTTACTGTATACATAATAGTTTCCCTCCCTATGCTTTTGAAAGAAAGCTGCCGCGCGAGAAGCGCAGCAGCTTTGAAAATGAATGCCCGTTATTTTATCGTTGTCGTATTTTTGACATTGCCCACAATGTCATCCATACTCATGGCGCGTGTGTGCTTCGTATGGCTCCACTCATGATCGTTACGGTGAATAAAGCCGAGGAAAATGATGGGAATCCACGAGTATATGAAGACGGGATAGAGCAGCAAATACAGCCATGCCTTCCATTTGACGCGAATCTTTGCGAGAATGATCATGGGCAGAATGTATTGTCCCATCATAATCGCTGTCATCATCTGTGACGGAAGGAAGGTGTAGATATTCGTGTAGAACGGTGGAAATGCGAGCTGTACATAACTGATGATGATAAAGATCGTCGAAATCATCAGAAAATGCGGCTGCATGAGGTAAATGCACGAATCCCACATACGGATGTCTTTATGCTTCCAACCGGCTTTGAACATCTTGGGAATAAACCGGTTTCCGACATCAAATTGCCCCTGTGCCCAGCGACGGCGCTGATTCCATGATTGCCTAAAGGTCAGCGGTTTCTCGTCATAGACGATAGCATCATGTGCCCAACTCGTCTTGATGCCCTCAGACATGCACTTCATAGTAAATTCCATATCCTCGGTAAGACAGGTCGCCTGCCATCCATGTTTTTTGAGAATCTCAGAAGCAAAGCACATTCCCGTGCCGCCAAGGCAGGCGGAAAGCCCGATGTTTGACTTAGCCAGATGTGAAATGTAGCAGATGACCCAAAAGGCAATGGCAAACGTACCCGCAACCCAAGTATCATACGGATTCTTTGCATCAAGATATCCTTGGATAACCTTATCGCCCTCGCAAAGTCGGTTGTTCATTTCCATGAGGAATTGCGGATGTACAAGGTTATCTGCATCAAAGACAACGATGCCGTCGTACTGTTTTTCCATCTGAAAGAGTCTGTCGAACATCCAGTCAAGCGCATAACCCTTGCTTTTCTTTTTTGCGTCCGTACGCTCGTGAACAAGTGCGCCTTCTGCCGTAGCGACCTCCGCCGTCTTATCCTCACAATTATCCGCAACGACATAGACATCATACATATCTTTTGGATAGTTCAGCTGAAATAGATTCTTCACGAGCTGTCCGATAACGGCTTCTTCGTTATGCGCCGCGACGACGATGGCGAAGGTCTTTTTCGGCGTCGTAATCTTTTTTTCACGGCGCCGCCACATACCACAAAAACCGATGACGAAGAAATACAAGGTAAAGAGAAAGATAAGTATCTGCATCGGCACCATGATGATGTCGAAAGGATGCGTAATCAAAAACCATCAGCCTTTCTTCCCTAAGATAAGGAAAATGGAGTTTACGATGCCAAGCATGGCATAGGTGAGAAAAACCGCCATGCCGACTGCCGGAAGGATTGTCTCACGGCCGAGATAGATGAGTACAGCAAAGAGAATAATGCTGAGTATCTTCGTGATAAGATAGATCTTCTCCGCGCCGTCGCCCTTGAAATTCGGATAATGGACATGACTGACCATAAGCCACGCAACGATGATCACCGCGAGCGGATAGACCCAACCATATGCCGTTGGGTTGAAGCCAATCGTCACAAAGAGAAGCGTTGACATTGCGACCAAATTGCCGCCAGCAGGTGCCGCCAGCCCCATGAAGAAACCGTGAACGACATCTGTACTGACATTAAAGCGCGCGAGACGCCACATTGCACAAACAGCAAAGAAGACGACGATGGCAATACCGATATATCCATAGGCATGAAGCGCGAATACCCAGGCGAGGATGGCAGGTGCAACACCAAAGGACACAAGGTCACAAAGAGAATCCATTTCCTTGCCCATTTCACTCGCCACGCCAAAAAAGCGTGCGCAGCGCCCATCGAGACCATCGGCAACAAGTGCGAGAAGAATGAAAACAGAACCCCAGACGAGGTCGCCGGAAAACGTCGAAAGAATGGAACAAACGCCGAAGACGAGATTCATCGACGTACATAAATTTGGAATCAACCTACGATAATCCATTAGTCTTCCAACCTCCCGATGATTGTTTTGCCTCCGGCAACCTTCTCTCCAACCTTTACGGTAAGAGCAACATCCTTCGGCATGACGACTTCAAGACACGAGCCGAATTTTATCATACCATAGAGCTGTCCCTGTGCAAGCTTGTCATCCAGCGTGACATAAGAGACGATGCGGCGTGCAAGGATGCCTGCAATCTGTTTGACTGTAATCTTTATGCGATCGTTTGCAATACCGAGCAAATGATGTTCATTGACAAAGCCGACCGCATCCTTATACGCGGGACGGAAACGGCCGCAATAGTATTTTTGAACCTTAATCTCTCCATCGATGGGGCTTCGATTGACGTGCACATTAAAGACCGACATAAAGATAACGACCTTATGGCATGCACCTTCGACAAATTCATCATCGTCAATATCAGAGATTTCCGTTACCGTGCCATCTGCCGGCGAGAGGACAACGTTTTCGTTGCGGATAATCTTTCGCTTTGGATTGCGGAAAAAATAGCAAAAGTAGAGTGCGAATACCATAGGAACTACGGCAACAACGGGGTGCAGGGAAAAACCAAGAACAACTGCCAAGACAAGACACCCTCCGATAAAGGGATAGCCTTCTCCTATGATCGGCATCTGACGTATACCTCCTTCAAATATGAAACGTTCCTTTATAAAATTATTATAGACGAATGGGGGTAGTTTGTCCATTTCATTTTCGTTCAGACTTTATGAAACGACATTTTCGAACCGCCTTATCTCAGGTATATCAGCCTTTTTCGTGAGCGATGTACCTTCACGACAAATTTCGGTAAGGCGAGCAGGCGCTTGGCGCGCGTCGGCTGCATCAGTCCACGGAAGAGCCATTCGAGTTTTGCCCGCTGCATCCAACGCGGTGCACGCTTCATCACACCCGCCATAACATCGAGCGTACCGCCAACACCGATAGAGACAGGAACACCGAGTTCTTTTCTGTACTTGCTCAGCCATTTTTTTCCTGTTTGGGAACGCCAAGTGCCGCGAGAAGAATGTCTGGCTTTTGCTGTCTTGATAGCAGAGATGATCTGCGGTTCGTCCTCTGGCTTAAAGAAGCCATTCCGGATACCGACGATTTCAATGCCGGGATAGAGCTTTTCAGCCTTCGCCTTTGCCTTGTCGGCGACCCCCGGCGCAGAGCCAAAGAAATAAATACGCCACTTTTTTTCAGGTGCTTTCTTCATTAGTTCTTGTGCGAGATCATAGCCGGCGACGCGCTCGGGCATATACTGACCGAGATGATGCGCCGCCCATACCGTTCCCGCACCGTCTGGAACGACTAACGCCGCCTCATTTAGAATATGGCGCAGTTTCTTATCGTATGTTGCGCGCATCAGCATCTCTGCATTTGCTGTAGCAACGAGTACACCTACCTTCTTTTCAATGAAACCTTCGATAAGTGAGATGGCTTCTCGCATCGTAACGCCTGCGACCTTAACGCCAAGGATATCGATCTCTCGTGGCAACTTTATCCCTCCGCTTCTGCTTTATGTCTCATCGCATATACTTTGAATACATGGTTTCTAAATTTCTTCAAAAAAGAAATCTTGCCAATCGTTGTCAGCAAGATTCCCCAAAAATTCTCTCATAAGAGACAGTCGATCTGCCTCACTTATTCTCTTTTACATCCTTTTTCTTGGCTGTTGTGCGGATGGAAAGTTCACGAAGCTGCTTTTCATCGACGAGTGAAGGCGCCGCACTCATCACATCACGCGCACTCTGGTTCTTCGGAAAAGCGATGACATCGCGAATGGAGTCACGCTGTGCCATCAACATGACGAGACGGTCGAGACCAAAGGCAATGCCGCCATGCGGCGGTGTACCATACTGGAATGCATCGAGCATGAAGCCAAACTTCTCATGTGCCTGCTCAGGTGTAAGGCCGAGCGACTCGAAAACTTTCTCCTGAAGGTCGGCATTATAGATACGGAGTGAACCGCCGCCAATTTCAACGCCATTTAAAAACCATGTCGTAGGCATTCGCCTTAACACGACCTGGGTCAGAGGAAAGATATGCAATGTCTTCATCACGCGGTGCGGTAAATGGGTGATGCATCGCTTTCCAGCGCTTTTCCTCCTCGCTCCATTCGTACATGGGGAAGTCAACAACCCAAAGGAAACGAAGCGCATCAGGATCGATAAGGCCGCGCTCTTTTGCCATGGCAAGGCGGAGCTGACCGAGTGCTGTATCGACGACAAGACGCTTATCGGCTACGACGAGGAGGAGATCTCCCTCTTTAGCGCCCGTAGCCTCTGCAATTTTCTGGAACGTCTCATCCGAATAGAACTTCTTAAAAGGACTCTTGACGCCTTCTTTTGCATACTGAATCCATGCAAGTCCCTTTGCGCCGTAGATCTGTACGAATTTCACGAGGTCATCCAGACGGCGGCGTGGAATATCCGCATAGCCATCGACTTTAATACATTTGACCATACCGTCGTTTTCGATAACCGCATTGAACACCTTGAAATCTGAGCCCTTGACAAAATCGGAAATCTCCATCAACGGCATGTCGAAACGAAGATCCGGCTTGTCGGAACCGTATTTGTCCATTGCCGTATCCCAATCCATGCGCTCAAAAGGCACCTTAATATCTCTGCCAAGCGTCTTCTGAAAAATCTCATGGATAAGATTTTCCATCAGAGTCAAGATCTGATCCTGCTCCATGAAGCTCATCTCGATATCCAGCTGCGTGAATTCCGGCTGACGATCCGCACGCAAATCCTCATCGCGGAAGCAGCGAACAATCTGGAAGTATTTTTCAAAGCCTGCGACCTGAAGAATCTGCTTGAAAATCTGCGGGGACTGCGGCAGTGCATAGAATTCGCCCGGATTAACGCGGCTCGGAACAAGAAATCCCGAGCACCTTCCGGCGTGCTCTTGCAAAGCATCGGCGTTTCAACTTCAAGGAATCCCTCGCGGTCAAAGAAGTCGCGCATGGCCTTTGCAACCTTGTGGCGGAGGATGATGTTCGCCTGCATCTCCGGACGGCGAAGGTCAAGATAGCGGTACTTCATGCGAACTGTTTCATCGACATCGATACCGTCCTGAATGTAAAACGGTGGTGTCTTCGCCTTGTTGAGAATTCGAAGCTCCTCGCAGACGACTTCGACGTCTCCCGTATCGATGTTCGGATTGATCGTGTCCTCGCTGCGGCCGCGCACCTTGCCGCGCACTGCAATGCAGAATTCGTTGCGCAGGGACTCCGCCTTATGGAACGTGCCCTCATTCATCGCAGCTTCGTCGAAAACGACTTGAACAAAGCCCGAGCGGTCGCGCATATCGACGAAAATCAATCCGCCATGATCACGGCGACGGGAAACCCAGCCGCAGAGAACGACTTCCGTGCCAATGTTCTCTTTACGAAGATCGCCCGCATGGTGCGAACGCTTTATGCCTTGTAATGTCTCCATCAGTCATCCACCTCAGAATGTAATTGATTGTTGATTGTCTCTATGATTTCGGCAAGCGGAACTTTTTCCTGCTTGCTGGCAACCATATCTTTCATCATAACCGTGCCCTCTTTCACCTCATCCTCTCCGAGGATCAGAGCAAAACGCGCATGCATCTTATTTGCTTGTTTCATCTGCGCCTTCATGCTGCGCCCTGCAAAATCCATCGAGGCGGTAAGACCGGCGCGGCGAAGCTTTGCCAAGAGACAAAAAGCCGGCTCTTTTGCCACATCACCGAGTGCGACGACAAATGCATCTTCTGCCGGTGTATTCTCTGGAAAAAGGTTTTGTTTCTCAAGGGCAAGCAATACACGCTCCAACCCCGTGGCAAAGCCAACGGCTGGCGTAGGCTCTCCGCCCATCTCTTCAATGAGGCCATCGTAGCGGCCGCCGCCAGCAACAGCGCTCTGCGCACCGAGCGGCAGATATTTAATCTCAAATGCCGTCTTCGTATAGTAATCAAGGCCGCGAACCAGGCGTGGATCAAGCACAAAATCAATACCTGCTTCCGTTAAGAGGTTTTTGACACGTTCAAAGTGATCTTTACATTCGTCACACAGACAGTCCGTGATCTTCGGCGCGCCTGCCATGAACGGCTTATCCGCATCGATTTTACAATCTAGGATGCGAAGTGGACTGCGTTCAAAACGGTCGTTGCAGTCCTTGCAAAGCTCACCGAGGTGCTCACGGAAATACGCTTTGAGTGCCTCTCGATACTTTGGGCGGCACCGCGGACAACCGACAGAATTTAGCGAAAGTGAAAGATCTTTCATACCGAGCGATTGCAGGAAGTCCACAGCTAACATGATGATTTCTGCATCGGAAAGTGGGCTTTCCGCGCCAATGGACTCAACGCCAAATTGATGAAATTCGCGCATACGCCCTGCCTGCGGACGGTCGTAGCGAAACATCGATCCCATGTAAAACAGCTTCACGAGCGAATTGTCGCCATAGAGTTTGTTCTGAAGGTATGCGCGCACTGCCGATGCCGTGTTTTCTGGACGTAGGGTAATACTGCGGCTGCCGCGGTCGGTAAAGGTATACATCTCCTTATCGACAACGTCGGTTCCCTCGCCAATGCCGCGTTGGAAAAGCTCTGTATGCTCAAAAATTGGCGTGCAAGCTCATGGAAAGCCATAATGCTTACAGATTTCGCGAATCTTTTCTTCTACATACGTCCAATGACCGACGGTATCCGGTAAGATATCCTTTGTCCCACGCGGAGCATTTGTCAGCATAAAGTCTCCCCCTATTTGCCATACCTTTAATAATTTTTTTAGTCGTGAACGCTGGATTTACTGTGGTATCTCAGACGCATCGCGGCGCAACTGCCTATTGCCCTCATAGACCAGCGCGAGAAGATGCGTTCGCTTTTTGATATACGTATCGATTTCCCGCAGATATGTCGTAAGATCCTTCGGATAAAAAGGTCGAACGCAGGCGATGTTCGCTGCAGCTTACCACCTTCGTCGTCGCCGCACCGCCGATGCCGAGAATAGTCTGATGCTCTTCGCATGATTTGGATGTTATACATCCCTTCGGCACCTTTGCGGCAGCAGCCGAGATTTTCTAAGTCTCCCGCCATATAGCCTTGTCGGTAGAGATAGTACGGCCGCATACCCAGTCGCTTCACAACTGCCATCGCTGTCTCAAACATCCGACGTGTCTCTTCCGCACTCGGCAAATCGACGCAACGTTCCTCCAGTCCCTTCCAAAGGCGCGAGCCACGCTTCAAGGCAAGTGCATGAAGGGTGATGTCATCCGGGCAAAGTTTTGCAATGTCATCCATCGTCTTTTTGACATCTGCCGCCGTTTCGCCTGGCAACCCCAAGATAACGTCCATATTGATATATGAAATGCCTGCTGCTCGCAGTGCATGGTACATCGCCTTCACATCTTCCGGCGTATGACGCCTGCCGATAAGGTCGAGCGTCTTTTGCTGCATGGACTGCGGATTCACACTGACGCGCGTGACATACCGCTCTTTCATCTTAGCGATCTTCGCTTCTGACATACTGTCAGGACGTCCTGCCTCCACTGTAAACTCTACAAGGTTCGGTGTATAGAAAGCATTATATATCAAATCGAGCATTTCGGCAAAAAAATTGTCGGGGAGGCTTGTCGAGTGCCTCCGCCGACATAAATATTTTGAACCTTAAAACCAAATCGCTCGACATCGCGTTTTTGCCGCGCAGAGATCTTTTCGAAAGATCTCCATGAACTCCCGCAGTTTCTTTTTCCTTCGGAAGAACATTAGCAGGAAAAGAGCAATAAAGACAGCGCGTCAAGCAAAAGGGAATGCCGACGTAAATGCTGATGGTCTTTTTCATCCGACGTCCTTAAAAAGGGCGCTGACGAAAGGCCATAGGGAATGATCTCTGCCGCTTTTTTTCATGGCTGCAGGCATATTCGCGTTCCAATCGCTCAAAGATGGCATCTTTGCTCAGCCCCATGCGAATCCAGCGATGAATGATTTTGGTCGGGCGAACACCGTGGAGAATTCCCCATGGGGCAGGTGCAAAGCCAAAATCGCGAAGGAAGATATGGTATAAATTGAGTTTAATGATGCGGTTCTGTGCAGCACCTTCCCGCTCATCCGATGCCCCCGTATCCTCATAGCGGTATTCTTTTAAACTTCCATCGAGCGCGAAAAGCATCACCTTTGAAACGACACTTACGGCACCATCTACATCTGGCAAGCGGTGATGAATGACGGAAAGCTGCGCATAATCCGCATCCTTTTTACCGACAATCTCGACCTTGAAGAGTGTCAGCACCTCGCGCGTGATCTTCTGAATCGCTTCGACCTTGCTGTTTAACGTAAAAGTCTTAACGCGCACCCTGCTCTGAACACTCCTTGCAGATGCCGAAGAATTTCACCTGATGATCACTGACCTTGAAACCTGTCTTGTTATTAATGTCTGCTTCCAGATTTTCAAGAAGATCTTCTTCGAACTCGATGACTTTGCCGCAATTTGTGCAGATAAGGTGGTGATGATGATGCTGCGTTGGGTCGAGTGTATTGACCTCATAACGGCTGCAGCCATCGCCAAACTCCATCTTCTGCAGTATGCTAAGTTCCGAAAGAAGTTCGAGACTGCGATAAACCGTCGCAAGACCGATTTCGGATTTCTGATCATGGAGGATGCCATAGACATCCTCTGCACTTACATGCTCGCCCGGATGATCAAGAAATATCTGAAGGACAGTCTGACGCTGCGGCGTCATCTTGTGCTGGCGCTCCTGTAAGCGTGTCTTAAGATCCGCCATGGTAAACGTTTCTGGCATGATAACCTCCTATTCTTCGGTTTCTTCCCCAAGAACTGCTCAAATAGGGAAGAAACCACGCCCAAAGCGAAAGCGATGGGCTATCTGAATCTTTTACAAATTGTAATACGACAGGCTATCGCTCCTACAAAATATGATATACAGCTCATCCTGACACCCTCCACTTGAAAAAGTGGGAGACTTCTTGGCTCGACAACCACTGTGCCGCCTTTTAAAAGCTACGTATTATACCCAAACACTTTTAGCACTCCTATCTGCATAAAAGGGAGACCGTACCTTGGATAACGAGCCATAAATTTGATTCATTGACTATTTAGTATAACAAAGAAGCAGAGACTTTACAAGAAGCTACGTAACGATTCTTACAAAATGAACTGAGAAAGATCGCGGCTTGAAACGATATCGGAAAGACGCTTGTCAACATAGGCAGCATCGATCGTAATCTCTTTCTGTTCGAGTTCCGGCGCATTGAAGCTCACTTCTTCCAAGAGCTTTTCAAGCAGTGTATGGAGACGGCGGGCACCGATATCCTCTGCTCCGCTGTTGACATTTTCAGCAAG
Source organism: uncultured Mitsuokella sp. (assembly GCA_916439735.1). GTDB lineage: Bacteria > Bacillota > Negativicutes > Selenomonadales > Selenomonadaceae > AWVT01. The sequence goes on from CAKAIG010000002.1 coordinate 674,899, forward strand.
TTCTGCAATGCGGCTGATGGCATCTGAACAAAAGTCGAGCTTGACACCTTCTGTTTCAAGAAGTGCCTCATACTGTTTGATGAGCGCGTTCTGCGGCTCTTTCAGGATGCGCTCGAAGTCGATTTTCCGAAGGGATTTCAACTCGACGCGAATGGGAAAACGTCCCTGTAGTTCAGGGATGAGATCCGATGGCTTAGCCATATGGAATGCACCAGCTGCAATGAAGAGAATGTGATCTGTCTTTACAGGACCGTATTTCGTCATAATCGTCGAGCCTTCGACAATCGGCAGAATGTCACGCTGTACGCCTTCACGGGAAACATCGGCACCGGACGCGCCGTTTTTCACTGCGACCTTATCGATTTCGTCGAGGAAGACGATACCGCTATACTCAGTCACGCGAATAGCCTCGCTTGCAACGGCATCCATATCGATGAGTTTTTCCGCCTCTTCCTGTGCGAAGATCTTACGCGCTTCCTTTACGGTGACCTTGCGTTTTTTGCGATGCTTCGGCATAATGGAGCCGATCATGTCCTGCAAATTGTCGCCCATGCTTTCAAGGCTTGAACCGGAGAACATGCCGACCATTGGACGGCTTGACTCCTCGACATCAATCTCAATGATCTCGTCTTCGAGTTCACCGTTTTCTAGACGCTTCTTTACCCAGTCGCGCCCTGCCTGATATTTCGGGGGTTCATCTTTCTTTTCTTCTGTCTCTTCTGCACCGCCGAAGAGGCGGCCGAGAGGATTTTGTGATTTCTTTGGCTCGGGAACGAAGACCTCGAGGATGCGCTCCTTTGCGGCTTCCTCTGCCTTGTCTTTGACTTTCTCCATGCGCTCTTGGCGCACCATACGAACGGCGGTCTCTGTCAGGTCGCGAATGATGGATTCAACATCGCGGCCGACATAACCGACTTCTGTAAACTTTGTCGCCTCAACCTTGATAAAAGGGGCGCGAACCAGCCTTGCGAGACGACGTGCAATCTCTGTCTTTCCGACGCCTGTCGAACCAATCATCAGGATATTCTTTGGGATGACTTCTTCCTTCATGATGCCCGTAAGCTGGCGGCTGCGCCAACGATTGCGCAGAGCGATGGCGACAGAACGCTTTGCTTCATCCTGACCGATGATGTATTTATCCAGTTCCGCGACGATCTCGCGCGGTGTCTGTTCATTGACGCCGATAGCGTCACTCGTCATATATTCCATTTAGTCGAGTTCCTCCACCAAGATATTGTGATTTGTATAGACGCAGATGTCCGCTGCTGTCGAAAGAGCTTCTGTTGCGATCTCCCGCGCACTCATTGCCGTATGCTTGACAAGGGCGCGTGCAGCGCAAGGCAAAAACCGCCCGAGCCAATGGCCGCAGCATCTCCGTCAGGCTCAATAACTTCGCCATTGCCTGACAGCATGAGGATTCGTTCTCTGTCTGCAACTAGGAGCAAGGCTTCAAGCTTCCTGAGCATACGATCCGTACGCCAATCCTTTGCGAGTTCAACGGCCGCACGCTCGAGATTGCCGCTGTAAGCCTCGAGCTTTTCTTCAAACTTCTCAAAGAGAGTGAAGGCATCGGCTACAGAACCCGCAAATCCTGCAAGGACTTTTCCATGATAGAGCGAGCGCACCTTTCGCGCATTCGCTTTCATGATGGCGCTCTGTCCAAATGTCACCTGTCCATCGCCTGCAATTGCGGTCTTTCCGTCCTTGCGGACGGCACATATCGTCGTTGCATGAAATTGATTTTCCATTGTTCAGCCTCCCGCTTATGTTTACTTTTCTATTTAAAGTCTCTATCTTTTTAAACCTATCATCCTACAGCTCTAACGAGGGAATAAACCTCATCAGCACGGATAGGGCACGCTCTGCCGCCATCTGTTTCTTTATCTTTTTATCACGGATATAATGACCGTTCTCATCATGTGCACGGATCGTTGGCAAAAGGCCGAAGTTGATGTTCATCGGCTGGAAATGCTTCGCCTCACTCGTCGTGATATAATGCGCCAGTGCACCGTGACAGGTCTCCTTTGGGAAGATAAGCGGTTCCTTTCCGCTTGCCAGACGATAGGCATTGATGCCCGCCATCAATCCCGAGCTAGCGGATTCAACATACCCTTCGACGCCCGTCATTTGTCCAGCGAAAAAGAGATCTCTTTCGCTCTTAAATGCATATGTTGGAAGCATGTGCTTCGGTGCGTTAAAAAAGGTATTGCGGTGCATAACGCCATAGCGGAGAAAGTTTGCATGTTGAAGCCCTGGAATCATCGAAAAGACACGCTTTTGCTCCGGCCATAGAAGATGCGTCTGAAAGCCGACTATATTGTAGAGCGTTGCTGCTGCATTGTCCTGCCGCAGCTGTACGACAGCATATGGACGCTTTCCTGTCTTTGGATCCTCCAGCCCGACAGGCTTCATCGGCCCATAGAGCAGTGTATCGCGCCCACGTGACGCCATGACTTCGACGGGCATACAGCCTTCGAAAAAGACTTCCTTTTCAAAAGCATGTGTCGGTGTCTTTTTTGCCGAGATCAATGCATCGTAAAACGCATCGTATTCCTCTTTTGACATTGGACAGTTAAGATAGGCTGCCTCACCTTTTCCATAGCGGGAAGCACGGTAACAGATATCCATATCGATGGAGTCTTCGCTGATAATCGGTGCCGCTGCATCGTAGAAGTAAAGGGAATCACCGCCGGTAAGCGTCTCAATCTCTTTTGCCATATCACCGTCTGTGAGCGGTCCTGTTGCTACGATGGTTACGACATCCGCTTCGCGTGGAATCTCGTGCAGTTCTTCGCGGCGCACCTCAATATTCGGATGCGCTTCGATTTTTTCCGTGACAAAGTCGCTGAAACGTGTCCTGTCAACAGCAAGAGCACCGCCGGCAGGTACCTTCGTCGCGTCTGCCGCCTGTAAGATTAGACTTCCCATGCGGCGCATCTCTTCCTTCAGGACACCAACGGCATTTCCCAGAGACGCCCCGCGAAGCGGGAATTGCTGCAGACAAGTTCGGCAAAACCTGCTGTCTTATGTGCACCATCCGAGCGCGTTGGACGCATTTCATGAGTATGACATGCGCTGAGCGCCTTGCCGCCTGCCAAGCAGCTTCTGCCCCGGCAAGTCCCGCGCCTACAACAATAACCTTCTTCATACCTCATCCTTGATCTTTTTGCTCACGCTTCGCCTTTTCTGCCTTCGCCTTTGTCTGCTTGGCATCCAGACGCTTCTTCAATTTTTTGAATCTCCTGGTTGATAGGGTGGTCGATGCGGGTCTCACAGGCATCGTTCGAGCAGTAATCGAGTGAACGACCGTTTTTATAGCGATGGCGAAGCATGAAGGCTCCACATTTCGGGCACGTCTCTTTCTGCGGCGCATCCCATGTCGTATAGTCGCAGTCTGGATAATTCTCACAGCCGTAAAAGGCACGCCCGCGCGATGATTTCCGCTCGACAATCTCACCGCCGCACTTCGGGCATTTAACCCCCGTTTTTTTCAAAAGAGGCTTTGTATTGCGGCATTCCGGGAAGCCCGGACAGGGCGAGGAACTTGCCGAAGCGTCCCTGCTTTACGACCATCATCCGCCCGCAGCGCTCACATTTGACATCCGAAACTTCAACGGGAATTTCCACCTGACCGATAGCTTTATCTGCCTTTTCGATCGTCTGTTCAAAAGGATTGTAGAAAGCACGAAGTAGCTCATTCTTTTCGACCTTGCCATCCGCAATCGCATCGAGTTCATTTTCCATCGTCGCCGTAAACTTAACATCGACAATATCCTTAAAGTATTCCTCAAGCATATCGACGACAATAAAACCAAGCTCCGTCGGTTGGAAATGCTTGTCGATGCGCTGGACATAACCGCGCGCCTGAATCGTCTCGATGATCGGCGCATAAGTACTCGGTCTGCCGATATCCTTTTCTTCAAGCGTCTTGACAATAGAAGCATCATTATACCGCGGCGGCGGTTCTGTGAAATGCTGCTCAGGAAGAACTTTTTCCAGCGTTAAAACGTCTCCTTCTGCAAGCTCCGGCAAAACAATGTCTTTTTCCCTTCTTCGTAACATCTGCACCTGCATAGACGGCCGTAAAACCGGCAAATTTCAGCTTTGAGCCTGCAGCTCGCAGTGTAAAGCGTCCTGCACCAATCGTAAGGACAAGTGTATCGTAAACAGCAGCCGTCATCTGGCTTGCCGTAAAACGCTGCCAAATCAATGTGTACAGCTTTAGCTGGTCACGATCCAGATGGTCTGCAAGAACCTCTGGTGTAAGCGCGATATTCGTCGGCCGAATACCTTCGTGTGCATCTTGTGCTTTCTTTCCGACTGCATAAATGCGCGGCTTTTTCAGGAACATACGCCGCACCGTACTGATCTTCAATAAACGTCCTTTGCTTCTTCCTGTGCTAATGTTGAAATGCGTGTCGAGTCCGTACGCATATACGTGATAAGACCTGTTGCGCCGCGCTTTCCAAGGTCAATGCCTTCGTAAAGCTGCTGTGCGAGCATCATCGTGCGCCGTGAAGTGAATCCGAGTTTTCGCGCTGCATCCTGCTGCAGGGAGCTTGTCGTAAAGGGAGCAGACGGATTTTCTTCTGCGCTCGCTATGCTTTCACCCTGCCTTACAGAAAACGAGGCTTTTTGCCAAGTTCGGCTGCCAGTGCTTCCGCCGATGTTTTATCCGGCAAATTGAAGTTCTTTTCCGATACGTCAATCGCTAGCTTCTTGCCATCGACAAGAAGAGAGCTCCGCATTGAACATAGGGCGCTTTCCTTGACGAAGCTTAGTTTTGACTGTCCAATATTCGACAGAACGAAAGGCTTCTATTTCCTTCTCTCGTTCGCAGATAAGGCGTACTGCCACAGACTGTACACGCCCTGCGGAAAGCCCTTTCCGAACCTTCCGCCAAAGGAGCGGCGACAGCTTGTAGCCAACGATGCGATCGAGCATGCGGCGCGCCTGCGCGCATCGACCTGATCCATATCAATCGCGCGCGGGTGCTGTACTGCCTCTTGAATTGCAGGTTTCGTAATCTCATTAAAGACGATGCGGCAATCCGATTTCGGATCGACATCGAAAATATGTGCGAGATGCCATGCAATCGCCTCACCTTCTCGGTCGGGATCGCTTGCAAGATAGATCTTTTCTGCATTCTTCGCATCTTTCTTCAGAGCTTTGATGAGATCGCCCTTACCACGGATATTTGATGTACTTCGGCATAAAATCATGATCCACGTCGATGCCAAATTGGCTTTTCGGAAGGTCGCGCAAATGTCCCATCGACGCGCGAACGATGAACTTTCTGCCCAAGATACTTCTCGATCGTTTTCGCCTTCGTCGGAGATTCGACGATGACCAATGTACGCTTCCGTGCCCTTGACGCCCTCTTTGCTTTCGAAGTCTTTTTCGCAGGTGTTTTTATTCCCTTTGTCTCTATGACTGCCAAGCGTTCACTCCCTTTCTGCTCGGCGGTAGCCGCGCGACGCATTCTGCACGACAAGCCCTGCCATCTCCATCTTCAAAAGCGTAACAGCGAGATTCGGTATCTCGCCATCTGGAAGGCTCATCATGATTTCATCCATGGATATGGCATGGTCGAATGAAAGAACTTGATAAATCTGCCTTTCTTTCGCATCCATCTTTGGTTTGGCTCGCATCTCCGGCACAAGTTCGATGCCATAGTCTTCTAAAATGTCCGCCGCGTCTGTCACGAGCTTTGCGCCCTGCTGAATCAAGTGGTTGGTTCCTGCACACATCGCAGACAATACACTTCCAGGAATCGCATAGACCTCGCGGTTTTCACGAATGGCAAGATCTGCCGTAATGAGTGAACCAGAATGCCTTGCCGCTTCAACAACCAGCGTCCCCTTTGAAAGCCCACTGATGATGCGATTTCTTGCGGGAAAGAACGCGGGAAGCGGTCGTGTGCCAGGGCCGTATTCCGATAGAACAGCACCGCCCTTTTGCTAAAAATCTCCTCAAAGAGACGCCGATTAATCGAGGGATATGCAACATCAATGCCCGAGCCCGAGCACAGCAACCGTCCGCCCCTGTCTTTAATGCGCCCTTATGTGAGGCCGAATCAATACCATACGCCCCACCACTGACAACCGTAAGCCCAGCCGCCGCGAGCTTTTTTCCAAAGTCAAGCGCCAGTGCTTCGCCGTAACCGCTCATCTTTCGTGCGCCGACCATCGCGATGCGCACAGCGTCGGGCACCAATGTCCCACGGTAATAGAGAACGACTGGCGGATCGAAGATTTCTTTCAAAATCTTCGGATATGTCGAATTTTGGATAGTCAACAGATGTGCGCCAGCACGAACAACTTTTTCTTCTAATGCATGAGGAAGGTTCGGCGAAGCCGCTTTAAGCTTTCGGAAACTCTCTGCAACATTAGAAGGAAAATTCTCGAAAGAAGCAAAGCTCTGCGGCGTGCATTTCCCAAAGCTTTGTCGCATCAGATTCCTTTGCAAGGAGCGCTGTGAGCCGCCGGCTGCCAAGTCCTGGTGTACAGGCGAGTGCTGCTAAGGCATATTCGCTTTTTTCTTTGCTATATGCCATTCCTCCTTTTTAGCTGATCGCTGTGATGCAGCAATGGCTTTCAGGCACTTTGCTGAAACATAAATGTCTTTCACAGTATACACGTTGCGTATCGATTTATCAACGACTAAATGGCTTTTTTCATCATATGTTACTTCCATCAGATAAAGCCCACAGGCTGGAGCTGTTGCACTCGCCAGCTGTCTGTCTCTTGCCTTCATAATGCCTTCGAAATCCATTGGCGTCAGTTTCCCAAAGCCAACATTTACCAGTGTCCCAATAAGATTTCTCACCATATGATAGAGAAATCCCGTTCCTGTAATCTTGACTTTGATGTCGTTTGCTTCTGTTATAAGTTTCGCTTCTTCCATGGTTCGAACGGGATTCATCAGCGCGCCGCCCGCCGCTCGAAAGGACGAAAAATCATGCGTACCAAGAACAAAAGTGAGCGCTGTCCGCATGGCATCGATATCAAGGCGCGGGCGAATATACCATGCATAACGCGCTTGCATAGGATCTGGTGTTTCACCTTGATATATGCGATAAAGATATGTTTTCTTTTTCGCGCTATGACGTGCGCTGAATGCTTTGCTGCCTTCTGCCGCGCGTTTTACGACAATATCGCTCGGCAATAGGCTGTTGGCCGCCCGCGCAATGCGCTCGACAGGAATTGAACCATTGGTAAAGAAATTTACGACCTGTCCATAGGCATGTACTCCCGCATCTGTTCGCCCTGCTGCCGCAAGTTCGATGCTGTCACCAAAAATCGTCTGTAATTTATCCTCTAAGACATTTGCAACGGCAACGACTGGCGGTGTCTGACGCTGAAATCCATGATAAGCTGTTCCATCATAAGCGACTTCAGGTACAATATTCCTCGCACGCGCTTTCATTTCCTCTTTGTGTTCTGGTTTCAAAAGACTCTCTTTCTCTGGTAAATACACCACAGGATAGAATTATTTTCTATCCTGTGGTAATAGAAAAGGGCTACCATGTAGAGCAGCTCTTAAAAATCAGTTATTCTTCCGTCGCAAGAGGTTTCATTGTCGGGAAGAACAGGACGTCGCGAATCGATGCAGCGTCGACAAGGAGCATGACGAGACGGTCAATGCCGATGCCGACACCGCTTGTCGGCGGAAGACCGTATTCCATTGCCGTGATGTAGTCACGATCCATAACGTGTGCTTCATCATCCCCCGCTTCACGCTGCTTGAGCTGATCCAGGAAGCGTCCTTCTTGATCCATTGGATCGTTGAGCTCGCTAAAGCCATTGGCAAGCTCGCGGCCATAGATAAAGAACTCGAAGCGATCTGTAACGCGCGATCTTCTTCATTGCGCTTGGCTAGCGGTGAAATCTCGGTCGGATGATTCGTGATGAAGGTTGGTTGGATCAATGTTTCTTCAACCTTTTCTTCGAATGCCTGATTGAGAATTCCGCCGATACCATGGCGCTCCTCATACGGGATACCGGCTTCATCAGCGAGCTTTCTTGCCTCTTCCACAGTCTCACAAGCGAGGAAGTCTTTTCCGGTCGCCTCTTTGACAGCATCGTTCATCGAAATACGGCGGATATTCGAGAGATCAATTCCCGTTCCTTGATAGTTGATTTTTGTCGTACCGTCAACCGCCTTTGCACAGGCGAGAAGAATCCCTTCCGTGATGTCCATCGTGTCATTGTAGTCGGCATAGGCTTGATAAAATTCAATTGTCGTGAACTCGGGATTGTGGCGAACATCCATACCTTCGTTGCGGAAGACACGACCGAGTTCATAGACACGATCAAAGCCGCCGATAACCAGTCGCTTCAATGACAGCTCCGTCGCAATGCGAAGATATAAATCAATGTCAAGTGCATTGTGATGCGTGACAAAAGGCCGCGCCGCCGCGCCACCTGCGAGCGGTGCAAGAACTGGCGTCTCTACCTCGAGGTAACCGCGGCCGTCCAGATAACTGCGAACCGTCTGGATGATCTTTGTGCGCTTACGGAAGGTATCACGAACCTCCGGACTCATGATTAGGTCAAGATAGCGCTGACGATAGCGCATATCGACATCCTGTAGACCGTGAAATTTCTCCGGCAGAGGGCGAAGAGCCTTTGAGAGCAGGTCAAAATAATCGACGCGGACGGTGATCTCACCGCGGCGCGTCTTAAAGATCGTACCGTGGATGCCGATGATGTCACCGATGTCGAGCTTTCTAAACTCTTCCTTATACTTTTTCTTCACCGAGTACGTCGAGCTTAAAGTAAATTTGAATGTCGCCCGTCGTATCGCGAAGCGTTGCAAAACCTCGCCTTGCCATGCCCACGAATTGCCATGAGGCGGCCGGCTATCTTGACCTCGCCGCCTTCCTCATCTTCAGCGAGATGATCGTACGCTTCCTTCACAGGAACAGCATAGTCCGTTACTTCAAAGCGATGACCAAACGGATGGACGCCGCGCTTGCGGAATGTTTCCAGCTTTTTCATGGCGGACGCGAATCATTTCATTTTCGTCTTGCTGTGAACCTTCCTGCCCTTCTTCTCATTTGCCATGTTGATAAAAACTCCCATCATTCTTTTTATATTTTACACGTTTGCTTTTCAATGCGTTTTTGTGCAAAACAATGCTGCAAAAAGCATGCTAAAAAAGCATGCTGCAAAAAAGCATGCTGCAAAGGTAAGCGACTTACGCGAGAATTTCCATAATCTCGTAAATGATATTGCCTGCTGGTGCCTTGACTGTGACTTTACTTCCTGTCTTTTGCCCAAGCAGTGCCTGTCCAAGTGGGGACTCGTTCGATATTTTTCCCTTCATCCGGATCCGCTTCTGTCGAACCGACGAGCATAAAGGTCTCTTCCTCATCAAACTCCACATCTTTAACCTTGACTTTACTGCCCATCTGCACAATGTCGCTGCCGCCCGCCTGAATAATATGCGAGTTGCGAATCTTTGCTTCCAGGTCCAAAATCTCTCCTTCGAGAAATGCCTGCTCATTTTTCGCATCGTCATACTCGGAGTTTTCAGAGAGATCGCCCAAGGCGATGGCTGCCTTCAAGCGCCCTGCAATCTCGATGCGGCGCACGCTCTTCAAGTAGTTGAGTTTCTCGACCAGTTTATTATATCCCTCTTCGGTCAGCATGACCTTTTTGTCGTCATCCATCTTATTAACTCCTTTAACAGTTCCCAGTGATATGGCTCGATAGGATTCATTGCCCACTTCCATACTCTTTTCAATGAGCATTTGTTTTGCCTTGTGCTTCAGTTTCTTAATGCCAGCTTCACGGCGCATTGCTTCGCGTTTACCCTCAAAAGCTTCAACGTACGCCAAGCGCACAGGGAGTCGCGCACGCGTATACTTTGCACCGCGTCCACTGTTGTGCGCCTTCATGCGTTTTTCGAGGTCATTCGTCCAGCCGGTATAATACGTGCCGTCCACGCACTCGACAATATAGGCAAAAGCAGGCATTATTCCGCTTCTTTGATCTCGATATGTTTAATGACGACATCTTTTATTGGACGGTCATTGAAATCTGTATCGACATGACCGATAGAACGAACGACGTCCATGCCCTCGATGACCTTGCCAAAAATCGTATGATGGTAGTTAAGATGCGTCGTCGCAGCCAACGTGATGAAGAACTGGCTGCCGCCCGTATGCGGCATACCTGTATTTGCCATGGCAAGAATACCTTCGCCCGTAAAGGTCAGATCTTTTGGAAATTCATCTTCAATGGTGTAGCCAGGACCACCCATCCCCGTGCCATCGGGATCACCGCCCTGAATCATAAAGCCGTCAATGACGCGATGGAAGATGACGCCGTCGTAAAATCCCTTTTTCGAAAGGTCGATGAAATTCTTGACCGTAATTGGCGTCTTGTCGTCGAGAAGCTCAATTTTGAAATTTCCCATCGTCGTTTCAAATACGGCAATATGTTTGACCATTTTCTTTTCTCCTTTATTCACATCTGTTTTCACACTTGTATCAGTAGCACTTACTGCCTGCCGATCTTCGGCATGTGCCGCCGTCTTGACGGCAACTGCCTCTGCGCTGCCTCCCTCGGTATTTTCTGCAGCAAAACAACTGCCAAAGGCCAAAACCGACAGTAGAAGGACGAGGCAACATATTTTTTTCATTATAACTGCTCGCTCCTTTTCGTTCAATAATAATCATGAACTTACGCGAATTCGCCTTTCTCTAAAAAGCGAATATCACAGAGTATCAAGGGAAGTAGCACTTTACTAAAGCATTCTTTATCTCACCGAAGACATCTTTTGCGCCGCGAATCGCTTCTTCCCCACCAAAGACACATAAGATATTTTTCTTTCATGCAGGCATCGATCATCGGTGCGAGGTTACGAATATCCTGCTGCCTTGTGTTCAGTATCTCATCGCGCGCCTTCTGCCGATCCGCTTTCGTAAAGCCGCGCAGATAACAGCTTGCGGCGAGTTCTCCCTTCATCTTCGGCGTGAGCGGTGCATCCACCGTACTCATAGTGCCAATGATAAACTTATCCATCTCGCGGTCGGATGCATCGAAATTCTTCACATATTCTGCGGTACGATCAAAAACATCCAGAGTCTCTTTCAGATGCGGGTCACGGTACGATCCGAAATACATAAAGCCCGTATTGGTAAAGTTTGTAAATGCGCCGTACGCGCCACCTTGTACACGAATCTTCGTCCAGAAGTAATCGTAGCGAAGCATCGTCATGAGAACATTCATCGAGCCTGTGTATGCATAGCCAAGACGCATGTAGTCCGCGCCTTTAGCAACATACTGCACCTGGCTGGCCGACATAAGCCCCTCATTCTTTGCTTTATGTTCCCAATGGTATTTTTGCACGGGGAATTTTTTCTTAGAAAGCGATGCCAGCAGTTGTTTAAAAGGAACGACGAAGGCATCGTAGTCCCTTGCCGCCATCGTCACGCTTGCGATGAGATGATTTGTATTGATGACGCGTGTGAGCAATCCTGCAAAGACCTGCTGCATTTTCTTTAAATTGTTGTCAAAATCCTCTTGGAAACCCTTTAGGAAACTGTAGAAAGGCAGAATGCCCGCATCCGTATAAGCACCCGCATCCGACAGATAGCTGTCGAGACGCGAGACGATAATCTGATTTGCCGCCCGTTGCAATCCGAGCGCAATACTCGTCTCTTCCTGCTCAATAAGCGCGCGAATACGCTTCCCGTCCGTGAAACTACTCTTTGTCAGAATCTCTTCGAGAAGAGCAAAGACCTTCGGCAGCTTTTCCGTCAGTGCCTTGACTTTCACACGGAACTTTGGCAAAGAGGAATCAGGGTACATTCTTTTTTTGCATACGTCATAACATCGATCGAAATACCGCCCGTCAAGAGATTTTTGCATTGGCAAGTTCAGCATAGCCGCGTTTTTTTCCGTGTCGACATCTGACAAGATATCACTGAGGAGATAGAGATAAAACAGATCTTCCTGCGGAACCGTCTGTGCGTCAAAGAACAGCGTGAGATATAGGATGCCATTTGTCGGAACATTGCTGAAAAGCACTTTGACACCGTTAACTTCGCACTCTTCCAGCGGCAGATCATAGGCTTCTTTTTCGAATGTCAGAAAGCGAAAGCATGGGGATACTCGCAAGCGCTTCTTCCGTCTCTGGCGCCTGTTGGCGCTGCTTCAGTGCTCGTGCGCTTTTGATTGCCGCTTCAATCTCCTTTTCAGACATTGTCTGCTTGATACTCGCGAGTTTTTTTCTCCTGCTCCTTGTCGCGGCGGGCACGCATCTCTGTATCAGGATAGAGTATGACGAACGACTTATGCGGATTTTCGAGAAGGTACGTCCGAATAAGTTCTTCGAAATATCCATGATCCAGTGCTTCCTTTATCGAATGAAGATTTTCTTCATAGCGAAGCGCTGTTTCCGGCTCACCGTCATAGAGCCAACTGCGCATGCTGCGGATACCATAGACAAGCCCCTTCGGTGTTGCGCCGAAGTCCGATTCACGAAGGCGGAACTCGAGAAGATTGATCGAAGCTTCAAAAAGTTCGCGATCAACGCCATCGTTTACAATCTTTTCCAAAGTCTCTTGCACCACACGCTCGAAATCCTCTGCATATTTTTCATCGCTGTTGTCGAGAATGATGCTGAAAAATGGCTGTAAGACCTCGTTTTCAAAGATCGAATCGACGTCCTTGCCGAGCTTTGCGTCAAGCAGTGCTTTTCGAAGTGGTGCAGCCTGTGTCCGAAGAAGCGCATGCTCTAAGATTTCAAGTCCCATCATGGTCTTCATGTCAAGCACATCGCCAACAAGCCAACTTTTGGCAAGAAAAGTCTTTTCTTCCGTTTGCTCTCCAGTAGCAATCGGATAAGGTTTTCGCATCCTTGCCGTTTTTGTGAACGGCTTCTGTCTCTCGATTTTCGACGGTACGGGAATCTTATCAAAATGTGATAGATATGCTTCATCCAGATACTTCAATTTTTCCTCTATGTCCATATCGCCATAGAGAAAAATATAGCTGTTTGACGGATGGTAGTACTTGCTGTGGAATCCGATGAATGCATCCTGTGTGAGCGCCGGAATCGCCGCCGGATCGCCGCCCGATTCCCTGCCATAGGTCGTATCGGGGAAGAGAGATGTCATGATGCAGCTTTCGAGCAGGTCTTCCGACGAGGAAAGCGCTCCCTTCATTTCATTGTAGACAACGCCGCTGTATGTAAGTGGATCGTTCGGATTTTTCAATCTCATAGTGCCAGCCCTCCTGCATCAAAATTTGAGGATTTTCTCGCATAGCCGGGTAAAAAACCGCATCGAGATAGACATCCATAAGATTTTGAAAATCCTTTGCATTGCGGCTGGCAACGGGATACATTGTCTTATCTGGGTACGTCATCGCATTGAGAAACGTGTTGAGAGAGCCCTTAACAAGCTCGACAAACGGTTCCTTCAGAGGATATTTGCGCGAGCCGCAGAGAACGGAATGCTCAACGATATGTGCTACGCCTGTATCATCCGTCGGCGGCGTGCGAAATGAAATAGAAAACACCTTGTTATCATCGTCGTTCTCCAGAAAGAAAAGACGTGCTCCGCTTTTTTCATGCGAAAAAAGATAGGCATATGAATCCGTCTCGGGAATTCTGTTTTCCGAACCAATGTAAAACCATATAACTTTTTGATTGATTTCCTAATCTTTCTTTAAGATGCAGAATACGAATTTCCTCATATATTCCTTCGAGTGATTTCATCCATCATAAGTCTAAGTTTAGCGCAAGAGTCAAGATTAAGCAAATAAAGGTTCCCACAGAAGGACAAAGCCGAAAAACCGACCACACGTAGCAGTCGGCTCTTTTCATGTGCACTTAGCCCTTGACTTCTGCAAGAATCGCAAGCGCTTCTGTCGCGCTCATGTTATTTTTCTTCATATATTCCTGAAGCTGCTGTGCACCTTCGTTTGCCTTGCGCTCCTGCAACTCTGAAAGCTGCCCTTCAGCTTCTTAATGTCTTCTTTTTTCTTTGTAATTTTTCTTTTCAAGCTTTTGCAATCTTTTTCATCATAATTAACCGGTCGTGCCATGGTGAATAGCCCCTTTCCAATTCTTAAAAAAATTCTTTCTTATTATACGAGAACTGTATAACTTTTTTTCAATACATTGGTATCCTTTTTAAGGAAAACATAACGCTTCATCATAGCAGAATAAAAAAATAATTTAAGATTTAATGATTACATCCGTCGATAGACACCGACAACAAGACCTAAAATTTTTACATTCTTCTCATAAAAAGGCTTCATTCTATCATTTTTCCGGCTGCAGACGGATGCAGTCTTTTTCACGGAAAAAAAGCGCTTGCAGGTCGCAGAATCGCCATTGACAAGCGCAACGACAACATCGCCGTTATCCGCCGTATCCTGCGGTCGGACGATAATATAGTCACCGTCAAAAATGCCAATATTGATCATACTGTCGCCATCGACGCGCAGCATAAAGACCTGATCTGCCGTGCCAACGAGCCCTTGCGGAAAGGAATAGACTTCTTCGATGTTCTCTTCTGCAAGGACGGGAACGCCTGCTGCCACCGTACCGACAAGCGGTACATCGACATTGTTTTCCCATGGCTTATCCTCCAGAATATCGATGGCACGAGGTTTTGTTGGGTCGCGGCGAATCATACCGCGTTTTTTTCCAACATGCCCAAGTAAGAATGAACTGTTGATGTCGATTTCAATCCGACAGCATCGCAGATATCGCGCACCGAAGGAGGATAACCCTTTCTCTAAGATGTGATTTAATGTAATCTAAAAATCTCATTAAGACGCTCATCTGCAGTTTTCCGCGTTCTCATGACTGCCTCCCTAAATCATACGACCACAAGCTTTTTCATTAGGACGTACCATATCTATATTCTGTATCGAATTATACTATGATAGATGTTCGTTCGAAAAGAATTTTTCTAGTTTCAAAAGAATTTTTCCTGCTTTTTATTTTTTTATACATTGGAGAAAATAATTCGCGTATTTATCGAAAAGAAAACTGCAAGAATCGCAAGGAATGTTACCGTAAAGAGCGACGAACAAATATCGAGTTGCTGTATCTTCAGT
This sequence comes from uncultured Mitsuokella sp., assembly GCA_916439735.1. Taxonomy (GTDB): domain Bacteria; phylum Bacillota; class Negativicutes; order Selenomonadales; family Selenomonadaceae; genus AWVT01. The sequence goes on from CAKAIG010000002.1 coordinate 689,985, forward strand.
GCCTTCATCTGTGTGCGCCCTTCTCCTCCGTGATAGCAGCGTGCTTCCATCGCAAGCGCGAGATCATCTGCCCTTCGAAAGGCCGAAAGAAAGAGAGGAACAAGGATGGGAATCACTGCACGAATTCGCTGCATGATGCTCCCTGTATTAAAAATCTGCACCGCGGGACTGCTGCGCTTTCATGATGCGGTCGGTTTCCTCAATTAATGTCGGCACAAAGCGAAGTGCGATGGTCATCATCATCGAAAGTTCATGTACAGGAACCCCAACGTGTTTCAAAGGCGAAAGGAGGGATTCAAGTGCATCTGTAAGCTTCAGCGGACTTGTCGTATACGTCAGAAGGGATGCAAGCACGATAAGAAGAATCAATCGTAAAGAAATAAAAATACCCTGTCGTATACCCTCTTTTGTAATATCGAAAATCCATATCTTTCCAATGGATTCACCTGGTGTTGAGAGGAGATGAATGAAGAAGGTGAAGAGAATGATCCATAAGAGCGGCCGTACGGATTTTAAGACCATCTTGATGGGAACACGCGAGAGCAGAACGACAAAGAGAGAACAGACTGTAAGTGCTGCATACGAAACAAAACTATGAAAGACAAAAAGTGCAATCATGAAGAAAAAGAGAAGCAGTATCTTCATGCGTGGATCCATTTGGTGAAGAATTGAGTTTCCAGGATAATATTCCCCGATGGTGATATCGGATAACATCATTCTTCCCTCCTCTTCTTCATCGCTTTCATCAGCGCAGAAAATGCTTCATCTTCTGTCAGAACATCTCTGGGAAGGTCGATCCCAGCCGCGCGAATTGCATCGCAGATTTCCATCATCTCTGGCCTTTTCAGCCCTGCATCTGCAAGCATATCTTTGTCTAAGAACGCTTCTTTTGGTGATGCAAATGCCTGCACTTTTCCATTGGCAAGAATTGCGACTTTATCAGCAAGTTCTGCAATATCATCCATATTATGCGAAACAAAAAGAATCGTCGTATGCTTTTCCCTATGCAGTCGTGTCATTGTCTCGATCAATTCTTCCCGTCCGATGGGGTCAAGTCCCGCGGTCGGTTCGTCGAGAATGAGATACTTTTGGATGAAGTGCTAGGACGCCGGCAATTGCTACACGGCGCATCTGTCCGCCACTAAGCGAGAATGGTGAGCGCTCACGGAGCCGTTCATAGTCGAGATGCATAAATGCCATCGCTTCCTTCACACGCTCCGTTACTTCTACATCCGTCAATCCGAGATTCTTCGGCCCGAAAGCGATATCTGCTGCAATCGTCTCTTCAAAAAGCTGCTGCTCTGGATATTGAAAAACCATGCCGACCTTTTGGGCGGCGGCTTTTTGCTTTGCTCGCTCGCGCTTTTTTTCACCAAAAGATTCACGCCGTCGACAAGAACTTCACCTTCTGTCGGATGCAAGAGACCGTTCAAATGCTGCAAAAGCGTCGACTTTCCGGAACCTGTATGCCCCGCAATGGCAAGAAATATTCCCTCTTCGATGGTAAGTGTTACACGGTCAAGTGCGATGTGCTCGAAGGGAGAACCCTTCATATAGATGTAGCGAACATTATGTAATTCAATCGCCATGACATTTCTCCCATGCAGTACGTACAGCCGCTGCTAGATCCTCCTTGGTCAGGACGTCCTTCGGAAGTGCCATGCCGCTGCCGCGTAAGCGCGCGGCAAGGTGCGCGGGACGAGGCACATCCAGCCCCAAGGACTGCATGTACTCTGCTTTAGAAAAGATTTCCCGTGGCGTCCCCTCTCGAATGAGCTTTCCCTTTTCCATGACAAAGATGCGGTCTGCCTCTGCCGCCTCTCCCATAAAATGTGTAATGAGGATGACCGTAATGCCTTGTTCCTCATGAAGCTTTTTGATGACGGATAGGACTTCCTCACGTCCTTTTGGATCGAGCATTGCTGTCGGTTCGTCCAACACGATACACTTTGTCTGCATAGCAAGTATGCCCGCAATCGCGACGCGCTGCTTCTGACCACCGGAGAGAAGATGTGGTGCATAGCGGCAAAAATGCGCCATATCGACACTTTCCAGTGCTTTGTTGATATTATCGCGGATATCTTTTGGATCCATGCCGAGGTTTTCCGGACCAAATGCCACATCGTCTTCAACAATCGCTGCGATAATCTGATTATCTGGATTTTGAAAGACCATGCCGACCTTTCGCCGAAGTTCCCAGATCTTTCCCACATCGGTCGTATCCATACCATCGACACAGACACGTCCCGCCGTTGGCAGCAGAAGTCCGTTAAGATGACGCGCCAAAGTAGATTTTCCAGACCCATTCGTTCCCAAAATAGCGATGAACTCACCTGCCTCAATGGCAAGCGAGATATCCTCTAAGGCACGATGTTCATTCTCCTGCCCTTCATGATATACATATGAGACATGCTCGACTTCAATAAACGCCATACTTACTCCTCTGAAAGCTTACAGCTCGATCACACCGTAATGTACCTTGCTGTACGTTCCGCCGACCACCTTTTTCAAACCCCAGCCGAATAAATTCCGCACTCCTTGCATTTTCTTTTCATCACGACGCGATGCTTTTGCCACGCGCTTTGCTTCTTCGATCGTCTCCCTTGTCAGGGCGCGCATATCAGCAACTTCTCGCAGTGGTGAAAGACTGATACTCTTTTCAAGTGGGTGACGAAACATAGGGTCGAAGTAAATCACATCAAACGAATCTTTCTCCTGTGCCTTCAAGAACGTCAGTGCATCCGCGCAATGCGTCTGAACGGTTCGCATCGCTTCTTGAATTGGCCAGTTTTCCGCTTTAAAGTTCGCGAGCCCATAGCTGACAACGGCTTCGATAAGCGGGTTCGATTCCAAGGCCTCGACATGTCCTTTTGCTCCTACGGAAAAACTCGACACAATCGCATCCGCACCAAAACCAAGCGTGCAGTCAAGAACCGACATACCAGGTGCAAGTCCCATGGCTTCTGCCATATGATCGCCCTTTCCCGCAGAGCCAAAACGCAGATTCTTGAGCCGTAGATGCGCCATATTCGGATGAAAGAAAAGCTCACCTGTCGGTGTAACAAGGTAAAGTATTCCCTTCTTAGCAACGATAAGAAACGTCGCCCCTGTGCGCTTGCGCACCTCATCGATGGATTCCGTACGGCGGCGCGTATATGGAATACTGATATGCTTTGCCGCCCACTTTGCTGCCTCCTCCGCGTTCTTTGACCACTTGCGCCCCGTCGTAGCAACCGCAGAGAATCCCGACGCACGAACATCAATATCTTGACGTCGCTCTGGCATCCTCTCCCTCCTTTTTCTGTCTTTAGAAACCAAATCCTGTCCGTTTAAACATTTTTTTGCCAGTTCTCCGTCGTAAACTTCAGCACGGTCAGGGCGCCCGTGCGGGCAGGTATACGGAAAATCCGTCTCTGTCAATTCTTTCAACAGCATCTCCATCTGACGAAAATTCAGTTCCTGTCCTGCTTTTATGGCCGCACGGCAGGCCGTCGTCGCTAAACAATGTTCACGAATGTCCTTTGGCGAGACGCGCGTACGGTCTTTCCACAGCAACGAGAATTTCACGAATGGCATCTTCCGCTTCATCCGAAGGAATATCTGCAGGTACCTCCATCAGTCGAAATTCATTTTCACCTGCTGCTTCCATACAGAAACCGAGACGAGCAAATAAGCTTGATTCTCTGCAACAATTTCAGTTTCTCTCGCATCAAAGCTAAGAATTAGATGTACGAGAAGCTGCTGTGATGGAATATCGTCCGCACGATTTGAAAACTTGTCAAAAAGAACACGCTCATGCGCTGCATGCTGGTCAATGATATACAGCCCCGTCTTATCCTGCGCAACGATGTATGTGAGGTCGACCTGTCCGATGGGAACAATACTTCCCGCATAGACAAAAACGTCGTCCGCACCTGTCTCTCTGACGACGCCCCCTTTATTCATGCCCTTTGCCATCGTTTCAAGAGACCTCAATGTGCCACAGGGGGCTATTAATGCCAAGTACCTCCGCCTCTTTCTTTCGAAGCACCTGGACGCGGTTCTGTGTCTGTAAAAGGTTCGAACTTTCTGCTGCACAAGACCTGGGATCTGCCGCATACGACGAACACACTTTTTCATATATTGTCGTTGGAGCATCTCCAGATTTTCTTATTGAATATGAAGAAGACTTTTCGTCTGCTTTATTCAAAAGACTCTCAGAATTTTCCAGATGACTTAATGTTTCTTGCGCTGCAGCAGTGGACTTTGCCGGAACGAACTCCATCGTTTTGCTAAATCGCTCTGGTCGGTCAACGTGTGCAGCCATCTCTCCAAGATCATGCTCTGCCGGGCGCACGGCATCCATAACGGCTTTATAAACCCCCTTAAATATGCGGCCCTCGTCTTCAAACTTCATCTCTGTCTTCTGTGGATGCACGTTGACATCAATCGTCCGCTGCGGAACTTCGATGAAGAGTACAGCAAGCGGGAAGCCGCTCTTTGGAATCAACGCCTTATAGGCATTGTCGATGGCCTTGGCAATCGCACGATTCTCGATCGTGCGCCCATTGACGATGAACGTCTGCCACTGACGACCTCCTTTCAGCATCGAAGGTTTTGTGATAAAGCCCGTAATCTTCAAATCTTCTGTTTCAAAAGAAAGAGCGATGAGCGCTTCTGCGACATTTGTGCCATAGATAGCACCGATCGTATCGTAAAGATTGCCATTCCCTGGTGTAACGAGAGAACTTCGATTGTTGCTGATATAGCGAAAACCGATAGCCGGGCGGGAAAGGGCAAGGCGTGTCAAAAAGCCCGAAATCTTTAACCCTTCGGTATGCCGTGTCTTTAGAAATTTCTTACGAGCCGGCGTGTTGAAGAAAAGATCCTCGACCTGTACCGTTGTACCAAGCGCACAGCCCATCTCGCAGACTTCTGTATCACGTCCGCCTGTGATGGATACGCGTGTTCCAAGATCTGCGCCCTTCGGGCGTGTCTGCAGGAGGAATCGTGAAACCGATGCAATCGCCGGCAGTGCTTCACCGCGAAAACCGAGTGTCGAGATGGTATTTAAATCGGATGCCTCACGAATCTTGCTCGTCGCATGGCGCTCTATGGCGAGTTTCGCATTAGCTTCGGTCATCCCTTTGCCGTTATCTGTAACGCGCATGAAGCTCGTGCCGCCCGCCATAACCTCGGCTTCAATCTGCGTTGCTCCTGCATCCATCGCATTTTCAACCAGTTCTTTGATGACAGAAGCCGGGCGCTCGACAACTTCGCCCGCTGCAATCTTATTAACAGTCGTTGGATCCAGCACATGGATGTCACTCATGAAATCCCCGCCTCTCCTCTTGCCTGTTTCTGCAAGCGGCTGAGTTCATTCAGAGCTTCAAGAGGCGTCATCGTCATGACGTCAACTTTTAAAAGCTCGTCACGGAGCGTATCGGTAAAAAGAGACAGCGCGGGCGCCTCTTCCTTTTTCCCCTTCGACCTTGCCGCTGGTGCAGCTGCTGCAGACGACGCACCATTCTTTTCCATCTCCGCAAGGATGTCTTCTGCTCGCTTTGTAACAACTTTAGGAAGGCCTGCAAGACGTGCAACATGAATACCGTAAGATTTGTCGGCGGAGCCGCGCACAATGCGGCGGAGGAATGCAACTTCATGACCACGCTCTTTTACTGCAATACAGAAATTTTTGATCTTATCATCCTCTAAATCTGTCAGTTCATGGTAATGCGTCGCAAAAAGTGTCTTGGCGTGAATCTTTTTTTCGATATGCTCGATAACGGCGCGTGCAATACTCATGCCGTCGTATGTACTCGTACCGCGGCCAATCTCATCAAGGATAACGAGGCTGTCTTTCGTCGCATATTTTAAAATCTGCGCGACTTCATTCATTTCGACCATGAAGGTACTCTGTCCGCTCACGAGGTCATCGCTTGCACCGATGCGCGTGAAGATGCGGTCAACCGGCGTGACAGCGGCCTCTCGCGCCGGAACGAAGGAACCTGCCTGTGCCATAAGCGTGATAAGCGCCGTCTGCCGCATATACGTCGATTTGCCCGCCATATTTGGCCCTGTGATCAACAGGATCTCATCCGAGCGATGGTTGAGTTCCGTATCATTCGGCACAAAGAGATCGCGCATCAAAATGCGTTCGACAAGCGGATGCCTGCCGTCATGAATCACGATATCTCCCGATGTCAACATCTTCGGACAGACATAATTATAGCGGCTAGCTGCTTCTGCCAACCCCTGCAGGACATCAAGCTTTGCAATCTCGGAAGACGTCTCCTGCATCTTCGGAAGCACGCCCTTGATTTTCTCTCGAATTTCTGTAAAGAGATTGTATTCGATATTTACAATCTTTTCCTGTGCGCCAAGAATTTTCGTTTCAAAATCCTTCAGTTCTTCCGTGATGTAACGCTCCGCATTCGCCAGTGTTTGCTTGCGAATATAGCGCTCCGGCACAAGATTTGTCCCGCTGTTGCGTACCTCGATATAGTAGCCAAACACCTTATTATAACCAATTTTCAGCGCCTTGATACCTGTCTCTTTCTTTTCGCGCTCTTCTATCTTTTGAAGCATGGCCTTGCTGTCATGCGCTATGCGCCGATAATCATCAAGCGCCTCGTTGAAATTTAGCTTTATAATACCGCCTTCACGCACCGTAAGCCCTGGGTCATCGACAATCGCACGCTCTAAAAGCTCTGTCATATCTTCAAAAAGAGAAATGCCTTTTGCAACATCTTTCAGTGCCTGTGCATTGACATCCACAAGATGCTTCTTGATATGAGGAAGTGAAAGAAGCGACACCTTGAGTGCAATGAGGTCGCGGGCATTTGCCGTACCTATCTCAATGCGTGTTAAAAGTCTGTCCAGATCGTAAACATCCTTCAATGTACTACGTATTTCACTGCGCAGTGTAAAGCCATCGACCATTTCTTTTACGGCGAAAAGACGCCGATTAATCAAGGGAATGGAACGAAGTGGATATTCCAGCCATTTTCGAAGAAGGCGCGTCCCCATCGGTGTTTCTGTAAAATCCAGCACGCCGAAAAGCGTATTCTTCTTTCCACCATCACGAAGATTTCGCGTGATTTCTAAGTTTCGCAGCGTGTAAGTATCAACGACAAGATTATCCGAAGCATTCAGACGAATAAGCGAGCGAAGATGCGTGAGATCCGTCATCAGTGTCGCATGAAGGTAGTCGAGAAGGGTCGCTATCGCCAGACTAGCCGCCGTATCTGCCGGACGGTTTGCTGCGTCAAAATGTTCGACCATACGATCTTCCACATTCTTTGAAACAGCTTCTAATGTAGTTATCGCACAATGTGGAATCCGCAAAGCAAGAAATTCCATGAGTTCCTTTTCATCGCAAAAGCCTGGTGTCAAGAGAATCTCTGCCAACATCAGACGGTAGAGTTCATCAAAAAGCGACTGCAGGCGGTTAGCTCCTTCATAAATCGCATAAAAACATTCTCCCGTTGAAATATCTGCTCCCGAAAGGATGATGCGCTCCTTTGTCCCATAGACAAGAGCAATGTAGTTATTCGCCGCGTCCGTCAATGCACTGTCCGGCATCATTGTCCCCGGCGTCACCACCTTGATAACCTCGCGCTTTGTCAGACCCTTGGCTTTTGGATCGCCAATCTGCTCGGCAATGGCAACCTTATACCCTTTTTTAATGAGATCTTCGATATAGGATTCTGCCGCATGGTAAGGTACGCCGCACATCGGTGCTTCTTCGGGATTCTTGCTGCGGCTCGTCAGTGTCAGCCCCAGTTCCTTGGAAACGAGCTTCGCATCCTCAAAGAACATCTCATAAAAATCACCCAGACGAAAGAAAAGAATTGTCCCCGGATTTTCCTTTTTTGTCTCTAAATACTGCCGCATCATCGGCGTTACTGCCGTATCCCGCTTTCCCACTTTGCACCTCCTGATGTTTGTAAAATTTCATCGTGCATGCCTTGCAACGGTAAGTCTTTCACATAGAGCTCTATACCCGCTCACCTTTTAGCACCCACGTCTGTGGCTGTGTAACTTTTACACGCACAAATTCGCCTGCAGCCTCCTTTTCGTGCGGAAAAAGTACAATCTTATTTGTCTCCGTCCTTCCCGTCCATACCTTCGGATCATTCTTTTGAAGGCCCTTCCACCATAACTTCGAATGTTGCGTCAAGAAGTTTTTCATTGATCTCTCGGCTGATCGCATTCTGCACAACCATCAGTTTTTCCAGACGCTCGTGCTTAACAGCATCCGGTACTTGATCTTCCATCACCGCTGCCGGCGTTCCCGAACGCTTGGAATAAATAAACGTATAGGCCGAATCATAGCGGATTTCCTTTAGAAAAGCCAACATTTCAGCAAAAATCCTCTTCTGTCTCTCCTGGAAACCCTACGATAAGGTCTGTCGTCAGACTCGCATCCGGCAATGCCTTGCGAATTCGCCCAACGAGTGCGCGATAACTTTCCACCGTATAGCGGCGGTTCATCTTCTTTAAGAGATGATTCGACCCATACTGCACCGGAAGATGAATGTGCCGGCAAAGATATTTTCCGTCTCGGATTGCTGCAATCACATCATCCGAAAGATCTTTCGGATGCGATGTCATAAAGCGTACGCGTCGGATGCCCGGCACATTGTCCACACACCGAAGGAGCTCTGCAAAACTCGCGCCGCTCTCCTCGCGATCCAGTCCGTAAGAATTTACATTTTGTCCAAGAAGTGTCACCTCGCGGCAGCCATCCGCCACGACTTTCTCTACTTCATGAACAATGTTCTCCACCGAACGGCTGCGCTCGCGCCCGCGAACGTACGGCACGATACAATAGGTGCAAAAGTTATTGCACCCGTACATGATCGGCACAAATGCTGAAAGTTTTGACGCACGGACGACGGGAGCATCTGTTTCTAACAGATCTGTCTCCATTTCTCCAACTTCTACACGATGTCCGCGTTCCTGCTCAATTTCGCGCACAATATCCCGCAGTGTATGCACGCGGTTTGTCCCCAACACAAAATCAATATGGGGCGCACGCTTGATGAGTGCCTCGCCTTCCTTTTGCGCCATACATCCCGTAACACCAAAGATAAGGTTTGGATTCTTTTTCTTCAGATGTTTCACTTCGCCAATCTTGCCATAGACTCGATCCTCCGCTGTCTCACGAACGCAGCAGGTATTAATAAGGATGAGATCTGCTTTCTCCATATGTTCTGTCGGCTCATACCCGATGGTAGAAAGCTGTCCCTCCATCCGTTCCGCATCGCTCACATTCATCTGACATCCATAGATAAGAAATTTTACACGTTTCTTCTGCTTCAAACCTTACCTCGTATCTGTATCATAATTCCCTATTTCTAACCAGGCGATTATACCATTTCATGATATTTCCTTCAATATTTTCGCCGTCTCTGAGTATTCTTTCATAACAGGTAAAATCATCGAATCCTATTTGCCATCTCTGCATAAAAAGTATGCAGAGATATGCCATACACAGATTGAAAGGCGACAGCTTTATCCTTTTTTTGACGAACCTGCCGTGCCCACTGCAGGGCAGAAGACCAATCTGTGCCATTTTTTGTCAGTATCCAAACGGCTAATTCCGAAAGCAGCTGTGCTCGTTCATCGTCCTTACCGCTGCCCGCTGACTTTAAGGCATCCTCGGATGTTTCCATCTTGGATAAATCCAGTCTTGAGGTACTCTGCTTCAGCTCATTTTCCCATGTACGCTGATAACCGTCTTCTATTCCATAACCTTCACTAAGAACGCGTCTTGTCCCCATAGCATAGGACAGACCTTGCGTCAGCCATGCGATATCTTGATCGCCGTCCCCCATTTGCTGTGCCAGAAAAAGACGCATAGCAAGAGTTCCCATGGTAAAGACCTGTTGATGATGGTCTGTGAGGCCTTTTGTGTTGATCACGATAGTTGAAGCGTTCTGAAACCATAGGCTTCGTGCAGAAAACTTCGCAGCATCTTTGGATGAAACACCGCCGACTTTTGTTAAGATATTCTTCATGTCGTCTGCATCTTGTGCCCAGTAGATAGAATAGCTGCCGCGAAAGATCGTGCCAACCTGCGCTTCTATGAAACGTACGCTCATTTCAAACTGATCTTGCCATGCACTGGCGCTCTCTTTTCCAACATTTCCTGAAAAAAAGGAAAGCTGCATGCGTTTTTTCTGTTCTGCTTCCCAATAGGCAGAAAACGCACGCTGAAATTCTTCAAGTGACACGCCGAAAACTTCTTGGAAAGCAATTTTTCCATCTTTACCGCTTGAAAGCGCCTTGTAATAGGAAATCAGTTTTTGTGATCCGTCCTCTTTTGCATAAAACGTTAAGAGATACCATGTCATGAGGTCGGCAACTTGATACGAGTGATATTCCTTCCCCATGATTTTTTTTCTTGCTTCTAGATCTAAATGCTGCATCTCTTCCGGCTTTGCTGTCATATTGGCAAAAAGCAACTCATCTTTGACATCCTCGATCCATCTTTCTCGTGATTTGCCGCCGAGAGATTCGGCAAAATGAGCACCGATGTAATCGGCAGATCCCTCGTCCAGCCAAAACAGGCTATTGTCATCGGTATCCTTCCCTTTGCTCAGTTCATACTGTAGCTGATGAAAAAGCTCATGTCCTGTCGTTGCGATACTTTCATTGTAACTTCGCATGACATTTGCCGCCGCATTGATGACAGTAATATGCTGACTGCCGCCGCTCCAACCGCCGGATAGTTTTGCTATCTCACTGCTTTCCTGCTTGTCGATGCGAAACTCTTTTTCCAGCGTCTTTCTGTAGTCAGAATCCGTCGCCGTCAGATAGAGACGCACGCCCTTTTAAAAGGCGTATGCCATAATTTTCACTTAGGAAGTCATTAAAGCCTTCCGCAGCTTTCTTTACATGCGCGTATGTTTCTTTCGGCGGATTCCCCACTGAGCTGAGTTCAATCGTGTCAGAACCTTGTAATATACCTTCCATCGGCATGACATCGAACCGATACAGCAAGACAGCAGCAAAGAAGATGCCTGCGGTCAAAAACAAACACACTATGATAAAATATCGACGCATCCATAACCCCTATATCTATTGGTTAGTTTCCGATGAAGTTCTGCACCGACTGCAATAGAATTTTGGCTCCTTGAAGTGCTGAAGAAAGTGCACCTGTATCTGAATTCTGATAGGATTGTTCTATTTTATTTCGAATGCTCTCTGCTTCACTTTTCAAGCCTTTTTACACGCTGAATGTTTGTGTCAATCATATCCAAGGAATTCTCGGAATTTTCCATCGCTTTTTTTAGAGAGTCAAGTTCTGAATCCTTTGCGTTCGATGCCTGCTGTATAGAGTCTGCCTCTTGCTGACGTTTCTTTTCCTTTCCCGTCACTTTATCCATAAGCTTTTTGTGCCGTAGAGCTGTCTTCTTGCTCCGCTGTAATAGAATCAAGTTTCCCGGAAAGAAAGCTCTTCGATTCCTGAAGGGATTTTTCCTTTTCCCTTAACTCTTGTTGCTCGCGCAGCAGCTGTTCGCGTTTCTTATTCAAATCACGAAGCTCTGTTTCATAATCTTTTTCTTTATCGTCCAGCGCCTGTTGCTGATCCTGATATGCTGTTTCTTTATCACGGGACGTATGAAGAGAGGAAAAAGATCAGCGTACCAATAAGAACGGCCGCAATGAATCCCACAAGCAAGAGGAAAAATTTTTTCTTCTTGGACGATCGCTTATTCCCTTTATCGTCTTTTCCGAAAGAATTCTCTCCATTTCCTCCAGTTTGCGGAAATGGAGGATCAATCGGGCGGCTTTCTGAAACAATGGGAAGAGGCTGTGTATCCTCAAGATTATCACTTCGTTTCTGTGACCGCTGATACTGAGGAGACAGCAGCACAGTCTTATCTGTCGGATCCTGCTTCATCTTCTTAACTCTTTCCTTCTCTATGTTTGACACTGTCTATCGCTGTGCCTTTAGTGATGACTCCATGTTCTTTCTGCATCGTCTCGCACAAGCGACGAAGTGTCCAAAGCGTATTAAACGGTGTGACAACAGATTTGAACTTAATATGCGGAACACCGGCTTGCTTTAGCGCAAGGAGAACATTATCCAGCCTCTTCTTGTATACATTTTGTAAGATCATGACTTCGTGCGGAAAAGAAAAGGCATCTGCTGGCTCGCTGCTATGCATCGGCTGAAAGCCATGCATTCCAAGTAAAAATCCGAGCTTTTCTTTCCAATCGGACTCCCTCAGCACCTTCGTCTTGATGTTCATTTTATGCAAGGTCTTTCTGGCGAGCGTCAATATCGCTTCATCCCTGAAATTATAAAATAAGACAAGTTCTTCGCGCTTCATATGTTCTCCCTATCGTGTATATAGCCTAAGTTCTTATTCGTTCATCATGCCGCGCATCAAAAGATACGTCACGAGTTCATTCATCGGTACGCCCTCATGTTCCATTCGTTTTTCCAACGAACTATACAGAGATTTAGGAAGGTTGACCGTCAACGTCGACAGAACCTTCTTCGCAGTTTTTGACGGCTGTTTCTTAGCAGTTGTCTCCTTCTTCTTAGCTATTTTTTTACGGTTCCCTCTTCTTTGACTTTCTTCTCAGACTTCTTCTTTTCTGTCTTTTCGCCTTCGCTATTTTTTACTTTTTTAACCGCAGGCTTTTTCTTTTCCTCCGGCGGATAGACCAAAAACTCATCATAAGCATTTCGCAGTGTTTCGCTCGCCTGCTTTGTTCCAATGCCTATGATGTAGGATTTATCCTCGGAGTTCAATAACTCAGCGATCTTTACAAAATCAGAATCTGTCGTAATGACAAAATACCGTCTGACGCCTTCTTTATAAAGGATTTTTGCCGAGTCATACAGCGCAGAATCAAGAGAATTCTTTCCAAAATACGTGCGATTGATCTGTCGAAAAGTAAAGCCTGGACGGCGCAGAAGTTTTTCCCAACGTTTCTGATCCGGACGCGCATCCCAATCCGAAATTACGATGGTTCTACACGGCTGATACCGCCGGGCCTTCCCCAAGGTATAGTTCAACATCTCAAAAGGTGCATTTTCAATATCATACAATATGCCGACCGTTTCATAATTTGATGCAAGCGTCATAAAAATTATCCTTTGCTCATCATAGTTCTAGAATTCATGATCGTTCCTCCGCCGACGACGGTATCCCCTTCATAAAATACTACAGACTGCCCGGGTGTCACCGCTCGCTCAGGATTGTCAAATGTAATTTTTATGGTATCTCTTTCCAAAGGCTCGACCAGCGCCGGTGCTTCCCGTTTCCCGTAGCGAATCTTTGCCGATGTATATAAAGGCGCATCCAAGAAATCGAAGGCAATCCAGTTGAGATCCTTAGCGTAAAATATCTTGGTATAGATCTCGTCATTGCCGCCCACGATGATACGGTTCTTCTCTTCATCCAAGCGAAGGACATAAAGCGGCTTTTCTGCAGCTATGCCCAATCCTTTTCGCTGCCCAATCGTGTAAAAGGGAAGCCCTTGATGATGCCCCAACACACGGCCTTTGCTGTCACAAATATCGCCCGGCTTCAGTGCTTCTGGTATTTTCGCCTGCAGATAGGCTTTATAATCGTCATGCGGGACAAAGCAAATTTCTTGACTGTCCGGTTTATGCGCCACAGGAAGACCATATCCTTCCGCAAGCTCCCGCGTATATCGCTTCGTGTAGTCGCCCAGCGGCAGAAGAAAATGCGCGAGCGTTTCCTGCTTCAGATGATAGAGTGCGTAGGACTGATCCTTCGTGTCATCAAGCCCCTTCTTTAGCAAAAAGTGCGTCCCTTCCTGCTCGATCCGCGCATAGTGTCCTGTTGCCAGATAGTCTGCACCGAGTTCCTTAGCCTTTTGCATCAAGCCTTCGAATTTGATGTAGCGATTGCAGGCGATACAGGGGTTCGGCGTTTCGCCTTTTGCATAGCTGTCAAGAAAATAATCGATGACCTTTTCCTGAAAAATTTCCTTAAAATTCAGTACATAGTGTCGAATCCCGATCACATCGGCAACACGGCGGGCGTCGTCGATGCTCTTCAAACTGCAGCAGCCGCGATCTTCTTCCTCCATATCACGACTCTGCTCCGAAAGGCGCATTGTCGCACCGATAACCTCGTACCCCTGATCCTTTAAGAGTGCTGCCGTGAGCGAGCTGTCTACGCCCCCGCTCATCGCAACAACGACTATGCCTTTGCTCATGAAATCGTCCTCTTCTTGTAAAAACTCTGTATCAGTATACCACAGAAAAACAGGGAATCTCAAGAAAGCACGGATGGAATTCAACAAGACTTCTATTTGGGGTGGACGAAAATCCTGCTATCTGCTAAACTAGTAATGTTACCTAAAAGGAGGCACCGATTTCGATGTATGTTGTCGGCGTTATCGCAGAATACAATCCCTTTCATAACGGACACGCGTATCAAATAGACTGCATTCGAAAGCAGTATCCAGGTGCAGCTATTGTTGCCTGTATGAGCGGAAGTTTTACGCAGCGCGGCGAAGCAGCAATCCTTGACAAGTGGCATCGAGCAGAATTGGCGATAGCTGGCGGTGTCGACCTCGTCATCGAGCTTCCCTTTGCCTTTGCCTGCCGAAGTGCACAGGACTTTGCACGCGGCGGCGTATCGCTCCTCGCAGCACTCGGCTGCGTTGATGCACTTGCCTTTGGCGCTGAATGCAGAGATATAAAACTTCTGAAGCGAATCGCCGACACCATCGATAGGCCAAGTACCCAAAGGAAGCTTGCACGAAAGATTAACGACCGGCATATCTTATGCAGCAGCACTCAGTACCGTTCTCATCGCGCAGTGCAGTATCACCGAAAAAGTCCTTGCTGCGCCGAACAACATTCTCGCCATTGAATATCTCCGTGCTCTATCAAGGTATGAAGCCAAGGATGGAAAAACAATCCAGCCGCTTCTCATTCCGCGCAAAGGCAGTGGTTTCCACAATCTTACCATTTCTCGTCTAGCAAGTGCATCTGCCATCCGTCATGCTCTTGACCGCTCTCCTATAGTATGGACGGACATTGAAGAGATGACGACAACAAGAACCCTTCAAATGCTGAAGAAGTACGTGCCTGAAAAACTTGCAGATACGAAACGGTTGTTTCGCCCCCTGCTGCATGCGATAATGACACACGCACGGCAGATGGACTTTTCTTCGCTCTACGGCTTTCGCGAAGGCATTGAAAACCGCTTGATTCGCGCAGCAAAGCAGTCATCTTCTCTTACAGAGCTTCTTGAATTCATGGCAACGAAGCGATACCAGACCAGCCGCATCCGTCGTCTGCTGATCTACCTTTTGCTTGATATAAAAACCCATACGATGCATGCCTTCACAAAAGCAGGTCCTGGCTATGCAAGAATCCTTGCCTTAAATACGCGCGGCAGCAAGCTGTTGCATGCATGCGCGGCGCATAGTAAATGCCCGCTCATCACAAAAACGACCAGCTTTCTTCCACGAGACAAATACTGCCGGGCAGATGCTCTGACCGTGCCGCAAAAAGATGATGCTTCTTGATACAGAAACGTCATGGCTACGCTCTTTGGCACTGCCGTCTGTTACTTTAGAAAGTGACTTCAGTCATTCGCCGCGCTTTTTCAAGGCTTTATCCTAGGATAGAAAGGAAATTACCATGCCAAATAAGGAATCTCTATCAAAACTCATCGCCTGCCGCAATCTCTTAGACGCTCCTGAACTCGCTCTTTTAGAGGAAGCTCTGAATGGAAGACATCAAGGTGCGTGCGTTTCTGCACTCATCAACCGAGCAGAGGCGGTCGGGCTGTCCGGCAATGTGCTTCGCGCTGTCATACTTTACCATCTCGTCCACGATAAAAACATTGTCAATACGATCATCGAGCGTGAAAATGGCAAGATTGGCAAAAGCCTGAAGGAAATTTTCCTGCATGATATGCAGTGTCTTTTCCCTTATCTAAATGGAGAAGAACTGGACTTCCTTTCCGTCCCGTTTCTTAAGAACTACCAGCCGACAAATCCACTTTCTACAGAGGCATCTTCCTATCTTGCTAAAAAATTAGAGAACGCTGCCACGCCAGAAGATTATGAACATGCCTTGCTGTCTTACTATGAGAAATACGGCTATGGTGACATTGCTTCCTATGCAGCCTTTTGCTGGGACGATGCCAATAAGACGCTTGTCGGCATTCCTCACTTTACGGCAATGAATTTCGACGACCTCATCGGCTACGAGCATCAAAAAGAACAGCTTTTAGAAAATACGGCAGCATTCGTC
The DNA here is from genome assembly GCA_916439735.1 of uncultured Mitsuokella sp. GTDB lineage: Bacteria > Bacillota > Negativicutes > Selenomonadales > Selenomonadaceae > AWVT01. The sequence goes on from CAKAIG010000002.1 coordinate 706,234, forward strand.
GCGCATAAGCCTGCCAATAATGTGCTGCTCGTTGGCTCACGCGGCACAGGCAAATCTTCCGGCGTCAAAGCACTTGCCGTTCGCTATTATGAAAAGGGACTGCGTCTTCTCCAGCTCAAGAAGACGCAGCTGAAAGAATCTTCCCTCTATCATGGAGACACTTCGCGACTTTGCCAGCAAGCGCTTTATCATCTTTCTCGACGACCTCTCCTTTGAAGAATCCGATGCAGAATACAAGTATCTGAAATCTGCCATCGAAGGCGGCGTTTCAACGCGCCCGGAAAACGTCTTGATCTATGCAACGTCCAATCGTCGCCACCTCATCCGTGAAAACTGGAGCGATCGCCCCGAAGGACAAGATGCGGTTCATCTCGACGACAGCATTAATGAGACGATATCGCTTTCCGATCGCTTTGGTCTCGTCATCCATTACTACGCACCGGATCAGAACGAATACCTTGCCATCATCGACCATAAGCTGAAGAAGGTGGGAATCAACCTTTCACCTGAAGAACTTCGTATTGCAGGCGTCCGTTGGGAGATGACACATAGCGGAAGAAGCGGAAGAACAGCCGAGCAATTTGTCGCCTACTTCTTAGGTCAGAAAAAATAAGTGACGATTGTCTAATATCATACACCTAAAACAGAAGGATTGCACCAAATGCGTGCAATCCTTCTGTTTACTGTTTTAAGCAAAGAGCGATATGGCTTTATGCACTGTCTCGATGGTTAGCGGAAGCCTTGGACCTATCTCACCATCTAAGTCACTTTCTAGTGTCTCTGGAGAGGAAATAATAAAGTGCTTTGCCTGAATATGTACGACATAATCTTTATCAGAAATCGGCTTTCCCGCTAAAAGATTCGCCGTTACGGTCATCAACTTCGGAATGCTGCATTTTTTAACGGCGAGAAAGTCTAGCTTGCCATCGCTGACCGAAACATCTCGTGCAATATTCTTCATGCTGCCTACGACAGCACTATTGGACACGACAAAGATAAACGTATCCAACGTATATTCTATGCCATCTGCGATAACGTTGAGCAAAAAGGAATGAAATTTCGGAATTTCACCGATGCCTTTGAGATAATACGCCATCTTTCCCATGGCATTCTTCAGCCGCGCATCGACCTCATGTGCGATCGATGTCATAGAGCCAGCGCTTGCGACGTTGATAAAGTACGTTTTTCCCACGCGCCCAAGATCGATTCTGCGCGTCGTGCCAGCGGCAATTCGGTCAAAATACCGCTCCATATCCTCGTTGATATGGAGGTATGTCGCAAAATCATTCGAAGTACCGCTCCCAACGATGGCGAGCGGCAAATTCAAATCGTGGTGCATCATCAAGTTGACCATTTCGTGCACAGTGCCATCGCCGCCGGCAGCAACGAGCCCTTCCGGCTGAATTTCACGGACGAATTCTATAAAATCCTGATTGCCCTCTTTTTGCGTGCGATACGGAATCAAGATCATATTGCGCTTCTGAAAGGCGTCGATCATCCAGTCGAGTTTCTTTTTGAAAGCCGCATGACCAGAGACGGGGTTATAAAAAAGTATAAACTCTCTCACTGTGCTCCATCCTTAAATACACCAACACGACGAAGGAGACGGATACCGATACGCCCGATCATCGGTATCCGTACCAAATCCTCTTCTAAGAGGCCGCCGGACAAAAGCATCGCCGCAACATAGACAATGCGACCGATGAAAACAGCGCCTAAGGTGGAAAGTGCGCCGACCTGCCACCATAGAAATGTGTAATGGTAGAACGCCCATACAAAGCCCGCCATGATAGCGGCAGAAAAAAACGGTTTTCAGCAGCTGTCCTATCTCGATGCGGTAGCCGATGAATTTGTGAATGAAATAGAGATTGATAAAGGCTGCAACCCCCATATCTGCAGCAGTCGCCCATGCGGCCCCCATGATGCCGAGGAAGGGCAGTGCCGTAAGCTCCCAATTGAGGATGACTTTTGCAATCGCCGCCAAAATCATGTTCACCATCGGGATCGTCGGGTGTCCCAGTCCCTGCAGGATACCTGTCGATACCTGATGAAGGCCGAGGAGCACAATGCTGACAGCAGAGATCATCACAGCAGGACCTGCATTCGGCGCATTGTAGATAAGCGACGCAATCGGAGTAGCAAGAACAAAGACAATAACGAACGCAGGAAAGCAGACAAAATTTGAAATGCGGACGGAAGCCGCTGTCTGATTAAAGACGCGCTTGCTGTTCTTCAACGCCCTTGCTTCCGAAATTGCCGGAACAATGCTCATCGCCATGGATGCCGTGATGATGCAGGCAAGATTGACCAGAGGCACTGCCATCCCCGTTAGATAACCAAAAAGCTCTGTCGCTTCACTGACACTGTAACCAGCAACCTCAAGGCGCGCGGCACGATCATGAGATCAAGATTTGACACGACAGGCAGCATGATACTTGCAGCAGAAACAGGAAGTGACAGCATAAAGATGCGGCGAATGATCTTCCACAGCGATTCACACTTGTCTGGTGCGAGCGGTTGGATATCTTTTCCATAATCCCGCGCAATATCGCGATTTAACTTGATATGGAAGTAGATCAATACGACAAGTCCTGTGACAGCACCGGCAAGCGCACCCAGAGACGCGCCTGCCGCTGCATAGTCAATCCCCCACGGAAGAAGTAAGCTGGCAAGGAGAATCATCGTAACGACGCGGAAAAAGCTGCTCGACAATCTGCGAAACCGCTGTCGGGGTCATGCGCGCCAGCCTTGGAGATACCCACGCGAACTGGCAAGAAATGTCACAAAGAAAACGGTCGGTGCCAGCACTATCATCGACATATAGGCGCGCGAATCACGAATGATATGATAATCGACCAACCAACCTGCGGCAAAATACGTCAGGACGGAAAAGAACAGCCCTGTAAAGAACATCAGGCGCATCGAAATTCGAAAGACGCGCTTTGCTCCGAAGATATCCTTTATCGCAACGCGTTCAGCGGTGATAATAGATATCGCAACCGGAACGCCTGCCTGCGAAACAGTCATGGCAAAAAAATAAATAGGAAAAGCCATCTGATAAAGACCGATGCCTTCGCCGCCCAAGATGCGTGAAACAAAGATCCAGTTGAGCGATCCGATGACTTTGACTACAAACCCTGCCACCGTTAAGATAAAGGTTCCCTTCAAAAAGGATTCTCCCTTGCTCGACTTCTGTTCCGCCAGTTCTTGCTCGCTAATGAAAATCACCACCTAATGCAGTTGTAATGCCAAATTTATCAGAAAATTTATTTCTGCATGTATCGAGACACGGCACATCCGTCGCCGTCACGCCTCTTTTCTATCAAAGGGAACGTGCCCCAGGATAATATCTGGATTATTGTCCGTAATCCATCCAAGCGCCCATTCGTTGCTGACGAGAAGGACGGGATTTTCTTCGCGATCGTACACAAACATACCGCGATCCGTTCCTTTCAGTGACTCCGGCGTGACATTTCTTCCATCCTCAAATGCCAGCCAACGTGCGACTTCAAATGGCTGCATGACCATTTCGATATCGACATTGTACTCATTTTTCAGGCGATACTCGAGCACTTCAAACTGCAAAGTGCCGACTGTGCCGACAATGTAAGAATCAAGCCCTGCGCCTGCTTGACGGAACAGCTGAATAGCACCCTCTTGCGTCAGCTGTTCGATGCCCTTGACAAATTGCTTTCGCTTCATCGTATCCTTTGCTTGGACACGAGCGAATTTCTCCGGCGGAAAGACCGGGAAATCCGCAAACTTAAACTTTTTCGAGGGCTCGCATATCGTGTCGCCAATACCAAAGATGCCGGGGTCAAACAGACCGACAATGTCCCCAGGGTATGCCGTATCAATAATCTGTCTGTCCTGCGCAAGGAACTGCTGCGGCTGTGCAAGCTTGATAACCTTGGCGCTTCGCTCATGCCAAACATTCATATTTCGCTCGAACTTACCCGAACAGATACGGATAAACGCAAGACGATCGCGATGCGCTGGATTCATGTTTGCCTGAATCTTAAAGACAAAGGCAGAGAATTTATCATCGTTCGGCTCGATAAGTCCCACCGATGAGTTTCTCGGCGCAGGCGTCGGCGCGAGTTTGATATAGCCTTCGAGAAAATCCTGTACGCCGAAGTTCGTCATTGCCGAACCAAAATACATAGGGGTCAGTTCGCCCGCGGCTATTTTTTCCAGGTCAAAAGACTCGCCCGCTTCGTCGAGAAGTTCGAGATCATCTTTAAGTGCTGCATGCGTCTCCTGCCCGATGCGTGCAATGAGAACAGGATCATCCAGCGTATAGGTATCTGCAATACGAGCCGTCTGCCCATGGGACGTATCCTCTGTGAAAAGGTTGACTTTCTTTTCCTGCCGGTCATAAACACCGAGATACTGTCCATCCGTACCAATCGGCCAGTTCATCGGATAAGAACGTATGCCAAGAACGGTTTCAATCTCATCCATCAAATCAATCGGCAGCTTGCCATAGTGATCGAGCTTGTTGACAAATGTAAAGATGGGAATACCCCGCTGCTTGCAGACCTTGAACAATTTCTTTGTCTGCGCCTCGACGCCCTTTGCAACGTCGATGACCATAACGGCGCTGTCCACTGCCATCAGCGTGCGGTAAGTATCTTCCGAAAAATCCTGATGCCCCGGCGTATCGAGGATATTGATGCGACAGTCCTCGTAATCAAACTGCAGGACAGAACTCGTAACAGAGATACCGCGCTGCTTTTCGATTTCCATCCAGTCGGAAACCGCATGGCGCTGTGTCTTACGGGACTTAATAGAGCCCGCAAGATGAATGGCTCCGCCATAAAGCAATAACTTTTCCGTAAGCGTCGTCTTTCCAGCATCCGGATGAGATATGATAGCAAACGTCCGGCGCTTTTTTATTTCTTTATCGAGTTCTTCTGTCAAAACTGACAAATTGGATCCTCCTAAACAGCCAGATCATCGAATGGCTTTCCATTCATTGCACGTTCGACAAGCACATTGCCTTCGTAGCGAAGCTTCAGCGAAAAAACATCTTCTGTCTTTTCCAGAAGTCGGAAAAAGATACGATCACCCTCCCAAAGCGGAAGAGCATAGACCATTTCTTTCTTCACCCATGCCAAAACACCTTCATCGCACTGCCCAATTTCGCCGTGAAAGGAAGACGAAGTATAGAGGAACATGTACTCTGTCTGACATTTGTCGGACATGAAGGTAATAATACCGCGAAGCTTATAGGCGTCAAGTACGAGGTTTGTCTCTTCCCTTACCTCGCGAAGAAGACATTCTTCCGGCGATTCATCCTTTTCAAAATGTCCGCCGACACCCACCCATTTATCATGATTGATGTCGTGTTTCTTTTTTTATGCGGTGCATCATGAGATAATAGCCATCTTTTTCTAGATAACACAGCGTCGTCAGATTGCTTTTCTTCATCACTGAAGCTCCAATCCTACAGGGCAATGGTCGCTGCCAAAGATCTCATTGTGGATCGTCGCATCGACGATACTTTCTTTCAGGCGCTTGGATGTCACAAAATAATCAATGCGCCAGCCGGCATTTGTATCGCGTGCCTTGCGAAGGTACGACCACCAAGTATAGATACCTGCCTTATCCGGATAAAGGGTGCGGTAGGTATCTATGAATCCGCTTGTAAGAAGCTCGGTAAACTTGCCGCGTTCCTCATCCGTAAAACCGGCATTTTTATGATTTGTCTTCGGATTCTTAAGATCGATCTCCTGATGTGCAACATTCAAATCGCCGCAGACAATGACAGGCTTTTTTTGCTGTCAAGTTCCAAGAGATAGGCACGAAATGCATCTTCCCATTCCATACGGTAAGCCAAGCGCTCAAGCCCTCGTTTAGAATTCGGCGTATAAACCGTTACAAAGTAGTAATCGTCGAATTCCAGCGTGATGACGCGCCCTTCATGATCGTGCTCTTCTATGCCGATACCATAGGTGACATGTACGGGCTCCCGGCGTGAAAAGACCACGGTACCCTGAATAGCCTTTCCGCTCCGCACTGTTCCAATACTGTTCATAGCCCGGCAGATCAAGAATGGCTTGTCCCGGCTGCATCTTTGTCTCCTGCAAGCCCATGACATCAGCATCAAGAGCAAGAAAGGATTCCATAAAGCCCTTCTTGAGACAGGCGCGCAAGCCATTGACATTCCACGAAATGAATTTCATACAGAGCTCCTATCTCACGGCAGGGTCTTCAGCATGGAAAGAGGCCAGAAGACAAGAACTGCCTTGCCTTTGATGAGGTCATACGGCACAAAGCCGACATCGGCAAAGCGGCTGTCTTCCGAGTTATTGCGATTATCTCCCATAACGAAGACCGTCCCTGCCGGAACGGTGGATTTCGGGTATTCACTGCGTGTCGTCTCAAGGATATAGTCTTCGTTTAAGACTTGGTCGTTGACAAGAACACGCCCTTTGCTGATCTCGATGGTATCGCCCGGTGTCGCGATGACTCGCTTGATAAAGTCGCGACTCTTGTCACGTGGATACTGAAAGACAAGAATCTCATTCTTTTTTGGCGGGCGAATGCTGTAAATAAATTTATTGACAACCAAGCGCTCATGCGATTCCAGCGTCGGCCGCATGGACGGACCATCAACTACATAAAGTTCGACGATAAAGGTTCGAATGATAAGTGCAAGAACAACGGCAACGAGGATAGAGACAACCCAATCCTTGACTTCACCTTTAAATGAGCTCATATGAGCCTCCCTTTTCCTTTTCTTATGCTTACTGTGCAAATATACAAATAGGGACTGCAAAAGCAGTCCCTACCGCACACAGATCAGCGCTTTTCTTTGATACGGGCAGCCTTGCCTGTAAGCTTGCGCAGATAGTAGAGCTTCGCACGACGGACAATGCCCTTGCGAACGACGTCGATCTTTTCGATGCGCGGAGAATGCACAGGGAACATACGCTCAACGCCGATGCCGTACGAGATACGGCGAACCGTGAAAGTCTCACGAACACCGGAACCCTGACGTGCAATGACAACGCCTTCGAAGATCTGAATGCGTTCGCGCGTGCCTTCGACAATCTTCGCATGCACGCGAACAGTATCTCCCGGTCTGAAATCCGGAATATCCGAACGGAGCTGCTCTCTTTCAAGGAATTCGATAATATTCATTTTTTCCTCCTTAATGTCTGACGTTCGTAGCAAGCTCATGCCGTACCAGAGGACCGCCCATATGCAAGAAATGATACCATAAAGAAAAGGAGATTTCAAGATATTTTTTAGTCAGGCAGCTTGCAGCGAGCTGCCAATGCCTGACATACATCAAATGTCTCTCTCTTCTCTTACCTCACTGCAAAGCTTCTTTCAATACTTCCATATTCTTCCGCATGGCCGTAAGATATGCATCTGCGGCATCCGGCGTTGCTTCGCCTGTCACGACAGGATCCAACTCGTAAATCTTTGCTCCCGTTGCCTCTGCGATGGTCTTTGCTGCCAGCGGTGAATACTGTGGTTCCGTAAACAGTACCTTGACCGGCAGTTTCTTTACTTCAGCAATCGTATCTTCAAGCTCTTTCGGCGTTGGTTCCGTCCCCGGCTCACGCTCAATGACACGGATGATGTTCAGGTGAAACTCTTTTGCAAAGTACGGAAATGCTTCATGGAAAGTCACGATGTCCTTATGCGGAAGGTTGTCGAGATTTGCGTGCATCTCATCGCGAAGTGCGCTTAACTTCGTGATGTACTCAAGTGCATTCTTCCGATAGGCATCCGCGTGTTTAGGGTCGGCTTCTGCCAACTGAGATGTAATCGCTTTTACTTGGTCGATGTTATAGGTGATGCTGACCCAGACATGGGGATTGTCTTCCCCGTCATCCTTCAGGAATTCAATGTCATCGCTCTTGGATGCATCGATAATTTTAAGATTCTTTTGCTGCTCTGCTGCCTTATCCAAAAATTCTTCCATGCCGGCGCCATTGACAATGAAAATATCCGCTGAGCTAAGCGTCTTCATATCTTCCGTCGTCAATTGGTAATCGTGCAAGCATCCCGTCTGCGGTTTTGTCATATTGATGACTTCGACGCCATCGATGCCCTTTGTGATATTCACGGCATCGATATACATTGGATAAAAAAACTCGTGACAATGCGAAGCGGCTTATCTTTTTCTGCCTGCCCACCGCAGCCTGTAATCACGAAGAGCAACAGTGTCATAAAAAGGATGGTACATTTCTTCAGTTTGCTCATAATTTCCTCCAGCAACATAACTTATTTCTAGAAGCGCCTCGCTTAGAATTCGATAGAGGCTGCACTCTCCAGCGCACTCTTTGCCTCCTCGATGATACGGCAGATAATCGTTGCCGCCGGTTCAATCTTCTTCAATGGGATGAGGCTCTGTCCTGCCTGCATCATGCCGTTTACAACATCGCCATCGACTGCTGCCAGTTTGTTCGTGCCCGTCGCGCGCTTAATAAGCTCTTCTTTTGTTGCTTTTCCCGCAAACTCATCCGCAACAAATTCTTCAGAGAATTTGTTGCGGATGCCACGAACGGCGCCGCCAATGGTAAGCCCCGTGACAATCGAATCTGTATCGACAGCTTCGATCAGCTTCTTCTTCATATTTTTCATGAACTGAGCACTCCTCCGCAACGAGAAAGCGCGTGCCGATCTGGACACCAGCAGCCCCCATGATGAGAGCCGCGGCAAGACCGCGGCCATCAGCAAAGCCGCCTGCCATGATAACGGGAAGACCAACCTCGGGAATGACTTGGGTCATGAGCGGCATCGTTGCAATGGAGCCGATATGACCGCCCGCTTCCTGCCCCTCGACAACGATGGCATCCGCTCCCTTTTCCTCGACGCGTTTCGCCAGCTTGACATTTGGAACAACGGGAATGACCTTGATGCCCGCGGCATGAAGTTTTTCAAAATACGGAACGGGATTTCCTGCACCTAGCGTGACAAAGGCTGGTTTTTCCTCACAAATAACATCGACGATCTCATCCTTATTGGGTGCCATTAACATGACGTTAACGCCGAAAGGCTTTATCCGTAAGCGTACGGCGGCGGCGAATCTCATCGCGTGTATATTCTGTCGTACGGCCACCGAGTGAGACGATACCGGCGCCCCCTGCGTTTGAAACAGCCGAAGCAAGTGTAGCATCCGAAATCCATGCCATAGCCCCTTGGATAATCGGATACTTGATACCTAAAAGTTCTGTAAGACGTGTTGCCATAATAATTCTCCTTTCGAGGTAAAACCTTTAAATTTCTCCCGCTTCTATAATTGGGAGACAATGGTAAACGTATCAGTCGTAGCGCGTAACGTTGAATTTTGGGCTCGGGCGCTTTGACGGGAACTGTTTCTTCCTCTGTCTCCTCTGCACTTTCATTCTCTTTGGGATTCTTAGCAGCCGGCTCTGTTTCACCGACAAGAAGCGGCGACATAGGCGATGAATCCTTATCATCATCGTCATCATTCTCTTTATCAAAAGTGACATTGCCGGTTGTAAGAAGCTCATCCAGTTGTTTCGCCGTAAGGGTCTCATGTGCGATGAGACCTTGTGCGATCAATTCAAGTTTGTCACGATTCTCTGTGATAATCGTGCGGCTGGCTTCATAGGCTTCCTCCATCAAGCGGCGAACCTCTTTATCGATCTCGTTCGCCACTTCTTCCGAATATGTGCGCTCGTGGCTGAAATCACGACCAAGAAAGACCTGATGCTCGCTGCTTTCGCCATAAGCGACGGGACCTAGTGCATCACTCATGCCATACTGCATGATCATGCTGCGTGCAATGCGTGACGCCTGTTGAATATCCTGACTTGCCCCTGTCGAAATCTCCTTTAGGACAATTTCTTCTGCCACGCGTCCGCCCATCGCAACTTTCAAGCGGTCGAGAAGCTCCGAGCGCGTAGCATAGTTGCGATCTTCCTTGGGAAGCATCAGCGTATATCCGCCGGCACGTCCGCGCGGAATGATGGTGACCTTATGAACGGGGTCTGCGTGCTTCAGCATCATGCTGACGAGCGTATGACCGCTCTCATGATATGCTGTCAGTCGTTTTTCTTCGTCACTCATGACGTGACTTTTTCGTTCCGGTCCCGCCATGACGCGTTCGATAGACTCTTCCAGCTCCGCCATGAAAATCTGTTTTTTATTGCGGCGGGCGGAAAGCAACGCCGCCTCATTGACAAGGTTTGAAAGATCTGCTCCAGTAAATCCCGGTGTGCGCCGTGCGAGAATGTCAAGATCAACATCATCCGCCACAGGCTTTCCCTTCGTATGCACTTTCAAAATGGCAAGGCGCCCACGGACATCGGGTTTGTCTACGATGATCCGGCGGTCGAAGCGTCCGGGGCGAAGCAGCGCAGGGTCAAGAATATCCGGGCGGTTCGTTGCGGCAATAATGATGATGCCTTCATTTGCCGCAAAACCATCCATCTCGACAAGCAGCTGATTCAAGGTTTGTTCGCGTTCATCATGACCGCCGCCCACGCCTGCACCGCGCTGGCGTCCAACGGCATCGATTTCATCAATAAAGACGATACAAGGCGCATTCTTCTTCGCCTGTTCAAAAAGGTCACGGACACGCGATGCGCCGACACCGACAAACATCTCGACAAAGTCCGAACCAGAGATAGAGAAAAACGAAACCCCTGCCTCGCCCGCAACTGCGCGCGCAAGCAGCGTCTTACCCGTGCCCGGCGGGCCAAAGAGCAAAACGCCCTTCGAGATTCTTGCTCCGAGTTCATTGAATTTTTTTGGTTTTTTCAAGAACTCGACGACTTCTTCAAGCTCCTGCTTCGCTTCATCCGCCCCGGCAACATCCTTAAAATTGACTTTGATCTTATCCGCTCCGCTCATGCGTGCACGACTTTTCCCAAGTGTCATAACCTTGCCGCCACCCCCCATCTGCGTGCGCTGCATGAAGAAAAACCAAAGGGCAAGCAAAATAACGAAGGGAAAAATCGAAGAAAGCAGCTGCGACCACCAAGACGGCTCCGGTGGGTTCGCAGCGTCAATCTCAATGTCCTTTGCCTTCAGTCTATCGTAAAGACCTGCATCCGCATACGGCTCATCCGGCGTTATCGTGACGAATTCCGTACCGTCTTTGAGCACGCCGCGAATCGTATTTTTTACAAAGGTGACGCGCGACACATCGCCCGCATCCACTTGTGTCAAAAAATTTGTATAACTGACTTCATGTTTTTGCGTACTTCTGGTAGAAAAATAATCACTGATAGAAATCGCCACGAGGATGATGAGGAGATAGACGCCCACATTTCGTAAAAAGCGATTTAATCCGTTCAATCGTTCAGCCTCCTTTAACTATTTTTAGCACAGATCAAACAAACATTCTGCTTTTCCCATACCTGCTGTCATGCGCTCGCTTTTTATGCATCGATATCACGCATAGACGGCGGGTTTCAAAATCCCAATGTATGGTAAATTTCGATACGTCCCTGCATAATCAAGGCCATAGCCCACGAGAAACTCATCGGGAACTTCTGCCCCCAGATAGTCGATATGCACATCAGCTGTACGGCGAGAGGGCTTTGAAAGAAGGGCACACAGTTTGATGCTCTTCGGCCTGCGCTCGCGAAGGATGCGCATGAGATACTGCATGGTCGTTCCGGAATCAATAATATCCTCAATGATGATGAGATGCTTTCCCTCGACATCATAGTCAAGATCCTTTAGGAGCTTGACAGAGCCCGACGTACTCGTTTTATTGCCGTAGCTAGAAGCGATCATAAAGTCAAATTGAACGGGAAGCGAAATACTGCGGACGAGATCAGTGTAGAAGACAACGGCTCCTTTCAAAATGCCCACGCAGAAAATATCTTCGCAGGCATTTTGGTAATCCTCAGAAATCTTCTTTCCCATCGCAGCGACCTTCTCTCGAAGCTCTTCTTGCGTAAAGAGAACGCGCTCGATATCATCATGCATCATGGAAAAATCCTTTCACAAAATATCCATTTAGGCGGTACAATACTGTTATTTTAACTTATCCATATGAAAATGCAAGAAAGGACTGCCATTTTTTACAGAAAAGTGTGTGGAACGCCTGACGTTCGGCACCCAGAGAACTTCACTGCCCAAAGTGAGAAGAGGATAATCCGCTCTTTCTTCGGCAGGAATTTTAGCATCGATAAAGACATCCTTTACCTTCTTTATCCGCCTGGGCTTGTGGCTGATCTCTATATAATCTCCTGCCTGTCTGCTACGCAAAAAGAAAGGCAGAGAAGCCGCCGCCGCATCTATACAAAAATCCCACGCGGTAAAATCGTCTGCCCGAAAAGGTGTATGACAGATTTTCCGCTGCAGCTGATACTTCCCCCAAAGCGTGACGTCGTTGTCAACAGCAGACACGCCTATATCGATAGTTGTCTCTCCTTCGCGGCATTTCTTTTAAAAGAACGAATTTTCCATATGAAAGTCTTGCCGCAAAACCATGCGGCAGATCGATTGTTCCGTTTTGTCCTGCAAGAAAAATAACGCAGCTCTTCTACATGCGAAAAAGCCAAGATCATCGCAAAGGGTCTGCTCTTTCCAAAAGCGGCGCAAAGCGCGGCGCTGCAGCGCTAAATAAAGCATACGGAATCCTTCAAGTGACAGAGCATTTTCTTCTGCCATAAAAACTTTGTCCCAAACACTATCGAGAAGGGATTTTAGAAGTTCAGACTCTTTTGATGCGATTTCCGAAAGCTCGACAAGCGCCGCAGAAACAGAAGGATTTTCCTTTCGAAGATGTGGAAGGATGACATGGCGCACGCGATTACGCGTCGCGTCATGTGCATCATTGGTTTCATCTTTTCGGGGTGTAAGTCCAGCTTCCTTACAGTAGCATTCAATCTCTTTGCGCGTGACACAGAGGAAAGGACGAATGAGCTGTCCCGCTTTAGCCTGCATCGCACATAGTCCATCGGTTCCCGTTCCGCGAATAATCCGCATGAGAACTGTTTCGGCTTGATCGTCCAGATGATGTGCCGTTGCAATAAGAGAAAGCTTCCCCGCTACGCGCTTCAAGAAACGATAGCGAAGCTCTCTTGCTGCAAGTTCGATAGAAATGCCGCAAATCTTTGCGTACGCTGGAACATCTCCTGCTTCTTGAAAGCAAGGAACACCATGCGCTTTGCAAAAAGCCGCCACAAAAGCAGCATCATCCTTTGATGCCTGACTGCGAATGCCATGGTCAAAAAATGTCTCGCCGAAAGTTCGATGTCAAGGGGGGCAGCAAGGTGCAGCAAAACGCTTAAAAGTGCAAGCGAGTCCGGTCCTCCAGAGCAAGCGACAATGACATTTGTCCCCTTTGGCATCAGTTCTTGCGCCTTTATGAAGGCTTCTATCTTTTTTACCATCACCGAGAGACTGTTGTTTGATTGGTGTTTCATAGAAATACGAAAAGCACCCTTGTTAGAGTGCTTCCCATGACGTCAAGCGCGACGAGATCCGCGCCCACCTCGTTTGGAATCCGTTTTCCTGCGCAGATCTGTCTGACGTTGATCGCTGTCTTTCAAAAAATGCGATAGCTTTTCTTCAAAGGAGCGCGAAAAGCTTCCGCCTCGAGATGAATGGCGTGCACGCATACCGCGTGGCGCTGGTACGTGTGAGTAAGGATTGACAGCGCCGATTTTCTGCTCCTGCGCCTGCTTGATCGAAAGCGCAATCTTTCCACGTTCGTCCACCGACAGCACCTTCACCTTTACCTTATCCTGCTCGGTGAGAAAATCATGGACATCTTTGACATATTCATCTGCAACTTCCGAAATATGAACAAGCCCGGTTTTATCCTCCGGCAATGCTATAAATGCACCAAAATTTGTAATACCTGTGACAACGCCCTCTACCACGTTACCAATTTCAATCGACAATGAATCTTTCCTCCTAGTTTAATGAGAACTTATCTTGTGGGAAGCTTCTGTATACGAACACGTTTCAAGTGACAGGCAACACTATATCACGCTGTCTTATTTACGTCCGCTGTAATAAGGAAGCTCACCTTCACGTGCCATACCAAGCTCTTCACGAGCAATCTTTTCGATGTACTCGGGACGATGCAAATTCTCACGCTCCTGCAGCAATGCTTCATGCTCAGAACGTGCCGCTGCCAGCCTTGCTTTCGGCATTTGCCTGCTCTGCTTTTATCTGATGAAGACGAGTCTGCTGCGAGATCAAGCTGAAAGAAAAATATAGAATAAGCCCACAAAGGATAAGGGAAAACCAATGAAACTTTTTATGCTTTTTGACAACTTTTCTCACATGAACGCCTCCTTCTATTTCTATTATACTTTTTCATAATAACATAAAGATTCGTTTTTGAAGGAAAAATCTTTAAAAGGTAGTATTATTCCTTGTCACAAAAGGAGTGATGCTACCTTTTTCCCTAAAGTTACTACATTTTGTCTACAAAACATGGTTACGCGTGCTTGTCTACAATACGAGCAAAAAGCAATGCTGTTTCATGTTTCATCTTATCCGTATCATGGGTGTAGAGATCTTGCGTGATACTTGCATTCGCATGTCCGAGACGAGCGGCGACATCGACGGGTTTAGCACCTTTCTCAATGAGCTGTGTAGCATGGGTATGGCGAAAGCTATGTATTCAATCCGTACTTTCTTAGATATAGCTACAGATACATGATAGAAAGAACGCCATTTTTCCTTTATGCAAAAGCAGATTGCTGCGTAGTCTATCCCTCGGTGGTATTGTCTTTTTGAGGTAGTAGAGCGAGATCATGATTTTCGTCTTCGTATGCGAGTTGATACACTTGCCCGAGACGCAGCGCATTTTGACTTTGCTCAGCATGCAGCTCTTTTTAGGAAAAGAAAGAATATTGCTGTCAAGGAAAAACTCTCGTTTGCTTGAGAGCGTTTTCGGCGTCGAGAAATATCGTTTGGGTCTAAGTTGACGTGTCACGTAAGTACGACCTGTAGAGAGTCGATATCGTCCCATGTGAGCCCTAGAGCCTCGCTGATACGCATCCCTGTGTGATATAGCAATTTGAAGACAGGGAAATAAACTGTATTTGAAAGGGGAGATGCTGTGTCTGTGTGATGATATGACGCTCGCAAACTTTGCGCGAGGGCGGACTGCAGGACGGATATAGATAGTGCAGGGTTTGATGCGATGAGCTCGGCAGGGTAAACAGCGTACTTCAAAGCAGTTGAGAGAATTGTCTTCACCGTTTGGAGTGTCCCGTGAGACCAAGCCCTTTCTCGCTATTGCACGCATCAGGCATCTATATCGCGCGGACGCAGTTCTGTACGATGTAATCGCCAAGATATGGCACGATGCATGAGCGTATCACTGATTGGCGGTTATCGTAGGTTGACATCTTTGTGTTCGGACGAACAATATTTTCAAGCCAAGCAGAGGAAGTCTTTCGCTTTGATGCGCTCTGACGTGATGCTAATATTTCCTGTCTTCCAGTCGTTATGAGCGGCAACGCCCGCGTCATAGGCCTCTGCCTCGGTAGCATAACCCCTTTCTCTTTCATGCGGCGTGGGGACTTTTGGATGTCAAAACTATAGGAATAGGGTCTTTCCACGTTTGTGGATTCTAATTTTGGACATGTTGACCTCCTTCTTGCAGTCGAGGCCAATCATGGGTATAATAGACATGTTTCTGGCATGATTGGTCTCGTGCTGAAAAACTGCCGCTCGGTGCTGGTAACGCCGGGCGGTCTTTTCTCATAAAAATACCCTCTCCATAGAGGCTACAGTACATATCTTATTATTATCGAACACATGTATTCTTGTCAAGATCTGCATACTTTACAAGGGGTGTAGCCCTTTCTTGCCTCTTCAGCATTTGCTTCCTGTGAATACTATTTTCTGTTGAGATGGAATCGTTGTAGAGTTCATGCGGTGCAATGTCTTGCCCGCCCGCCCATGCAACGGTATTACCTTCGATGTGAACGGTCTGAAGAAGTTAGCGTCACGGGTTTACCGTACCAGTCGCCGTGTAAGTAAGGAGAAACGTCGAAAAATTTTTGCTCGCCAGTCGCAAAGTCTAGTAGAAGTCTCATAGTCAGACAAAGGCTTTACAGCGGTTATTTTTGGGCTGTAGCATCATGGAGCGCCTCCTTTTTAACGAAGTGGTGGAATTTTTGAAAGCTTCTTGTCCATCGCTAGTAGTTTCAGTTGGCGAAAAGTTCCTCAGCATGTATCTCTATCCATGCAACGACGAGTTTCATTTTCTTGGATGGAAGACTTCCTTCTATCACGGTGCCATCTAAAGCAATAGCAGCTTCGTGATCTTGGTATATGGCGTGTATATGCGGAGTGTTATGGCGTCCGCCTCTTTCGTTGTACATATAGATGATGATGCCAAAAAACATACTTAATGCAGGCATTGATTATATCCCTTCGTCGGCTTAACCTCTTCGTCGCGTCCTTCCTTCCGGACTTGTGCTAGGATTTCCAGAAAATCCTTTTCCTTTATGCCGCCAAAATATAGATGGCCCTAGGTGATACTACAGCGGTCAAGTTCCTCGACACCAGTTGAACGCTGAACCATTCATTCACAGACTAGCCATCTCCTTTAAAATTTCTATGCTAGAGCGCGGTCGAAACTCTGGAGCCAAGAAGTCAACAACGGCGCGGTATTGCCGTTATCCCTCGGCAGGTATTTTTCCGTGACGGTACTTTTAAAGGGCTGCTAGGGGGTGAGTTAGGGCTTATAGCGAACTTCTACAACTTTACCTAAAATCTGAATGGGCAGGTCTTTGATTTCTTGGTTGGAGTAGAAATGCGGCTCGTATACGGTGGTATTGGTAGCAACAAGGATGATGCCATCTTTCTGTTTTTGACGCGCTTAACGGTGGCTTCTTCACCGCCGACAAGGACGACAGCAATATCACCACTATCAACATCGGGCTGCTGGCGAATGATCACAGTATCCCCGGCTGGGATTCTCGGTTCCATGGAACGACCGCAGACACGCAGCGCAAAACACGTACTACCAGCGGCAAGCTTTTTCGGGATTTCTTCCCAACCAATGATTTCTTCTATCGCTCCGATGGGGTTACCCGCAGCGACACGCCTTAAAAATAGGAATACGGATAATCTTTTTCTTTAGAGGGGAGCCTATGTCGGCGGAGTAAGAGCCCGTAGGGACTATCAGAGCGTCCCTAAGAGATAATCTGTGGATACGTTGAAGAAATTTGATAGTTTTACCAAAGTATTATAGTCAGGAGTGGATTGTCCTTGTTCCCATCTACCGACGGCTTGCTGAGTAAATCCAAAGACATCAGCAAGCTTTGCTTGTGAAATACATTTCATAGCACGTAAGTTCTTCAAGTTATTTGCAAATGTCATTTACTCACCTCTAGTCTTATTTTACCATTAATAGTTGTAAAATAAAACAATAAAAAATTTTATTTTATTATTGATAACAATTAATAATTGTATTACAGTATACACAACATAACATTGTTATGTAATATTCTAAAGAAATACTACTAACTCAAGGAGGTGAATGGATGAAGCGAAAAAGGCTAATCGAGTATCATGGTAAACGCTCCCAAGCAGAAATCGCAAAAACTCTATGGAGTAACTGCAGCAAGCATGGGAAAAATGGGAAAATGGAAAGTCTATCCCCAGGTAAAAATCATGAAACAATTAGAGGTTGATAGCGGCATTCCCATGGAAAAAATGTTTTTTTGATGTCTTTTTATAACAATAAAAAAATTGTAAAGATATCAAAAATCAAGTAAAAAACCGCGTAAGCGGGCATGCGAGACCAATCAGAAAGGAAAATTGATCGTGACGAAAGGAAGGCTCCTTGCCGCCTTCTTGGAAGTAGAGCAAGAGCACGAAGCGACTCAAGCAGACCTTACCAAGCTGCTAAAAAGAAGTCGCAGGCTTGCTAAAGGAGGTCAAGGCAATGGAGGAAGAGCGTATCGAAGAAAGACTTCTAAACGTAAAGGAAGTCGCAAAAATTCTCGGATGCTCTCCTGTAACCGTCTCTATACGGATGACACGCGGGGAAATCATATGGAGACTAGAAAAAGGGAGCTCAACGCGAAAAGTAGCCTATAGTGACCTAGTCGACTACATCAGAGAGCTCCCAACATATGCAGGGGACTTGCTCCCGTATTAAGCAAATTGAGAAAGGAGAAGGAAAATAACGAGGTTGATCACAATTGCGAACCATCCGACCGCAGTGACCAATTGTCGCGTGACAGAACCATGGAGAAGGTTCTTGAAAAGGCGGAGCAGATGTTTGCAGTATCCGTGGTGCCGAAGAATGCAGAGCCAAAGCGCCCGGTCGTGGAAAAAAATACCTGCCGAGGACACCAGCAATGCCGCGCCGTTGTTGACTTCGCAGCTCAGGGGTTTCGGCCGCGCTCCATCGTGGAAAAATACCTGCCGAGGACACCAGCAATGCCGCGCCGCTGTTAACTTCGTGGCTCCGGAGTTTCGGCCGCGCTCCATCGTGGAAAAATACCCTGCCGAGGGACACCAGCAATGCCGCGCCGCTGTTAACTTCGTGGCTCCGGAGTTTCGGCCGCGCTCCATCATGGAAAAATACCTGCCGGGGGAGATGGGTTATCCATCACGATGCAGGAGGAACTCAACACAATCACATTGCCTTTTTACACTTAGTAGCGGCTCGTGTTTCCTGTGCAAGCAGAAAATCAAGATAGTTGTTTAATTGATCTTGCGCCGCGCGAGATAATTGACGGTATTTCTTTAATGTGTTTGCGTCTTCTGGAGAATGTGTTAATGGTTCGCCTGTCTCACTAGGGTGTGTTGCAACAAGTAATCAATGGACACGGTGAATAAGCGTGAAATCTTTCGCAGCATCTTTTTATCTGGTTCACGGCGACCTTGTTCGTACATGCCTATCGTACTTGCAGACACACCTAACATTTTCCCCAACTCCGACTGCGTATATCCTTTTTGTGCACGTAATTCTTTTAGATGATTCATATTACACCACCTTCCATATTAATAATACCACACATAAGAAAGGGAACAGTATGAACGAGTGCAGATTTTTGAAAAATGCCATGTTCGGAAAGATTCGGACGGTTGTTATCGACAATGAGCCGTGGTTCATTGGGAAAGATGTTGCGACGGCGTTAGGGTATACAAATCCACGCGACGCGTTAGCTAAACATGTAGATGAGGAAGATAAAAATACCGTCGCAATTCACGACGGTATTCAGGGAACCCCCAATATGACAGCAATTAACGAATCTGGCGTATATGCACTGGTGTTTGGTTCAAAGTTGCCAACGGCAAAAGGCCTTCAAGCGTTGGGTGACGAGTGAAGTCTTGCCAGCGATCCGCAAGCATGGCGGGTATATGACGCCGAGAAGGTCGAAGAGGCGCTGATGAATCCTGATGTGATGATTCGCTTAGCGACAGAGCTAAGGCAGAGCGTCAAAAGCGGCAGGCGCTTTCAAAGCTGGCAGACGAACAAGGGATACAAATTGCCAGATGCAGCCCAGGGCACTCTTTGCAGACGCGGTAGCACCTCGGAGACATCTATCCTGATCGGCGGGCTGGCAAAGCGATCAAACAAAATGGGGTGAGACATCGGACGAAACGCCTATTCCAGTGGATGCGAGAAAACGGGTTTCTGATTAAGAGCGGTGCAGACAAAGAACATTCCGACGCAACGCGCGATGGAATACGGACTTTTTGAGTGAAGGAGCGTTCCATCGTAGGCGGCGACGGCGCGAACCATGTGACACGCACCACGAAAGTAACAGGCAAGGGACAAGTCTACTTTGTCAATAAGTTCTTGCAGGGTATGCAAAGGCGTTAAGGAGGAATCATTATGAAGCGTGGTAAGCGGCACTTAAATCGGAAGATTCAAAAGTTTTTGGAAATTACAGCGGATATCTTGGGCGTCATTGCCTTCTTGGCGGCGTTGTACATCTTCATTGAGGTCTATGGTTAAGGAGGGATGGCATGGTGCTAAATGACGGCAGGCGCCCGCTTTACGGGCTGCTTGCGTTCGGTCTGGTCGGGGCGGCTGGGTTCTTATTGGGTGTTTTGACGGGTATTTATTTATGCCATTTGGCAGAGTAGGAGGAAGCTATGGATCGAGAAGAGGCATTAGACATTGTGAAAGCACGCGTGGAGCTGTTTTCAGATGCAGACAGGCGCGGGCAGCTAACGGAAGACGTGATGCATTACGCGCCGACACTGGCGGAAATCATGGAGGGGCTGCATGGACAGCAAGACTTTTCAAAAGGATGTAACCCCGGCAAGGGCTGTTTTACTCGCCCATATCCAGATTGCAGTAGTCGGATGGTTCCCGGCTCTCCGAAGAGAAAGGAGATGTTGGAATGTGGATCGAGAACATCCAGGCACAAGAATACAACCGAGCGTATCGTCAGCAACATCGCCAAGAGATACGTGAACACAACCGAGCGTATCGTCAACAACATCGCCAAGAGATACGTGAACGCAAACGCGCGTATTACCAGCAACACCGCCAAGAAGATTCTAGAAGCCCAACGAAAGCGCCGTCAAAGCGCCGCCAAAAGTATGGACGAATAGGAAAAAGCCTCACGGCAAAACGTGAGGCAAAGGGTGAAAAGAATCTCTTGAAGGATTCATCTTTGTTCATTATAGCACAATGAACGGAGTTAGGAAGGAAGAAAGAAAAATGTTTGAAGGGAAAATGCCAAAACGCCTACCGAAAGAATTAGAACAGGCGATTCTAAGTATCCAAAAGACTACGAGGGCTCAAATCATTCACAAGGAATTTAAGCGCTATTTTTCGTGGAGCGCAATACCGTATCACAATGGCGGACAGAAATAGGTTTTCTGCACGATCCATTGCAACCTGTCCATCGACGCTAACAAAAAGTGGCAGAAAGGGTTGAGTTTCATCATACAAATTGGCGTTTCCTGTCGGAGGAAATCGTCAACTGGGCTCCATATAAGACCTACGCTATTACGACGGAAATGCTAGGTCAGTTCAGAAGTAATAAAAACAAAAATGGAACAGTTTGTAGAAAACATGAAGCGGAACAGCTTGAGGAAAAGAAGTAAAGGCGGAATCGCTTGCAAAGGAGTTTACAGAAAAATTAATAGGAGCGATGAACGAAGAACTGTGTGGAAAACTAAAAAGCGTATTCAAACATAGCGAATACTAACATGGCAACAGCAAAAGAGGCGCAAGACGAAATGGAACAGAAAGGTGAATCTCCTTTGGAATCTCATTTAAAGACAAAACGACATCTAAGCCCGCACCGCAAAGCGTTTCCTAGATGTGATCGATGCCGATTCCCGTATATTTTTCTTATCGCCGTCTTCACGTTTGCTGTCGGGTTTCTATCGGATGTTATGCGGGCATTTGTCTCGCATGAGGTTGAGAGGCTTATCATGGGCGGGCGAAAGAAATGTGTATTTGCACACCGGAGAGCAGTGTTTTCACTGCCCCTACCCCAGAATGCTGCGCCAACGGCAAGGCGCAAAGCGATTGAGAATCAGAAATTTATGCAAAATTTGTTCCTTATGGACGCGGACGCGGCGGTGCTTGTATGTAAAGGAAAGGGAGAAAGAAAATGAAGGTACCAAAACGTTTACCGAAAAAGCTTTGCTGAGGCTTTGGCAACCGCGAAAAGGCGGGAGAAGTGGTTTTAGAAGTTAAGATGATGCGTTACCGCGGCGGGCTTTGTTCCAGGGAAAACGGCGAGCGATTGTGATCGAAAGGCGCTTGCGGTGCGGGATGCCAGCTTAAGGCATGGGCGGTGTCAGACAAAGATGCTGACTGGATGGAAGGAGTAGGAGAAGATGCAAGCAAGGCTCTTTGATTTGGCGGATGCGTGCAATCAGCTGTTTGATTTGGTGCTGGACGAAAACGTTGACCTCGCCGCTGTGGAGGAAGGTTTACAGGCGGTTGAAGGAGCGATGGAGGAGAAAGTAAAGAACTGTATCGGTCTTCTTCGGAGCTTGAAGCGCGGCGGGCGGCGTTCCGTCATGAGGCGGAGCAGCTGACCAAGCAGGCGCGTTTCTTGAATAACCGTATCAAAGGGATACAAACAATGTGTGTGCAGGCGCTGGATGCCGCCGGTAAGCGGGAGGTGGTAACAGATTGCAGGGACAATGCGTGTTCAGAATAACCCGCCCGCGCTGGAGCTGAACGAAAAATCTTACCTATCAAATGGTTTGACGTAGTAGCCAAGCAAGTATGTGCCGGCGAAAGATCGTATCAAGGAAGCACTGAAGACAGGCAAAAGAAATCAAGGGGCGCGGCTCGTTCAAGGACGCGGATTAAGAATTCAATGAAAGAAAATACCATGAACATTTACCAAAAGCTACAGGCGGCACGCATTGCACTTGCCAAGATGAACATTAAGAGTCCGGGAAGAATACTTTCAGTAATTTTTCTTATTACGAACTCGAGGACTTTCTGCCGCAAATTCAGCAACTTGGAAAAGCTAAGTTTAGCCCAGTGTTTTCGGTGGCAAAAGATGGCACGTGTGCCTCACTGACCATCATAGACATGGAGTTACCCAGAGAATACGATCGTCTTTTTCCTGCCCGATGAGCACGGCACAGCTAAAGGCCTGTCATCCGGTGCAGAATCTCGGTGCGCTCTCACCTATACACGCCGCTATCTTTATACCATAGCGTTTGAAATCGTGGAAGCCGATGTACTCAATGGGGTGATGGGCGCGCCGGCGGAAACAGTTGATGAGGCTTTACATGGAACCATGGCGCCTCGCCGAAGGCAGAACTTAGCCGCCTTTGGAACTATGCCGGGTTTAGCGGCAACTTGAGACGCATATGTCACCAAGCGCGCAAAAATCACTTTTCCCTGCCGATCGGAGACGAATTATACACGAAGACGATAGAAGATCTTTTAGGGTACTGCAAAAAGCGAATTAGCGCAAGGCAAGCAATTTGCAGGGAAGAAGTTCCATTAATTATTTGGGAGGCAAATATCATGAATACCAGTTTTTCGGCAGATTGACAAAGGACGCAGAGACGAAGACCTCGCAAGGGGAACGCAATACACCACTTTCACCGTTGCGACAGCTGCCAACGAAGGATGATACAGGCAATTATAAGACGTTATTCGTCCATGTCGCCGCCTTCGGCCGCATGGAAACCATCGCAAGGAACTTTACAAAAGGCTCGCGCATTGTTGTACATGGCGAAATTCGCGACGTGAGCACATGGACAGACAACCAAGGCGCGGCGCGTCCATCGGTTGCTGTCTCCCTCAACGGGTTCGATTTTGTTGACACCCGCGCCGAATCGCAGCGACCGCCTGCCATGCCGCAGGCGAAACCGCAGACGCAGACACCGCCGCCTGTACAGACCATGCCGCCGGCGGATTTGCGATAT
The DNA here is from genome assembly GCA_916439735.1 of uncultured Mitsuokella sp. GTDB lineage: Bacteria > Bacillota > Negativicutes > Selenomonadales > Selenomonadaceae > AWVT01. The sequence goes on from CAKAIG010000002.1 coordinate 729,538, forward strand.
GGCGCCTGAAGATTTGCCCTTTTTAATCTAATCCCGCCAGAGTCCTCCACCTCTTAGGTGGGGATGAAAGAGCGGGTATGGCGAAATTTACGTAAGTAGTTTGAGCCATACGATTGATTTTTGTCTTATTTAGTATTATAATCAGTCGTAGAAGAGAAAGGGCTTATTATACTATGGAATTAGACAATAACAATCATTCAGTGTTCTTACTCTATTACCATCTTGTTTTGGTGGTAAAAGTATCGCCGCAAAAGTATTCTCTGACCAAATGAGCCAATACGCTAAAGATATTTTTGTCCGCATTGGTTCATCGTATAACATAACGTTGGAGGAATGGAATCACGACCAAGACCATGTTCATATCATGTTTCGTGCTCATCCCAATACAGAAATGTCAAAATTTATCAATGCTTATAAAAGTGCCAGCTCTAGGCTAATCAAAAAGATTTTCCAGAGGTTAGGCATAAATTGTGGAAAAAGAAATGTTTTTGGTCAAAGAAGTTGTGCCTACTAACAACAGAGCGGTGCTCCTATCGAGACAATTAGGAAATACATAGAAAATCAAGGCAGGTGAGATTATAGTGAATAAGGCATACCGATACAGACTCTACCCAACAGCTGAACAGAAGGTTATGTTTTTCCCAAGACTTTCAGCTCTGTCCGATTCATCTATAACAAGATGCTTGGCGACCGTCTTGACTACTACAAAGAAACGGGCAAGAAACTGAACAATACTCCCGCACAGTATAAGGAAGATTTTCCTTGGCTGAAGGAAATTGACAGTCTTGCTCTTTGCGAATGCACAGATGAACCTGAACAAGGCATACAACAATTTTTAGCAACCGAAAACATTTTCGGCAAAACCGCACTTCAAGTCTAAGAAGACAGGACACTGTTCATATTCTACGAACAATCAGAAAGGCTCTGTCCGATTAGAAGGAAATAAGGTTAAATTACCTAAAGTTGGTTGGGTAAAATTATGTCTGCATCGTCCCCTGATGAAAAACAGCACGATAAAGACCGTTACAATAAGCAGAACACCATCAGGAAAGTTCTATATCAGTATTTTGGTGGAGTACGAAAACCAAATACTCCATATAATACCGAAGAAATTTCTTGGGCTTGATTTTGCCATGCACGGTCTGTATGTTGCTTCTGACGAAGATGATGCGAATTATCTAAACTTTTTGCGTAAAGCCGAGAAGAGATTGGCTCAAGCACAAAGAAAACTATCCAAAAGGAAAAAGGGAAGCCACAATCGTGACAAGCAAAGGCTTCGCGTAGCTGTGCTTCATGAGAAAATTGCCAATCAACGTCGCGACTTTCTGCATAAGAAAGCTCGCTATCTGGTAGACAAATATGATGCTATCGGTATCGAGGATATCAGCGTCAAGGCAATGGCTAAACGCAAAAAAGGCGGTAAATTCAGTTTTGGTAAATCCGTAGCAGATAATGGCTGGAATATGTTCACAAATATATTGGAATACAAATTAGCATGGCAAGGAAAACAGCTTGTAAAGATAGACAAGTGGTATCCAAGCAGTCAGCTATGTCATGTTTGTGGCTTCCAAAACGATGCAACCAAGGACTTATCTGTAAGGAATGGACTTGCCCTAAATGTGGCAGTCACCATAACCGCGATAAGAATGCAGCTATCATATATACGAGAAGAAGCTAGGCGAATATCTGCCCTAGCGTAACGCATAAAAGTACCGTGGGTCGCACGGGAATCTACGCCTGTGGAGAGTGTAAGCCACAACAGTTCCTCGGAGCTGTTGTGCTGTTCTCATTGAAGCAGGAAGCCCCCGCCCTCTGTAGGCGGTGGGTACGTTCACGGAACTATCATGTTTACGCTAAGACCATACCAAGAGCAATTCATTGACGATATTCGTCATGAGTTTGCTATCGGGAAAAGGCGCGTTTGCGCGGTTGCCCCCTGCGGCAGTGGAAAGACGGTCATGGCGGGATGGATGGCGCGCGGTGCTCTCGTGAGGGGCGCCGCGTTTTTATTCATGGTACACCGCAAGGAATTAATCGAACAAACGAGCAGGGCATTTTCAAAGGTTGAGACATCAACCACAGTTTAATCCTGAAAAGGGCGCGTGTGGTGGATGATTCTCCCGTGCATATCGCAAGTGTGCAAACACTATCCAGACGCCTTGACAAATTACAGCCGCCGGACTTCCTCCTCTGTGACGAGTGTCATCACATCATGGCGGGCACCTATCAAAAGATTCTTACGGCGTTTCCTAAAGGCTTACGTTTTGGGCTTGACGGCGACACCAACGAGGCTGAACGGTTCCGGCTTAGGGAGCGTATTTGAATCGCTGGTACTAGGTGCAACGGTGAAAAGAATTGATTGCCGAAGGCAACCTTGCGCCTTATGACTATTACGCGCCGCCGACAAAGTTTGACCCAAAACTTGCGCGCGTTCGCTATGGCGAATACGTCAAGAGCGATGTAGCCGCGCAAATCGACGACGCTATGATCATCGGCGATGTCGTCAAGAACTACAAAAAGTATGCAGACGGCAAACGAGCCATTGTCTACTGTATCAGCCGCGAGCACTCGGGCATATCGCCGCGGCGTTTTCAAAAGGAAGGCATCGCCGCCTGTCATGTCGATAGGGGATACCGCCTCGGCAAGACGAGCGAACTGTATTGCCGCCTTCCGCGAGGGGAAAATCAACGTGCTGTGCAATTGTGAACTATTCGGCGAGGGGTTTGATGTTCTCGCGCTTGACGCGGTTATTCTTGCGCGCCCGACAAAGTCCCTCACGCTGTATATACAGCAGGCTATGCGTGCCATGCGCCGCGATGATCACAATCCCCAGAAGCGCGCCGTCATCTGATCATGTGGGCAATGTCTTTCAGCACGGCTTACCGGACGAAGAGCGGGAATGGACGCTGGAAGAAAAAGCCAAGAGAAAGCGAGTGCGTGAGGTGCCGCCGATTCGCCAATGCCCCAAATGTTTTGCAGCGTTGCCGGCGCAGGCTAAGGTTTGTTCAAGCTGTGGTTATGTCTTTCGCACGGAAGGACGCAAAGCGACAGAGAGTGACGGACAGCTTGTTCGCATTGAGGAACTAAAGCGAAAGAAACGGCAAGAGGTCGGAAGGGCAAGGACGATTCAGGAACTGGAAGCCATAGCGATTCGCCGCGGGTATTCCATGCGATGGGTGACACATATCGCAAGAGCGCGCCATAGGAAAGGATAGAAATGACGGAATCAGAACACGCGATACAAAACAAAATCCGCTTAGCGGTATCCGCCAAAAAAGCAGGGACGCTCTTTCGTGCCAATGTTGGCACCGGCTTTCAGGGGGACATTCGCGAGGCGCGGCGGCTCGTTGGTTCTCGAGGATGCCCGCCCTTTTTCAGACAGGTCTTCCGAAAGGGTTTCCCGATTTATTTGGTATTAAGCCGATAAAAATCACAAAGGAAATGATCGGGCAAACGATTGGCGCCTTTATTTTTCTAGAGGTAAAGACGAAGACGGGGAAACTGCGTAAGGAGCAAGAAGCAGTCATTCATTTCTTGCAGGAAAACGGGGCGATTGGTGGTGTTGCACGGTCGCCCGCTGAAGCAATCGACATATTAGAAGGAGGGCGGGCAAATTGAAAGAATTCCTTGAAACACTGTTTGGCGGTGCAGACGAAAATCTCTACACCTATCTCTGGACAATGCCTGACAAGTTAACCTATAGCTTTCGCGTGACGGAGCTTGAAGCTGGCGAAGCAAGGCGAAAGAACTTGATGCTTTAGGGCGAGATGTTTATTTTCAGTTAGCCTTACCGCCTCCCCTGCGCAAACACGAACGCGCAAAGGCGGGCGATGTCGTTGCTGTGCCGGCGATATGGATCGATATCGACTGCAAAACGGGCGTTCACGCAAGCCAAAAACTTACCGCCGGACATAGAAACAGCCCTTTGCACCGGTGAACGAGATAGGCGGCGCAACGTACGTAATTGCCACGGGCGGCGGCTGTCATGTATATCGTCTTTAGGGAGCCGTTAGAATCCTAACGAGGGCGGCGACGTATTGCGGCGGTATCAAGGGTTTATGCAAGAGCGATTTGCCGCGCGTGGCTGGCTATCTTGACAATACAGCAGATTTACCGCGCGTCTTGCGTATGCCCGGTACACATAATCATAAAAACCCATCGAAAGCGCATGAGGTTCGCGTATATGCGGTGCAATCGGACAAGCGATACAACTATGAGGATTTCGACTTCTTGCCTGCTGTACGTGAAATACAGCGAAATGACGGAAAACGCAGAGAGGGCGGATTTATTGCTAAAGACAGTGACGGAACGGTTTCATACCCTAACCGCGAATTGTCGTTTCATCCAGTATTTTTCTTGCGCTACAAAGAACTTCCAGAGCCAATCTGAAGCCGCCAGGCTCCAATATCGTACGGGCGGCGGGCGGCGATGCCGTCATTGTGGAACTCGTTCAAGCATGGCAGGGGAGAATTTCGATCCTGTCGAAACACAAAAGAAAATTGACCACTGGAAGCTAAGATTGCCATCGGAAACATGCGCTTACATTCATGAATTAGGATTTCGCGAGTGCTGAGCTGTCGGCGTGAAGTCACCATGTGCATAGAGCAGCAGGATATGTTGGGCGGGCGGTAGCATCAAATTCGGGCAACGGCCGCACCGACCGAGGAGCTATTAAGCAATACTGAATTTATAAAGATTTGAACATCACACGTAATGTTGACCCCGAAACCTATGCACGGTTCTATGCGGCATGTACCGGGCGCGTCAATAAGAACGATTTAAAAGCCGCCATGAAACAGGCAAGGATCGAAACGGCGCAGGCGGCAATGGAAGCCGCTGAAGCGGGAACAACGGCGGTCATGGAAGACAGCCCCATTTCACTGAAAAATACCCCAAGGGTTTTCTTTCGGGGAGGATGGCGTTCACGAATCCAAACTAAACCCGCAGGGCATGCCGATAACCTATTTAGCGTCTTCGTCGCCTTTACTCATCACCAGACAGGTTCGGAACATCGACAATGAGACGCTAAAAACAGAAATCGCTTTTAAGCGCGGCGGTAAATGGCAGAGGGCAATCGTTGAGCGTTCAACACTTCTGGCCGCGCGCTGAATCGTCAGTCTTTCGGATTTAGGGCTGATGGTTTCCAGCGAAACAGCAAAAACATGCTGTCAGATACCTGCTTATGCTTGAATCCCTGAACCGTGACATCATTCCGGAGAGTTAGGTCCGTGTCAACGATTGGCTGGCGCCCTGAAGGGATGTGAAACATTTGTCATGCCAAACAGCAAAGAATACATTGTCGACATTGCGGATAACGGGGAGGTGACGGGGGCATTCACGCAAGCAGGGGAGCTTGCTGCATGGCTTGAAAAAGCCGAGGAAGTGAGACGATCCCCGTTTGCGGTTCTTTTTGGCGGCGGCATTCGCGACGGTACTATTAAAACCCCTGAAGGCGCGCAACTTCGTCATCTATCTTTGGGGACAATCCGGCGGCGGCAAGACGGCGGCGCTCCATATGGCCATGAGTGTATGGGGAAACCCTGCAAGGCTGATGAAGTCCTTCCTTGCTACAGCAAACGGACTGGAACGGGCGGCAGAATACAGCAATGACTTTCCGCTCGCCATTAATGAGCGGCAGGTTGCTAGCGGGGCAATGGGCAAACAAGAGGCATTGGAGAGTTTGGTATATACCATCGAGGGCGGACGCGGCAAGATACGCGCCAGTCGTTCCGGTATCCGAAGAACAGCGACATGGCGAACCATTGCCATGTCAGCAGGGGAAGAACCCCTTTCGCGGGACACTTCGGTGCAGGGCGTCAAGACGCGTCTGATTGAACTCCACGCGGCGCCGGTGCTGGAAGATCGGTTAGCACAGGGCTTTACGGATTCACGGCGGAAACGCACGGTACAGCAGGCATCGAGTTCCTTAAGCGTTTGCAGGAAGAAGGGTTTGAAAAAGATTCGTTCCGACTTCAAGAAGCTAAATGAACGTCTCGTTGAACTCTATCGACAATTTCGCGCCACATATGCAAATGTCTCACTTGTTGCCATTGCAGATCTGCATCGCCTCACTGTGGCTCTTTGGCATGGATGAGGAAGAGGCAGGCAGGGCGGCGTTTTGCTTTAGCCTGCACGACCCTTGATGGTATGCAGACACGTAAGGACATTGAAGACGCACCTCGTGCGCCTTCGTCCGTGATTGGGTGGAAGCAAACAAATACCATTTCGACGGATGCCCCATACCCCGATAGAATCCCTGTATCTCCAGAGTATGGGATTTGTTGACGAGGTCGGTGACATATACATCTATCCTACGGTTTTTAAGGCGTGCTTTGAAAGAGGAAGGCTTTCCTCCGACAAAGGCTATGCGTGATTTAGCAGAGGAGGATCTCATTGAAACATGTATGGATGGGAAAGAGCGTTCATTTTCAATTACTAAAAGGAGAGGTAAAGCTAGTTGAACTATCCATTTGATTCTCAATGGCTGTTGGTCTATTTACTTAAATTTGGAGATGTTTCAAAAACCCGTAACAACTAAAAACCTAATAATACCAACGAGTTGCATAGATATGATTATAGGTTTGCAGGGTGTTGCAGGTATACACATATATATATGACATGCACTATGTGTATATATACCATAACACCATCTTTATACAACTCGTTAATACTGGGTTTGGGTTTGAAAAGGCCTGCTAGTAAAAATAGGACTCGGCTCATTGATGGATCGGTTCATTGCTCTTACGCGCAATGATTGATATTTCCTCATACATCGTTTCAATGAATCTCCCTGCGTCGCATGGCGTCGGGAGAGCTTCTCTTTCGAAACGCGCTAAACCGGACGTATGTGTCTGCCGACCTCGTCGGCTAATCCAGCCTCTGGTACAGGATATCGAGGGAGCGACAGGGCGTCACTGTTCGCTTCCGCGTCTGACGAAGTGCGACGTGTGCACGTGCGCCGTCGAGATAGTGCGTGAGCGCGCCGCCTTTCGTCAGCCGGAGAGCCACGGTGAACGTATCAGATGCTGCAGTGGCGGCAAGGGTGGAGACATTTGCTGTGGCGCGGCGGGAAGGATGGCGGACGTTCATTTAACTGTGAAGTCGGAACAGTCTTTAGCCACTATTTCTGCGAGCATGGCTCGTGCCTGCTGGCCTGTGCGTTTCCTGGTAATCTGAAAACTCTGTGGCAACCATCGGCACCATGCGTGGTGTCGAACGCGTCTTGTTTTCCTGCTGATGTCCTGCGAAGTTCTTCCATTGACTGTAATTCGCCAATATCAGTGCCGAGACGACTGGCGCCGATCACCGATGTTATGGCTCTCAATGCCTCTTGTTCTGCCGCTCGTGTGGCGAGCGAAGTGCTCGCCGTTCAATCGACTGCTGTAACGAAAGGACTCATCGGCCTGCGAGGCCTCCAGCCGCTCGTGACGCGCCGCCGTTATTTGGGCGTGACGGTACGCGCCTTCGAAGTGGCTGGTACCGTGCGCGAATGCCGCCGCGAAAACCGCGCAAACGAGGATATCGCCTCGACTTTCGCTCCCGTCTCCGATCCCACAATGTCGACTGTGCTTTACTGTTGGCGACAAAATGTTTCGAGCGCCAGGTGACTTACGAACAACTCGGAATGTCCGCATTCAGCGCGGCCTGCCGTTCACTGAAGCCATCGTAAACCGAAAGACATTCGCGCGCGACGAAACCGAACGCTCGGCGGTAACCCTCTGCGCCACGCTGTTCTGTTTAACGTCTCGTTGTCGACGATGTCTTGACCGGTAAAACGACGAACATAAATAAGGAACCCCATCGACATGCCTGCGGTTGGATGTTCTCTGGCTCCGCGGGGGCTTCGGTGAAGTGAGGCAGTAACTCGCCCGACCGTTGACCACTAAGCGGCTCCGGCCGCGCCGTTTCGATCGCTGCCATCGGCGACACTAAATCGTTCTTGTGTTGCCCATTTTGTTCTGTCGCCGTGCATAAATTTCGGTCAACCGTGATATTCTTCTCGTCAGTGTAATAACTCATCGGTCGAGCGACCGACCTTAGTCTTACTGCTGGCATCGTTGCCCATGCGCATCGGTGTTTCACGCCGGGACGGTGCGCTCGCAATCAATTCAGATGTGGCGCATGTTTCCGGATGGCTGCTCCCGTGGTCAGTGCTTTGTGTTCGACGGGATCGGTGCTCACCGCCGTGAGCAGTTCCTGACGGTATCTGCCAGCGGTGGTGGCGCTTTTCGGGTGGCTGCAGAGTAACGCGCCAGCACTGGATGGTTTGTTTCTGTGAACCGTTCCGTCTGTCTTCGGCGTAAATCGCCTGCGTTTTCCATCATTTCGCTATTTTGTGCTGAACGAAAGTCGAAATCTCATGGTGTATCCTCGATACCACCGCGAACCTCATGCGCTTCGACAGGTTTTGCTCGATTATGTGCCGGGTATGCCCAGACGCGCGGGCCAAATGCTGCTGGCGGTATCGAGATGCCAGCCACGCGCGGGCTCTTGCATAAGCGATACCGCTGCAATAAACATAGCCGCGGTGGACTCTAACGGCTCGCGGGCTGACTGTACACATGACGACCGCCTTGTGGCTGACCATGCGTTGCCGCTATCGCGTTAAAACTGTTTCATCCGGCGGCTGGTACGAGCGCCCGTTTGCGATCGATATCGTCCATATCATGGCACGCTGGCTGACATCGCTGCGCGATTCTTCTTGCCGCGAGCGATGGTAACGCCGAGCAACATCTCGCCTGCTTCAAGTTCTTTCTTGCGCTGCCGCCAGCTTCAGCTCGCGCAGCTTATGAATTAGCTTGTCAGGCATGTCCGAAGACATGAAGTTTCGTCTGCACCGCCAGGCGCAGTATTCGGGGCTAACTCGGCTGCCCGCCCTCGCTCTGTGTCGGTGCTTTCGGCGGGCTGGCTGCCGTTTTCACTGCGAAAATGATGACTGCTAACGCTCGCCGCGCAGCTGATGTTACCTCTGGGCGCAATCATTTGTGACTCGACTCGCTGTGTTTTTATCGACAACCGATAATCGAGCCTTTCCGGAAGACTGAAAGGGCGAACGTGAGCCAGCAATGCCGCCTTTCATCCTGGCGGTGGCAACATTGGCGCGAAACGTCCGCAGCACCGGATCTGCTGAAGCGGTTTTGCTTTTGTGTCGCGTGTTCATCATCTTTCTATAACGCTACCGTGTCGCCGTCGCGTGGAACTGGAAATATGCCGGTCCTGAATAAACGCCGTTTCTTCGCTGACCGTGCGGTGGCGTCTTTCTCTGTCGCTTTTGCGTCGCTTCCGGGCGGCTCCGGCGGCGCCATGCTGCCTGTGATCGGCAACGCTCGCGGCACCTGTTCCGGCGTCCGTCCCGCTCTTATCGACAATATGCTGAACATTGCCCGCGTCGACGCGGCGACTCGTCGCGACGCGTAACGCACGTAACTGCTGCTGGCGACGGTTGTCGACGCGCGTTCCGCGTCAGGCGCGGGGTGCTCAAGCCCTCGCCGAGGCCTGTTGTGTTCCCTCGCGAGCGCTCGTGCCGGGGCGGCGCCTCGCGCACTGGCGCGCCGCGACATTCTCCGGTGCTGCGGCCGACAGACAATGGCTCGTTGCCATCTGCCTGCAGTTGACGACATCGCCGTGATCGCGCGTCTCATTGCTGTTTCCTGTGTTGTCGCAAACAGCAACGCGCTGTCCCGTTGTCGGCGACGCGTAAGGCGCGGGTTGCCTTCGACGTCAGCTCGCGGTGCGCTGCCGGCATTCAGGCCTGCGCTCAAGCCGAGAAGACCATTCGGCGATTGTGTCAGGCAACGGCCTGGGAAAACGCCGAAATGTTTTTGATGGTGCCCGCCACATGACTGATGAACGCGTCTGGGGAGAATCCGGCGGCTATCGGGCGTCTGGATGGTTGCACGGGGTAATCCGCCACGCGCTTCGGGGCCAAACGGTTGATAACGGCTGCCTGATGCCCTGCTCATTGTTCGATTGAATGCGCGGTGTGCCATGAACGCGCCCGCGGCGCCGCCCGTCCATCCCGCCCGTGACATCGCTCACTGCGCGGGGCTGACACGCAGGCGCGCTGCCCCGGCGGGGAAACTCGCGGGCGGGCGTCGATAATTGCTGCTGTGTGTGGCGGCAAGCAGTTCCGTGAGGCATGCACCGCCACCAGGCGGGCTGGTGGTGGCGGCCGGGGGCTGTTAACCTCCGCAGGCATCCGTGCGACCTGGCTGCTGTGCGTTCACATGGGTGAATGTTCGCCAGCTCTTCTCGTATATTGACCGCTGCATTCTATCTGCCGATGAGGAGCAAGTCACCGAATAGTAGTTACGTCGTTTGAAGCTGCGTGTTTGTAACGACATGAATACCGCTTATCTTTACAAGCTGTTTCCGCCATCGCGGTATGTTCAGCAATGGCCGAACATGTTCAGCCGTATCTGCTGCGGGCCGCAAACGATTACCGCACAGCGTGCCGCTGACGCTGACTGTCGCCGATACCCGGCTAACATCATGTTGTGCGAACGGCTGTATGCGAAAGTCACGCGACGTGTGCTGGTACCGTGGCTGCAGCCTGCAACACTGTGTCGTTAACCGCTGAACAGTTTTCTTTGATAGCGAGCAATCTCGGCATAAAAAGTTGGGCGTCACCCATATCTTCGTCCCGGGCTTTCTTTTATACGGGCGTGCGTAACGAAATGACGAAGGCTATTCGACGATTTTCATGCTCCTGCTCTGATATGGGCTTTCTGATGATGTTCTGCTGTATGGCAATCTCGTGTATTTTCGTCGAGAACGTGCGGTATGAACACCCAGCTAACAAATAATTAACATTTCGCGGACAGAGTACTACGGTATTCGTAAATGAACGGTATCTGTGTGCCAAACAGTGCGGACTGATGTTCGATTTAGCTAAAAAGGTGATTGTCTGCTGTTCGGGTTCATCTGATGCGTTCATGAGTGAATTTCCATCGGCCGGGAAAATATTCATGCTGTTAACGGGTATTCGGTTGATTTCTTGCCCGTTCAATGATGATCGAGACGATCGCCAAGCTCGTTGGATGGTCGGACGAGGCCGAGTGCTGGAAGCATGACGTTCGCTGGTGAAATCTGTGATATTCGCGCCAGGCTCTTGATTTTCATGTGTTCTGGTGATGGGAGCACCGCCAGTGAGCGGCAACTATTGACCGTGTTCTTTCCGCAATTTATCGCACAACCTCTGGAAAGAATCTTGCGACCGGCCTGGGCTGGCTATAACGTTGATAAATTTGTTCTGTGAGATGGTACCAGCTGTTCATCAGCGTCCATGACCTGCGATGACGGAACAGCGGCGTGTTGTCATTTGGTCGAGAAATACTGCGGCAAAGTGAATATTCGGCAAGTAAGAACGCTGAATGATGTTCACGCGTGTAATAGCCCTCTTCTGCGACTGTTTAAATAAGACAAATCAATCGTGGCTCGGTGCGGCTCGGTCGCCATGCCTTCGTACCCTAAAGAATCGGAGGAACTCTGTTGAGACCGTAAAGGGCAAATCTTCGGGCGCCACTAATCCCGCCGGCGGCGTATTCTGTGCGAGCGACGTGCCGTCTGCGGTGCTTGCGGCGTAACGGTCGCTGCGATTGGCGCGAATCGGCACAAAATCGAACCCGACCAGGGCGACCGACCAGACGCGCCGCGCTGCTGATTCCGTATGCTCACCGTCGCAGCCGTAACGGCAATGTGACCGAGATGCGGTTCCCATGCGGCCGAAGGCTGACGACGCCAGACGGCGTCTTATAATTGCCATGTCATCATGGTCAACGCGGCTGTCGCAACGACAGTGGTGTTTTCCCCTGCGAGTCTTCATGTCTGCGTCATGTCGTCTGCCGAAAAACTATTCATGTTACTCTAAGCGGTAATGGAACTATTTCCTGCAAATTGCTTGCCTTGCGCTTCTTTGCAATACCCTGAATGTCATCGTTTCGTCGTCTCCGTCGGCGGGAAAATCGTTTGCGCGCTGTTTATGCGTCTGGTGCCGCCATGAACCAAGCGGCGGCCTGTTGACCGTGGCCTCATCGTATTTCCGCCGACGCGCTGTGCCCATTGGCGGCTCTAACGCCGTGTGAATGGCGACCTGAGTGAGCCACGCAAGACCTGCGCCGGATGACGAACGCTGTGTGCCGTGCTTCATCGACGGGAAAAGACGATCATCCAGGTGACTCCGGCAATGTGATGGTCGTGGTGTCGTGCTGTCTTTGCCGCCAGCTTTCGGGCTGGCACAATATCAGCTGCGAAGCCTCCCGGTTCATGGCTGCTGATGTTCGGACTCTGTGTTCGTGTGACTTTAGTGCAATGCGTGCGCCAAATATGATGACCACTAACTTCGTTGGCGCGTCGTGACCACATATGATTTCTTCGCGCGTCTTCGGTGCTGCGACGATGTCGCCGGCACCCGCTGGCGCGTCAAACCGACGATGGGCGTTTGGGTCGGCGCGCGGCGAACCTTCTGAACGCATTGTCAGCAATCTGTGCCACCTCGCACGCGGCATCATGCACATTGACTGTCGCTGATACGGTTATCAAAACGCGCCTGCTTGACTCGACGCTCCGCCATGTTCGAGCATACCCGCCGCTCGAAAGATTCGACCACGGTCTTTCGCGCTCGCTCAACCTGTCCTCACGGCGGCGGTCGTTCAGCTGATTGACGCATCCGCCCTGCCGCTCGTCGATCGACACCGCCAGCGGCTGCGCATCGCGCCGCGCCGCGATGCGATCGCGTTTCCGGAACAAACGCCGCGACCATCATCTTCAACTAAACCGCTGCTCACTGCTCGCGGTTGGCAAGCACTCGACAAAACTTTTCGATGACGTTGCCTTCGACGCCTCACTCGCCCATCCTGGCACCTGCTGCGTCACGTCCTGAAACAAATTTTGCGCAGAGACTTCGATTATCAATCGCTTTGCTGCCGTTGGCGCGGCAGGGGTAGGCTGATGGCACTGTCCGATTGATGTAGGCTTCTTTCGCCCGCCCAGCGGCCTCGGCTCGCCGGGATTAATGCCACTGGATGAGCTTTCGACGGCAAACAGCGGCGATAACGAGGTCGACATCGATCACGTCTGGGGGCGCTTTGCGTGCGAGCAAATATCGTTTTATGCAAACCAGGGTCGCTCGCTACTGTTCCGACTAAATCTTGCGCCTCTTGTTGCCATCGTGCGTCGCTGTGTTGGTGCGCTCTTGTAGTTCGTTGTCAGCCTGACAGCCCTGCAGCTCGCATAACGGTCCTGCCTCTTTCTCAGCTGTTCCACTCATCATTCTTCTGCAAACTGTTCCGTTTTGTGCTACAGACGACCTGTTTCCGTCGTAACGTGAGTCTTCTGTCAGGCGGATTGTTTGTTTCCTCCGACGAAGGCGAAACTCGGCCGCTGCCGCTGTTGGCGTCGATGACGGGCCGCAATGGATAGTATTCTGCTCGCGAAACTCAACGCTTCGTCGCGTGACGTTGAGCCTCGTAATGTTTGGATATGGGAATCGCCTGTTCCCCTGGTGCTCATTGGGCGTTTGGCATTTTCGCTAAAACATTTTCTTTCTTCGCTAACTTTCGTTCGTGCCAACAGACAGATGGTCGCTCAAAGTTCTTTGCCTCATTTTGCGGGCTGTTCGTCATGCTGGCGGCGGCGCTGTTTAACGCTGTGAGCTCTGGGAAGCTCTTGGCGGTGCCAGTAATACGCGTTTCGTGCGTATCTCTTGGCGATGACGACGACCGCGCTCGTTATGTTCACGTCTGCTGGCGATATTGCTGATGACCGCTCGGTTATTCTGTGCTCTGGATATTCTCGTCCCTCGCTCCCTTTCTCTTCGAGTAAGGCCATCAGATGTCACAATCTGAACCATGAACGGTGGCTGACCGCGGTGCATCGCTGGAGCTGGCGTCATGCGGCCCTCAGACTCATGATCGACGCGTGATGCCTCGCGTCTTCGTTGACTGCCGCGCCTCATCCATCGAACGGCTCACGCATGTGTCTGTGGCTGCGTCCGCAGCTCGCCTAACGCCCAGTGGCGCGTGAAATGTAAAACGCGTGAACCCGCGCCAGACACCGGCAACCGTCGTTAACACTCATCATCCTCGCAACCATGGACCTCGGCGCGCCAGGCTGACCGACGCCGAATAATCACTGTATTCAAGGCACAGTCATCCGGTGCCGCTTGCGCTGCGTTCGCCAGCAACGCTGCTGCCCTGCAAGAAACCGAACGAAGTGAACGTCGCGCCTGTTGCTGGTGCGCGACGTCGCGGTTCGCGCCGCGCGATGAACGCTCGCTTCACTTCAGAGATCGCATTCCATCGCGTTGCATCGGTGTCTGCAGAGCCCGGGTTTTCTCCTGGAATGGGCGTTTCTGTCGATGTCACCGGCCTGTTTGAATCATTTTGCCCAGCCCATGATCAGATGGATGTCTCCGGTGTACGCGTCTGTTACCCATCTTAACGATTTATCATTCGTCTGCCGGCTGGCGCTGCCGCTGCAACGCTCTGCCACAACTCTGATGGCTGGGCGATCGTCATCCGGTTCGTCGCGCGCTGTTGCCGTGGCGGATCGCGGACTTCATCGTCGCAACGGCAGTTTGCGACGAACCGAACGCCGGTGCATGCGCCAGTTCGTCGTGCTGTCATGAGTTCTGAATAAAGTACGGTTGGACATCTTCTCATCTGCGTGTTTAACGCGTCGCGTTTGTACCTAACAAATGTGCAATGGTTCACGACTCGTGTCGATGGCGAAGCTCGTCCGGTCTTTTCCGGCGTGGGCCTAAAATCTGATCGTTCATGTATTCGCTATGTTATTATGTGTTGTAATGAATCGTCTAAGGGCTGCGATGCGCAGATATACGCAGTCGAGTTGAGGCCGGTGTCTGCGGTAGGCATGTGCGGGCTGGTCGCCATCGGGCAGATGCGCTGTTCACCGCGGTGCTGCCTGAACAGGCAGTTCGTGTTGTTCTCGAAGACACAAACACGCAAAGCCGTCCGCGCCGTCGTTGAGCAACTGTCGCGATTTTTCTGCTGCACGAAGGCCTGACCGCTAGTGTAAAAACGTGTGTTCCTCCTCGTGATGGATAACCATCTCCCGGCGATATTTTCGCGATGGGCGGGCGGCTCAGACCGCAACAGCGGCGCGGCGACCTCGACGTTTCACGGTGGAACGCGACTCGGGCCACGAGGGGCGGCGGCGCGGTGATGTTCCGGTGAGCCGAGGGCAGGCCGAGTCGCTGACGCAGCTCGTGCGTCGGCAGTGTTACGACCGGCGCTGGCTCGCGTTCATCGGCACCACTACTCGCAAACGCGGTTTCAAGTGCGCGTTTGTCGATCGCTCGTTATTTTCATGCTTTCTCAATTGTAACGGGGCTCTGATGCAGTGGGCTTCACTGGCGTTGATCGCACCAGTGTCATGGTGCTATTTCATGCGCTCTTCCTCCGTGCCTTGACCTCCCAGCCGCGACTCTTTAACGGCAGTAGTCGCCAGTGGCGTGCTGCTGCGCTGGGCGGCAGGAGCTGCGCTGGGTGTTCGCTTTCTGATGCTCATGTGCTGCGCGGTTGCGATTTTGATATCTTTGCAATTTTATTGTTATGGGCGGCTGTTGTCAGATGCCATCGCTCTGGTGTTCATGATTTTACTCTGAAATTCATTTTCATTTTCCGCCAACTGCTGCGATACTCCGTAAGTGCATTTCTTCTTGCTGCCGATAACGTTATTTTCGCTTCGTGTTCTTGCTCGCTGATTAATGGTGAATGTAACAGTGTTCCATGTTGGCTCTGTGACACGGTGTTGTGATGATGAATGAGGTTTTTGGTGTTTTATTTTGACTGATGATGAATGGACTGGAAGATGATGTGACGTTTATGAAATGACGGAGACTACGTGTATAATGTTCTGTTAAACTGCGATTGTCTTTGGTTGCTCGGCAAACCAGTGAATGAACGGGCAATCACTCTGACTATGTGCTGGTGAAAACATCAGGAACTGTCGGCGTATCCGCAGATTATGTCTTGGAACGGCTCTGCGGTGCCCCTCGCCGACGCGACTCCCTCAGAAAGGGTATCCGCCGATGACCTGGCGTGCAGCGATGAAAATCGTTGGTGGGAAAATCCCGGCGCTTTGCCGCTGGTACGTGTTTTGCGCTGCGTGCTGATCGTTATGAACAATCTAGCCGGGGAGACCTGTGATATCGTTCGCCGGCGACGATGTTGCTGTCGTCGCGTCGGCGATGGCGATAACGCGATCCGTAACTGTTG
>CAKAIG010000003.1 GCA_916439735.1 uncultured Mitsuokella sp.
CTCGTTCGACTTGCATGTGTTAAAGCACGCCGCCAGCGTTCGTCCTGAGCCAGGATCAAACTCTCCATAAAATAGGAAGGGCCGATTGGCTCTGTTTTTCGTTTCAAATGAAGTGTTCATTTGGAAGGATACTCGATGCTATGTTGTTCATAATCAATCGATGTATTTCGGATAACTGAAGTTATCCGGACATCTAGCTGAATCATGTTTGATGATTCATTTCTACGTGTTTAGTTTTCAAGAGCATACATGTCGCTTTGCTTTCGCTCTCGCATAAACGACTTGCAGTATATCGTGTCCCTGCGCCTTTTGTCAGGGGCTTTCTTTTCCTTGAGGATGTTTTGCTCTTTCCTTTGGCGCCCTATCTTGCGGTGACTTGTAGTATGTTACGAAAGTCAACAGGTTTTATCATACTTCTAAGGTTGCAGAAAGTAAGTTGCGAGTCCTAAAAAGAAACTATGATATGTCAGAATCAATCCTTTCTACCATATATGAGGAGAACACATGGAAAAAGCATTTTTGATATAAAATGAGGGACAGCCGCAGCATTCGCTGCCGAATGATCATCAACAATAAGGATAAACAAACGCGTACCTTTTGCATGTCGTGATTTGTACACACGGCTGGCAGCAATAAAGGAAAGCGACGGGCACGACAAAGTTTGGAGAGCATATTACGGCAAAGTACAAAGGGCTTTGCCGCCCCTAGTTCGACTGGCCCTGCCACGCAACGATGCGCGAGAGGGTTGACAATTACCGAATGTCTGGCATATCTTCAGATTGTCACAGCTATGCCAGAAATGCACGTGACGCCAGGACCTCTACATCTACACATCGGTTTCGGCGGATATATAACGCTCCGCTACCTCTTAGCAGAGCGGCAACCACTTTCGAAAAATTGCGCTTCGCGCACCGCCATTCGCGACGCATGACGCGCTCGAAAGTGCTATCCCCGATGCGAACAAGGCAAAAGCTAAAGGGCAAAAGCATCTCGTCGGTTTTCACACGCAAGATGAGAAAATTGACCAATTGTTCCTCAAGGATATGGCTGCATTTAAAGTTGAAGACCACGAATACTTCGACTTCGCGGAAGACATTCTCATCCTTCATGGAACGAAAGACGAGGTCGTGCCCTTTGCGCAGTCAAAAGCATTTGCGAAGACAATCTCATCAACTTCATCCCTGTGGAAAATGCAGAACCATCGCTTTAAAATAACGACCACATGGCATTTTGCCATTCACCGGATCGTCAATTCTTCAAGCCAGAAGATCAATAAGCGTCCCTTCCGTTTATACTACTCCAGCCAAAGCGAAGGCTTTAGCAAATGCTTGTAAACCGTTGTTCTCGATTGAAAATTTCCATTTGCTCTGCTCTACAAACAGCATTATAAGCTGTGTCGCCTTTAGTCTGAGCTTATAATGCTTAAAATAATTAATCATAATTATGACTCCATACTTTCCAAGCAAGAGCATCGAACTCACTCTTGTTTTTCTTCACGTAAGCGGTGAAATCCTTATTCTCTATCAGAGCGCCTCACCAAGATCTGCAAAAGAATTTCGGCACATCGTCCATGGCGATATTTCAACTACTTGCCAAAGTATAGCGTGTCTTGAGGCTGTGCGCTCCATCTATGAATAGGATGAAGGACAGCGAGGTTTACCCTTCACTTTTTGTGAAGCCGCAAAAGCCAATTTCACCCATTTGATGAGCAGAACAGAGTGACAGCCAGAAATGCGAATCTGCGGAAGATGTGTCTTGTTACCTGCCGCTCTACTGCTTCACGAATCTTTCGCAACATCCTGCACTGTCGCGAGACCGATTTGACGAACATTCGCACCGACGCGGGAAATAGAGCGATCAAGGATGTCTTTGCCGTATCGCTTCTCGATGAGTTTTGCCACATGATCGGCTTCCTCTGCCGTGAGGGTTGATCGCACATAAACAGATTCATCGGTGTTGGGCGAAGCTCACCGACTTCAAGCCCTCAACATGGGTAAAGCTCGCGGAAGATATTCATCGGATCGCCGCAAAGGGATGATACTGCGCAGTGGAGCCCTTCCTGCCGCTGCGGGACAGCAAGTGCGGACTTCGGTGCTTTGCCATCGCCACTGCTTCTTGATGGAAAATACCTCTGGCTCAATGTCAAGATTCTCTTCTTTCAGCGTGCGTGCAAGGTACTCATGGAAGAGCTTCTTGAGCATCGTCACCAAGGCGTGCTGCGATAACGGCTGCGGGCTTTCGCGCGATTCTTATGGTCGCCATGATCGCCGTAAAAAGGCGTCCCATAGCATGCATATAGTAGAGCACTCTTGGGTCTAACACCTTCATCGACTTTTTGTCGCGATGCATGGTTGGACCGAGACCTCCCGCCGCATGAACATCAAAGATTTCCATCGTCCTTTGCAATAAATCCAAGATCTTTAAAATTCGCATGTGCGTCATTCTCCTTTTCGCTGGAGCGCGTGATTTTCTCGCGCGGCAGAATTCAGCTTTGTAATCAGCGTCGAAAGAGATATGCGTGCCGCATTAAGATACGGCGTGACATCAAATGCTTCATTTTTCGTGATGCCATGAAGCGGCGACGCGGTCATATTACGCGGAAAAATCACTTCCGCCGCCACGCGTATAGATGCCCGCTGCATGCCATAGCTGGGAAAAAGTTCGATGACTTCGCTCGCCGCTAAAGTGTTGAATCTGGATGGATTCACCTGTCGAAAAAGTGCACGAAAAATCCAACGAATAATCGCGGTTGATCGATAGGAAGCGCATCTGTGGTTTTTCAATCACGCCGCCGGAAGCGCAAGCGGTACATGACGGAATCCGCCCCACGCTCACCGTAACATGCTACGCCTCCTGACGTGCTCTTATATGCACTCGAGCGAGTTTTCTTTTTAAAAAGACTTGGGTCTTCTCGACAAACTCCGGAAAATTACCGTTAGCTCCTCTTTCAGCTCATCACTAATATTCACAAAGACGCCCTCCCAGGACGATAACAATATATAGATCTATCCTGCATAAATAAAATTGCGTTAATATAGTGCTTTTTAGCTCGAGTAATTCTACGATTTTTCCTATCCTGTCAGCCATGAACGGCGACGAGCCGGACAGAAGCCGGCTTTTGCAGTGGATGTAAGAATCAAGGGTGTTCTTCAAACATATCCTCGCACTACGCCGCAGGCGGGCAGACAAAATCATCTGGAAGGTCAGCGAACGGCACGCGGTGCGGATCATAAAGATCGGATCTGCTTTTGCTTCATCATAGATCGGCCGCAAACTGTGCGAAACCCAGTGTCCTGATAAAAACCTCCTTGAAAGATGCGGAATCTACCGTATTTTCTTTGATATAAAACACATGGCGCGTTAGTAAAAATCGCCCTAAATAACCGCTCAAAAATCTTATTCAATGTACCTCTTGTTTTCCTGCTAAACTTCCGACCGGCATGGAGTATACTCGGCTTCTGCGCGGTTTCGTCATACCGGGTACTTCGGCGAGCGCTGTCATGTCCGCTGTGATCTTTGCTATCGTACGCCAGAATTTCGAGCGAAAGGGGCAGCGCGGCGCTGCCAATGCCCTCGGTAGTGATCGAGAACGGAACCGAAATTGCGTTTGCCGCGAATTCCGATGATGGTGATGGCACGATGTCGCTTCGTCGCGAGTGCGCTGCATAAGGTAGAGCGCAGGGCTGGCGAGGCAGCAACAGAGCTCACTGCCCTTTCGACGAAAAGATCATCAAAAAGCTGGCGTAGTCAACAACAGGTACATGTTTGTATAGTTGCCCCTGCTCGCGGATGATCTCGAGTGCAGAGGAAAGATTTGTCCTGCCGCCGTCGATAACGATATGAGATCGGGAAGCTCATTTTCGGTAAATCGCGACATAACGGCGCAGGTGACTTCACCATCGAGAAAAATGATCGGTTTTCCTATTGCACGAACGAATCTTAAAACGGCGATGATCCGACTTTTTAGGTAAAACCGCACCTCAAAAAACTACCATTGAGCGACGGTTTCTGCCCGCGCGGTTGCGAAATATCGAAAACGCTCCGTACGATACGGCTCGCAGTCCCAGGCATTTTCCCAAGCTCGCGAACAGCGCCGCGCGTCCTTCATTGCTCGTGATGCGATGCAGCTTCATCTGCCATAGCACTGGCTCACGCGTTGTGCACAATATCATGCTTTGTCCTCTGCGCTGAGAATCGTCACATGCCCACGCGCCCATTCGATTTTCGGCAGAAAACGCGACGAGAACCCTGTTCTGCTCTGCCTCAGGAGGTGCAAAAGGGCAGAAAACTTGGCGCGGAATAAAGGCCGCACGGTGATAGTATTGCTGCAAAAAGGCCAGCAGTGGCAAACTCAGCTTCTCCTCCTGCACAGAAAGTGCTCGCGCTAATCATCTACCCATGCGGATAAAGATTTCGACGACGACGCCCAGGTTCCGAACGTGCCATACCGATCGCATCACAGTCGCGCGGCCGTGACAATACGCTGTTTTCGCACTCGTGCTGGCAATCAGCCGGTCAGCGATGCGTGCCGCGATTTCAAAGGTGGTACGCTTCTGCCGCGCTGCTTCATGCGCCAATCAGGCTCACGCTCTCAACATCTTCTGTCCGCCCTTCAGAGAAAAAGCGACACGAATCATGCTCCTCTATAATGCTCTGTTTGAGTGCGACGCAGGGCGCGGGCAGCGCTTGACGATGCGGCGGAGACGAGGGCGGTGCACTGAAGATGCCTACGACGGGTACGAAAGCGGAAAAAGAGCCGCTTTAAGAACTTCAAACGTCGTTCGCTTTGCGACGATCATGTGCGGCCCGACGTAGCGCGCACCGTCTTTTCGCACCTTGACGCGTTAAAGCAAACGCGTGGAAAAGGTACTCATTCGTTGTCACCCTTGACGTAAGGATAACTCTTACGTCATCCTTTGGGCGCTGATGTTATGGCGCGGATGATGCTAGCCAGCCGAGGTTACGTTCAGGGTCAACGCGCCTCGACTTCCGAACCGGTCAGTCGTTTCGAAATCTGCCAATATGAAGACCATCGCACGAACAGCTACGGCAGGTGGCTGCGGCTCACGACTAGTACTGCCGCACGCGATTTTCGCGCCCACCACCCGCCTTGCCGACGCGATCACTCGACCGTGATCGTCCTTCAGTATGAACTGCCAGGATTGTTCCGGAAGAACTTTAATGCCTCGACTTAACGTCATGCAACAGCACCACTCGCTTTCGCGGGATTTGAGTCGCTACTCATCGAGCAGTCCGCCGTCATTTTACATGCGTTTGCAGTGCAGACAAAAGAGTGACGCACATTGTGTCACTCTCTTTTTATCTGAAGACAAAGATCGGATGATCCGGTTGTTCCGTGCTCGATGAGCGCTGCGCCATCGACTTTGGCGTTGGCGGAAAAGCGATGTGGTTTCCGCCGTCATATCCTTCCCTCTTGCAGTT
This sequence comes from uncultured Mitsuokella sp., assembly GCA_916439735.1. Classification (GTDB taxonomy): domain Bacteria; phylum Bacillota; class Negativicutes; order Selenomonadales; family Selenomonadaceae; genus AWVT01. The sequence continues at coordinate 5,443 of CAKAIG010000003.1, forward strand.
CGCGCTGAGCTTCACTATCGCTGCCACCAATGGGTTCTGTCTGCTCTTTTGCCGGTGACGACGGAACGACGAGCCAGCACCTCGTCAAATGCTCTGCGCGTGCGCGGTGGTGCTCGCCTGTTCAGCAGCGCATGCTCCGGCGTAAATGTATGGCGGCGGCTGGCGCAGGCGGCGGTATTCCCACGCTTCTTCGACGGCGGTAAGCACGTCGACGCCATGCTTCGCCGGGGCAGAAAGACGATAACAGCGCTTTCCTGCCAGTTCGAAGAATGGCAGCACCATCTTCGGCGTCGCGCTTACTGCACGCGGCGGCCAGCACATTTCCAAAATCTTGCGCGCGTGCACGCTCGTCGTGCTCGCGTTCGCGGTCGTTGAGGCTAGGCTCCGCCCTGCATCGTGCGATGAGTACGGTCTAGACGTATCGATGACGGCTGGGCTCCGGTAACGGCGGAAATTTCAACGCGGGCAATCTCCATCCATGTCCAGCTCTGTATGCTCGCGGGTGACCTCTAACAGCGATCGTCGATGCGTGACAGCCCGGAATCTTCGCTGTGCCCAGACAGGCGAGAGAAATTTTGCACGGGCGTCGGCGGCGCTCATCCATCGAAAGATCAGCAGCTGAACGCATTGTTCGCTGAGTGATGCCGCTGTCTTTCAACGCACGCAGCCGCAGGACATCGACCTCACGGCTCAAACGAAGCAATCGTCGCCGGCTGTCCCGTCAGCTGTCAATGGATCGCGGGCCCGCAATGTGGGTGCTCCGGCAACCTCCGGCTTTTCGCCGCTCGGGGATGTGCAGACCGTATCACCGACGCCGAATCAGCGCCATCTCAACCTGCCCGCCAAGCGGCGCAGATCGAGACTTGGACGGCAAAACACGCTGACTGGGCATATAAAAAGCCCTCTTCTGCGGCGCTGTCTAGGCACATCGACCGTCTCCAAGTCGGAAGGCGCCTGCCACCCGTATACCACGGGTATTCGTCGAAGACTCCGCGCGATAGTCAGCAACTTCTGTACGCCGCTGAGACGGGGATCAGCGTGATGTTTTTCGGCGGGGCTCATCGCTTTAGGCGAGAAATTTCCTTCTCTCATCGCTTTGAGCTTCGCCTCGTCATAGTCCGATGAGATCACCATCTTGCTGATGGCGAAGACAAAAGCAAGAATGCCGCGTAGGCGCACAGATGATACTGCGAACATGGCGGCGCGTCGTGAACACCTATTGCGTGCATCGACGAGAATAACAGCAAGGTCGCACAGAGAGAGGACGCACCTGCAGGCGCGTATTCGCGCGTGTACTCCTCGTGTCCCGGTGTGTCGGCACAGTCAGGCTGCGGTTATCTGTCGTAAAGTAACGTAGTAATGCAGCATCGATCGTTATGCCCTGCTCGCGTTCCGCCATCAGACCATCGAGCAGCAAGAATGGTCGGTGTCGCCGCCGCGGCCGCGATCTTTGAATCGAGAATCAACGCCTCTGCCCTGGTCGAAGCATAGCGTCAACTTCCGCATCGCGCCGTGCGAATCGGCGTCGATTTCCCATCGGTCGCTGCGCCGTAAATAATTACTAAAGAGATCCACTGCATCGATAACCCTCCCTCTCACGACGACCCATGCGCCAGCGGCGCGCGTCGCTGATCGATGACGGCTTTGTACGCTCCGATTCTGCCGCTTACGAGCGTCTCATCGACCGATCGCAGCATCAGCGTTAGTCGCCTTCGACTCGACACGCGGTCAGCCGGATCGCCTTACCAGTGTTCAGCGGAAGCGAACCGCTGCGCCGTATGTCTGCGGCTTCAGTGCAGGCGTTTCAAGCTGAGTGCGTTCGTCATCACCATGATGATGTTGCCGTCACGCTCGATACACGGACGTTCGCTTCGCAAAATAGTGAGGACGATGTCAGCAATGTTCTCGCGGCGGATACTACCAGATATCCTTTTCCGTCAATTGAAATGGGAAGACGCGCATGCTTTCGCCCTGAGCGATCTCCCGTGTGTGAAACTTCACATCTCGGGACGCTGTTTCTTCGGATCCGCACTGCGCTGCGCTGCGGAGGAGAAAAGCACGCTCTTTTGCGGGACTTTCTCCTCGTCGCGACGACCTGCCAAACGCTGCCCGTGAAGCCGCACTTCGTCAGTGCCTGCTTCAAAGCCTGCGTCTTCGCGAGTATCTGTATAACTCGAGGCGTGGTCGAACGGTTGATGCCCTCACGGATGCCATCTTCGTTCTTGTATTCGAGTCATATCGAGACCGTATTTTTCGCCTGCTCGTCACGGAAGGTTATCATCTCGATGACTTCCACGTCGTGTTGACGTGGAGGAATGGGAAGAGCGGCTCTTTCTGGATCGAGATGCTTTGAGCGCCGTGAGCATGACGGAGCTGTGCTTGCCGATAGAATACAGCATGACTGGCTTTTCGCACTCCGATGCGACTTCGCGGATGGTAGATGGCCTCCGCTTCTCAGCATCGAGATGCAGAATCTTCCATATATATGTCCCTCTCTCGTAGCAAAAATAATGCGTCAATACTTGTTGGAAGACCGGCGGTCGATGACCATTTCCCACCGTTCCCGTAGATTTTACCACGCGCCAAAATATGGCGATAATCTTTCTCCACCGTCATACTGCGCTGCGCCGCCCGGTCTGCCCTAGATAATACTCGATCGCTGCCGCGGGTCTTCGCCCTGGCGGTACGGCCCAGCAATCGCGTGGACTGCACATCTTGCACCATCCTGCAAAAGCAGCAATGACACCGGGACAAAGCCTCCGTACAGGCGCCGCAGCCGATCCATTTCGCCGTATGGATCTTAATGCTCATGGCGGTGCTCTCCTTTCACCAGCGGACGTAATGACTTCAAACCGACCATCGACGAGACGCGTGTTGACGTAAGCGGTCCCATGCCGCATCACGCGCAGGATAATCCGCATTCTCACCAAAAATATGCCCGGCGCGTCTCCTTTCGAGCGGCAGATGCACAATCGGTGCGCGGCTACGGTCGAACGCTCCTTTGGCTCGTAAACGATGAAGCAACTCAAACGGATCCCTTGCGGGAAGGCCCTTTGCCTCCGCTTTGTAGTACTGATGCGTACATCTGCCGCAATAGGCGCGCCGCGTTGGCGACTAATCCGTATGGATGCCGCCTGCATATTCGTCCATCACGTCACTCGCTTCTTCGCGTGTCGGCGCCGCGATCCCTATATCTGCCGCATCCGCTGCATAATGACGCTTGATTTCCGGCATAATCGAGCCTTTCCGTCGCTGCTTCGTCCGCCTTCGAGCATCGCCACGCGCCTTTCGCGCATCTACCGCTGCCGCACGCGCCGCTATCTCCTTCGACCATTGCGTTACAGCATACTTCTGCGGTGCACCCGCACTGCGATCGCGCAGCAAAAAGCGCTTTACCGATCGTCGCGCGGTCAGTATCGACCAGCGGCCGCTTGCCGTATGACCGCCGACGATATACGTGCCTTGTTCCGATCTCGATCATCATGCGCATCGGACCGTCTTCTTCCATCCACTTCAGCGTCTGCGCGCCGGTGCCATGTTGAGATAGCACGCAGAAGATCGCCTTCTTTTTCCGCTCCAATGCCCTCGGTATGCAGGTGGCAAGGACCATGCCCCTGCCTCGGTTTTCCTCAGCGGTACCCAGCCATACGCTCTGGTGTCGAGATGCCGTATTTCGTTTCGTGAGACCTCACCCCTTGTATTGACCTGTTTTTGCACCAACGCCCTGGGCACCGTCCCGTCGGCGCTATCGTATCCCTGCACCGAAGCGCGACAAAGCGATTTTCAAACGTCGTCATCTCTGCCCCCTGCACGAATCCCCATCGCGAAAAGCCGGCGCCTGTGTTAAACGGTGAATACCACATCTATGGCGGGAAAAATCCGGGATTGTTCGGCTGATATAATCCAGCAGCGCCGCCTGTTGCAATAAGAACCGCCTTTGCTGAAATATCATAGAAGATCCTCTCACGCGTCGAAAAGCCCCACGCACCCATCACACGTCTCTCATCACCGTTTCCCACTGTCTTTTAAATCTATGATATTGACGTAGTTCAGCACCTTGACATTTTCCTGTTCACGTGCCGCCTTTGCCAAAATCGGCTTGATATTTTCCCCGTTGATCTTACATTGCGCCAGCCGCGCGTCACATAGTTTCCGGCTTCATCCTTCAAGATGACGAGACCAGCGTGCTAGCTCCGCCGTGATGCGATTGACATTTTCTGCAATCGTCGGTACAAGGTCATCGCGGACGATGCCTTCGCCGTCTTTCCGCATACTACATAATCCATCGGTGTATGCCCCGGTGCAATATGGGCATTCAGTGCATTGACTCCTGCCAGACAACCGCTTCGGCTCGATGTTGCCTTTTTCTGCAATGAGAACAGACAAGCCTGACTTTTCCAGTTTCGCTGCTGCAGAAAGCATCCTGCCGTTCCACCGCCGACGATGAGAATATCGGTGAAAACAGGCTGAACCTCCAGATTTTCTTCGCTCGTGAAAACTCCTAAAATACAAAGATTTTCTGCCCTATGTCACATCACTCGGTTAAAGCAATGCTGCCATCAAGATACCCGACTTCGCTGCAAGAAGCATGGGATTTACTGTATCCGCCGCCGTATGAGGAGGTAGTAGGCGATGTAGCGACCACCACCGTAACCATTTCCCGCAGCAAAAGCGCGGCAGCATCAACCCCTTGGCGAGATTTAAATTTGCGAGGAAGAGTGCCAGCGCCACCTTTTGATGAGCAGACCACCGATGGGACGTATCCAGCGGCTGATCGCGCGAAATGCCGGTACTTCACGGAAAGGTGCGGATAAGCCGCGCGACAAGCCCGAAGACAAAGCCCTCGACCGATACTCTAACGCCAAATCCCGCACATGCTGCGAGCAGCCCTATCGCAGGACCGCTGGCACGGTTCCCATCAAAAAGCCAATGCCTGTCAAAATCTTGCAGAGAATCGACCCCGGCAGCACATTGGGACGAGCGGAACGACAAAGGCCAAAAACGCTGCTGCTGGGAAAAGTCCTGTTGCGACAAACAGCCCGTCTACAGTGTGTCAGAAGGCATCGCCGCCGCCAAAGTGAGATCAGTGAGGAAAAATAAATACCGCGTCCGATAAAGGAGGCAAGCTCGTATACGCCGAGCGCTGGAACTACTGTGAGCGAAAAGAAGATCACAAGCGGCGAGTTCCTTCAATGCCCTGCAGAAAACGCCGCCCTGTTCCTGGTGCAATACAGCTCTTGCCGAGCTATGGAAAAACGCATCGCCCCGCCAAAACTGCCATGAGAATCGGGAAGGATTTCGCCAGCCATGTACCGCCCAAGATACCGCTCTTACCCTCTGACAGCACATAAAGTACAAAAATCATCCCCGCTACAGCAAGACGTGCTTCGAACGGCTGTTCACGAGAAAGAGGATCGAGAAGGAAAGCCCCAGTACCGCAGTGTTGATAGCCCAAAAACGGAACGAAGCCGAAGCCGATCAGGACGGTAAACATCCGCCTCACCAGTCAATAGCGAAAACCGTCAGCGTAATCACTGCCGCCATCTTCCAAGAGCCGCCTGTCACCGCATGTTCTGCGCGAAGCGTCTTCACTGTATAAAGCAAAAGAGCAGGCTCGTGATGAACGCACCGATGGGAATCGAGAGATAGCGGATGAACGTCATCGCCCCCGCCGAATCCCCCGAGAGGAAATGCGAGGATGCTGACCATCAATGCTGCGCCTGGAAGCATACCGACGACGCCGCTAGAATCATCCCCAACGCCCCTGCATACGCGCTGCCCTGTCCTGCTGCAATCTCGACAGGAAGCGCACCTGGTGTAATCGATGCCGCGACGATGTCCTCTTGATACCCGCCGTCGTCACGAGTTTTTATCACGCACAACCTCTGCTTCAATCACAGGAATCAGTGCATTGCCGCCGCCAAACCCAATCAGCCCTGATGCGAAGCATGGAAGAAGCCAGGTAAAAGCCGCTTCCATTCCATACGCCAGCTATTTGCTGCAAGAAAAGCCAACGCCGATCCCTTCTTCAAAGCCTCCACCATAACCATTTCCTCCCTTCGCAAAACATATTAAGTAAATATGTTTAACTAAATTGCTATTATCATACGCCTCTTTTGAAAAATAGCAGGTAAAAATTATATAAGTAGTATGCTTTATTATGTGGAACGTTATGATGAGGTATTGTCGTCAGGGAAAAAGAAAAAGCTCGCCGAAAGCGAGCAGAACAAAAAGCAGAGGAATACCTGTAATCTGGTGCAAGCCACAAACGATGATGGCGGCATTTTCGGCCCTGCGGCATTTCTCTACCATTTTTAATTTATTACAAGAAACAGCAAAGGGCAATATGAAAAAGCGTCTGAAAAACGAAGGGCCTACGGGTCTTGAACAAAAATTAGTTCCTCAATAGAATGGGATTTTTCTCCATACTTATCGTGAGAAAGAACCGCTCTTTCCTCCAGATTTCTGTTCGAGATGAACAGAATGTATCTCCATCCCACGATCCACCGCTTTCAACATGTCGTAGATTGTCAGCAGGCTATCGTAACGCTGTGAAGCGCTTCCATTTCACACCGGTCTTTCCCTCGCATTTCACCGCAGCAGTTACTTACATCTCGCTTCGCCGCATCAAGTGCAAACGCTACCTTGCACTTGGTCAGAAAGAGCGGATGGCAGAGGAATCGCTTCACTTGTGCGCTTTTGCCGCCATAATGCCGGCGATCCTTGCGATACCGAGAACATCGCCTTTCTTTTGCCGTACCGGTCTGAATGGCAGAAAAACGCCGCCTCATTCATCGTAAGGATACCGCTTGCAACAGCCTCTCGATGTGTCACCGCCTTGTCACCGACATCGACCATGACGGCCTCTCCCGCACGGTCAAAATGTGAGAGCCTCGGTTCACGCTTCCCCGCAACAATCTCTTCTCCTGCTTCGTTTCCCCTCATCGCGTTTCTCCCATACACTCTGCTTTTCTGCTGAAAAGACACGCCTGACAAAAAGAGCGTCAATAGCTCAGCGCGGTCAATATCCCCATAGGATAAATTGAAATGCCATTTTCTCCTGCGATATCTGCCGCAGCCTCAGATAGTTTTTCACCCGCAAAAAGTGCAGTAACACCATTGCCTAAGATCGGTTCACCTCTTCCGCGCCAAAGCGAGAACGCTGGGCAAGCCGCATGCGTGCGGGTTTCGGTCAAAATGAGATCGATCTTCTCGAACTTATCTGCAGCCCTGTCAAAAGGCAGCCGTGTCGCCTCTTCCAGAAAAATACCCTTTCGGCGAAACAACAGATACAGCACATGCCCCCGATACGCGAAAGCGCGCACCGTCCTTTCCCTGCGTATCCAGAGAAAATCCATGTGCATCACTCTTGACGACTGCGACGCGAATACCGCGCCTTGATAAGCGTGCCGTCAGCTTTTTCAAGAAACGTCGTCTTTCCTGTGCCCGCTACCGGTGCAACAACTGCAATTTGCGGAACTTTTTCGCCCTTCATTCGCCGCGCGTCCACTGGCAAGTCGGTAATCGTACTCGTATTGACATTGAAAAAAATACTCTTTTTGTTCGGTATATCTATGTATCTCCACCAGTTCTGTCTCAAACGCTTCTGCCATAGCCCCTGAGCTTTCGCTCACCGCGTTTTGATTTTTCTGCGCAATCTCTGTTAAAAGCCCTTTATGATACAGCCCTGCGAGCGGCTGGCGTCTTCCGTCCAGCGTCGGCAGGATGCATTTGATGCGCCTCTCGCCTTTACTTATAATTTCGCTTAGACGGATAAACAGCGGTTCAATAGCCGAAAAAGAAAAAAAGGGCATGTCGGCAGATAGGGCAAGCCCCCAATCCGCTGACATATGTTTCAGTCCCAAGCGAAGCCCCTCGACGGGACCGCGCCCCTGTACCTCATCGGTCACGATGCAAAAAGCCGCAGTTTTCTGCTAATTGCATGATGTCAGGAGAGTTTGCTTCCATCATCAAAAATCGCTCAGAAAATACAGTCGGAATCCTTCTAAGGCATCGCTCCAGCATGGATCTGCCGCCGAGATCCAACCAGCGTTTATCGCGCCCCATACGACTGGATTTCCCGCCCGCAATGACAAAGATGGCAGCGTTTTTCTTATCCATTTCCGACACGGCCCTACCTCGCACAGTTATCCGCATCGCCGCGAAGGATTTCTATCCCATGCCTTAATTCCGGCAGGACAAAGCCTAGACATTCTTCCGCCGCTTTCCTGCTGCCCGGCAGATTCACAATCAATGTCCGCTTGCGAATCCCCGCAGTTGCTCGGCTGAGCATCGCACGGTGTGTCACCTGCATGGAGAGCGCACGCATCATCTCCGGGATACCTGGCGTCAGTCGTTCAACGACATTTGCTGTCGCTTCCGGCGTCACATCGCGCAAAAAGAAAAAGCCCGTGCCTCCCGTCGTAACGACGAGTGCAATGCCCCTTATCGCTGAGTGCAACAAGTTTTTCTTCGATCAATTGCTGTTCATCCGACAAAAATGATACGTTCTCTCACTTGGTAACCTGCCGCAGTTAGCAATTCTTCAACGGCAGCGCCGCTAAGATCCTGGCGCTCGCCGCACGCACCCTTGTCGCTAAGTGTTAGGACGGCCGCATCCATCGGAAGCTTCCCTGATAAAACCTCCAACTTCATCCCGGCTTGAAGCACTCCGCCATGAAGCACCCGTGTAAAGACACTCGCGCGGCATGATGCAGTCACCGACTCTTTCATAAATTGCGCACGTATCGTGGCACTTCTTCCCAATCTGTGTAATCTCGAAAACAACCTCCCGCTATGAGCTGCGTACTAATGGGCAGATTCCGAAAGCAAATGCCGCGCGCAACAATGTTCTCGCCAAAGGCTCCGTAGGCGACATCTGCACTGCACCTTCGAAATTTCTCAATTTCGCCGAGATCTAAGAAACTCACTTGGCGATGCCAGCGTCCTGCATGTGCATCACTTTCAATGCCGTGCTCTGTCACAAAGACGGCACGCTCTACCGGTATTTTCTCCGTTCCCTTTCTCTCACTGCGACAAATTGCTACAATTTCTCCCGTCGCATCTGCACCGCTGCACTGTTTCATTTTCATCCCCCGATCTGCGCCATGCTGCGCGTCTCATCTGCTCCGCATTCGATAAAGGCATGCTCGCGTGGCTTCGCATAGATCTGTGAAACTATCACTTCTTTTAATTCTTTTTCCGTAGCACCGTCTCGCATGCGTGTGCGAAGGTCAATGCATTCCCCGGATGCCGAGACAGGGCTTCAGAAATCCATCTGCCGTCAGACGCACGCGGTTGCACGCATGACAGAATTTATTCTCTACCGCATCAATAAAGCCAAGCCGTCCGATAAACCCGGGATATGTGCAGAGCGTGGCTGGACCGTCATCCTCCCGCCGTTTCACTGGCTTAGGTTCGCCAAAAGCCATGCGCACTTTCTCCCGCACCCGCTCGAGGGGAATACCGACAAGCCCCGAAGCGCGTGCAAAGCCCATCGGCATCAATTCGATAAAGCGCACGTCCACCAGATGATCCTTTGCCAGTCGCACGAGCTGAACCAGTTCTCCCTCATTGACGCCCCTGTATTAGAACCACGTTTATCTTTTTATATCTTATACGGCTCTCCAGCAATGCCGCAAGACTTTCCCGAACGTCTAGTGCCTTCGGCGAGCGAGCAATCTTTTGAAAAATGCGTGAATCGAGGCTGTCGATGCTCAGATTTATACCATCCAGCCCTGCCGCCTCAAGTGCGGGAAGTTCTTTTTTCAGCAACAGTCCGTTCGTCGTCACCGCTGTCCGCTTGATGCCAGGAACCTTCTTTAGCTCTTCAATAAAACTGGCAAGATCTTTTCGAATCAGCGGCTCGCCGCCTGTCAACCGTACCTTCGTAATGCCGAGAGACGCCAGTACGCGCACGATACGCAGAATTTCTTCATAGGAGAGAATTTCTTCATGTGCTTTCCACGAGATGCCGCCCTCCGGCATGCAGTAGCGACAGCGAAGATTACATCTGTCCGTTACCGAGATGCGAACATAGTTAATCCTTCGATGGAATCGATCGAACATGAATCATCTTCCCCTTCTCTATGCGTGTTTCAAAACAAAACGACTTCGACTTCCCTCCCAGCTTCCAGCTTTGGTGAGCCGGCGGGAATGTCGATAAAGGCATTGCAGGTTACCGCTGAGAAAAGTGCACCGGATGCGTGCTGTTTAGGCAGCATGACATAACCGTCCTCGTACCTTGCACGGATGAATCTTCGTCCGGGGCTCTCTTTCAAAAACGGTGCAGCAAGCACGGCTTTTTTCCGCAAGAGTTTTGGTTCGCGCATCCCCGACATCTGTTGAAGGATAGGACGCGCGAAGCTCAAATGTCGCAAAAGGCCGCAAAGGGATTGCCGGAAAGCGCAATGCCTATGCGGCCGTTGGGAAAGGTGTAACCAGCGACAGGTGCACCGGGCTCATAAGAATGCGCCAAAAGATGCGCGAAGCGCCCATTCTCTTCCAGACGCTATGCATGATGTCTTTTTCCCCCACTGAAACGCCGCCCGTCGTAAGGATGAGATCCATGCCCCTGCGCATCTTTTTCTGAGAAGCTTTTGCTGCAAGCACTGCGTCATCTGGGAGATTTCTCATTTGTTTCGGTGTCATTCCCATTTTCGTCGAGAAGGCTCGCAAAAGGTAGAGGTTGCTGTTGTAAATCTTTCCTTTTGACGCGCTCACCAGGTGTGACGAGTTCATCCCCTGTACTTGCAAGGAGTATCTGCGGCGTGCGGTAGACGGGAATCGCACGAAATCCCTGCCCCGCCAGTACCGCGATGCAGGCGGGATTCAGTTTCGTTCCCTTAGAAGCGAGAAGCGTTCCTTTCTTTACATCCTCGCCGCGATAGCAATAGTTCTCAAAAGGCCGCAGTGGAACATCGAGATAGAGTTTGCTGCCTTCCGCGCGCACGCTCTCCTGCCGCACGACCGCATCGCAGCCTTCTGGAATCGGTGCGCCTGTCATGATGCGAAGCGCTTTGCCAGGGCACGTTCCCAGAAAAATAATCTCCAGCACACTTCACCGACGATCTCCATGACGACAGGCCGCTCTATCGAAGCACCTTTCGTCGCTGCCGCTGCAAACGTATAGCCATCAAGAGGCGAACGGTTGAAGGGAGGATTGTCCAGCGCAGCATAGATGTCTTCCGCTAAGATGCGCCCGCGCGCTGAAAGAAGTGAGATTCGCTCGATGTCGTTTTCAGGGCTTTGAATATGTTCTGACAACGCTGCAATCGCACGCTCCAGCGAAATATCCTGCATGATTTCTCCTCTACTTTCCAAAAGAACAGACAGGATAGTGACAAACCTGACGTTTAGACACAGCCCACCGACGCCGAGACGACGGATATCCTTCCGCATTACCTCAATGCCCGCTGAAACGCGGCAGAAATATATCGAATACTGTCGCAGGGTCGTCATAACACAGCCCGGAAGCCCCAAGATTGGAATCTGACGCACTCCCTTTTCAACGTAGCTACAGGCATCGCGCCCGGTAGCACGGGCGCGCCGTATCACAACACGCGCAGCGACGTTTCCATATCGCTGCCGGCGTGCGGTCGTCAGGGTCGACACTCATACCGCCGGTACAAAGGACCATGTCCATGCAAGCGCCAAAAGCTCACGAATCGCCGCTTCTGTGTGTTCTGTCGCATCATCGCTTATGCGATGTGCATCCACCTTCAAAATGAAAGGCTTTCAGCTTTTGCCTCAGGACAGGCGTAAACGTGTCCTCGATAAGACCACTTGCCACCTCAGAACCTGTCGTCACAACACCGACCTTCACCCTGCGGTACGGATGAAGGGAAAGAAGCGGCTCACTGCCTGCAAGTTTCTGAGCCTCTGCCATCTCTGCCCTTGACACCATAAGTGGAATGACGCGCATGCCTGAAAGTTTCATGCCTGCCTTCACTGGCATACCGCTTGTCAGCGTCGCGATGCAGACATCCTCGAGCTCATTCAGGGCATCGATACGCGAGGCATCTGCCATAAAGACACCATCGACCGTCGCACGAAGTTCTATTTTCCCCTCCCGTACTTCCCGAGCGTTCCATGAATTGATTCTGCGCGATGCTGCAAAGGAGCTCTGCTGCATCATTTTCATGCAGCAGAGCAGCATCTTGTTCAAAGATAAAGATATGTGCCTTGCCGAGACGATGAAGAACGGGGATATCCTCCGCACAGATGATATGTCCTTTTCGAAAGCGTGCTCCTTTTCACACCATCTTTCACGATCTCTGTAATATCGTGGCAGAGAACCTCGCCGACAGCGTCTTCCACGGATTTCTTTCATCCAAATGCGGGCAGGATACTCCTACCTCTAAGCTCGGGGAGGAATGCCCGCTTCACCTCACTTTCTTAAAAACGATAAATATTATTAACAATTATGTGATATACTAACGACAGCGAAGCTATATGAATCTGAGAAAGGCAGATGATACTATGCCCAACCTAACCAAAACCATAAAACTTCGCCTAAACGTTACCGAGGAACAAGTTATGCTCTTTCGTCAGATGACGGAACGGTATCGTCAAGGCTGTAACTTTGTTTCTCAGTATATCTTTGCCCATGCCTTTCCCTTAACTTTTACAAAGTTAAGCAAACGACTGTATCCTATCTTGCGGAAAGTGTTTGCTTTAAAGTCACAACTCGCACAATCGGTTGTTAAACGACCATTGCCAGATACAAGACGGTCAAGGAACAGTTATATAGATATGGTCAGCTATGATGAAAAAGGTAAAACCGACTCTCAAAGCCCTTTCCGGACGATAGAACCGTTGGATGTCGGATGTGAACCATCGGATGTCTAAGACACTCGTCGAGAAATATGGCAAGAATACGCTGTTTGTGCTTGAGGATTTGACGGGCGTGAGTTTCGAAGCATCGCATCTCTCCCGTGGAGCGAAACAAAACTATGACCTAGAGGTTGGTCGTTCTATCAACTGGAACAGTTCCTTTCCTACAAGGCGCAGGAGAACCGTTCCAAAGTACTGAAGGTTTCTGCAAGGTATACCTCGCAGCGCTGTCCGAAATGCGGAACGATTCGCAGGGAACACCGCTGTCACCATAAGCATCTATACACCTGCTCGTGTGGATATCAGTCCAACGATGACCGCATTGGTGCGATGAATATTCAGCAGCTTGGCACAAGGTGGCTTTCCGGCGATGAGTCTCCACACTACACGCGCATAGCGAGAACTACCTTAGAGTAAATCTCTTTGGTAAAACGGGCGTTGTCAACCGCCCGACGATGTAGAGCAGACATAGGAGATATTGGGTTAGCCATATCGCCAGCACCTATACCTTTCTGACTTACAAGCTCTCGCTTCAAACGCCGTCAGGCGTTAAGCGGGAGTAGTTGACATTAAATTGCTCCTACGTTTTTGAATAAGCCCGCAAAAGATATACATTCATCAAGAGAATAAATCCCAGAGAAAGCGCGACGAGACTTCCTGCCCATAGATAGGCAAGTTCATAGTCATTTGCCTGTACAGCGGCATAAAGTGCCGTTGCCATTGTCCGTGTGACGCCTGGAATATTTCCCGCAACCATCATTGTCGCGCCGAACTCGCCGACCGACCGTGCAAAGCTTAAGATTACGCCTGCAAGAATGCCCTCTTTTGCCAGGGCAGCAGCACTAAAAACATAAGGCTCCGATACGCCAAGTGTCCTCGCCGCCCCCCAAAAGGTCGCGGTCAATTGCTGCAAAAGACGCTCGCACCGTACGGTAGAGGAGCGGAAAAGAAACGACAAATGCCGCCAGAACCGCCGCCTTAAAGGTAAAGACGACGGGAATGCCATGCTCGATTAAAAATGCGCCGATTGTGCTCTGTTTTCCAAAAGCAGCAGAAGAAAGAATCCACCGCCGTTGGAGGAAGTACCATCGGAAGCGCGAGAACAGCATCGAAAATCGCTTTGCCATGCTGTCTGCGCCAGACAAAAATACGCAAGCAAGACGCCAGCGACAAACGACAGCATGGTCGAAAGGGAATGCCACTTCGATCGTCAGGAAAATGGCGCCACATATCTCTTTCTCCTGTTCAACGTCCATCGCACAGCAGTGCCAGATCCGCAGGCGAAAAGGTCAGCGAAACTATATCGCCATCCATGAATATCCTATCTTTTTTCACGCGCCAATAAAGCGGCGAAGAACCACGCCCCTGCACGATCAGCAGCTTCGTCAGCGGCTCTTCAATAGTTCGAATGACCCTTGCAGAAAGAATCGCTCCATCCTGGCGCTCCGCCTGCCGAAGGTTTTCCGCGCGAACCGCAGCATAGCGAATCTTGTGTGGGTCTCCCTGTAAAGGTTCCACTGCCGAGAGAGGCAATTCGATGCCCCAGTCCATAAGCACAAGCACATGATCCCGTATCACAGCCGATGAAATGTTTTGAAAGCCGGAAAGCCGCGCTCCTATCAGCGTTGTCGGGTGCAGAAAATAGAATAGACGACGCTGCTATTTCTCTTATCATGCCGCAGTCCATAACAGCGATACGCCCCGCCATGCGGCAGGCCTCCCTTATATCGTGCGTAACATAGAGTCCACCGCCGAACCTCGCTAGAATACTGTCGAATTCATGCAGCAGACCATCCTTTAGATATCCGTCCAGTGCAGAAAACGGCTCATCGAGAAGAAGCAGCTGCGCTTCTGAAGCGAGAATGCGTGCGAGCGCCGCGCGCTGACGTTCGCCACCGGACAGTTCGGCAGGCTTTTGCCCTGCGCCGAGCGGAAAGATGAAAGCGACACAGCTCTCTTTCAAGCTTTTTCCGCCTTTTCTCTTTGCGTGCCGTGCGCTCCAAAGAGGATATTTTTCCTCTACCGTCATATGTGGAAAGAGTGCGTAGTTTTTGAAAGAGATAGCCGATCTTCCGCGCCTGCGGCGAAAGACAAATGCCCTTATCACTATCAAAAAGCACACGATCGTCAAGCACAATCCTTCCTGCGTCCGGCGTCTCAAGCCCCGCGATGCACTTTAGCATCATGCTCTTTCCGCTGCCCGATGCGCCGAGAAAGCAAGCGTTTCACCATCTGTCTGAAAAACTGACCTGCAAAGGAAAATTCGCCAGCTGCTTTTTATGGAAACTTCCGGCTTCAAGCCCAACCTTCTCGCATTACCTTACAGCAAAGCCATAACGTGAAAAATATTTCTGCTGCTTCCTCACTATCTAAAAATTCCACGAAGGATTGTGCTGCTTTTTTGGTCTTTCGCGCCTTTCAGTACGGCAACAGGATAAATTATCGGTTTGCAGTGAACCTACCGGAGCCTGAAGCGCTGTATCTACGATTCGACACCGCTGCATCCGTTGCATAGACGATTCCCGCCTGCGCCTCTCTCATCTCGACCCATGCGAGCACCTGCCGAACATCGCTTGCAAAGACCGCCTTCTTTTCTATGCTGTCCCATAGACCGATGTGTAGCAGCATTTCCTTCGTGTACGCGCCCACCGGCACGCCCTGCGATTCTCCTATAGCGATGCGTGAAAACGCACTGTCTGTAAGCGCCGACCAATCCACAGGCTTCTTTGCTCCTTTGGGCACGATGAGAACGAGCTCATTTTGCAGGAGATCCTGCCTGAACGCAACTTCCCCTGCCGTCTCCAGACGATCCATCTCACGCTTTCCCGCTGAGAAGAACACATCTGCCGTACCACCATGTTCGATTGCCTGCGACAGTGCACCGCTTGCACCGAAATTAAAGGAAACCTTCACGCCAGGATGCGTCGCTTCATATCGCTCGCCGAGCTCCTGCAAGACATCCGTCAGGCTTGCTGCCGCCGCAACCCGCACTTCCTTGTCTGAATTCATCCCCTTTGCGCAGCCAACGCTCAAAAGAGCACCGAACACTAAGACAGCCAGAAAAAAGAACCTTGGCACACGCCGCATATGCTATCCCCACTTCAAAAAGTAAAAAACTGCCACCCCATCGCAAAAGACAGAAAAGCAGTTTCCGATACACAAACCATTCGTGTGGCCGAGAGTCTGCATCACTCGGTAAAGTAACGCATGCTCGTCTTCTTCCACTCTTTTTTCGTATATAGCATCGTCCGATTTTTTATTCCCGTTTCCGCTGCAAGCTCTTCCGCTAGTCTCTCACACTCCTCGCGTGAATGCCCGTGAATCATCGTATAGAGATTATACGACCAGCCGGGTGCCGTGTTGCGGTCATAGCAGTGTGAAACCACAGGGCTCGCCGCCATCTTGCGGGCAATTTCGTCCAAGCGGCTCATCGGAACTTCCCAAGCAACGAGGACATTGGACGTAAAGCCGATCTCTCTATGGCGAAGAACAGCCCCCATCTTTCGGATTTTCTTCTCTTCGCGCAGAACCTCCACGCGCTCCAAAAAGAGCTTCTCACTGATGCCACAGCGTGCAGCGAGTTCCTTGTACAGCTCAGCGACAAGAGGAAAACTCTCCTGGAGGGCACGGACGACCTTCTTATCGATCTCGCTGATATTTTTCCTCTGTCACGGCACACAAGCCTCCTTATGCCAGCTTGAACTGGACATTAATCTTGTACTTGCGATTTGAACGCAAATTGATCATATCATCGACCCCCGGCAGGCGGCGCACACGCTTCAAAAATATCGTGCTCTCACCTCTTTTCTTCGGCGTCAGGAGTGTAAACCACAAATTGAATTTCCCCTCGCGTTCATAGTTATGCGTCGCACCTGGATAACGGTTGACCGCCTGCGCAACTTCCGTCATCTTTCCCGGCTGCACGCGCAGCGCCACGAGCGTACCTTCGTAACCAAGCTTTCCAGAATTGAAGAACGTCCCGATGCGGCGCAGATATCCTTCCTCCTTCAAAAAACGGATGCGCGCGAGAACCGTCGCCTCATCCGACCCCAGATGTTCCGCCATTTTACGGAAGGGACGCGGACAGACGGGAAGGCTCCCCTGAAGCATGTTCAAAAGGGATTTATCAAAGGAAGTCAATGCTTTCATGATGCTATCTCCTACGAAAAAAGACGGGCGCTTCAAGATGGAAGTTTCCCGCCTCTTGCTCATAGAATGACGCGGGAAGCCTTCCTTTCCCTCGAAGGTCGGTCTTTCAAATGACACAATACACATGCGAACGGTTTTCAAAAATGAACTCCGTTCACTTTTCTTTATTGTACCAAAGAATCCCCTATGACGTCAAGTAAATCTGAACGGCCTTCACTTTTTAATGAAGAATACGGCAGCACAGAAAGTTCCGGCACACCAAGCACCTTTTTGATGGCAACGATATTCTTCGCGCACACGTTTTTCCGATCTTGTCCGCCTTCGTCGCAACAATGAGTACCGGCACGTTATTTTGTCACGAGAAAGCGGAACATCTCGATGTCCGATGCCATCGGCGGATGGCGGATATCGATGAGCTGACAGACAAAAAGAAAGCCGCTTGGACTTTTAGAAAGTATGCTTGGATGAACTTCGCCCATGTCCTTCGCTTATCGCGCCCCGTCTTGGCATAACCATAGCCTGGAAGATCGACGAGGTAAAAAGCCCTGCCGCGCCTGTCCTTCCAGCTTGATGCCGATTTCAAAAAGTTAATCGTCTGCGTCTTTCCTGGCTGGCGCGAAACGCGGGCAAGACCGCCCATGCGCGTTAAAATTGTTGATCAGCTGGACTTTCCGACGTTTGACCGACCGATGAAGGCTATCTCCGGCAATGCCTTTTTCTGGATATTGATCCGGGCGCACAGCAGATGCAACGTACGTCCCCTGCGTCACAATGACGCGGTCTTTTTCACTCATGCCTCTCCGCTCTTTGTCGTTTGTGTCTCTTTTGATAAGCGCGATCTTCAACACCTCATCCATATTCGATACCGGCACGAAGTTCAGCTTTTCGCGCACGATTGCGGGAATCTCCTCGATGTCGCGCTCGTTTTCCTTCGGCAGGACGATCGTCTTCATGCCCTCGCGATATGCCGCAAGCACTTTTTCCTTCAGCCCGCCGATAGGAAGCACATTGCCGCGCAGTGTGATCTCACCCGTCATCGCGACATCACTCCTCGCCTTCTTGCCTGTAAGCGCCGAAATCATTGCCGTCGCCATCGTGATGCCAGCGGAAGGACCGTCCTTCGGCACAGCGCCTTCCGGCAGATGGATATGAATGTCATCCCTTTCATAAAAGTCATCCGCAAGCCCCAAACGATCGGCACGGCTGCGAATATAGGAAAGCGCTGCCTGCGCAGATTCCTGCATGACATCGCTAAGCTGCCCGGTGAGGATGAGCTGCCCTTTTCCCTTTAAGACCTGCACCTCTGTCGGGAGAATGTCGCCGCCGATTTCCGTCCATGCTCATCCCCGTCACGACGCCGATTTCCGGCTTCTTGTCTGCCTTTGTCTCAAGATATTTCGCACGGCTGAGAAACTCTCTAAGATTCTTCTTCGTCACCCTGATGGGAGTGCATGTACCCTCGACAATTCTGCGCGCAGCCTTGCGGCAGACACGTCCGATGACGCGTTCAAGCTCACGAACACCGGACTCACGCGTGTACTCTTGGATAATCTTTTCCACGACACCTGCGCCAAAAGAAATATCCTTCGCCGTCAGTCCATTCTCCTTGCGCTGGCGAGCAATGAGATAGTGCTTTGCAATCTCCTTTTTCTCGTATGCCGTATAACTCGAAAGCGTAATGATCTCCATGCGGTCGCGCAGCGGACGAGGAACTCCTGCAAGATTGTTTGCCGTCACAATCCAAAGTACTTTCGAGAGGTCAAACGGCAGGTCGACAAAGTGATCCTTAAACGTCGAATTTTGGGCAGGGTCAAGCACCTCAAGAAGTGCTGCTGCAGGATTTCCGGCATATTCGGAGGAAAGCTTATCCACTTCGTCAAGAAGAAAGACTGGATTTTTCACACCGACACGCTTCAATCCATCGATAATGCAGCCCGGAAACGCGCCGACATATGTACGGCGGTGACCGCGAATCTCCGCTTCATCACGAATGCCGCCGAGAGATGCACGGGTGAACTTTCTCTGCATCGCACGCGCAATGGAAGCTGCAAGAGATGTTTTTCCAACGCCCGGCGGTCCGACAAGACAGAGAATTGGCGCCGTCTTATCCTTCGAAAGCTGATGCACGGCGAGGTAATCAAGGATGCGATCTTTGACCTTTTCCAAGCCATAGTGATCGCGGTCAAGCACCTTAGCTGCCTTCGCTATATTGACATTGTCCTTCGTCCCCACGTTCCAAGGCAGCTCGATCAGGCAGTCGAGATAATTTCGGATGACGCCCGCTTCCGCGGCATTCGAATTTCCGAGGGTGTTCAGGCGCTTTAGCTCGCGCTCGATCGTCTTCTTCACCTCATCGGGGTAATCGCCTTTTTCCAGCTGCTTTCGATAGCGGTCGATTTGTTCTACATGGCTTTTCATCCTCACCGAGCTCTTTTTGAATCGCCTTGATTTGCTCGCGCAGATAGAAATCCTTCTGTACCTTTTCCATCTGATCGCGTACACGCTTGCCGATCTTTTTCCTCAACCCTTCAGCATCTCAAGCTCGTGCTCGATGACCCTGATAGAGTTTTTCCACACGCTCCTGACATCCAGACAGGAAAGAAGTGCCTGGCGCGTCTCCATCTTCAAGTTTAAATGGCTGCGATAAGGTCGACCAAACGCCCCACATCATCGATCAAAGTCACGAAACCATCGTTCCGGCGGAATCCTCCTTGAAAGCGCACCCATTTTTCAAACGCATGCACAACTGCACGCGTCAGTGCCTCCATGCCAAGGGAGGTATCGATCTCGTCTGTATGAATCGCCGCGTCAACTGCATCATACGTTTCCTGCTCATGAAACCCTGTGATTTCCACGCGGCGAAGCCCTTCGACCAACACGCGAATCACCCCGCCGGGCATCTTGAAAATCTGCTTGATCTCAATGAGCGTTCCGATGTTATAAAGGTCTATCGCAGAAGGTTCATCGATGGTTTCGTCCTTCTGTGCAACGACGACAAGCTGGCGATCTTTGAGCATCGCCTCCTCGATCGCTGCGATCGAGCGATTGCGCCCGACATCGAAGTGAACGATCATATAGGGAAACACCATCATCCCGCGAAGCGGAACCACGGGCAGTGTCCGATTCTCCGTCATAAAAGCCTCCATATAGCAATGATAACAAATTCCTGTCTATTATATACGACGGGCGCCGCCTGCGGCAAGAAAAAACGCCTCGAAGCAGGTTCTCATCCCTTCGCTTCAAGACGTCATTTGTATATTCCATCAGTCGAGAAAATCCTTGAGCTGGCTGCGGCTCGGATGACGCAGCTTTCGCAATGCCTGGCTTCGATCTGCCGAATGCGTTCCCGCGTCACGCCAAAGTTCTGACCGACTTCCTCAAGGGTTCTTGCGCGGCCATCATCTAAACCAAAGCGCAGGCGAAGGACTTTTTCTCTCTCGCCGTAAGGGTATCGAGGACTTCTTCAATTGCTCTTTAGAAGCATAAAGGATGCCACTTCCGCAGGCGCCGGCGCGTCATGGTCTTCGATGAAATCGCCGAGATGAGAGTCTTCTTCCTCGCCAATCGGTGTTTCAAGGGAGACTGGCTCCTGGGCGATCTTCATAATCTCGCGTACGCGCTCGACGCTGATCTCCATAGCTTCTGCAATCTCTTCAGGTGCAGGGTCTCTGCCCAGTTCCTGCAGGAGCTGACGCTGAACACGAATGAGTTTGTTGATCGTCTCGACCATGTGCACAGGAATGCGGATGGTTCTCGCCTGGTCTGCAATCGGCGCGTGATAGCCTGACGAATCCACCATGTCGCATAGGTGCTGAATTTATACCCTTATTGTAATCGAACTTCTCAACCGCCTTGATAAGGCCGAGATTGCCTTCCTGAATAAGGTCGAGAAAGAGCATCCCGCGGCCGACATAACGCTTGGCGATGGAAACGACAAGACGAAGGTTGGCTTCCGCCAAGCGGCGCTGTGCTTCCTCATCGCCCGCTTCCATTTGCTTGGCGAGTGCAACTTCTTCCTCTGCCGTCAAAAGAGGTACCCTGCCCGATTTCCTTCAGGTACATACGCACGGGATCATCAATGCTAATACCTTCCGGCACAGAGAGGTCGATCTCCACCTCTTCTGCGTCCTGCGTGTCGACAATGTCATCGTCATCCTGTACATTCTGGCTCGTATCGTCAACGATTTCGATTCCCTTCTTGCTGAAGGTCTCGTACATACGATCGATCGCATCTGCTGTGAGTTCGAGCTTTTGCAGCGACTCCATCAGTTCGCCATAGGTGAGCGTTCCGCCGTTCTTCGTTCCTTTGGAGAGCAACTTGTCGATGAGGTCTGCGCTGCTTTCAGGCTTCTTTTCTTCCGTCACCACGGTCTTGCCTGTCTCTTTTCCTTTAGCCGGCATAATCACCGCCCTCCCTTCTCATCCTTACCATCTTCTGCGATGTTTACCTTCCAGCGAATCAGACCTATTTCGCAAGGTTCCCCTGTTTGTTTCCATGTCTTCAACGTCAATGTTCTAACTCTTCCATTTTGCGTTTAATCCTATCTGCTTCTTTCAGTTCGACACGATAGGCGGGATTTCCTGCCTGCAGATATTTTTCTGCCTGCTGGCTATGCAGCATGTACTGCTGGTTCAGGTATGCCTTACGAAGGGTTCGAATAGCTTCTTCAAAGGCTTCGCCCTCTCTTATTCCACCGCCAAAAAGCGAGGTATCGATAACGGCACGCGACAGCTCAGCTGCGGCAGCATCGGAAAGCCTCGCCTCTATGCGTTCTAAGCTCTGCGTCTCCCCCTTTTTTTCACACGCTAAAAACGCCTGATAGATTTCATGCTGCACACCCGAAAGAACTTCACCCAGCGGTACAGCAGCGTCTGCAACGACGATGGCCGCCGCATCCTTCGCGGCAAGATGGAAGATAATCCTTCCTGCCTTGGTCACTGCGCTGTCCATGCGGTGAACTGCCTGCCGCACGGATGTGCGCTCTGAAGATATCGAACTGCCCCGGCGAAGTTCATCTGCAACAACGCCTTCGTCGAGCATCAGCTCTCCTGCCACGCGGCGGATATACTCTGTGCGCTTTGCGCCATCGCGCAGCGGCCGAAGAACCGGTGCTATTTCCTTCAGCGCCTGAACCTTTCCATCAAGCGTGTCATAGCGCGTATGGCTCAGTACATAGTCCATCCGATAATCGATGAGCGACATCGCTCCCTTTGCCAAGGTGCGAAGGCTTCTGCCCCATTTTTTCCGTATGAATGCATCGGGGTCCTTGCCGTCAGGCACCCGAAAGACCTTGACCTGCGCGCCCGTGTTTTGCAGGATGCCGAGCGCACGTACGGTCGCCCTGCTGTCCCGCTTCATCGCTGTCATAGCAGAAGACGAGCTTTCCCGTATAGCGCATTAATTTCTTCGCGTGTTGTTCGGTAAAGGATGTGCCAAGCGTTGCAAACCATTTTCCACACCTGCACCATAGACGGAAATCGCATCCATATATCCCTCAACGATGATGGCAAAACCTTCGCGCTTGATGGCGCGTCTCGCGCGATCTAACCCGAAAAGGAGCATCCGCTTGTTAAAGAGAACCGTCTCCGGCGTATTGATGTATTTCGGCGACGAATCGTCGAGCACACGACCGCCGAAACCGACGACGCGGCCGTGTTCGTCGAGAATAGGGATCATCACGCGCGCGCGAAATCGATCGTAAAGACCGCCGCTTTTGCGTTCGGCACTGAGTCCAGCGGCAAGAAGCAATTCCTCCGGAATGCCCCGCTTTAAAAAGGCTTCCGAAAGCCTTCCCCACGCAGGCGGGGAAAATCCCAGGGAAAAAGCCTCGATGGTCGCCTCACCAATGCCCCTCTCCGCGAAATACTTCCGCCCCATTTCGCCCATCTTCGTCATCGTCAGACAGTTGTGAAAAATGTTCGCGCGAGCGTATTGACTTTCTCAAGGTCGCTGCGCTCCTTCGCTTGACGCTCCTCTGCCTCGGTCATCGGGCGATGCGGCATCTCGATGCCGAGCTTTTCTGCCTGCAGCTTAACAGCATCAAAATAACTGATATTTTCGATGAGCGATAGGAATTTAAAAGCATTGCCGCCAGCGTGACAGCCGAAACAGTAGAAAAAGCCCTTATCCGGAACGACAGAAAAACTCGGTGTCTTTTCGGCATGAAAGGGACAGCACCCCCAGTAACGGCCGCCTTTCCGCTTCAGCGGAACATATGCCTGCACAACCTCGACAAGGTTGGTTCGCTCCGTCACTTGCCGGACGAATTCATCCAACTGTTCCTTTGCCAGTGCCACGATGTTCTCTCCCCGCTCTGCCCTTTCTGCCCTTGCTCTAAATATCTTCTGTCATACTGCAGAACCTATTTAGTTCAATACGCCTTTTCCGTCCTTTTTCCTGCTTTCTTTTGCATTTTTCTTAAAAAACTTCGCTATACTGTAGTAGATTATACGTTAGCTCGTTAAGGAGATTCTTATGGTGTATCCTATGATAAAAGATACCTGCCGCCAATGCGCTGCACGCATCGACATAAAGAAGAAAGCCCTCCTGTTTTTTGCCGCTGTTCTGCTTTTTTCCAGTACGTCCCCCGCCTTTGCCCACCATGCCAAGGCAGAGGATGACGGTGCAAAAGAGCAGACACAAAAAGAACATGTCGTGCTGACCTCCAAAGAACAGATATCCTCTGTCTCCGATGAGACCAACGGACTTCCGCCCGCGCCCAGCAACGTGAACCTCCCGCAGAAGGATCGCCTGAAGGCATCTGCGCTTACCAGCCGTTACGACGAAAAAAAGGACTGCTTCGTCCTTGAGGGAAAGGTTCGCATCACCAGTGGCTCCGCCCTTACTATCACGTGTTCAGAAGCTGAGATCACGCGCGACAGCCGCACGGTCTGGGCAAAAGGCACGCCCGTCCTTCGCGAAAGTGACATGACATTTACGGGCGATGCCATCTATATCAACGTCGATGCACAAATCTCTTGGTTCTACGGACGCGTCTGCCGTCTGACGCGCCCCGGGCTTTCGATACGAAGCGATACGATGGGCTATAAGCGCGGTGAACGCACCGCTATCTTCGACGGTCACGTCATTTACATCGACGCAACGACAGAAAAAGCCACTACCCATATGGAGTACAACGTCGATACAGGGAAGGTGAGCTGATTCTTTAATCTTCTTCTCTCATCCTTTTACTTTCCGTCCCAAAACCTCATACAAAAAGAAAAAGCCTGCCTGAAGAATCCTCCAAGCAGGCTTTTTCTTTTTTACTCCTATTTCAGCGCTCATACCTTGTGCAGAGTTCTTTTCAGCCAATCGGCATCAGCCTGCAGTCGATAGTCTGGGCGCAGACACCATTTCCAATTGAGTCCGACAGTACCTGGTATGTTCATGCGGGCACGCTCGTCCAAATGAAGGATATCCTGCATGGGAATGATCGCCATGCGCGCATTCGATGCGTAGGCGAAGGAAATCAGTTTTGCCGCCACTTTATCCGGACGATCTTCCGGTGCGTGTACCAAAGAGGCAACGGCAGCTCTTGTCATTTCATCGAGATCGCCTGTAAACCAACCGACCGTCGTATTGTTATCGTGCGTTCCCGTGCAGACAATACAGTTTTTCCGGTGCAACGAATCCCATGCGTCCATAGTCATTCATATGCAATGAAAACTGCAGGACTTTCATGCCCGGAAATTCGCAGTTATCGCGCAGTTTCTCAACTTCATCCGTAATGACGCCGAGGTCTTCGACAATGATGGGACGTTTTCCCCAGTGCATCTTTCATTGCATCAAAGAACTTTTTCCCAGGGCCTTTCTTCCATTTCCCATTGATCGCAGTCTCAGCCTTGCCGTCAACTTCCCAATAGGACTCAAAGCCGCGGAAGTGGTCGATACGGATGATATCGACGTTCTCGTAGAGTTTACGGAAACGTCGAATCCACCAATCCCAGCCATCCTTTTCCATCGCCTGCCAGTTGTAGTGTGGATTGCCCCAGAGCTGTCCCGTCGCACTGAAATAATCGGGCGGAACACCCGCGACGGTCTTTGCCGTGCCGTCTTCTTCAAGGTCAAAGAGCTCGCGGTGTGCCCAGACATCGCTGGAATCATGCGAGATGAAGATCGGCATATCGCCAAGGATTTCAACACCCTTGCTTCTTGCATAGCCGTGAAGCCGCTGCCACTGTTTGGCAAAGACGAATTGCAGGAACTTTACATAGCCAATGTGCTCGGCATAGCGATGCGAAAGGTCTTTGAGCGCCGCACCCTTGCGCTTTTTCAGCGGCGCACTCCACGCTGTCCACGGCTTGCCGCGGTTCTCACGCTTGCCTGCCTGAAACAGTGCATAATCCTCCAGCCAATAGGACTCTTTTTTGCAGAATGCTGCAAAGGCCGGCTGAACGGCATCGTCCTGCTGGAAGCGCCGATATGCCTTTTGAAAGGCCTTTGTCTTGAAATTTTCAACGCGCTCGAAATCGACAAAGGAGCCTGCACTCACATCGGCAATGCGGGCTTCTGCTGGCATCAGCCACTTTTTATCGACGAGATCATCGATATCGATAAGGACGGTATTGCCTGCAAAAGCAGAAGGAGACTGATACGGTGAATAACCGTATCCAACAGGATTTAACGGCAAAATCTGCCAGATCTTCTGTCCTGCCGCCGCCAGAAAGTCAACAAAGTCATAGGCACACTTTCCGAAATCACCACAGCCGTATTTTGACGGAAGCGATGTCGGATGCAGCAGGATGCCTGCCTTTCTCTCATAGTGCCGCGGCTTTTTGCAGTGCTCTAAGAGCATCCCCGTCAGCGGCGGCATCTTAACCGACAGCTTTCCCGTTGCGGTCTCGTAAGTATTTTTCTTTATGAAAGACCTCGCAGAAAGTTCCGTCTGCAAAGTCACTGACATCGACCGTCACCGCGTGCTTCTCCCTCGTACTCCGGTTGAAAAAGTGCGACAAACACTTCATCCTTCGCGTCCTCGCCAAACATATCATGCCCGCCTTCGATAACGCGTGCATAGGCGATGATATCGCCCTCTGCCGTCAGCAGGGAGCAATGCGCCCGTCTGCAGTGCCATATGCGCATTGCGCGTACAAATCATCTGTGCGAACGTATGGTGCACATCCTGATGTACTTTGTCCTGCCAAGGAAACGGGCGGCGGTTATACGGGTCTTTGAACCCCTGCATTGCCATTTCATCACCATAGTAGAACGGACGGAACACCCGGGGTAGGGTCATTTGAAACAGCGTCGCCATGTAAAGGCGCTTCAAGCCGACAGCATACTGCTCGTCGTTAAGTCTGGAACGACTTTGGTCGACAGCCGGCATCCCTTCGTAACAAACCGCCTCACCGAGCACCGAAAGAGCGCGTTCGACATCATGGCTGCCGATGAGGTTCATCATCGCATAGAAATTCTGTGCCGGATAGTTCTCGCGCAGGCTTTCAAAACGGCGCATTGTCAAAGAACCATCATTTCGTCCGAGAAGATAATCGAAAAGAATTGCACGCAGCGGATAGTTCATTGCACTGTCCATCTCGTCACCACAGAGATACTGCCGCTGCTGACCATAGGCGACCTTATTCGAACAATCCTCCCAAACCTCGCCGAGCATGACAGCATCGGAATTTGCAGCTTTCAGTTCCTTGAAAAATGCTTGCGAGAATGCAGCCGGCAGCTCATCGATGACGTCTAGCCGCCAGCCACCGATGCCTTCTCGCAGCCAATGATGAAGAACGCTGTCCTTATCATGGATGATAAAATCCATATAAGAAGGCGTCGTCTTCCTTAACATTTGGAAGCGTGTCGAAATTCCACCAACATTCGTATTCGTAGGGAAAGTTGCGGAAGTCATACCAGTTGTAATAGGGAGACTCTTTCGACTGAAAGGCACCGACTGTATCATACTGCCCATAGCGGTTAAAATAACGACTGTTGCTCCCTGTATGACTGAAGACACCATCGAGGATGATCCGCATCCCCTTTTCCCTAGCCGCATGAACGAGATGATGAAAATCTTCATTCGTGCCGAGGATTGGATCGATCTTATGGTAATCGCCCGTATCATAACGATGATTACTTTCCGATTTGAAAACCGGATTGAGATATAGAACCGTAATCCCCAGCGTCTTAAGATAGTCCAGTTTTTTCTCTATGCCCTTGAGGTTCCCGCCGAAAAAGTCGTAAGCAACGATCTCCTTCGTATCCGGATCCTTATAGTAACAAGGGTCATCCGTCCAATCGGCATGGTATACCGCGCCCTTCTTCTTGACGATGGCATTTCCCTCCCGGTAAAAAGCGATCTGGGAAAATCTGGTACATAACGCTGTAGCTAAACCAGTCCGGCGTCTTTGCGCCCCTCCTATAGACGGTTATCTGATAAGATGGTGGTGCACTTTCATAGACGTCGCCCATTCCACCAAGATGTTCCATATTATTGCCGTAGAAGACGGTTCCCTCTTCGGTAGAAATGATGAAGTAATACCAGAGCAGACAGCCGTAGCCAGGCATCTCGGTCACGGTCTGGTAATACTTTGTCTCGGCACCTTCTTCATCTGTGGTCTTTAAGGGGATGAGCGTCTCTCTGTCGCGATCCGTCCAACAGCGCAGAATTACATTTTGCACGCTCACCCTTGTCCGAAGGGAAAGTGCAAACTTTACCTTCGTGCCAGATGCCACTGCGCCAAACGGCGAGCGGTAATAGGGGTTATGAGAATCGTGCTTTACAGCACCTGCATCCAGCATAAAGATCACTTCACTTTCTTCCTTCCACAAATATCCTGCTTCCTGAAAGTTTCAGAAAGCAGGATATTTGACAGAAGATCTGCTCCTTTTTTCTTTTTATCAGCCATTGACCAACTTCTTATAGAGAGCGTCGTATTCCTTAGCAGACTTCTTCCAGCTGAAATCCGCCTTCATGCAGCTTTGCGAAAAAGCTTCGTCCATGTACGGATATCCTGCCTATGCTTCAGCGCATGGCGGAGCGCATACATCATCTCATGCGCGTTGTAATTATGGAAAAAGAAACCCGTGCCTTTCCTCGAATACTTGTCAAAAAGGCTGTACCGTATCCTTCCAGCCCCCGTCTCACGAACGACAGGAACCGTACCACAACGCATGGCAACGAGGCTGACCGATACCACAAGGCTCAAAAATCTGACGGCATGAGAAAGATGGTCGCCGATGCATGAGATCTTCTGTGCCACGCAGCAGAAGCGGATGTTCATCGAACACTTCTGCGGGAAACGCCATTGAAGCCCTTTGAACCAGTCCTCATAAACTTTGTCGCCCGTGCCCAGGACGATAAATTGAATATCCTCATGGCCGAGAATCTCATCCATCATGCAGAACGATGGATCCATGCCCTTGTTTGGAACAGGCGCGAAATCACCGCAACGATCGAGTGTGTTGCGCTTGACAGGAAGTCCCAATTCTCTTTGAGCTCCATTTTATTGTCGAGCTTGCTGTCGAAGGAATCCGCATCGAAGGTCTTATAAATATTCGTATCGGTTTCCGGATTATAACAATCGTAGTCAATGCCATTGATGATGCCGAAGAGCGTATCTTTTCGTGAGCGCAGCGAGACCATCAAACCTTCGCCGAAAATACGGGGTCTGTATCTCTTCAGCATATGTCTTGCTGACCGTCGAAATGAAATCCGAGTAAATGATACCGCCGCTTCATGAGGTTGACTGCATCATAAAATTCGAGATCTCCGTTGTTAAAATACTTCAATCGATTCCAAGCGTATCTTCCATAATATCCTTCGGGAAAACACCTTGATACTTGAGATTGTGGATCGTAAACAGCGTTTTTATCTTTTTGATAGCGCGGATCCTCGATGTGTTCGAGTTTTAAATAAACGCTGACAAGAGATGTATGCCAATCGTTCAGATGAAGAACATCCGGCCAAAAAGTCCATCTCTGGCGAAGACGCAAAATAGCGCGGGAGAAGAAAGCAAAGCGCTCAGCATCGTCGTCATAGCCGTAAAAAGCCATCTCTCTAAAGTACTCTTCGTTATCTACGAAATAATACGTCACGCCGTCCATCGTGAGGCGTATCGAGCCCCACGTACTTCTCACGCCAAGCGACGTTCAGCTTACCGTCATAGACGTGTTTCATCTTGCTGCGATATTTTCTCGTCAATCAAGCCGTACTTCGGCAGTGATGACACGGATATCCACCATCTGCTACAAGGTTTCGGAGTGAGCCCGCCACATCAGCAAGACCTCCTGTCTTGGCAAATGGTGTTAGCTTCTGATGCTACAAACAGAACTTTCATCGCTGTATCCCTCTTTTTATTCCCAAAGTTTACTGCGTATGGGCGGCGTTTCCCCTGTTCTTTCCGCCCCACGCAGATTTTATGTCTCTACGGTGCCGATTTAAGCCTCTCGGCGACGGCGTTTTATTGATGCGCCTGGGATGATGTCTTCGCACGCCGGATGTCCGATGCGAAGGTGCATTCTCAGGTTTTGGCAGAAGTGTCTGCCGCACGTTCCTGCTGTTTTTACCTTTCTTTTGCTGCCGGTGTATCTTTCTTTGCGCAAGCTCTCCTTCCGATGCGCTGTCCTCATGCCCCGTGGCGACGACCTGTACCGGTGCGCCCTCGACGACAAGTTTGCGCCGCCTGACTTTCGAGGCGAGATATACGGTCGCCAGCGGCGGAAGCGTCAGGACAATGGACTGATCGCGGTCGTGCCATGCGACGTTCTGGCTCTTCAAGACACCGTCATTCTTCGCGCCGCTGCCGCCAAAAAGCCGCATCGTCCGTGTTCAAAACCTCGACGTAATTGCCCTTTGCCGGCACGCCGATGCGATAGTCATGACGCACTTCCGGCGTAAAGTTGCAGACGACAATAACGAATTCGCTACCGTCTTCCGAGCGGCGGAAGGTAATAACGCTGTTCTCATTGTCATTGCAGTCGATCCATTGGAACCCATTTCCACTCGAAGTCCACCTGCCAGAGTGCCTTTGTTTCCGTGTAGAACTTATTTGGTGCACGAGAGAATGTGATGAGCTTTGTGGCATCGGATATTCCTGCGGCAGATGCCAATCAGGCTATCGTCGTATTTCCACTCGATGAGCTGTCCAAACTCGCCGCCGCAAGAGGCAGCTTCTTGCCTGGGTGCGCCATCCAATATCCAAAGAAGGCGCGCAGATTTGCAAACTTCTGCCAGTAATCTCCCGACATCTTGCTGATGAGCGAGCACTTGCCGTGAACGACCTCATCGTGGGAAAGCGGCAGACAGAAATTCTCACTAAGGCATACATAGGAGAAGGTCAGTTTGTCCTGATTCCACTTGCGGTAAACAGGGTCGAGTGACATATAATCGAGGTATCGTTCATCCACCCCATATTCCATTTGTAATTAAAACCATGCCACCCATATGGAGCTGGCTTTGAAATCAAAGGCCGAAGTAGATTCTTCAGCGATCATCAATGCCTGCGGATGGTATTTAAAAACCGTCTCATTGAGCTTCTTCAAAGAAGTCCATCGCTTCGAGGTTGCCTGTGTCGCCGTATTTGTTCGGCGACCACTGCCGTCCCTCACGCCCATAGTTCAGATAAAGCATATTGGCCACGGCGTCGGTGCGCAGCCCATCGATGTGAATTCTTCAAACCAGAACAGGGCATTCGAAATCAAAAACTGCACTTCCGTGCGGCCGTAGTCATACGTCGTACCCACTGCCCAGTTTTCCGCTAGCTGCTCGTTGTCCGACTCGTAGGGGCGTCATGCCGTCAAAGTGGCGCAGCCTGCTACCATCCTTGCAGAAATGGCCGGGCACCCAATCCATGATAATGCCGATGCTGCTGCATGCGCCTTGTCGACAAAATAGCGGAAGTCGTCCGGCGTTCGAAGCGGCTCGTCACCGCATAATAGCCAGTCGCCTGACTGGCCCCACGATCCATCGAAGGGATGTTCGCAGAGCGCGCATGAACTCAATGTGCGTATAGTGCATATCGGTGACGTACTTGATGAGTGCATCGGCGAGATCGCGGTATGAAAGATAGCTGCTGTCTGCACGCGCCGCCAGAGCCTGCATGAACTTCATACGTCAGCATCGGGCGCTCATAAGACGAATTCTCCTTCTTCTGCTTCTGCCATGCAGCATCCTGCCACTTGTAGTTTGAAAGGTCGTAGACGCGCGATGCCGTTGCGGGCTCTGCATAAAAGCCGCAAGGGATCCGCCTTCATGATGTGCGACCACCCCACTGCGGTTCAATCGCATACTTATAAACGGCGCCTTCTTCACTCCCTCGATGAAGGTGACCCGAGATTTCACCTGTCGAATCTTTTTCCATGCGATTCACGCGTGTCCCACTTGTTAAAGTCGCCGACGACGCTTACGCCCTGTGCGTGTGGTGCCCAAACGGCAAAACGCACGCCCCGCAGCACCTTTTTACGACAGGATGCGCACCGAGCATTTCATAGGCGTGGTAATTCGTTCCCTGATGAAAAGATAAAGAATCAAACTCGCTAAGCTCCGATGTTTTCAAGACGTTCTCTCCTCACTGGTTCTTTTCCTACTCCTTGAACATACTCCCGCTTTCAATCTTCCTAGAGGCGGAGAAAGGAAAGCGAGTAGTCAAGTGTTATGTTATATCACCTTTATCGGGCGGACGTTCCAAATGTCGCGTGCATACTCGTCGATGGTGCGGTCCAGAGGAGAAATAGCCCGAATTAGCAATATTCACTGCCGACATCTTCGCCCAGCGGAGCTTATCGGCGTAGCGCTTATGAACCTCTTCATGTGCCTTTGCATAGGCATTGAAATCCTTCAGCATGAAGAACTCGTCATTTGACCGCAGGATATTGTCAAAGAGCGACTGGAAGTGCCCATAGATGCCATTGGAAAGCTGATTCATGACGAGGGCGAACGTTCTCATTCTGGTTGTGTCGTTACCATGCAGAATAAGTACCCGACGCATAGTGCTCGAGGACTTCTTCCGCTGTCAGACCGAAGATAACACAGTTTTCGTCGCCGCCAACCTTCTCGCAGATCTCGATATTCGCACCGTCCAATGTACCTAGCGTGATGGCACCGTTCATCACTGAACTTCATATGCCCGTACCGGACGCTTCCTTCGATGCCGTCGAAATCTGTTTCAGAAACTTCCGCCGCCGGGTATGCGATTTCGCCTAAAGAAACGCCGAAGTTTTCTATGAAGACAACCTTCAGCATACCGTGAATCGCCACGATCCCTATTGATGACATGTGCCACACTGTTGATAAGTGAAATCGTCTTCTTTGCTATATAGTGCCCCGGCGCTGCCTTGCCGCCGAAGAGTATGTCGTCGGCGGAATCGTATCATGCGGATCCGTCTTCAAGCGATGGTACTGGTACATGATATGCATGACATTCATCAGCTGGCGCTTGTAGGAATGAATGCGCTTGACCTGAATGTCAAAGAGCGTGTCCGGATCGATGGCAATGCCCTGCTGATCGCGGATAAGCTTTGCGAAACCTCCTTGCAGATATGCTTGATCTTACCAAGCTTCTCGAGGAAGGGCGGTCATTTGCATATTGTTGAGCGCCTTTGGTTCCTCGGGATGTCTGTGCCAATGCCCGTTGCCTATCGTCTCATCAATGACCTGCACGAGCTCCGGGTTCGCACTGATAAGCCAACGGCGATGCGTGATGCCATTCGTCTTGTTATTGAATTTAACGGGGCATAGTCGTAGAAGTCTTTCAGCGTCGTACGTTTCAAAATTTCAGAATGGATGGCTGCAACGCCGTTGACACTGTGAGATCCGACGATGGAAAGCCGTGCCATATGAACGCAGTTATCCTGAATGATAGAAAGCTGATGCACCTTATCCTCATTGCCGGGGTAACGCTGCCTTACATCGATGAGCCAGCGGCGGTTGATCTCGTCGATGATCACGTAGATGCGGCAACAAGTTCTTGAACATACCGACTTCCCATTTTTCAAGAGCCTCCGGCATGATGGTATGATTGGTATAGGCAATGGTCTTCTGCGTAATCTGCCATGCCTCGTCCCAGCGAACCCCTTTTCATCGACGAGATGCGCGAGCTCTGCGACACAGAGCGCAGGATGGGTATCGTTGATGTGGATGGCGATATAATCCGCGAATTTCTTGAGATTGCCGCCTCTCTTGACATAATGGCGTACGATGCTCTGCACGCCGGCGGACACCATGAAAATATTCTTGGATCAGGCGGGTCTGCTTGCCCTCGTACGTACTGTCTTCCGGGTAGAGCGAGCGCGCGATGTTTCCTGAAATTGACGGTGATTGTCTTTGACGAATCTGCTCCTGGCTAAGTCTGCCGTAGTCACTAAAGTCACGTTCGATCTCCGCGTTCCAAAGGCGGAGCGTGTTGACTGTTTTGTTATGGTAACCGACAATCGGCACATCGTACGGAACGCCCATAACGACGAGCGGATTTTCATGGACGAGCTTGAGTGAACCATCCGGCTGCTCTTTCATGTAACAGTTGCCATAAAATTTGACATCAACGGATTTATCCGGATTGCGAACTTCCCAAGCAAAGCCATTTTTCAGCCAGTTGTCCGGGAAGCTCCACCTGATTGCCATCGATGATCTTTTTTGTTCAAAAAGGCCGTATTTGTAACGAATACTGCAGCCATTTCCAGGCAATGCCATCGATGCCATCGAGTCGATAAAGCAGGCAGCCAGACGCCCAAGACCGCCATTGCCGAGTCCTGCATCCGATTCTTCTGTATAGATGTCGGAAAGATTCAGCTTGAACTCGCTGAGGACGTCCCGCATTACGTCTTCAATGCCAAGGTTCATCAAATTCGAGTTCAAGAGGCGACCGAGCAGAAATTCAATGGAAAAGTAGTAAACTTGCTTCGCATTCTGTTCAGTATAAGCCTTATTTGTCTTAATCCAGTTTTCGGAAATATACGCCTTTGCGACCATCGCAACTGTCTTATAGATCTCCGTTTTTGTCAACTGTTCGACCGGACGCCCCCATAGGATATGCGCCGTTTTTTCAAAACGGCGCTTGATATCTTCTTTTCTCTCCTGAAGGCGTCGTTTATTCGCCTGTTCATCCCGTTGTTCCGTCTTTTTGCGCGCCAAGTTAACCTCCTCCTTTTTCATTTCTTGCTCTCGTACTCTCCGACATCTATCCCTATTGCCCCTTCATTCCCTGAAAGCACAAAGGAACAGTCATTGCCGTACTTATAAGGCCGGATCAAACGACCGTATTCTTCGTAATGATGAGCGGATAGTTTGCAGCGCCCTTAAGCCATTTCTCCTTCTGGATAACGACGTTCTTATCACAGATGACATTCTCCAGGAGAGCATCTTCTTTGACATGCGTCTTCTGCATCACAATGGAATTTTTGATCTCTGCGCCCTCTTCGATGGTGACACCACGGAAAATGATGCTGTTTTTCAACTGAGCCTCCGGATGACACAGCCATTGGCCACAAGGGAGTTTTTGACATTCGCCGATTCCTTGTACTCGACAGGAACCTCGTCCTTTGTCTTCGTCAGGATGGGATTTGCTCCCATGAAGAGTGTTTCCCAATTCTCCGGTTTTAAGAGATCCATATTCGCCTTATAATAGGCAGCCGTCGAGTCGACATGCGCGACGAAGCCGTCATGCTCGCAGCCAAAGATAGTATAATCCTCCATGCGGCGGATAATGCCGTCAAGAAGAAGATCTTTGTCCACCATGCTCGTAAGTGTAGCGGATCATCTCAACAAAAATACGCTTTTTCCATCAGATGATGCCGAGCGACATCTTAGCTCCGTCGTAGACGACGGGCTTTTCTGCAATATCTGAAACAAGTCCGTTGGCTTCTGTCTCAACGACAATATTCTTTCCCTGCATCTCACGGTCTGCCGTATGATAGACCATTGTGATCTGTGCGCCCGTATTCTGATGGAAGCGCAGTATCTTCAAAAATCGATATTGTGAACAAAGCTGCCGCTTGCCAATATGACATATTTTGCACTGTTGTTTTTCGAAAAATCGATGTTGTAATAGAAATTTTTAAATCCCCGTAATGCCTTGCATCTTCTTCAGCAGCATCGGCAAATAATAGAGGCCATCGTGACGACGTGCGAGATCAATCCTTGCCGGAACGTAAGTGGTCGAGAACAGAACGTGACTTTGCCGGCAACATCACACCGACATTTAGAACGCCGGAATTCACTAAACTTGACAACGCAAAGTCGATGAGACGATAGCGCCCGGCGAAGGGAAGCATTTCTACAGCCCGCCGATCTGATAATTCATGAATGAGGATCACCGTTCGCCTGGAGATTGATTACGCCCATGACTGATTTTCACTTTGTCCACCTCATTTATAAATAAAAATCGCGATCCTATAGCCCCCTTCTTTTTGAAAGGCTATATCACACATACTACCCGACACGCGCTGAAGTGACATCTGCATGCACGACCTCACCGTCTGCAACGACCTTGATCGCTCCCTTTTCACCGATGACCTTCGCTCCTTCCTCAATCAGGCAATCCTGAGCAACAATAGCATACTCGACATCCGCACCTGGACAGACCGTGACCGAAGGCATGAGGACAGCGTTCTTAACCGTCGCCCCCTTGCCGACACGCACACCAGAAAAGATAATGCTGTTTTCAACGTCACCGAGAATCATAGAACCTTCGCTGATCATCGAATTCTTGACCGTCGCTTCAGAACCGATAAACTGCGGCGGCATGGGAGGATTCGAGGAATAGATCTTCCATTCGCTGTTATTGAGGTCAATCGGCATCTTATCCTGAAGAAGATCCATATTCGCCTGCCAAAGGCTTTCGATCGTACCAACGTCTTTCCAATAGCCGTTGAAAGCGTAAGAATAAAGCCGTCCTTTATCGGCAAGCATCTTCGGGATGATATTTTTACCGAAATCGTGACTCGATGTCTCATCCTTTGCATCTGCTTTGAGATACTTGAGAAGATAGTCGGTCGAGAAGATATAAATTCCCATGGAGGCAAGGTTACTCTTCGGTTTTGCCGGCTTCTCGGCGAACTCGACAATGCGCCCTTCCTTATCCGTATCCATGATGCCAAAGCGCGGTGCTTCCTCCCATGGCACTTCAAAGACGCCAATGGTCGCTTCTGCTTTTTTCATCTTATGAACTTCGAGCATCCATGAATAGTCCATCGTATATATATGATCACCGGAAAGAACGAGAACATACTCCGGATACATCAGCTCGATAAAATTCATATTTTTGGTAGATGGCATCTGCTGTACCGCGGTACCAATCTGCTCCTTTTTCACGTGCATACGGCGGAAGGATGAAGATGCCGCCCTCGCGCTTATCGAGATCCACGAACTGCCAGAGGCGAGGTAGTATTTAGTTCGAGCGGGACGATACTGTGTCAGGACACCGACACAAGCAATGCCCGAATTTGCACAATTTGAGAGCGGAAAAGTCGATAATGCGATACTTGCCGCCGAAAAGGAACGGCAGGCTTTGCGATCTTCTTCGTCAGAGCCCCGAGACGGCTCCCCTGACCGCCTGCAAGAATCATTGCTAAACACTCGTTTTTTCTCATTTCTGAATCCCCCTAACTTACCCAGTCACCCGTTCCCCAAAATTGTCGGATGATCCCATACTCACGGCAGTGAAATCTTCTTCACATCGAGTTTCCCTTCTCGCTGTCCTACATAGAACAGCTGCGGGATATATATAGAAGCTCTTTCCTAATATATTCTATTACTGAATCTACTCTTAATTTAAATTTATCAAGTGTTTCCTACAGGTTTTTTGTCAAAAATTAACAGAGGCGTTCTGCCCATCTTTCTGGTTTTCAAACTCATTCTTTCCTTTATGTTTAAAATTCTCGTTTTTCCCATTTTTCCTGCTAAAAAAATAAAAATTTTTGGAGATTTTTCTGAAAAACATACATTCGGTAGCATAACAGCTGCCGCCCGCTATGAAACATCACATACACACTTGCTTATTCTTTCCACAAGTTTATCGATAGAAAGCAGCAACTGATAGTTATAAAAATTCTCATTATCCGCCGATATAATTTTTATTGCAGCGCTCAATGAGGTTTGGAAGGAGACCGTAGAGATTTTCTCCTGGACAAAGCGTCGCATTAAAATCTCTATGCCCGAAAATCGTCGATGCACTCGGTGCAAAGCCGTAATTGCGGCAAATCGCAGGGATGAGCTTCACCGCACTTGCCAGCTGCGCATCTTCTGGCCACGCCGTTTCGAAATTGCCAACAATGTTGATGCCAATCGTATGCGTATTCTCTCCCTTACAATGTGCGCCAACCGTATCCATGGGACGCCCCGCCTCGATCGTGCCGTCCTTGCGAATGACAAAATGATAGCCAATCCCCGACCAGCCATTTGCCTTATGCCACTCGTGCATCGTAGCTGCCGAAACATCCGCATTGGTGTTGCCCACGTGATGAACGATAATCGCATCTGTAACGCAGCGATTTTCTAAAGGACCAAAGTCAAGATTTGTCGGACGTATTACAACGCCTTGAAGACCTGTATCCGTCTGCCATGCAGCCTTTGCCGCGTGTGGAAAAATGACAAGTCCCACCCCACGGTCATAATACTTTGAAGAAATCTCCTGCGGTTCATGGCACCGTCCTTCCCTTTCTCGTTTTAACATGCAGTAAAAATACTTAACGTACTGAAGTTCAATATAGTCATCTTGCAACAGATTCAATTTACAGCAATCTATCACTTAAAAACGCGACTATTATAAATGTCCTTGCTGAAAGTTCGCTAAACAAAAAGACCGCCGAAGCGGTCTGAACCAGCACACATATGCTATACGAATTTTTAGCCTATGGCTCCCAACGACCAACTGCCATCTTTTTCAAGATGAAGTTCTGTGTCATGCTGTGCAAAAAGCGTCTTTCGATGTCCGACGCTGACGATCCCAGCTCCTGCAAGCTCTTTTCGAATAAGTACGTAGAGCCTCGTTTCTGCCTCCTCATCAAGCGCTGAAGTCGCCTCATCGAAAAAGACATAGTCCGGCCTTACAAGAAGAACACGCGCAAAGGCAAGGCGCTGCTGCTCACCGAGCGATAGAATGCGACTCCAATCGTCCGCATCGTCCAAACGATTCGTCAGATCTGTCAGCCCTACCTTTTCGAGGGCAGTCACAAGCACCTCATCTGAGCCCATCGCAGCGCGCGGATAGCTCAATGCACGGCGAAGCGTGCCGAGCGGAAGATATGGACGCTGCGGCAAAAAGAGCGTCTTGCCGCCCTTCGGCACGCTTACCACGCCTTTGCCATAAGGCCAGATTCCTGCCAGTGTCCGGAGAAGCGTACTCTTGCCGCAGCCCGACACGCCCGTGATGAGCAAACGCATGCCGCGCCTTACATCAAGAGCCATATTGGTAAAAAGCGTACGCCCTGTGGGAAGTGCAACGGTAAGAGCCGCAACGGAAAAATCTGCACCAGGCTCCGCGTCTTCTCTGCGGCATACTTCACTGACTTTTCCTTCGGCAACTTCCATATGCTCTATAAAGCCGGCAAGTCGATGGATAACAGCGGAGAACTGCGCGATGGTGTCATAAGAGTCAATGAAGAAGCTCAAAGCATCCTGTACGCGCCCAAAAGCAGAGACCGTCTGCATCAGGCCGCCAAGTGCCATCGTACCGCCAAAGTACTGCGGTGCAGCTAGAACAAGCGGCACGATGACTGCCAGCTGGCCATAACCATTGACATAAAAATTCAATAGCTTCGTCCGCTTCATGAGCTGCCAAAAATTTTGTATGACAAGTACAAAGCGTTCAGAAAAGCCCCTGCCCTCAGAAGTTTCTCCATGATAGAACGCGATGCTCTCGCTGTTTTCACGAACGCGCATCATCGAGAAACGGAAATCTGCTTCGTAGCGCTGCTGGTCATAGTTTAAAGAAATCAGCTTCCGACCGACCAGATGGGCGAAAAACGTGCCGAGCATAGAGTAGATGAACGAGAACCAAAACATATAGCCGTAGATGACAAACGCATGACTTCCCACCGGCACAGTAAAGGCACCCGAAAGATTCCAGAGAACAACGCCAAAAGCTCCAAGTGTCGTCAGCTGTTTTAAGACACCAACGAGTAATGTAAGCGTCAGGTTGACAAATTGATTGATATCCTCACTGATTCGCTGGTCGGGATTGTCCGTATCTGTTCCCAGAACCTGCATCCGATAGTAGGTATTCCTCCCCATCCAGCGCGCGAGGTACTTATCTGTCAGCCAAGTGCGCCACTTGATCTGAAGCATTTGGCGAAGGTAGATGGCATAAACCGCAATGATGATGTAGAGAAAAGCAAGCAGTGTGAACTTTCCGATAAGCGGCCAAAAAACACCTTCTACATACTGCTGCAAGGCATTGTAGAAATCATTGTACCAGCTATTGATCGCAACGAGAAAATACACGGATGCCAGATTCAGCCCAATGACAAGCGCTAAAAGCCCGAGCCCTTCCATTTCTCCTCCGATTTCCAATACGCGCGAAAGAGTTTCCAAAATCGCCACAAGATGCGCTTACGCAAACAATCACTCCCAGACGCCGCGACCTGCGGTAAAAATAGAGAATAAAAAAGACCGTGCATACAGATAAGTATTATCATGCATGCACAGTGTACAGTATAGCCTTTTTCGCCGAATCTAACAAGTATATTTTCTTTCTAACCTATGGTAGTATACCCTTGTCAGGTTTATCGAAATTTCCGAAAAACGGAAAGGCTTAGTTTGGAGGCAATTATGTCCGTTTCTTTCATCATCGGCATCGTCTTTTTTTTACTATTGCTTGTCGTCCTCCTTTACAAAAACCGATTGCGAGCAAAGCACTTCGCGCTCTTCCTCGTGCTCATCACACTCTTTGCTGCCGTTTTCTATACTGTACTGACACACGAGGCTAAGACGCCAAAGGTAACCGAAGCAACCCGAGCGCACATTGCCGAACAACAGCAGATCTATAGTGCATGGGACATAAAGTACCAGAAAAACATCGATGAACTCAGCCGCAATTGGACGTGGTATCATCAAATCCTGGAGGAATTCAAAGATGACAGCATCTCCATCCAAACGGCTCATGCCCGTCTGACCGAGCTGGAAAAAGACAGTCTCGCTGCCAAGGAACACACGAGCGAACTAGCACCGCCGATGTCACTGGACGAACCGACGTATGATCTTATAGCGAGCATCTGCCAAAAGACGGCAGAGTATGCCAACGCACAGTACCAAACGATCACTCTCACACGCGCCGCCAGTGACTCGGCTCAGCTGAAAAGGCGCCTCTCGCGATGTACAGGTCAAGATGCTTTCATCCATCATGAATCGAGAGTCTCCGCTGCTCTCTTTATCGCCGATGAAATCTCGCAAATTCACGAAATGCTTACGGTTCCCGATGACAAGGAAGAAGATGTAACATCGATGGACCAGAAGACGGACGATTACATGCCAGAAAATCCTGCGGAAAAAGATACAGATAATGCCGACCAATAAATCCATGAAAGAAGAGACCCTTGAGGCGATGCATCGCCTCAAGGGTCTCTTCTTTTTCATAGTACATTATTGCTGTTCGATTTTTTCCTGCAAAATTTCCTTCGCCTTTTCAAGCTGTACATCACTTGTCGTACCTTCTGGAAGATCGACTTCAACATCGGGATCGATGCCCGTGCCGTCAATGCTCCTGCCGCACGGCGTAAGGTACTTTGCAATCGTCAGTTTGAGACCGTCATCATGAAGAAGCGGAATGACCATCTGCACCGAGCCCTTTCCATAACTCTTCGTACCGACGAGCGTCGCCGCACCTGTATCCTGCAGAGCTCCTGCAAGAATCTCTGACGCGCTGGCACTGCCTCCGTCGATAAGAACAACAATGGGACCGAAGGGCGTTTCAAGTGCCGAGTCGTATTCCTTCTTCGAGCCATCGCGCTCCACAACGGAAACAATCGGTCCTCTGGGCACGACGCGTCCAGCAATATCGACGCAGCTCGTGATGAGTCCGCCTGCATTCTGCCGCAGATCGATGATAAGCCCCTGCATGCCTTGTGCCTTTAGATCATCCAGCGCTTCGCCGAACTCCTTTGCCGTGTTATCACTGAAGGATGAAATACGAATATACCCCATCTGCGTACCCTCGATCATCTTTCCCTTTGCTGTTTCGAGATGAATTCTTGCGCGCGCAATCGTAATGTCCTTGTCTTCCGTTCCCTTTCGGTGAATCTTCAGCGTGACATCCGTGCCAATCTCGCCGCGAATATGCAGGGCAACTTCCTCGGGCTGAAACTCTGAGACCGGAGTACCGTCGACGGCTAAAATCTCATCGCCAGCCTGAAGACCTGCTGCTTCCCCCGGCGTCCCTTCAAGCACTGAAATGACATGGACGCCGCCGCCCTTAAAGCCCATTGTGACGCCTATACCGCCGAATTCACCCTCCGTATGCTCCTTAAGTTGTTGAAAGACTTTTTCATCCATATAGATGGAATGCGGGTCGTCAAGAGACTGTACCATACCGCTGATCGCGCCGTTGATAAGCTTCGTCTCATCGACAGAATCGACGTAGCGCGTCTCGATAAGCCGCATGACAGAGAAAAGGCGTCCGAGCTCCGCTGTATGCGCCGAATCGAAGCCAAGGAACTTTGTGAATCCCAAGACGAAGAGAAAGAAGCTGATGAGGACAGTGGCAACGATGATAAGTGCCAGCCTCTTTTTCGTCATGAACATAAATGCGTTCTCCAAGAGCGAAGACATAGCTTCGCAAATACAAATGTTTTACTCATGAAAATCTATCTTTTTCAAGACGGGCGATAAAAGCTTTGCAAGGAAAAGGAAAGCGACAATATTGACAACGCCTTCCATCGCCAGCCCCGGGGCAGATGCAAGCCCGAGCGCAGCACTGTCAAAAAGGACAGCACCCGCCACTGTATAGCCAATGGTCATAAACAGCATAGAGAAAAATCCGCCGAGCAGCCGCTTTTGCGGAAGGGAAGAGCGGAAGATTCCAATGGCGATAAGCGTCAAGATGCTCTTGATGATAAGCGTAGAACACACCAGATGGCAAAGCCCGTAATAAAATCTGCCAGCATAGAGCCGACACTTGCTGCAAAAAAACTGCATATCGCCTTGAAAGCACGAGTGCAGAAAGGAG
The DNA here is from genome assembly GCA_916439735.1 of uncultured Mitsuokella sp. GTDB lineage: Bacteria > Bacillota > Negativicutes > Selenomonadales > Selenomonadaceae > AWVT01. The sequence continues at coordinate 47,521 of CAKAIG010000003.1, forward strand.
GATAACCGCGTCACCGAGATGTGCGTAACCCAAGGGGAATCGGTATCTGCACCACCATTGTTGCAACTCAAAACAAGCGCCATAAAAAAACCGCGGTAGTCGTCAGACGGAAGATAGGATTTTTCTGCATTATAATCTCTCCTTTGCAACCTAAATTCTCATAGACTTCTAATAGTATAAAAAAACAAAATATGGAAATTATCCCAAAATAAAAAGGGAACAAACACTGCTGCTAAAAAAGCAATCCCCATTTAATGTATTGCCTGTTTTTCCTTTATCCGTGTGACGATTTCTGAAAAATGCTGCTCTACGCAAACCAGAAGATGCTCCCTTGCATCGCAGGCGACAAAATCTGCCACGCGCTTAACGGCATCGTGCGCATTTGCAGGCGCGATGGAAATATCCGCTTCTTTCATCATCGTCAGGTCATTGAGATAGTCGCCGAGTGCCAGAAAGGTCTTTCTCTTGTAGGCGGGCATCTTTCGAATCGCCTGCAGCGCATATCCCTTAGATGCGTTCTTAGCAACAAATTCCAAATACGTTGGCTCAGAATAAAACATATTGGCATAAAAGAGCATGCCCGAGTCCACTGCCATTTGCTCGACTTCCTTCAAATGCTCCGGCGTATCGTAAATGAGGAGCTTTAACCAGGTGTCTTCTTCATATTACAGAGTTCATCGAGCGGTGTATGAAGGACATGATAGAATTCTTTTATTAATCGAGGGTCATCGTATTTCGGTTCTGAAATGATCTCACAGCCGCGCGTCGTGTGTATCTCGACACTCGCCGTCTCGATCGATGTCTCCACCTTTTCTGCAAATTGGATCCAAAGCCTCGGATTCTCCGCTGTTAATGCTGTTGTACCGAGAACCTGTTCACGTTGACGGTCGTAAAAGCATCGCGCCATTGAAAAAGCGAGGCTCCATTGACCGGCAGATCTTTCACATACCCCATCGCCGCCTCAGGCGACCGCCCTGTGGCGATGGAAAAACAACACCGTCCCCTTCCATCCGTGTGACGGCAGCGATGTTTTCCGCGGAAATGGGAAGCCCCATTGGCACAATCGTCCCATCAAGGTCACTTAAAATTAAAAATTTCTACCATCCATATACTATACTCCGCTGCTCCTTTTCTGCCCTGT
>CAKAIG010000004.1 GCA_916439735.1 uncultured Mitsuokella sp.
AGTGCAGAAAAGGAGCACGGAGTATAGTATATGGATGGTAGAAATTTTTAATCTAATCCCGCCAGAAGTCCTCCACCTCTTAGGTGGGGGATGAAGGCAGGTATAACGAATTTACGTAAGTAATTGAGCCATACGATTGATTTTTTTGTCTTATTTAGTATTATAATCAGTCGTAGAAGAGAAAGGGCTTATTATACTATGGAATTAGACAATAACAATCATTCAGTGTTCTTACTCTATTACCATCTTGTTTTGGTGGTAAAGTATCGCCGCAAAGTATTCTCTGACCCAATGAGCCAATACGCTAAAGATATTTTTGTCCGCATTGGTTCATCGTATAACATAACGTTGGAGGAATGGAATCACGACCAAGACCATGTTCATATCATGTTTCGTGCTCATCCCAATACAGAAATGTCAAAATTTATCAATGCTTATAAAAGTGCCAGCTCTAGGCTAATCAAAAAAGATTTTCCAGAGGTTAGGCATAAATTGTGGAAAGAAATGTTTTGGTCAAGAAGTTATTGCCTACTAACAACAGGCGGTGCTCCTATCGAGACAATTAGGAAATACATAGAAAATCAAGGCAGGTGAGATTATAGTGAATAAGGCATACCGATACAGACTCTACCCAACAGCTGAACAGAAGGTTATGTTTTCCAAGACTTTCGGCTCTGTCCGATTCATCTATAACAAGATGCTTGGCGACCGTCTTGACTACTACAAAGAAACGGGCAAGAAACTGAACAATACTCCCGCACAGTATAAGGAAGATTTTCCTTGGCTGAAGGAAATTGACAGTCTTGCTCTTGCGAATGCACAGATGAACCTGAACAAGGCATACAACAATTTTTTTAGCAACCGAAAACATTTCGGCAAACCGCACTTCAAGTCTAAGAAGACAGGACACTGTTCATATTCTACGAACAATCAGAAAGGCTCTGTCCGATTAGAAGGAAATAAGGTTAAATTACCTAAAGTTGGTTGGGTAAAATTATGTCTGCATCGTCCCCTGATGAAAAACAGCACGATAAAGACCGTTACAATAAGCAGAACACCATCAGGAAAGTTCTATATCAGTATTTTGGTGGAGTACGAAAACCAAATACTCCATATAATACCGAAGAAATTTCTTGGGCTTGATTTTTGCCATGCACGGTCTGTATGTTGCTTCTGACGAAGATGATGCGAATTATCCAAACTTTTTGCGTAAAAGCCGAGAAGAGATTGGCTCAAGCACAAAAGAAAACTATCCAAAAAGGAAAAGAGAAGCCACAATCGTGACAAGCAAAAGGCTTCGCGTAGCTGTGCTTCATGAGAAAATTGCTAATCAACGTCGCGACTTTCTGCATAAGAAAGCTCGCTATCTGATGAACAAATATGATGCTATCGGTATCGAGGATATCAGCGTCAAGGCAATGGCTAAACGCAAAAAAGGCGGTAAATTCAGTTTTGGTAAATCCGTAGCAGATAATGGCTGGAATATGTTCACCAATATATTGGAATACAAATTAGCATGGCAAGGAAAACAGCTTGTAAAGATAGACAAGTGGTATCCAAGCAGTCAGCTATGTCATGTTTGTGGCTTCCAAAACGATGCAACCAAGGACTTATCTGTAAGGGAATGGACTTGCCCTAAATGTGGCAGTCACCATAACCGCGATAAGAATGCAGCTATCAATATACGAGAAGAAGCTAGGCGAATATCTGCCTAGCGTAACGCATAAAGTACCGTGGGTCGCACGGGAATCTACGCCTGTGGAGAGAGTGTAAGCCACAACAGTTCCTCGGAGCTGTTGTGCTGTTCTCATTGAAGCAGGAAGCCCCCGCCTCTGTAGGCGGTGGGTACGTTCACGTGACCTTGATGGGACGATTGTGCCAATGGGGCTTCTCATTTCCGCGGAAAACATCGCTGCCGTCACACGGATGGAAGGGGACGGTGTTGTTTTTTCCATCGCCACAGGGCGGTCGCCTGAGGCGGCGATGGGGTATGTGAAAGATCTGCCGGTCAATGGAGCCTCGCTTTTTTTTTCAATGGCGCGATGCTTTACGACTGTCAACGTGAACAGGTTCTCGGTACAACAGCATTAACAGCGGAGAATCCGAGGCTTTGGATCCAATTTGCAGAAAAAGGTGGAGACATCGATCGAGACGGCGAGTGTCGAGATACACGACGCGCGGCTGTGAGATCATTTCAGAACCGAAATACGATGACCCTCGATTAATAAAAGAATTCTATCATGTCCTTCATACACCGCTCGATGAACTCTGTAATATGAAGAAGACACCTTGGTTAAAAGCTCCTCATTTACGATACGCCGGAGCATTTGAAGGAAGTCGAGCAAATGGCAGTGGACTCGGGCATGCTCTTTTATGCCAATATGTTTTATTCTGAGCCAACGTATTTGGAATTTGTTGCTAAGAACGCATCTAAAGGGATATGCAGCGCAGGCGATTCGAAAAGATGCCCGCCTACAAGAGAAAGACCTTTCTGGCACTCGGCGACTATCTCAATGACCTGACGATGATGAAAGAGCGGATATTTCCATCGCGCCTGCAAATGCGCACGATGCCGTTAAGCGCGTGGCAGATTTTTGTCGCCTGCGATGCAAGGGAGCATCTTCTGGTTTGGGTAGAGCGACATTTTTCAGAAATCGTCACACGGATAAAGGAAAAACAGGCAATACATTAAATGGGGATTGCTTTTTTTAGCGACGATGTTTGTTCCCTTTTTATTTTGGGATAATTTTCCATATTTTGTTTTTATACTATTAGAAGTCTATGAGAATTTAGGGTTGCAAAGGAGAGATTATAATGCAGAAAAATCCTATCTTCCGTCTGACGACTACCGCGGTTTTTATGGCGCTTGTTTTAGTTGCAACAATGGTGGTGCAGATACCGATTCCCTTGGGTTACGCACATCTCGGTGACGCGGTTATCCTCCTTTTCTGCACTCGTGCTTTCAAGGCGATATGCAGTTTTTGCGACAAGTGTCGGCTCTATGCTGGCAGATTTTATTACGGGCTTTGCCATCTGGTGTGTTCCTACGCTTATCATCAAGAGCATCTTGACGCTTATCGCCATTGGCATCTTCCGCTCTTCCCTTCCGCAAAAAGCGGCTGCTCGGCGGATTTTTTCTATGCTGTTTATGACTATTGGCTATACAGTGGCGGGTGCTGTCCTTTTTGACAGTGCTGCGCTCGAGCTTGCATCTGCCCCGGGGCTGGCGATGGAAGGCGTTGTCAATATTGTCGCTTTCCTTTTCCTTGCAAAGCTTTTTATCGCCCGTCTTGAAAAAGATAGATTTTCATGAGTAAAACATTTGTATTTGCGAAAGCTATGTCTTCGCTCTTGGAGAACGCATTTATGTTCATGACGAAAAAGAGGCTGGCACTTATCATCGTTGCCACTGTCCTCATCAGCTTCTTTCTCTTCGTCTTGGGATTCACAAAGTTCCTTGGCTTCGATTCGGCGCATACAGCGGAGCTCGGACGCCTTTTTCTCTGTCATGCGGCTTTATCGAGACGCGCTACGTCGATTCTGTCGATGAGACGAAAGCTTATCAACAGCGCGATCAGCGGTATGGTACAGTCTCTTGACGACCCGCATTCCATCTATATGGATGAAAAAGTCTTTCAACAACTTAAGGAGCATACGGAGGGTGAATTCGGCGGTATAGGCGTCACAATGGGCTTTGAGGGCGGCGGCGTCCATGTCATTTCAGTGCTTGAAGGGACGCCGGAGAAGCGACAGGTCTTCAGGCTGGCGATGAGATTTTAGCCGTCGACGGTACTCCGGTCTCAGAGTTTCAGCCCTGAGGAAGTTGCCCTGCATATTCGCGGCGAGATTGGCACGGATGTCACGCTGAAGATTCACCGAAAGGGAACGGAAGACAAGGACATTACGATTGCGCGCGCAAGAATTCATCTCGAAAACAGCAAAGGGAAAGATGATCGAGGGTACGCAGATGGGGTATATTCGTATTTCATCCTTCAGTGATAACACGGCAAAGGAGTTCGGCGAAGCGCTGGATGATCTAAAGGCACAAGGCATGCAGGGGCTTATCATCGATCTGCGGCAGAATGCAGGCGGACTCATCACGAGTCGCGTCGATATTGCTGGACGCGTCGTGCCCAGAGGACCGATTGTTTCGCTGTGGAGCGCGATGGCTCGAAGAAGGAATACGACTCGGCACTTGAAACGCCCTTCGGTCCCATTGTTGTTCTTATCGACGGAGGCAGTGCCAGCGCGTCAGAGATTCTTGCAGGAGCTCTGCAGGATACAGGTGCGGCGACGCTCGTCGGTACGAAGAGTTATGGAAAGGGCTCGGTGCAGATGGTCATTCCGCTTCTTCGCGATGACGGTCTCAAACTGACGATTGCAAAGTACCTCACGCCGTGCGGCAGGAGCATTGACGGCACGGGCATCGATCCCGATGTTGAAGTCGATCTTCCAGAAGGTACGACAAGTGATGTACAGCTTGAAAAGGCGAAGGAAATTTTGCAGGAAAAAATCGAACAGCAATAATGTACTATGAAGAAGAGACCCTGAGGCGATGCATCGCCTCAAGGGTCTCTTCTTTCATGGACTGGTCGGCATTATCTGTATCTTTTTCCGCAGGATTTTTCTGGCATGTAATCGTCCGTCTTCTGGTCCATCGATGTTACATCTTCTTCCTTGTCATCGGGAACCGTAAGCATTTCGTGAATTTGCGAGATTTCATCGGCGATAAAGAGAGCAGCGGGAGACTCTCGATTCATGATGGATGAAAGCATCTTGACCTGTACATCATGAGAGGCGCCTTTTAGCTGAGCCGAGTCACTGGCGGCGCGTGTGAGAGTGATCGTTTGGTACTGTGCGTTGGCATACTCTGCCGTCTTTTTGGCAGATGCTCGCTATAAGATCATACGTCGGTTCGTCCAGTGACATCGGCGGTGCGAGTTCGCTCGTGTGTTCCTGGCGGCGAGACTGTCTTTTTCCAGCTCGGTCAGACGGGCATGAGCCGTTTGGATGGAGATGCTGTCATCTTTTGAATTCCTCCAGGATTTGATGATACCACGTCCAATTGCGGCTGAGTTCATCGATGTTTTTCTGGTACTTTATGTCCCATGCACTATAGATCTGCTGTTGTTCGGCAATGTGCGCTCAGGGTTGCTTCGGTTACCTTTTGGCGTCTTAGCCTCGTGTGTCAGTACAGTATAGAAAACGGCGAAAGAGTGTGATGAGCACGAGGAAGAGCGCGAGGGTGCTTTGCTCGCAATCGGTTTTTTTGTAAAGGAGGACGACAAGCAATAGTAAAAAGACGATGCCGATGATGAAAAGAAACGGACATAATTGCCTCCAGACTAAGCCTTTTCCGTTTTTCGGAAATTTCGATAAACCTGACAAGGGTATACTACCATAGGTTAGAAAGAAAATATACTTGTTAGATTCGGCGAAAAAGGCTATACTGTACACTGTGCATGCATGATAATACTTATCTGTATGCACGGTCTTTTTTATTCTCTATTTTTACCGCAGGTCGCGGCGTCTGGGAGTGATTGTTTGCGTAAGCGCATCTTGTGGCGATTTTGGAAACTCTTTCGCGCGTATTGGAAATCGGAGGAGAAATGGAAGGGGCTCGGGCTTTTAGCGCTTGTCATTGGGCTGAATCTGGCATCCGTGTATTTTCTCGTTGCGATCAATAGCTGGTACAATGATTTCTACAATGCCTTGCGGCAGTATGTAGAAGGTGTTTTTTGGCCGCTTATCGGAAAGTTCACACTGCTTGCTTTTCTCTACATCATCATTGCGGTTTATGCCATCTACCTTCGCCAAATGCTTCAGATCAAGTGGCGCACTTGGCTGACAGATAAGTACCTCGCGCGCTGGATGGGGAGGAATACCTACTATCGGATGCAGGTTCTGGGAACAGATACGGACAATCCCGACCAGCGAATCAGTGAGGGATATCAATCAATTTGTCAACCTGACGCTTACATTACTCGTTGGTGTCTTAAAACAGCTGACGACACTTGGAGCTTTTGGCGTTGTTCTCTGGAATCTTTCGGGTGCCTTTACTGTGCCGGTGGGAAGTCATGCGTTTGTCATCTACGGCTATATGTTTTGGTTCTCGTTCATCTACTCTATGCTCGGCACGTTTTTCGCCCATCTGGTCGGTCGGAAAGCTGATTTCTTTAAACTATGACCAGCGACGCTACGAAAGCAGATTTCCGTTTCTCGATGATGCGCGTTCGTGAAAAACAGCGAGCATCGCGTTCTATCATGGAGAAACTTCTGAGGGCAGGGGCTTTTCTGAACGCTTTGTACTTGTCATACAAAAATTTTTGGCGACTCGCGAGCGGACGAAAGCTATTGAATTTTTATGTCAATGGTTATGGCCAGCTGGCAGTCATCGTGCCGCTTGTTCCAGCCGCACCGCAGTACTTTGGCGGTACGATGGCACTTGGCGGCCTGATGCAGACGGTCTCTGCTTTTGGGCGCGTACAGGATGCTGAGCTTCTTCATTGACTCTTATGACACCATCGCGCAGTTCTCCGCTGTTATCCATCGACTTGCCGGCTTTATAGAGCATATGGAGTTGCCGAAGGAAAAAGTCAGTGAAGTATGCCGCAGAGAAGATGCGGAGCCTGGTGCAGATTTTTCCGTTGCGGCTCTTACCGTTGCACTTCCCCACAGGGCGTACGCTTTTTACCAATATGGCTCTTGATGTAAGGCGCGGCATGCGTTTGCTCATCACGGGCGTGTCGGTCGCGGCAAGAGTACGCTTCTCCGGACACTGGCAGGAATCTGGCCTTATGGCAAAGGCGTGGTAAGCGTGCCGAAGGGCGGCAAGACGCTCTTTTTGCCGCGGCGTCCATATCTTCCGCTCGGCACGCTTCGCCGTGCATTGAGCTATCCGCGCGGCGCGATGGGCTCAGATGAGGTGCTTGTGACTGCCCTCGAAAAGGTAGGGCTGACAGATCTGACGAATCGTTTGGACGATGCGGACGATTGAGTCGCATCCCTATCGCTCGGTGAGCGGCTGACGCCTGCCTTTGCGCGTGTTCTTCTTTGTAAGGCCGGACTATGTCTTTTTCGATGAGGCGACTTCAGCGCTTGATGAGGAGGCAGAAACGAGGCTCTACGTACTTATTCGAAAAAGAGCTTGCAGGAGCTGGGATCGTCAGTGTCGGACATCGAAAGACGCTTTTTGCACAGCATGACACAGAACTTCATCTTGAAAAAGATGGCAGTTGGTCGTTAGGGAGCCATAGGCTAAAATTCGTATAGCATATATGTGCTGGTTCAGACCGCTTCAGCGGTCTTTTTGTTTAGCGAACTTTCAGCAAGGACATTTATAATAGTCGCGTTTTTAAGTGATAGATTGCTGTAAATTGAATCTGTTGCAAGATGACTGTATTGAACTTCAGTACGTTAAGTATTTTTACTGCATGTTAAACGAGAAAGGGAAGGACGGTGCCATGAACCGCAGGAGATTTCTTCAAAAGTATTATGACCGTGGGGTGGGACTTGTCATTTTTCCACACGCGGCAAAAGGCCGCATGGCAGACGGATACAGGTCTTCAAGGCGTTGTAATACGTCCGACAAATCTTGACTTTTGGTCCTTTAGAAAAATCGCGCGTTACAGATGCGATTATCGTTCATCACGTAGGCAACACCAATGCGGATGTTTCGGCGACTACGATGCACGAGTGGCATAAAGGCAAATGGCTGGTCGGGGATTGGCTATCATTTTGTCATTCGCAAGGACGGCACGATCGAGGCGGGGCGTCCCATGGATACGGTTGGCGCACATTGTAAGGGAGAGAATACGCATACGATTGGCATCAACATTGTTGGCAATTTCGAAACGGCGTGGCCAGAAGATGCGGCACTGGCAAGTGCGGTGAAAGCTCATCCTGCGATTTGCCGCAATTACGGCTTTGCACCGAGTGCATCGACGATTTTTCGGGCATAGAGATTTTTAATGCGACGCTTTGTCAGGAAAATCTCTACGGTCTCCTTCCAAACCTCATTGAGCGTCGCAATAAAAATTATATCGGCGGATAATGAGAATTTTTATAACTATCAGTTGCTCGCTTTCTATCGATAAACTTGTGGAAAGAATAGCGAGTGTATGTGATGTTTTCATAGCGGGCGGCGGCTGTTATGCTACCGAATGTATGTTTTTCAGAAAATCTCCAAAATTTTTATTTTTAGCAGGAAAAATGGGAAAAAAACGAGAATTTTAAACATAAAGGAAAGAATGAGTTTGAAAAACCAGAAGATGGGCAGAACGCCTCTGTTAATTTTTGACAAAAACCTGTAGGAAACACTTGATAAATTTAAATTAACAGTAGATTCAAAGTAATAGAATATATTAGGAAAGAGCTTTCTATATATACCCCGCAGCTGTTCTATGTAGGACAGCGAGAAGGGAAACTCGATGTGAAGAAGATTTCACTGCCGTGAGTATGGGATCATCCGACAATTTTGGGGAACGGGTGACTGGTAAGTTAGGGGGATTCACAAATGAGAAAAAACGAGTGTTTAGCAATGATTCTTGCAGGCGGTCAGGGGAGCCGTCTCGGGGCTCTGACGAAGAAGATCGCAAAACCTGCCGTTCCTTTCGGCGGCAAGTACCGCATCATCGATTTTCCGCTTTCAAACTGTGCAAATTCGGGCATTGCTTGTGTCGGTGTCCTGACACAGTATCGCCCGCTCGAACTAAATAATTACCTCGCCTCTGGCAGTTCGTGGGATCTCGATAAGCGCGAGGGCGGCATCTTCATCCTTCCGCCGTATGCACGTGAAAAAGGAGCAGATTGGTACCGCGGTACAGCAGATGCCATCTACCAAAATATGAATTTTATCGAGCTGATGTATCCGGAGTATGTTCTCGTTCTTTCCGGTGATCATATATATACGATGGACTATTCATGGATGCTCGAAGTTCATAAGATGAAAAAAGCAGAAGCGACCATTGGCGTCTTTGAAGTGCCATGGGAGGAAAGCACCGCGCTTTGGCATCATGGATACGGATAAGGAAGGGCGCATTGTCGAGTTCGCCGAGAAGCCGGCAAAACCGAAGAGTAACCTTGCCTCCATGGGAATTTATATCTTCTCGACCGACTATCTTCTCAAGTATCTCAAAGCAGATGCAAAGGATGAGACATCGAGTCACGATTTCGGTAAAAAAATATCATCCCGAAGATGCTTGCCGATAAAGGACGGCTTTATTCTTACGCTTTCAACGGCTATTGGAAAGACGTTGGTACGATCGAAAGCCTTTGGCAGGCGAATATGGATCTTCTTCAGGATAAGATGCCGATTGACCTCAATAACAGCGAATGGAAGATCTATTCCTCGAATCCTCCCATGCCGCCGCAGTTTATCGGTTCTGAAGCGACGGTCAAGAATTCGATGATCAGCGAAGGTTCTATGATTCTCGGTGACGTTGAAAACAGCATTATCTTTTTCTGGTGTGCGTGTCGGCAGGGGCGACGGTTAAGAACGCTGTCCTCATGCCTTCGGTCACGGTCTGTCCAGGTGCGGATGTCGAGTATGCTATTGTTGCTCAGGATTGCCTGATTGAGGAAGGAGCGAAGGTCATCGGTGAAAAAGGGAGCGATCAAGGTCGTTGCAGACGGTGAGGTCGTGCATGCAGATGTCACTTCAGCGCGTGTCGGGTAGTATGTGATATAGCCTTTCAAAAAGAAGGGGCTATAGGATCGCGATTTTTATTTATAAATGAGGTGGACAAAGTGAAATCAGTCATGGGCGTAATCAATCTCCAGGCGAACGGTGATCTCATTCATGAATTATCAGATCGGCGGGCTGTAGAAAATGCTTCCCTTCGCCGGGCGCTATCGTCTCATCGACTTTGCGTTGTCAAGTTTAGTGAATTCCGGCGTTCTAAATGTCGGTGTGATGTTGCCGGCAAAGTCACGTTCCGTTCTCGACCACTTACGTTCCGGCAAGGATTGGGATCTCGCACGTCGTCACGATGGTCTCTATTATTTGCCGATGCCGCTGGAAGAAGATGCAAGGCATTACGGGGATTTAAAAAATTTCTATTACAACATCGATTTTTTCGAAAACAACAGTGCAAAATATGTCATATTGGCAAGCGGCAGCTTTGTCTACAATATCGATTTTTTGAAGATACTGCGCTTCCATCAGAATACGGGCGCACAGATCACAATGGTCTATCATACGGCAGACCGTGAGATGCAGGGAAAGAATATTGTCGTTGAGACAGAAGCCAACGGACTTGTTTCAGATATTGCAGAAAAGCCCGTCGTCTACGACGGAGCTAAGATGTCGCTCGGCATCTATCTGATGGAAAAGCGTATTTTTGTTGAGATGATCCGCTACACTTACGAGCATGGTGGACAAGATCTTCTTCTTGACGGCATTATCCGCCGCATGGAGGATTATACTATCTTTGGCTGCGAGCATGGCGGCTTCGTCGCGCATGTCGACTCGACGGCTGCCTATTATAAGGCGAATATGGATCTCTTAAAACCGGAGAATTGGGAAACACTCTTCATGGGAGCAAATCCCATCCTGACGAAGACAAAGGACGAGGTTCCTGTCGAGTACAAGGAATCGACGATGTCAAAAAACTCCCTTGTGGCCAATGGCTGTGTCATCCGAGGCTCAGTTGAAAACAGCATCATTTTTCCGTGGTGTCACCATCGAAGAGGGCGCAGAGATCAAAAATTCCATTGTGATGCAGAAGACGCATGTCAAAGAAGATGCTCTCCTGGAGAATGTCATCTGTGATAAGAACGTCGTTATCCAGAAGGAGAAATGGCTTAAGGGCGCTGCAAACTATCCGCTCATCATTACGAAGAATACGGTCGTTTGATCCGGCCTTATAAGTACGGCAATGACTGTTCCTTTGTGCTTTCAGGAATGAAGGGGCAATAGGGATAGATGTCGGAGAGTACGAGAGCAAGAAATGAAAAAAAGGAGGAGGTTAACTTGGCGCGCAAAAAGACGGAACAACGGGATGAACAGGCGAATAAACGACGCCTTCAGGAGAAAAAGAAGATATCAAGCGCCGTTTTGAAAAAAACGGCGCATATCTATGAGGGCGTCCGGTCGAACAGTTGACAAAAACGGAGATCTATAAGACAGTTGCGATGGTCGCAAAGGCGTATATTTCCGAAAAACTGGATTAAGACAAATAAGGCTTATACTGAACAGAATGCGAAAGCAAGTTTACTACTTTTTCCATTGAATTTCTGCTCGGTCGCCTCTTGAACTCGAATTTGATGAACCTTGGCATTGAAGACGTAATGCGGGACGTCCTCAGCGAGTTCAAGCTGAATCTTTCCGACATCTATACAGAAGAATCGGATGCAGGACTCGGCAATGGCGGTCTTGGGCGTCTGGGTCGCCTGCTTTATCGACTCGATGGCATCGATGGCATTGCCTGAAATGGCGCGGTATTCGTTACAAATACGGCCTTTTTGAACAAAAAAATCATCGATGGCAATCAGGTGGAGCTTCCGGATAACTGGCTGAAAAAAATGGCTTTGCTTGGGAAGTTCGCAATCCGGATAAATCCGTTGATGTCAAATTTTATGGCAACTGTTACATGAAAAGAGCAGACCGGATGGTTCACTCAAGCTCGTCCATGAAAAATCCGCTCGTCGTTATGGGCGTTCCGTACGATGTGCCGATTGTCGGTTATCATAACAAAACAGTCAACACGCTCCGCCTTTGGAACGCGGAGATCGAACGTGACTTTAGTGACTACGGCAGACTTAGCCAGGAGCAGATTCGTCAAAAGACAATCTACCGTCAATTTGTGGAAAACATCGCGCGCTCGCTCTACCCGGAAGACAGTACGTACGAGGGCAAGCAGACCCGCCTGATCCAAGAATATTTCATGGTGTCCGCCGGCGTGCAGAGCATCGTACGCCATTATGTCAAGAGAGGCGGCAATCTCAAGAAATTCGCGGATTATATCGCCATCCACATCAACGATACCCATCCTGCGCTCTGTGTCGCAGAGCTCATGCGCATTCTCGTCGATGAAAAGGGGTTCGGTTGGGACGAGGCATGGCAGATTACGCAGAAGACCATTGCCTATACCAATCATACCATCATGCCGGAGGCTCTTGAAAAATGGGAAGTCGGTATGTTCAAGAATTTGTTGCCGCGCATCTACATGATCATCGACGAGATCAACCGCCGCTGGCTCATCGATGTAAGGCAGCGTTACCCCGGCAATGAGGATAAGGTGCATCAGCTCTCTATCATTCAGGATAACTGCGTTCATATGGCACGGCTTTCCATCGTCGGATCTCACAGTGTCAACGGCGTTGCGACCATCCATTCTGAAATTTTTGAAACGTACGACGCTGAAAGACTTCTACGACTATGCCCCCGTTAAGTTCAATAACAAGACGAATGGCATCACGCATCGCCGTTGGCTTATCAGTGCGAACCCGGAGCTCGTGCAGGTCATTGATGAGACGATAGGCAACGGGCATTGGCACAGACATCCCGAGGAACTAACGGCGCTCAACAAATATACAAATGACCGCCCTTCCTCGAGAAGCTTGGTAAGATCAAGCATATTCGCAAGGAGGCTCTTGCAAAGCTTATCCGCGATCAGCAGGGCATTGCCATCGATCCGGACACGCTCTTTGACATTCAGGTCAAGCGCATTCATTCCTACAAGCGCCAGCTGATGAATGTCATGCATATCATGTATCAATACCATCGCTTGAAGACGGATCCGCATTATACGATCCCGCCGACGACATACTTCTTCGGCGGCAAGGCAGCGCCGGGGTACTACATAGCAAAGAAGACGATTTCACTTATCAACAGTGTGGCACATGTCATCAATAGGGATCGTATGATTCACGGCATGCTGAAGGTTGTCTTCATAGAAAACTTCGGCGTTTCTTTAGGCGAAATCGTATACCCGGCGGCGGAAGTTTCTGAACAGATTTCGACGGCATCGAAGGAAGCGTCCGGTACGGGCAATATGAAGTTCATGATGAACGGTGCCATCACGCTAGGTACACTGGACGGTGCGAATATCGAGATTCGCGAGAAGGTTGGCGGCGACGAAAACTGTGTTATCTTCGGTCTGACAGCGGAAGAAGTCCTCGAGTACTATGCGTCGGGTACTTATTCTGCATGGAACGAATACAACCAGAATGAGAACGTTCGCCTCGTCATGAATCAGCTTTCCAATGGCATCTATGGGCACTTCCAGTCGCTCTTTGACAATATCCTGCAGTCAAATGACGAGTTCTTCATGCTGAAGGATTTCAATGCCTATGCAAAGGCTCATGAAGAGGTCTACAAGCGCTACGCCGATAAGCTCCGCTGGGCGAAGATGTCGGCAGTGAATATTGCTAATTCGGGCTATTTCTCTTCTGACCGCACCATCGACGAGTATGCACGCGACATTTGGGACATCCGCCCGATAAAGGTGATATAACATAACAATTTAACTTAACTCGCTTTCCTTTCTCCGCCTCTTGGGGAAGAGTGAAAGCGGGAGTATGTTCAAGGAGTAGGAAAAAAGAACCAGTGAGGAGAGAACGTCTTGAAAACATCGGAGCTTAGCGAGTTTGATCTATATCTTTTTCATCAGGGAACGAATTACCACGCCTATGAAATGCTCGGTGCGCATCCTGTCGTAAAAAACGGTGTGCGGGGCGTGCGCTTTGCCGTTTGGGCACCACACGCGCAGGGCGTAAGCGTCGTCGGCGACTTTAACAAGTGGGATACGCGCGTGAATCGCATGGAAAAGATTCGAGATGGTGAAATCTGGGTTACCTTCATCGAGGGAGTGGAAGAAGGCGCCGTTTATAAGTATGCGATTGAACCGCAGTGGGGCGGTCCGCACATCATGAAGGCGGATCCCTATGGCTTTTATGCAGAAAAAAAGCCTGCAACGGCATCGCGCGTCTACGACCTTTCAAACTACAAGTGGCAGGATGCTGCATGGCAGAAGCAGAAGAAGGAGAATTCGTCTTATGAGCGCCCAATGCTGACGTATGAAGTTCATGCAGGCTCTTGGCGGCGCGGTGCAGACAGCAGCTATCTTTCATACCGCGATCTTGCCGATGCACTCATCAAGTACGTCACCGATATGCACTATACGCACATTGAGTTCATGCCGCTCTGCGAACATCCCTTCGATGGATCGTGGGGCTATCAGGCGACTGGCTATTATGCGGTGACGAGCCGCTTCGGAACGCCGGACGACTTCCGCTATTTTGTCGACAAGGCGCATGCAGCAGGCATCGGCATTATCATGGATTGGGTGCCCGGCCATTTCTGTAAGGATGAGCAGGGGCTGCGCCACTTTGATGGCATGACGCTCTACGAGTCGGACAACGAGCAGCTAGCGGAAAACTGGCAGTGGGGTACGACGAATTTTGACTACGGCCGCACGGAAGTGCAGAGTTTTTTGATTTCGAATGCCCTGTTCTGGTTTGAAGAATTCCACATCGATGGGCTGCGCATTGACGCCGTGGCCAATATGCTTTATCTGAACTATGGGCGTGAGGACGGCGAGTGGTCGCCGAATAAATACGGCGACACAGGCAACCTCGAAGCGATGGACTTCTTGAAGAAGCTCAATGAGACGGTCTTTAAATACCATCCGCAGGCATTGATGATCGCTGAAGAATCGACTTCGTGGCCTTTGATTTCAAAGCCAGTCTACATGGGTGGCATGGGTTTTAATTACAAATGGAATATGGGGTGGATGAACGATACTCTCGACTATATGTCACTCGACCCTGTTTACCGCAAGTGGAATCAGGACAAACTGACCTTCTCCTTTATGTATGCCTTTAGTGAGAACTTCGTCCTGCCGCTTTCCCACGATGAGGTCGTTCACGGCAAGTGCTCGCTCATCAGCAAGATGCCGGGAGATTACTGGCAGAAGTTTGCAAATCTGCGCGCTTTCTTTGGCTATTGGATGGCGCATCCAGGCAAGAAGCTGCTCTTTATGGGCGGCGAGTTTGGACAGTTCATCGAGTGGAAATACGACGATAGCCTGGATTGGCATCTGCCGCAGGAATATCCGATGCACACAAAGCTCATCACATTCTCTCGTGCACTAAATAAGTTCTACACGGAAACAAAGGCACTCTGGCAGGTGGACTTCGAGTGGAATGGGTTCCAATGGATCGACTGCAATGACAATGAGAACAGCGTTATTACCTTCCTTCGCCGCTCGGAAGACGGTAGCGAATTCGTTATTGTCGTCTGCAACTTTACGCCGGAAGTGCGTCATGACTATCGCATCGGCGTGCCGGCAAAGGGCAATTACGTCGAGGTTTTGAATACGGACGATGCGGCTTTTGGCGGCGACGGCGTGAAGAATGACGGTGTCTTGAAGAGCCAGAACGTCGCATGGCACGACCGCGATCAGTCCATTGTCCTGACGCTTCCGCCGCTGGCGACCGTATATCTTCGCCTCGAAAGTCAGGCGGGCGCAAAACTTGTCGTCGAGGGCGCACCGGTACAGGTCGTCGCCAAGGGGCATGAGGACAGCGCATCGGAAGGAGAGCTTGCGGCAAAGAAAGATACACCGGCAGGAAAGAAAGGTAAGACAAAGCAGGAACGCGCGGCAGAAACTTCTGCCAAACCTGAGAATGCACCTTCGCATCGGACATCCGGCGTGCGCAAGACACATCATCCTAGGCGCATCAATAAACGCCGGCGCCGAGAGAAGCTTAAATCGGCATTGTAGAGACGTAAATTCGCGTGGGCGGAAAGAACAGGGGAAACGCCGCCCATACGCAGTAAACTTTGGGAATAAAAAAGAGGGGGATACAGCGATGAAAGTTCTGTTTGTAGCGTCAGAAGCAACACCATTTGCCAAGACAGGAGGTCTTGCCGATGTGGCGGGCTCACTTCCGAAATCCCTTGTAGCAGATGGTGTGGATATCCGTGTCATCATGCCGAAGTACGGCTTGATTGACGAGAAATATCGCAGCAAGATGAAACACGTCTATGACGGTAAGCTGAACGTCGCTTGGCGTGAGAAGTACGTGGGGCTCGATACGCTCATGATGGACGGCGTGACGTATTATTTCGTAGATAACGAAGAGTACTTTAAGAGAGATGGTTTTTACGGCTATGACGACGATGCCGAGCGCTTTGCTTTCTTCTCCCGCGCTATTTTGCGTCTTCTGCCAGAGATGGACTTTTGGCCGGATGTTCTTCATCTGAACGATTGGCATACATCTCTTGTCAGCGTTTATTTAAAACTCGAACACATCGAGGATCCGCGCTATCAAAAGATAAAAACGCTGTTTACGATCCACAATCTCAAGTATCAAGGTGTTTTCCCGAAGGATATCATGGAAGATACGCTTGGAATCGATTGGAAGTATTTTAATAACGGAGATCTCGAATTTTATGATGCAGTCAACCTCATGAAGGGCGGTATCATTTACTCGGATTTCATTTCGACGGTCAGCAAGACATATGCTGAAGAGATACAGACCCCGTATTTCGGCGAAGGTTTGGATGGTCTGGCTGCGCTCACGAAAAGATACGCTCTTCGGCATCATCAATGGCATTGACTACGATTGTTATAATCCGGAAACCGATGCGAATATTTATAAGACCTTCGATGCGGATTCCTTCGACAGCAAGCTCGACAATAAAATGGAGCTTCAAAGAGAATTGGGACTTCCTGTCAAGCGCAACACACCGATCGTTGCGGTGATTTCGCGCCTTGTTCCAAACAAGGGCATGGATCTCATCGTTCGCATGATGGATGAGATTCTCGGCCATGAGGATATTCAATTTATCGTCCTGGGCACGGGCGACAAAGTTTATGAGGACTGGTTCAAAGGGCTTCAATGGCGTTTCCCGCAGAAGTGTTCGGTGAACATCCGCTTCTCTGAAGCGTTGGCACAGAAGATCTATGCATCGGCGACCATCTTTCTCATGCCGTCAGATTTTGAGCCTTGTGGTATCGGTCAGCTCGTTGCCATGCGTTATGGTACGGTTCCTGTCGTTCGTGAGACGGGGGGCTTGAAGGATACGGTACAGCCTTTTGACAAGTATTCGAGGAAGGGCACGGGTTTCCTTTTCCATAATTACAACGCGCATGAGATGATGTATGCGCTCCGCCGTGCGCTGAAGCATAGGCAGGATATCCGTACATGGACGAAGCTTTTCGCAAGCTGCATGAAGGCGGATTTCAGCTGGAAGAAGTCTGCTAAGGAATACGACGCTCTCTATAAGAAGTTGGTCAATGGCTGATAAAAAGAAAAAGGCAGATCTTCTGTCAAATATCCTGCTTTCTGAAACTTTCAGGAAGCAGGATATTTGTGAAGGAAAAAGTGAAGTGATCTTTATGCTGGATGCAGGTGCTGTAAAGCACGATTCTCATAACCCCTATTACCGCTCGCCGTTTGGCGCAGTGGCATCTGGCACGAAGGTAAAGTTTGCGCTTTCCTTCGGACAAGGGTGAGCGTGCAAAATGTAATTCTGCGCTGTTGGACGGACCGCGACAGAGAGACGCTCATCCCCTTAAAGACCACAGATGAAGAAGGTGCCGAGATAAAGTATTACCAGACGGTGACCGAGATGCCTGGCTACGGCTGTCTGCTCTGGTATTACTTCATCATTTCTACCGAAGAGGGAACCGTCTTCTACGGCAATAATATGGAACATCTTGGTGGAATGGGCGACGTCTATGAAAGTGCACCACCATCTTATCAGATAACCGTCTATAGGAGGGGCGCAAAGACGCCGGACTGGTTTAAGCACAGCGTTATGTACCAGATTTTCCCAGATCGCTTTTACCGGGAGGGAAATGCCATCGTCAAGAAGAAGGGCGCGGTATACCATGCCGATTGGACGGATGACCCTTGTTACTATAAGGATCCGGATACGAAGGAGATCGTTGCTTACGACTTTTTCGGCGGGAACCTCAAGGGCATAGAGAAGAAACTGGACTATCTTAAGACGCTGGGGATTACGGTCCTATATCTCAATCCGGTTTTTAAATCGGAAAGTAATCATCGTTATGATACGGGCGATTACCATAAGATCGATCCAATCCTCGGCACGAATGAAGATTTTCATCATCTCGTTCATGCGGCTAGGGGAAAAGGGGATGCGGATCATCCTCGATGGTGTCTTCAGTCATACAGGAGCAACAGTCGTTATTTTTAACCGCTATGGGCAGTATGATACAGTCGGTGCCTTTCAGTCGAAAGAGTCTCCCTATTACAACTGGTATGACTTCCGCAACTTTCCCTACGAATATGAATGTTGGTGGAATTTCGACACGCTTCCAAATGTTAAGGAAACGACGCCTTCTTATATGGATTTTATCATCCATGATAAGGACAGCGTTCTTCATCATTGCGCGGGAAGGCATCGGTGGCTGGCGGCTAGACGTCATCGATGGTACGCTGGCTACATTCTCGCAAGCATTTTTTTCAAGGAGCTGAAAGTCGCAAATTCCGATGCTGTCATGCTCGGCGAGGTTTGGGAGGATTGTTCAAACAAGGTCGCCTATGGTCAGCGCTGGCAGTATCTCTGTGGTGACGAGATGGACAGTGCAATGAACTATCCGCTGCGTGCAATTCTTTTTGATTATCTCCTCGGACGAAATGATGGTTCTTTGACAATGCGCCGTTTTGAAAGCCTGCGCGAGAACTATCCGGCACAGAATTTCTATGCGATGATGAACCTCATCGGCGACCATGATGTCGAACGGGCTCTTTTCGGTGCTCGGTGAGGCGGTCTGTTACGAAGGGATGCCGGCTGTCGACCAAAGTCGTTCCAGACTTAGTGACGAGCAGTATGCTGTCGGCTTGAAGCGCCTTTACATGGCGACGCTGTTTCAAATGACCTACCCCGGTGTTCCGTCCGTTTACTATGGTGATGAAATGGCAATGCAGGGGTTCAAAGACCCGTATAACCGCCGCCCGTTTCCTTGGCAGGACAAGGTACATGAGGATGTGCACCATACGTTCGCACAGATGATTTGTACGCGCAATGCGCATATGGCACTGCAGACGGGCGCATTGCTCCCGCTGACGGCAGAGGGCGATATCATCGCCTATGCACGCGTTATCGAAGGCGGGCATGATATGTTTGGCGAGGACGCGAAGGATGAAGTGTTTGTCGCACTTTTCAACCGGAGTACGAGGGAGAAGCACGCGGTGACGGTCGATGTCAGTGACTTTGCAGACGGAACTTTCTGCGAGGTCTTTCATAAAGAAAATACTTACGAGACCGCAACGGGAAAGCTGTCGGTTAAGATGCCGCCGCTGACGGGGATGCTCTTAGAGCACTGCAAAAAGCCGCGGCACTATGAGAGAAAGGCAGGCATCCTGCTGCATCCGACATCGCTTCCGTCAAAATACGGCTGTGGTGATTTCGGAAAGTGTGCCTATGACTTTGTTGACTTTCTGGCGGCGGCAGGACAGAAGATCTGGCAGATTTTGCCGTTAAATCCTGTTGGATACGGTTATTCACCGTATCAGTCTCCTTCTGCTTTTGCAGGCAATACCGTCCTTATCGATATCGATGATCTCGTCGATAAAAAGTGGCTGATGCCAGCAGAAGCCCGCATTGCCGATGTGAGTGCAGGGCTCCTTTGTCGATTTCGAGCGCGTTGAAAAATTTCAAGACAAAGGCCTTTCAAAAGGCATATCGGCGCTTCCCAGCAGGACGATGCCGTTCAGCCGGCCTTTGCGACATTCTGCAAAAAGAGTCCTATTGGCTGGAGGATTATGCACTGTTTCAGGCAGGCAAGCGTGAGAACCGCGGCAAGCCATGGACAGCGTGGAGTGCGCCGCTGAAAAAGCGCAAGGGTGCGGCGCTCAAAGACCTTTCACATCGCTATGCCGAGCACATTGGCTATGTAAAGTTCCCTGCAATTCGTCTTTGCCAAACAGTGGCGCGGCTTTCACGGCTATGCAAGAGCAAGGGTGTTGAAATCCTGGCGATATGCCGATCTTCATCTCGCATGATTCCAGCGATGTCTGGGCACACCGCGAGCTCTTTGACCTTGAAGAAGACGGCACGGCAAAAGACCGTCGCGGGTGTTCCGCCCGATTATTTCAGTGCGACGGGACAGCTCTGGGGCAATCCACACTACAACTGGCAGGCGATGGAAAAGGATGGCTGGGATTGGTGGATTCGACGTTTCCGTAAACTCTACGAGAACGTCGATATCATCCGTATCGACCACTTCCCGCGGCTTTGAGGCCTATTGGGAAGTTGACGGCAAGGCTGAGACTGCGATCAATGGGAAATGGAAGAAAGGCCCTGGGAAAAAGTTCTTTGATGCAATGAAAGATGCACTGGGGAAAACGTCCATCATTGTCGAAGACCTCGGCGTCATTACGGATGAAGTTGAGAAACTGCGCGATGACTGCGAATTTCCGGGCATGAAAGTCCTGCAGTTTTCATTGCATATGAATGACTATGGACGCATGGGATTCGTTGCACCGGAAAACTGTATTGTCTGTACGGGAACGCACGATAACAATACGACGGTCGGTTGGTTTACAGGCGATCTCGATGAAATGACAAGAGCTTCCGTTGCCTCTTTGGTACACGCACCGGAAGATCGTCCGGATAAAGTGGCGGCAAAACTGATTTTCCTTCGCCTACGCATCGAATGCGCGCATGGCGATCATTCCCATGCAGGATATCCTTCATTTGGACGAGCGTGCCCGCATGAACATACCAGGTACTGTCGGACTCAATTGGAAATGGTGTCTGCGCCCAGACTATCGACTGCAGGCTGATGCCGATTGGCTGAAAGAGCTCTGCATAAGGTATGAGCGCTGAAATAAGGAGTAAAAAAGAAAAAGCCTGCTTGGAGGATTCTTCAGGCAGGCTTTTTCTTTTTGTATGAGGTTTTGGGACGGAAAGTAAAAAGGATGAGAGAAGAAGATTAAAGAATCAGCTCACCTTCCCTGTATCGACGTTGTACTCCATATGGGTAGTGGCTTTTTCTGTCGTTGCGTCGATGTAAATGACGTGACCGTCGAAGATAGCGGTGCGTTCACCGCGCTTATAGCCCATCGTATCGCTTCGTATCGAAAGCCCGGGGCGCGTCAGACGGCAGACGCGTCCGTAGAACCAAGAGATTTGTGCATCGACGTTGATATAGATGGCGTCGCCCGTAAATGTCATGTCACTTTCGCGAAGGACGGGCGTACCTTTTGCCCAGACCGTGCGGCTGTCGCGCGTGATCTCAGCTTCTGAACACGTGATAGTAAGGGCGGAGCCGATGGTGATGCGAACCTTTCCCTCAGGACGAAGCAGTCCTTTTTCGTCGTAACGGCTGGTAAGCGCAGATGCCTTCAGGCGATCCCTTCTGCGGGAGGTTCACGTTGCTGGGCGCGGGCGGAAGTCCGTTGGTCTCATCGGAGACAGAGGATATCTGTTCTTTGGAGGTCAGCACGACATGTTCTTTTTGTGTCTGCTCTTTTGCACCGTCATCCCTCTGCCTTGGCATGGTGGGCAAAGGCGGGGGACGTACTGGAAAAAGCAGAACAGCGGCAAAAAAACAGGAGGCTCTTTCTTTATGTCGATGCGTGCGCGCATTGGCGGCAGGTATCTTTATCATAGGATACACCATAAGAATCTCCTTAACGAGCTAACGTATAATCTACTACAGTATAGCGAAGTTTTTAGAAAAATGCAAAAAGAAAGCAGGAAAAAGGACGGAAAAGGCGTATTGAACTAAATAGGTTCTGCAGTATGACAGAAGATATTTAGAGCAAGAGCAGAAAAGGGTAGAGCAGGGGAGAGAACATCGTGGCACTGGCAAAGGAACAGTTGGATGAATTCGTCCGGCAAGTGACGGAGCGAACCAACCTTTGTCGAGGTTGTGCAGGGCATATGTTCCGCTGAAGCGGAAAGGCGGCCGTTACTGGGGTGCTGTCCCTTTCATGCCGAAAAAGACACCGAGTTTTTCTGTCGTTCCGGATAAGGGCTTTTTCTACTGTTTCGGCTGTCACGCTGGCGGCAATGCTTTTAAATTCTATCGCTCATCGAAAAATATCAGTTATTTTGATGCTGTTAAAGTCGCAGGCAGAAAAGCTCGGCATCGAGATGCCGCGTCGCCCGATGACCGAGGCAGAGGAGCGTCAAGCGAAGAGCGCGACGACCTGAGAAAAGTCAATGCGCTCGCGCGAACATTTTCACAACTGTCTGACGATGACGAAGATGGGCGAAATGGGGCGGAAGTATTTCGCGGAGAGGGGCATTGGTGAGGCGACCATCGAGGCTTTTTCCCTGGGATTTTCCCCGCCTGCGTGGGGAAGGCTTTCGGAGGCCTTTTTAAAGCGGGGCATTCCGGAGGAATTGCTTCTGCCGCCGGACTCAGTGCCGAACGCAAAAAGCGGCGGTCTTTACGATCGATTTCGCGCGCGCTGATGATCCCTATTCTCGACGAACACGGCCGCGTCGTCGGTTTCGGCGGTCGTGTACTCGACGATTCGCCGCCGAAATACATCAATACGCCGGAGACGGTTCTCTTTAACAAGCGGATGCTCCTTTTCGGGTTAGATCGCGCGAGACGCGCCATTAAGCGCGAAGGTTTTGCCATCATTGTTGAGGGATATATGGATGCGATTTCCGTCTATGGTGCAGGTGTGGAAATGTGGTTGCAACGCTTGGCACATCCTTTACCGAACAACACGCGAAGAAATTAATGCGCTATACGGGAAAGCTCGTCTTCTGCTATGACAGCGATGAAGCGGGACAGCAGGCGACCGTACGTGCGCTCGGCATCCTGCAAAACACGGGCGCGCAGGTCAAGGTCTTTCGGGTGCCTGACGGCAAGGACCCCGATGCATTCATACGGAAAAATGGGGCAGAAGCCTTCCGCACCTTGGCAAAGGGAGCGATGTCGCTCATCGATTATCGGATGGACTATGTATTGAGCCATACGCGCTATGACACGCTTGATGGAAAGGTTCAGGCGCTGAAGGAAATAGCACCGGTTCTTCGGCCGCTGCGCGATGGCGCAAAGCGTACAGAGTATATCCGCCGCGTGGCAGGAGAGCTGATGCTCGACGAAGGCGTTGTCGCAGATGAACTTCGCCGGGGCAGTTCGATATCTTCAGAGCGCACATCCGTGCGGCAGGCAGTTCACCGCATGGACAGCGCAGTGACCAAGGCAGGAAGGATTATCTTCCATCTTGCCGCGAAGGATGCGGCGGCCATCGTCGTTGCAGACGCCGCTGTACCGCTGGGTGAAGTTCTTTCGGGTGTGCGACGATGAAATCTATCAGGCGTTTTTAGCGTGTGAAAAAAGGGGAGACGCAGAGCTTAGAACGCATAGAGGCGAGGGCTTTCCGATGTCGCCGCGACTGAGCTGTCGCGTGCCGTTATCGATACCTCGCTTTTTGGCGGTGGAATAAGAGGGCGAAGCCTTTTGAAGAAGCTATTCGAACCCTTCGTGAGGCATACCTGAACCAGCAGTACATGCCGCATAGCCAGCAGGCAGAAAAAAATATCTGCAGGCAGGAAATCCCGCCCTATCGTGTCGAACTGAAAGAAGCAGATAGGGATTAAACGCGAAATGGAAGAGTTAGAACATTGACGTTGAAGACATGGAAACAAACAGGGAACCTTGCGAAATAGGTCTGATTCGCTGGAAGGTAAACATCGCAGAAGATGGTAAAGATGAGAAGGGAGGGCGGTGATTATGCCGGCTAAAGGAAAAAGAGACAGGCAAGACCGTGGTGACGGAAGAAAAGAAGCCTGAAAGCGCGCAGACCTCATCGACAAGTTGCTCTCAAAGGAACGAAGAACGGCGGAACGCTCACCTATGGCGAACTGATGGAGTCGTCGCAAAAGCTCGAACTCACAGCAGATGCGATCGATCGTATGTACGAGACCTTCAGCAAGAAGGGAATCGAAATCGTTGACGATACGAGCCAGAATGTACAGGATGACGATGACATTGTCGACACGCAGGACGCAGAAGAGGTGGAGATCGACCTCTCTGTGCCGGAAGGTATTAGCATTGATGATCCCGTGCGTATGTACCTGAAGGAAATCGGGCGGGTACCTCTTTTGACGGCAGAGGAAGAAGTTGCACTCGCCAAGCAAATGGGAAGCGGGCGATGAGGAAGCGCGACGCGCTTGGCGGAAGCCAACCTTCGTCTTGTCGTTTCCATCGCCAAGCGTTATGTCGGCCGCGGGATGCTCTTTCTCGACCTTATTCAGGAAGGCAATCTCGGCCTTATCAAGGCGGTTGAGAAGTTCGATTACAATAAGGGGTATAAATTCAGCACCTATGCGACGTGGTGGATTCGTCAGGCCATCACGCGCGCGATTGCAGACCAGGCGAGAACCATCCGCATTCCTGTGCACATGGTCGAGACGATCAACAAACTCATTCGTGTTCAGCGCCAGCTCCTGCAGGAATTGGGCAGAGACCCCTGCACCTGAAGAGATTGCGGAAGTTATGGAGATCAGCGTCGAGCGCGTACGCGAGATTATGAAGATCGCCCAGGAGCCAGTCTCCCTTGAAACACCGATTGGCGAGGAAGAAGACTCTCATCTCGGCGATTTCATCGAAGACCATGACGCGCCGGCGCCTGCGGAAGTGGCATCCTTTATGCTTCTCAAAGAGCAATTGGAAGAAGTCCTCGATACCCTTACGGCGAGAGAGAAAAAGTCCTTCGCCTGCGCTTTGGTTTAGATGATGGCCGCGCAAGAACCCTTGAGGAAGTCGGTCAGAACTTTGGCGTGACGCGGGAACGCATTCGGCAGATCGAAGCCAAGGCATTGCGAAAGCTGCGTCATCCGAGCCGCAGCCGAAAGCTCAAGGATTTTTCTCGACTGATGGAATATACAAATGACGTCTTGAGCGAAGGGATGAGAACCCTGCTTTCGAGGGCGTTTTTTTCTTGCCGTAGGCGGCGCCCGTCGTATATAATAGACAGGAATTTGTTATCATTGCTATATGGAGGCTTTTATGACGGAGAATCGGACGTCGCCTGTGGTTCCACTTCGCGGGATGATGGTGTTTCCCTATATGATCGTTCACTTCGATGTCAGGGCGCAATCGCTCGATCGCGGCTGATCGAGGAGGCGATGCTCAAAGATCGCCAGCTTTGTCGTCGTTGCACAGAAGGACGAAACCATCGATGAACCTTCTGCAATAGACCTTTATAACATCGGAACGCTCATTGAGATCAAGCAGATTTTCAAGATGCCGGGCGGGGTGATCCGCGTGTTGGTCGAAGGCTTCGCCGCGTGGAAATCACAGGTTTTTCATGAGCAGGAAACGTATGATGCAGTTGACGCGGCGATTCATACAGACGAGATCGATACCTCCCTTGGCATGGAGGCACTGACGCGTGCAGTTGTGCATGCGTTTGAAAAAAATGGGTGCGCCTTTCAAGGAGGATTCCGCCGGAAACGATGGTTTCCGTGACTTTGATCGATGATGTGGGGCGTTTGGTCGACCTTATCGCGAGCCATTTAAACTTGAAGATGGAGACGCGCCAGGCACTTCTTTCCTGTCTGGATGTCAAGGAGCGGGTGGAAAAACTCTATCAGGTCATCGAGCACGAGCTTGAGATGCTGAAGGTTGAGGAAAAGATCGGCAAGCGTGTACGCGATCAGATGGAAAAGGTACAGAAGGATTTCTATCTGCGCGAGCAAATCAAGGCGATTCAAAAAGAGCTCGGTGAGGATGAAAGCTATGTAGAGCAAATCGACCGCTATCGAAAGCGACTGGAAAAAGGCGATTACCCCGATGAGGTGAAGAAGACGATCGAGCGCGAGCTAAAGCGCCTGAACACCCTCGGAAGTTCGAATGCCGCGGAAGCGGGCGTCATCCGAAATTATCTCGACTGCCTGATCGAGCTGCCTTGGAACGTGGGGACGAAGGACAATGTCAATATAGCGAAGGCAGCTAAGGTGCTTGACCGCGATCACTATGGCTTGGAAAAAGGTCAAAAGATCGCATCCTTGATTACCTCGCCGTGCATCAGCTTTTCGAAGGATAAGACGGCGCCAATTCTCTGTCTTGTCGGACCGCCGGGCGTTGGAAAAACATCTCTTGCGGCTTCCCATTGCGCGTGCGATGCAGAGAAAGTTCACCCGTGCATCTCTCGGCGGCATTCGTGATGAAGCGGAGATTCGCGGTCACCGCCGTACATATGTCGGCGCGTTTCCGGGTTGCATTATCGATGGATTGAGCGTGTCGGTGTGAAAAATCCAGTCTTTCTTCTTGACGAAGTGGATAAGCTTTCCTCCGAATATGCCGGAAATCCTGCAAAGACGACTTCTTGAGGTGCTTGACCCTGCCCAAAATTCGACGTTTAAGGATCACTTTGTCGACCTGCCGTTTGACCTCTCGAAAGTACTGGATTGTGACGGCAAACAATCTTGCAGGAGTTCCTCGTCAGTCGCGCGACCGCATGGAGATCATTACGCTTTCGAGTTATACGGCATACGAGAAAAGGAGATTGCAAAGCACTATCTCATTGCTCGCCAGCGCAAGGAGAATGGACTGACGGCAAAGGATATTTCTTTTTGGCGCAGGTGTCGTGGAAAAAGATTATCCAAGAGTACACGCGTGAGTCCGGTGTTCGTGAGCTTGAACGCGTCATCGGACGTGTCTGCCGCAAGGCGCGCGCAGAATTGTCGAGGGAATGCATCCTCCCATCAGGGTGACGAAGAAGAATCTTAGAGAGTTTCTCAGCCGTGCGAAATATCTTGAGACAAAAGGCAGAAAAAGAAGCCGGAAATTGGCGTCGTGACGGGGATGGCATGGACGGAAATCGGCGGCGACATTCTCCCGACAGAGGTGCAGGTCTTAAAGGGAAAGGGCAAGCTCATCCTCACCGGGCGACTTTAGCGATGTTATGCAGGAATCTGCGCAGGCGACGCTTTTCCTATATTCGCGACCGTGCCGATCGTTTGGGGCTTTGCGGATGACTTTTATGAAAAGGATGACATTCATATCCATCTGCCGGAAGGCGCTGTGCCGAAGGACGGTCCTTCCGCTGGCATCACGATGGCGACGGCAATGATTTCGGCGCTTACAGGCAAGAAGGCGAGGAGTGATGTCGCGATGACGGGTGAGATCACACTGCGCGGCAATGTGCTTCCTATCGGCGGGCTTAAGGAAAAAGTGCTTGCGGCATATCGCGAGGGCATGAAGACGATCGTCCTGCCGAAGGAAAACGAGCGCGACATCGAGGAGATTCCCGCAATCGTGCGCGAAAAGCTGAACTTCGTGCCGGTATCGAATATGGATGAGGTGTTGAAGATCGCGCTTATCAAAGAGACACAAACGACAGAGAGCGGAGAGAGGCATGAGTGAAAAAGACCGCGTCATTGTAACGCAGGGGACGTACGTTGCATCTGCTGTGCGCCCGGATCAATATCCAGAAAAGGCATTGCCGGAGATAGCCTTCATCGGTCGGTCAAACGTCGGAAAGTCCAGCTTGATCAACAATTTAACGCGCATGGGCGGTCTTGCCCGCGTTTCGCGCCAGCCAGGAAAGACGCAGACGATTAACTTTTTGAAATCGGTATCAAGTTGGAAGGACAGGCGCGGCAGGGCTTTTACCTCGTCGATCTTCCAGGCTATGGTTATGCCAAGACGGGGCGCGATAAGCGAAGGACATGGGCGAAGTTCATCCAAGCATACTTTCTAAAGTCCAAGCGGCTTTCTTTTGTCTGTCAGCTCATCGATATCCGCCATCCGCCGATGGCATCGGACATCGAGATGTTCCGCTTTCTCGTGACAAATAACGTGCCGGTACTCATTGTCGCGACGAAGGCGGACAAGATCGGAAAAAACGTGTGCACGAAGAATATCCTTGCCATCAAAAAGGTGCTTGGCGTGCCGGAACTTTCTGTGCTGCCGTATTCTTCATTAAAAAGTGAAGGCCGTTCAGATTTACTTGACGTCATAGGGGATTCTTTGGTACAATAAAGAAAGGTGAACGGAGTTCATTTTTGAAAACCGTTCGCATGTGTATTGTGTCATTTGAAAGATCGCCCTTCGGAGGAAAGGAAGGCTTCCCGCGTCATCCTATGAGCAAGAGGCGGGCAGCTTCCCTCTTGAAGCGCCCGTCTTTTTCATAGGAGATAGCATCATGAAAGCATTGACTTCCTTTGATAAATCCCTTTTGAACATGCTTCAGGGGAGCCTTCCCGTCTGTCCGCGTCCCTTCCGTAAAATGGCGGAACATCTGGGGTCGGATGAGGCGACGGTTCTCGCGCGCATTCGTTTTTTGAAGGAGGAAGGATATCTGCGCCGCATCGGGACGTTCTTCAATTCTGGAAAGCTTGGTTACGAAGGTACGCTCGTGAGCCGCGCGTGCGACCCGGGAAAGATGACGGAAGTTGCGCAGGCGGTCAACCGTTATCCAGGTGCGACGCATAACTATGAACGCGAGGGAAATTCAATTTGTGGTTTACACTCCTGACGCCGAAGAAAGAGGTAGAGCACGATATTTTGAAGCGTGTGCGCCGCCTGCCGGGGGTCGATGATATGATCAATTTGCGTTCAAATCGCAAGTACAAGATTAATGTCCAGTTCAAGCTGGCATAAGGAGGCTTGTGTGCCGTGACAGAGGAAAAAAATATCAGCGAGATCGATAAGAAGGTCGTCCGTGCCCTCCAAGGAGAGTTTCCTCTTGTCGCTGAGCCGTACAAGGAACTCAGCGCACGCTGTGGCATCAGTGAGAAGCTCTTTTTGGAGCGCGTGGAGGTTCTGCGCGAAGAAAAGAAAATCCGAAAGATGGGGGCTGTTCTTCGCCATAGAGAGATCGGCTTTACGTCCAATGTCCTCGTTGCTTGGGAAGTTCCGATGAGCCGCTTGGACGAAATTGCCCGCAAGATGGCGGCGAGCCCTGTGGTTTCACACTGCTATGACCGCAACACGGCACCCGGCTGGTCGTATAATCTCTATACGATGATTCACGGGCATTCACGCGAGGAGTGAGAGACTAGCGGAAGAGCTTTGCAGCGGAAACAGGGAATAAAAAAATCGGACGATGCTATATACGAAAAAGAGTGGAAGAAGACGAGCATGCGTTACTTTTACCGAGTGATGCAGACTCTCGGCCACACGAATGGTTTTGTGTATCGGAAACTGCTTTTCTGTCTTTTGCGATGGGGTGGCAGTTTTTTACTTTTTGAAGTGGGGATAGCATATGCGGCGTGTGCCAAGGTTATTTTTTCTGGCTGTCTTAGTGTTCGGTGCTCTTTTGAGCGTTGGTGCGCAAAGGAGACGAATTCAGACAAGGAAGTACGGGTTGCGGCGGCGGCAAGCCTGACGGATGTCTTGCAGGAGCTCGCATGGGTCGAGATGGGAGAGGCACAGGCGGGAATCGTCTATGCGACGGATGCTGGCTTTGCTGTAAGGTAATACGAGAGAAGGTTGGGCTTGAAGCTGGAAGTTTTCATAAAAAAGCAGCTGGCGAATTTTCCTTTGCAGGTCAGTTTTCAGACAGATGGTGAAACGCTTGCCTTTCTCGGCGCATCGGGCAGCGGAAAGAGCATGATGCTAAAGTGCATGGCGGAGCGTATCGCTGTTATGGACTGGGACATCGAACTGCCTCTCTCGGCAGTGGAACCCTTACAGGGAGACCCACATAAGATTCATTATGCTCGCGGTTCGCGCGGAAAACCTTCGGCAGGCGGAGCGCCAGGATGGAGCGATTCTTTCTGCAAGGGTCATTCGAACTATTGAAGAGCCGCTGACGAAGCTGCTGATCGTGCAGGGGCGTGGTTCTTCGCCGCTTTATTGGCGCGTGAAAAAAGATAGGATATTCATGGATGGCGATATAGTTTCGCTGACCTTTTCGTCTGCGGATCTGGCACTGCTGTGCGATGGGCGTTGAACAGGGAGAACGAGATATGTGGCAGCCATTTTTCCTGACGATCGAAGTGGCATTCCTTTCGACCATGATGTCGTTTGTCGCTGGCGTCTTGCTTGCGTATTTTGTCTGGCGCAGACAGCATGGCAAAAGCGATTTTTCGATGCTGTTCTCGCGCTTCCGATGGTACTTCCTCCAACGTCGGTGGGATTCTTTCTTCTGCTGCTTTTTGGAAAACAGAGCACAATCGGCGCATTTTTAATCGAGCATGGCATTCCCGTCGTCTTTACCTTTAAGGCGGCGGTTCTGGCGGCATTTGTCGTTTCTTTTCCGCTCCTCTACCGTACGGTGCGAGCGTCTTTTGCAGCAATTGACCGCGACCTTTTGGGGGCGGCGAGGACACTTGGCGTATCGGAGCTTCATGTTTTTTTTAGGGTGCTGCTGCCCTTGGCAAAAGAGGGCATTCTTGCAGGCGTAATCTTAAACTTTGCACGGTCGGTCGGCGAGTTCGGCGCGACAATGATGGTTGCGGGAAATATTCCAGGCGTCACACGGACAATGGCAACGGCACTTTATGCCGCTGTACAGGCAAATGACTATGAACTTGCCTATCTATGGGCAGGAAGTCTCGTCGCGCTTTCTCTGGGATTTATTCTCTTGATGAATGTATATCTTTTGCGGGCTTATTCAAAAACGAGCGAGAGCTTGTAAGTCAGAAAGGTATAGGTGCTGGCGATATGGCTAACCCAATATCTCCCTATGTCTGCCTACATCGTCGGGCGGTTGACAACGCCCGTTTTACCAAAGAGATTTACTCTAAGGCAGTTCTTGCTATGCGTGTAGTGTGGGGACTCATCGCCGGAAAGCCACCTTGTGCCAAGTCGCTGAATGTTCATCGCACCAATGCGGTCATCGTTGGACTGATATCCACACGAGCAGGTGTATAGATGCTTACGGTGACAGCGGTGTTCCCTGCGAATCGTTCCGCATTTCGGACAGCGCTGCGAGGTATACCTTGCAGAAACCTTCAGTACTTTGGAACGGTTCTCCTGCGCCTTGTAGGAAAGGAACTGTTCCAGTTGATAGAACGACCAACTCCTTAGGGTCATAGTTTTTGTTTCGCTCCGCGGGAGAGATTCGATGCTTCGAAACTCACGCCCGTCAAATCCTCAAGCACAAACAGCGTATCCTTGCCATATTTCTCGACGAGTGTCTTAGACATCCGATGGTTCACATCCGACATCCAACGGTTCTCTCGTCCGGAAAGGGCTTTGAGTCTACGCTTTGTGGCTTTTGTTCCCTTAGCCTGAAGCTCTTTGCGAATCTCTTGAAGCTTGTGCCGTTTGGTCGCTATCTTTTTCCCGGAAACAAAGTCGATTTTACCTTTTTCATCATAGCTGACCATATCTATATAACTGTTCCTTGACCGTCTTGTATCTGGCAATGGTCGTTTTAACAACCGATTGTGCGAGTTGTGACTTTAAAGCAAACACTTTCCGCAAGATAGATACAGCGTCTTGCTTAACTTTGTAAAAGCCAAGGGGAAAGATATACTGAGAAACAAAGTTACAGCCTTGACGATACCGTTCCGTCATCTGACAAAAGAGCATAACTTGTTCCTCGGTAACGTTTAGGCGAAGTTTTATGGTTTTGGTTAGGTTGGGCATAGTATCACCTGCCTTTCTCAGATTCATATAGCTTCGCTGTCGTTAGTATATCACATAATTGTTAATAATATTTATCGTTTTTAAGAAAGTGAGGTGAAGCGGGCATTCCTCCTCGAGCTTAGAGGTAGGAGTATCCTGCCCGCATTTGGATGAAAAGAAATCCGCGTGGAAGACGCTGTCGGCGAGGTTCTCTGCCACGATATTACAGAGATCGTGAAAGATGGTGTGAAAGGAACACGCTTTCGAAAGGGACATATCATCTGTGCGGAGGATATCCCCGTTCTTCATCGTCTCGGCAAGGCACATATCTTTATCTTTGAACAAGATGCTGCTCTGCTGCATGAAAATGATGCGACAGAGCTCCTTTGCGACATCGCGCAGAACCAATTCATGGAACGCTCGGAAGTACGGGAGGGGAAAATAGAACTTCGTGCGACGGTCGATGGTGTCTTTATGGCAGATGCCTCGCGTATCGATGCCCTGAATGAGCTCGAGGATGTCTGCATCGCGACGCTGACAAGCGGTATGCCAGTGAAGGCAGGCATGAAACTTTCAGGCATGCGCGTCATTCCACTTATGGTGTCAAGGGCAGAGATGGCAGAGGCTCAGAAACTTGCAGGCAGTGAGCCGCTTCTTTCCCTTCATCCGTACCGCAGGATGAAGGTCGGTGTTGTGACGACAGGTTCTGAGGTGGCAAGTGGTCTTATCGAGGACACGTTTACACCTGTCCTTGAGGCAAAGCTGAAAGCCTTTCATTTGAAGGTGGATGCACATCGCATAAGTGATGATGCGACAGAACACACAGAAGCGGCGATTCGTGAGCTTTTGGCGCTTGGCATGGACATGGTCCTTTGTACCGGCGGTATGAGTGTCGACCCTGACGACCGCACGCCGGCAGCGATAAGGAACGTCGCTGCGCGTGTTGTGACATACGGCGCGCCCGTGCTACCGGGCGCGATGTTCCTTGTAGCTTACGTTGAAAAGGGAGTGCGTCAGATTCCAATCTTGGGGCTTCCGGGCTGTGTTATGCACGACCCTGCGACAGTATTCGATATATTTCTGCCGCGTTTCGTAGCGGGCATTGAGGTAATGCGGAAGGATATCCGTCGTCTCGGCGTCGGTGGGCTGTGTCTAAATTGTAAGGTTTGTCACTATCCCGTCTGTTCTTTTGGAAAGTAGAGGAGAAATCATGCAGGATATTTCGCTGGAGCGTGCGATTGCAGCGTTGTCAGAACATATTCAAAGCCCTGAAAACGACATCGAGCGAATCTCACTTCTTTCAGCGCGCGGGCGCATCTTAGCGGAAGACATCTATGCTGCGCTGGACAATCCTCCTTCAACCGTTCGCCTCTTGATGGCTATACGTTTGCAGCGGCGGCGACGAAAGGTGCTTCGATAGAGCGGCCTGTCGTCATGGAGATCGTCGGTGAAGTGTGTGCTGGAGATTATTTTTCTGGGAACGTGCCCTTTGGCAAAGCGCTTCGCATCATGACAGGCGCACCGATTCCAGAAGGCTGCGATGCGGTCGTGCGGCAGGAGAGCGTGCGCGCGGAAGGCAGCAAACTCTATCTCGATGTTCCACTGCGGCCTTTTGAGAACTATTGCTATCGCGGCGAGGATGTAAAGAAAGGAACGCTTCTCGCTTCTAAGGGAACGAAACTGAATCCTGCCTGCATTGCGGTACTGGCGGGGCAGGGATTCCGTGTGGTTGCCGTCTGCCGCACGCCGCGGATACTCCTTGCAAGTACAGGGGATGAACTCGTCACACCTGGTGAGGCGCGTCCAAAAGGAAAGATTTACAACAGCAACCTCTACCTTTTTGGCGAGCCTTCTCGACGAAATGGGAATGACACCGAAACAAATGAGAAATCTCCCAGATGACGCAGTGCTTGCGACAAAAGCTTCTCAGAAAAGATGCGCAGGGCATGGATCTCATCCCTTACGACGGGCGGCGTTTCAGTGGGGAAAAAGACATCATGCATAGCATCTGGAAGAGAATGGGCGCTTCGCGCATCTTTTGGCGCATTCTTATGAAGCCCGGTGCACCTGTCCTTGGTTACACCTTTCCCGACGGCCGCATAGGCATTGCGCTTTCCGGCAATCCCTTTGCGGCCTTTTGCGACATTTGAGCTTCTCGCGCGTCCTATCCTTCAGCAGATGTCAGGGATGCGCGAACCAAAACTCTTGCGGAAAAAAAGCCGTGCTTGCTGCACCGTTTTTTTGAAAGAGAGCCCCGGACGAAGATTCATCCGTGCAAGGTACGAGGACGGTTATGTCATCTTTGCCTAAACAGCACGCATCCGGTGCACTTTTTCTCAGCGGTAACCTGCAATGCCTTTTATCGACATTCCCGCCGGCTCACCAAAGCTGGAAGCTGGGAGGAAGTCGAAGTCGTTTTGTTTTGAAACACGCATAGAGAAGGGAAGATGATTCATGTTCGATCGATTCCATCGAAGGATTAACTATGTTCGCATCTCGGTAACGGACAGATGTAATCTTCGCTGTCGCTACTGCATGCCGGAGGGCGGCATCTCGTGGAAAGCACATGAAGAAATTCTCTCCTATGAAGAAATTCTGCGTATCGTGCGCGTACTGGCGTCTCTCGGCATTACGAAGGTACGGTTGACAGGGCGGCGAGCCGCTGATTCGAAAAAGATCTTGCCAGTTTTATTGAAGAGCTAAAGAAGGTTCCTGGCATCAAGCGGACAGCGGTGACGACGAACGGACTGTTGCTGAAAAAGAACTTCCCGCACTTGAGGCGGCAGGGGCTGGATGGTATAAATCTGAGCATCGACAGCCTCGATTCACGCATTTTTTTCAAAAGATTGCTCGCTCGCCGAAGGCACTAGACGTTCGGGAAAGTCTTGCGGCATTGCTGGAGAGCCGTATAAGATATAAAAAGATAAACGTGGTTCCAATACAGGGCGTCAATGAGGGGGAACTGGTTCAGCTCGTGCGACTGGCAAAGGATCATCTGGTGGACGTGCGCTTTATCGAATTGATGCCGATGGGCTTTGCACGCGCTTCGGGGCTTGTCGGTATTCCCCTCGAGCGGGTGCGGGAGAAAGTGCGCATGGCTTTTGGCGAACCCTAAGCCAGTGAAACGGCGGGAGGATGACGGTCCAGCCACGCTCTGCACATATCCCGGGTTTATCGGACGGCTTGGCTTTATTGATGCGGTAGAGAATAAATTCTGTCATGCGTGCAACCGCGTGCGTCTGACGGCAGATGGATTTCTGAAGCCCTGTCTGGCATCCGGGGAATGCATTGACCTTCGCACACGCATGCGAGACGGTGCTACGGAAAAAGAATTAAAAGAAGTGATAGCTTCACAGATCTATGCGAAGCCACGCGAGCATGCCTTTATCGAATGCGGAGCAGATGAGACGCGCAGTATGGCGCAGATCGGGGATGAAAAATGAAAGCAGTGCGGCGGTGCAGATGCGACGGGAGAAATTGTAGCAATTTGTCGCAGTGAGAGAAAGGGAACGGAGAAAATACCGGTAGAGCGTGCCGTCTTTGTGGCAGAGCACGGCATCGAAAGTGATGCACATGCAGGACGCTGGCATCGCCAGGTGAGTTTCTTAGATCTCGGCGAAATTGAGAAATTTCGAAGGTGCGGTGCAGATGTCGCCTACGGAGCCTTTGGCGAGAACATTGTTGCGCGCGGCATTTGCTTTCGGAATCTGCCCATCGGTACGCGGCTCATAGCGGGAGAGGTTGTTTTCGAGATTACACAGATTGGGAAGAAGTGCCACGATACGTGCGCAATTTATGAAAAGAGTCGGTGACTGCATCATGCCGCGCGAAGGTGTCTTTACACGGGTGCTTCATGGCGGAGTGCTCAAGCCGGGATGAAGTTGGAGGTTTTATCAGGGAAGCTTCCGATGGATGCGGCCGTCCTAACACTTAGCGACAAGGGTGCGTGCGGCGAGCGCCAGGATCTTAGCGGCGCTGCCGTTGAAGAATTGCTAACTGCGGCAAGTTACCAAGTGAGAGAACGCATTATTTTGCCGGATGAACAGCAATTGATCGAAGAAAAACTTGTTGCACTTAGCGATAAGGGCATTGCACTCGTCGTTACGACGGGAGGCACGGGCTTTTCTTTGCGCGATGTGACGCCGGAAGCGACAGCAAATGTCGTTGAACGACTGACGCCAGGTATCCCCGAGATGATGCGTGCGCTCTCCATGCAGGTGACACACCGTGCGATGCTCAGCCGAGCAACTGCGGGGATTCGCAAGCGGACATTGATTTTGAATCTGCCGGGCAGCAGGAAAGCGGCGGAAGAATGTCTAGGCTTTGTCCTGCCGGAATTAAGGCATGGTATAGAAATCCTTCGCGGCGATGCGGATAACTGTGCGAGGTAGGGCCGTGTCGGAAATGGATAAGAAAAAACGCGCCATCTTTGTCATTGCGGGCGGGAAATCCAGTCGTATGGGGCGCGATAAACGCTGGTTGGATCTCGGCGGCAGATCCATGCTGGAGCGATGCCTTAGAAGGATTCCGACTGTATTTTCTGAGCGATTTTTGATGATGGAGGCAAACTCTCCTGACATCATGCAATTAGCAGAAAACTGCGGCTTTTGCATCGTGACCGATGAGGTACAGGGGCGCGGTCCCGTCGAGGGGCTTCGCTGGGACTGAAACATATGTCAGCGGATTGGGGGCTTGCCCTATCTGCCGACATGCCCTTTTTTTCTTTTTCGGCTATTGAACCGCTGTTTATCCGTCTAAGCGAAATTATAAGTAAAGGCGAGAGGCGCATCAAATGCATCCTGCCGACGCTGGACGGAAGACGCCAACCGCTCGCAGGGCTGTATCATAAAGGACTTTTAACAGAGATTGCGCAGAAAATCAAACGCGGTGAGCGAGAGCTCGGGGCTATGGCAGAAGCGTTTGAGACAGAACTGGTGGAGATACATAGATATACCGAACAAAAAGAGTATTTTTTCAATGTCAATACGAAGTACGATTACCGACTTGCCAGTGGGCGCGCGGCGAATGAAGGGCGAAAAGTTCCGCAAATTGCAGTTGTTGCACCGGTAGCGGGCACAGGAAAGACGACGTTTCTTGAAAAGCTGACGGCACGCTTATCAAGGCGCGGTATTCGCGTCGCAGTCGTCAAGAGTGATGCACATGGATTTTCTCTCGATACGCAGGGAAAGGACAGTGCGCGCTTTCGCGCATCGGGGGCATGTGCTGTATCCGTTGTTTCTCCGAAAGGGTATTTTCTGGAAGAGGCGACACGGCTGCCTTTTGACAGGGCTGCAGATAAGTTCGAGAAGATCGATCTCATTTTTGACCGAAACCCGCACGCATGCGGCTTGCCCAGCGTTCTCGCTTTGGCGCGGAAGAGGTGAACCGATCTTAGGCAATGGTGTTACTGCACTTTTTGCGGGTGAAAAACTATCTGAGGCTGCGGCAGATATCGCAGGAGAAAATGGCATTTCAATTTATCCTATGGGGGATATTGACCGCGCTGAGCTATTGACGCTCTTTTTGTCAGGCGTGTCTTTTTCAGCAGAAAAAGCAGAGTGTATGGGAGAAACGCGATGAGGGGAAACGAAGCAGGAGAAGAGATTGTTGCGGGGAAGCGTGAACCGAGGCTCTCACATTTTGACCGTGCGGGAGAGGCCGTCATGGTCGATGTCGGTGACAAGGCGGTGACACATCGAGAGGCTGTCGCAAGCGGTATCCTTACGATGAATGAGGCGGCGTTTTCTGCCATTCAGACCGGTACGGCAAAGAAAGGCGATGTTCTCGGTATCGCAAGGATCGCCGGCATTATGGCGGCAAAGCGCACAAGTGAAGCGATTCCCCTCTGCCATCCGCTCTTTCTGACCAAGTGCAAGGTAGCGTTTGCACTTGATGCGGCGAAGCGAGCTGTGAAAGTAACTGCTGCGGTGAAATGCGAGGGAAAGACCGGTGTGGAAATCGAAGCGCTTCACAGCGTTACGATAGCCTTGCTGACAATCTACGACATGTTGAAAGCGGTGGATCGTAGGATGGAGATACATTCTGTTCATCTCGAACAGAAATCTGGAGGAAAGAGCGGTTCTTTCTCACGATAAGTATGGAGAAAAATCCTATTCTATGATATACTAAAAAGCAGGACAAATGTTCCTTGGGGCGTCGAATTCCAAGGCGGTAACATTCGTCCTGTGCCCCTAGATGGACGTTCGTCAGAAGCGCCCTTCCGTTCTGGGGGTGTTTTTTTGTTTCTTGTGATAAATTAAAATGGTAGAGAAATGCCGCGCGGCCGGAATCTCGCCATCATCGTTTGTGGCTGGTGCCGGATATACAGGTAGTTCTCTGTTTTTGGTTCTGCTCGCTTTTGGCGAGCTTTTCTTTCCTGACGACAATACCTCATCATAACGTTCCACATAATAAAAGCATACTACTATATAATTTTTACTTGCTATTTTTTTCAAAAGAGGAGTATGATAATAGTAATTTAGTTAAACATATTTACTTAATATGTTTTGCGAAGGGAGGAAATGGTTATGGTGGAGGCTTTGAAGAAGGGATCGGCGTTGGCTTTTCTTGCAGCAAATAGCTGGCGTATGGAATGGAAGCGGCTTTTTACCTTGGTTTCTTCCATGCTTCGCATCGGGCTGATTGGGTTTGGCGGCGGCAATGCACTGATTCCTGTGATTGAAGCAGAGGTCGTGCAG
Organism: uncultured Mitsuokella sp.; assembly: GCA_916439735.1. Taxonomy (GTDB): domain Bacteria; phylum Bacillota; class Negativicutes; order Selenomonadales; family Selenomonadaceae; genus AWVT01. The sequence goes on from CAKAIG010000004.1 coordinate 38,174, forward strand.
GATAAAAAACTCGTGACGATGGCGGAGTATCAAGAGGACATCGTCGCGGCATCGATTACACCAGGTGCGCTTCCTGTCGAGATTGCAGCAGGGACAGGGCAGCGCGTAGCAGGGGCGTTGGGGATGATTCTAGCGGCGTCTATGATGGCGCTTCCAGGCGCAGCATTGATGGTCGGCATCCTCGCATTCCTCTCGGGGGATTCGGCGGGGGCGATGACGTTCATCCGCTACCTCTCGATTCCCATCGGTGCGTTCATCATGAGCCTGCTCTTTCTTTATACAGTGAAGACGCTTCGCGCAGAACATGCGGTGACAGGCGGCTCTTGGAAGATGGCGGCAGTGATTACGCTGACGGTTTTCCTATTGACTGGTGAGGCGGATGTTTACCGCCTGATCGGCTTCGGCTTCGTTCCGTTTTTTGGGCTATCGACACTTGCGGTACTGGGGCTTTCCTTCTTCTTGATCCTCTTTCTCGTGAACAGCCGTTCGAAGACACGTCTTGCTGTAGCGGGGATGATTTTTGTACTTTATGTGCTGTCAGAGGGTAAGAGCGGTATCTTGGGCGGTACATGGCTGGCAGAAATCCTTCCGATTCTCATGGCAGTTTTGGCGGGGCGTGCGTTTTTCCATAGCTTCGGCAAGAGCTGTATCGCACCGGGAACAGGGCGGCGTTTTCTTGCAGGGGCATTGAAGGAACTTGCCGCTTGGCTGATCTTCTTTTCACTCACAGTAGTTCCAGCGCTCGGCGTATTTCCCGAGCTTGCCTCCTTTATCGGATGCGGTTATTTTTCCTCACTGATCTCATTTGGCGGCGGCGATGCCTTCCTGACAATTGCAGACGGGCTGTTTGTCGCAACAGGACTTTTCCCAGCAGCAGCGTTTTTTGGCCTTGTCGTTCCGCTCGCCAATGTGCTGCCGGGGTCGATTCTCTGCAAGATTTTGACAGGCATTGGCTTTTTGATGGGAACTGCGCCGGCGGTCCTGCGATGGGGCTGCTCGCAGCATGTGCAGGATTTGGCGTTAGTGTATCGGGGTCGGGCTTTGTCTTCGGGCTTGTCGCGCGGCTTATCCGCACCTTTCGTGAAGTACCGGCATTTCGCGCGATCAGCCGTTGGGTACGTCCCATCATCGGTGGTCTGCTTATCAAGGTAGCACTGGCACTCTTCCTCGCAAATTTAAATCTTGCCAAGGGATTGATCTTTGCCGCGCTTTTGCTGCGGAAATGGTTACGGTATTGGTCGTGCTTACATCGCTCTACCTTCTCCTCATACGGCGGGCGGATACAGTAAATCCCATGCTTCTTGCAGCAAGTGTGGGTATCTTGATGGCGACATTGCTTTAACCGAGTGATGTTACATAGGGCAGAAAATCTTTTGTATTTTAGGAGTTTTTATGAGCGAAGAAAATCTGGAGGTTCAGCGCTGTTTTACCGATCTTCTCATCGTCGGCGGTGGAACGGCGGGATGCTTTGCAGCGGCGAAACTGGGAAAGTCGGGCTTGTCTGTTCTCATTGCAGAAAAGGCAAATATCGAGCGAAGCGGTTGTCTGGCAGCAGGAGTCAATGCACTGAATGCCTATATTGCACCGGGGCATACACCGATGGATTATGTAAAGTATGCGGAAAAAGACGGCGAAGGCATCGTCCGCGATGACCTTGTACTGACGATTGCAGAAAATGTCAATCGCATCACGGCGGAGCTTGAAGCACTTGGTCTCGTCATCTTGAAGGATGAAGCCGGAAACTATGTGACGCGCGGCTGGCGAAATGTAAAGATCAACGGGGAAAATATCAAGCCGATTTTGGCAAAGGCGGCACGTGAACAGGAAAATGTCAAGGTGCTGAACTACGTCAATATCATAGATTTAAAGACAGTGGGGAACGGTGATGAGATACGTGTGATAGGTGCGTGGGGATTTTCGACGCGTGAGAGGATCTTCTATGATATTTCAGCAAAGGCGGTTCTTATTGCAACGGGCGGCGCTGCTGGATTATATCGGCCGAACAATCCTGGATTTTCCCGCCATAAGATGTGGTATTCACCGTTTAACACAGGCGCCGGCTTTGCGATGGGAATTCGCGCAGGGGCAGAGATGACGACGTTTGAAAATCGCTTTGTCGCGCTTCGATGCAAGGATACGATAGCGCCGACGGGGACGATTGCCCAGGGCGTTGGTGCAAAACAGGTCAATGCAAAGGGCGAGGTCTACGAAACGAAATACGGCATCTCGACACCAGAGCGTATTTTTGGTACCGTTGAGGAAAACCGAGCGGGGCATGGTCCTTGCTACCTGCATACCGAGGGCATTGGAGCGGAAAAAGAAGGCGATCTTCTGCGTGCCTATCTCAACATGGCACCGGCGCAGACGCTGAAGTGGATGGAAGAAGACGGTCCCGATGCCCATGATGTCGAGATCGAAGGAACAGAGCCGTATATCGTCGGCGGTCATACGGCAAGCGGCTACTGGGTCGATACTGACCGCGCGACGACGGTAAAAGGGCTTTTTGCTGCGGGCGACGTCGCAGGTGGTGCACCGCAGAAATATGTGACGGGGGCAATGGTCGAAGGTGAGATAGCGGCGCGTGCGGCAGCGGTATATGCGAAAGGCGCGGCGATGCCGAAGGCGGATGAAGCAGCGACGAAACGCCGGATTGCTGAAATCAAGTGTCATTATGCAGCGGATGCGGCAGATATAGGGATCACAGCCGAGACGCTTGAAGAAGCGATGCAAAAGACGATGGACGAATATGCAGGCGGCATCCATACGGATTATCGCTACAACGCGGCGCGCCTATTGGTGGCAGATGCACGCATCAAAGCACTACAAACGGAGGCAAAGGGCCTTCCCGCAAGGGATCCGTTTGAGCTGCTTCATGTTTACGAGCTAAAGGAGCGTCTGACCGTATGCCGCGCACTGATTGCGCATCTTGCTGCTCGAAAGGAGACGCGCTGGCATATTTTTGGTGAGAATGCAGATTATCCTGTGCGTGATGCGGCATGGGACTGTTACGTCAACACGCGTCTCGTCGATGGTCGGTTTGAAGTCATTACGCGTCCGCTGGTGAAAGGAGACCGCTATGAGCATTAAGATCCATACGGCGAAATGTATCGGCTGCGGCGCCTGTACGGAGGCTTGTCCCGGTTCATTGCTGCTTTTGCAGGATGGTAAGGCGAAGATGCGCAGTCCACGCGATTGCTGGGGCTGTACCGCTTGTATGAAGACCTGTCCTGCGGCAGCGATCGAGTATTATCTAGGGGCAGACCTGGGCGGCAAAGGCAGCTGTATGACGGTGGAAAGGAAAGATCATCGCTATATTTGGCGCGTGGTAAAATCTACGGGAACGGTGCGGGAAATTGTCATCGACCGCCGGTCTTCCAATAAGTATTGACGCATTATTTTACATAAGAAAGAGGGACATATATGAAAAAAGATTCGCATCTCGATGCGTTGGAAGCGGAGGCTATCTACATCATCCGCGAAGTCGCATCGGAGTGTGAAAAGCCAGTCATGCTGTATTCTATCGGCAAAGACAGCTCCGTCATGCTCCATTTGGCGCTCAAAGCGTTCTATCCAGAAAAGCCGCCCTTCCCATTCCTCCACGTCAACACGACGTGGAAGTTTCATGAGATGATAACCTTCCGCGACGAGCAGGCGAAAAAATACGGTCTCGATATGATCGAATACAAGAACGAAGATGGCATCCGTGAGGGCATCAATCCGTTCGACCACGGCTCGAGTTATACAGACATCATGAAGACGCAGGCTTTGAAGCAGGCATTGACGAAGTATGGCTTCACGGCAGCGTTTGGCGGCGGTCGTCGCGACGAGGAGAAGTCCCGTGCAAAAGAGCGCATTTTCTCCTTCCGCAATGCAGCGCAGGCATGGGATCCGAAGAAACAGCGTCCCGAGATGTGGAAGCTCTACAATACGGAGATCGCTCAGGGCGAAAGCATGCGCGTCTTCCCCATTTCCAATTGGACGGAAAAAGATATCTGGCAGTATATCCGCCGTGAGAACATTGACATCGTCTCACTTTATTTTGCGAAGGAACGTCCGTGTATCGAGCGTGACGGCAACATCATCATGGTGGATGACGAACGCATCGTTGAAAAGCTGCACTTGAAGCCGGAAGATATACGGCGCAAGGTCATTCGCTTCCGTACGCTCGGCTGCTATCCGCTGACCGGTGGTGTCGAGTCGAAGGCGACAACGCTGGATGCGATCGTCGATGAGACGCTCGAGGCAGCAGAATCGGAGCGTACAAGCCGTGTCATCGATCATGACGGTGGTGCCGGCAGCATGGAACGTCGTAAGAGGGAAGGTTATTTCTGATGCAGGGACTTTTAAAATTCATTACGTGCGGCAGCGTTGACGATGGGAAATCGACGCTTATCGGTCATCTCCTCTACGATGCGAAGTTGATTTATGCCGACCAGGAAGAGGCGTTGATTCTCGATTCAAAGATTGGCAGCCGCGGCGGCGACATCGACTATTCTTTGCTGCTCGATGGTCTGATGGCGGAACGCGAGCAGGGCATAACGATCGATGTTGCATACCGTTACTTTACGACAGATAACCGCAGCTTTATCTGTGCCGACACACCGGGACACGAGGAGTACACGCGCAACATGGCCTGCGGTGCATCCTTTGCCGACCTTGCTGTTATTCTCGTCGATGCACGCAAAGGCGTTCTCACGCAGACGCGCCGCCATGCCCGCATCTGTGTGCTCATGGGCATTCGCTTCTTTGTCTTTGCCATCAATAAGATGGATCTCATCGACTATGACGAGGCGAAGTTCAAAGCGATTGAGAAGGACATTCTCGCCTTAAAGGATGAGCTCCTGCTTGAAAACATCAAGCTGATCCCCGTCTCAGCGACAGAAGGCGATAATATCATGGAGCCTTCGACGAATATCCCGTGGTATACGGGTAAGGCGCTCCTTCCCTATCTTGAGACGGTCGATGTTTCAGAAAAGGCGGCGGAAGAGGGCTTTTATATGCCCGTTCAGCGTGTTTGCCGTCCAAGTCTTGATTTCCGTGGCTTTCAAGGGCAGGTTGAGAGCGGCGCGATTCGCGTCGGTGATACGGTCTGCACATTCCCGAGCGGTGAAAAAGCTGAGGTTACGAGCATCAACATTGCAGGTCGTGATTCCAAGACAGCTGAAAAGGGACAGCCGGCGACGATTGCTCTGAGCCGTGAGGTCGATGTCTCGCGTGGCTGCGTGTTGGAAAAAGACAGCGGTATCACCTTAGCAAATACGTTCGAAGCTGATCTTTTCTGGATGGATGATACGCCGCTGACGCTCGGTAAAAATTTTCTCGTTCGTCTTGGCACAAAGAAGATTCCGGGGCTTGTCACGCGCATCGATTATCGTGTTGATATCAATTCCGGCGAGCATATAGAAGCGGAAAACCTGGAAAAAAATGAGATTGCCCGCGTTGAAATCGCCGTTACCGAGCCTATTGTCATCGATACGTTTAATCACCATCGCACGCAGGGTGAGCTCATTCTCATCGACCGCATCACGAACATGACGAGTGCGTGCGGCACGGTGCAAAAGATTTTGGAAAATGCTGGCCGCCGCGTGCAGGCGACGCCGAAGATGCGTGCTGCTCTGAACTGGCAGGAAAGCGCTGTTATCATCTTCCGTCCCGGCGAAGATGGGTCGACGCTTACTGCCGTCGAAGAAGCGGAATACCGCCTTGTTCGCGCCAGCCGCCATACTTACGTATATGTGCCGGAACAGGGCGAAGACTACCGCCGTACGACAGAGCATTTGAAGGATGCTGGCCTCGTCGTCCTCGTCGTCCTGCAAAAAGAGCAGACAGAACCTATTGCAGGCGCGAAGTACTGGCGTGAATTTGCAAGAGGGAAGGATGCGACGGCGGAAACCATCGCTTCTGCCATCACTGCTAGTACGATGGCGGAAGCGCTCATCGAGCCGAACAACTGGATCATCTGATCTTTATCTTCAGATAAAAAGAGAGTGACACAAATGTGTGTCACTCTCTTTTTTGTCTGCACTGCATGCTGTAAAATGACGGCAGTCTTTTCGATGAGAAGATTAAATCCCGCGAAAGGAGTGGTGCTGTTGCATGACGTTGTCGAGGAAAAATTAAAGCTCCTTCCGAACAATCCTGGCGTGTATATCATGAAGGACGATCACGGTCGAGTGATCTATGTCGGCAAGGCGGTGGTTTTGAAAAATCGCGTGCGGCAGTATTTTCAGTCGAGCCGCAGCCACTCGCCGAAGGTTCGTGCGATGGTCTCTCATATTGCAGATTTCGAAACGATTTTGACCGGTTCGGAAGTCGAGGCGTTGATTCTTGAATGTAACCTCATTAAGAAGTATCGTCCGCGCTATAACATCAGCCTAAAGGATGATAAGAGTTATCCTTACGTCAAAGTGACAACGAATGAGACCTTTCCACGTGTTTACTTAACGCGTCATGTGCGAAAAGACGGTGCGCGTTACTTTGGGCCGTACACGAATGTCACAGCGGTGAACGAAAGTTTGAAGCTCTTAAAGCGGCTCTTTCCGCTTCGTACCTGTAAGCATCTCGGTGATCGTCCCTGTCTCGCCTATCATATCAAGCGCTGCCTTGCACCCTGTGTCGGAAAAATTCAAACAGAGGATTATATGGCGATGATCCGTGCCGTTCTTCTTTTTCTCGAAGGGCGGACAGAAGATGTTGAGCGTGAGCTTGACAGGCGCATGAAGCAGGCAGCAGAAGCGTATCACTTTGAAATCGCGGCACGCCTTCGCGATCAGTTGACCGCTGTGCGTACGATTGTGGAAAAACAGCGTATTGTCACGGGCGCGGGCGATCAGGATGCGATCGGTATGGCACGTTCGGAACTTGGCGTCGTCGTTGAAATCTTTTTTATCCGCATGGGTAAGATGATTGGGCGCGAGCACTTTCTCGTGCAGGGAAGTGAGGAAGAAGCTGATGCCGAAGTCCTGCTGGCCTTTTTGCAGCAATACTATCACCGTGCGGCCTTTATTCCGCGCGAAGTTCTTCTGCCTTTTGCACTTCCTGAGGCAGAGCAACAGGTTCTTGCCGCGTTTCTTGCCGAAAAAAAATCGAATGGGCGCGGTGGGCATGTGACGATTCTTGTGCCGCAGCGCGGAACAAAGCATGATATTGTCACAATGGCGATGGGAAATGCTAAAAAGTATATGGCAGATGAAGCTGCACGCATCCACGAGGCAAATGAAGCGACGCGCGGTGCTGTTCGCGAGCTTGGAAGATGCCTGGGACTGAAAAAAGAGCCGTATCGCATGGAGTGTTTCGATATTTCGCATAACCAAGGGCAGGAAACCGTCGCTTCAATGGTAGTTTTTGAAGGTGGTTTACCCAAAAAGTCGGACTATCGCCGTTTCAAGATTCGTTCGACAGAAGGAAAACCGGATGATTTTTCTCTCGATGCGTGAAGTCACCATGCGCCGTTATGTCGATTTACCGGAAAAATGAGCTTCCTGATCTCATCGTTATCGACGGCGGCAAGGGACAACTTTCCTCTGCACTCGAGATCATCCGCGAGCAGGGGCATCATAAACATGTACCTGTTGTTGGACTTGCCAAGCAGTTTGAGCTGATCTTTGTCGAAGGGCAGAGTGAGCCTGTTGTGCTTCCGCGCCGAAGCCCTGCGCTCTACCTTATGCAGCGCATTCGTGACGAAGCACATCGTTTTGCCATTACCTATCATCGGAATCTTCGCGGCAAACGCAATTTGGTCTCCGTTCTCGATCATATCGAGGGCATTGGCCCTAAGCGCCGCGCTGGCCTTCGCTCGCACTTTGGTACGATAGCAAAGATCAAGGCAGCGGATATGACAGCGCTCGCTGAAGTACCCGGTATGACGAAACCCTGCGGCAGAAGCCGTGTATAATTTTTTCCATGCCGTCGGAAGTTTAGCAGGAAAACAAGAGGTAAATGGCGAATAAGATTTTGAAAAAGGTTATTTGGGCGGATTTTTATTAAATGCGCCATGTGTTTTATATCAAAGGAAATACGGTAGATTCCGTATCTTTCAAGGAGGTTTTATTATGAAGACTTGGGTTTGCACAGTTTGCGGCTGGATCTATGATGAAGCAAAAGGCGATCCGGATTATGATCTCGCACCGGGCGTGCCGTTCGCTGACCTTCCAGATGATTTTGTCTGCCCGCTCTGCGGCGTAGGCAAGGATATGTTTGAAGAACAATCTTGATTCTTACATCCATTGCAAAAAAGCCGGCTTGTCCGGCTTTTTTCGTTGCCGTCTATTGACAGGATAGGGAAAAAAATCGGTAGAATTACTCGAGCTAAAACATATATATTTAATAAATTTTTATTTTTATGCAGGATAGATCTATATATTGTTATCGTCATGGGAGGGCGTCTTTATGATCATTAGTGATGAGCTGAAAGAGGAGCTTAACGGTAATTTTCCGGAGTTTGTCGAGAAGACCAAGTCTTTTTTTAAAAAAGAAATCAAGCCGAGTGCATATAAGAGCACGTCAGGAGGCTATGGCTGTTACGGTGAGCGTGGGGCGGATTCCGTCATGTACCGCTTGCGCTTTTCCGGCGGCGTGATTGAAAAACCACAGATGCGCTTCCTTATCGATACAATCAAGGATTATTCGTTGGATTTTCTGCACTTTTCGACAGGTGAATCCATCCAGATTCAACACTTAAGCGGCGAGGAAGTCATCGAACTCTTTCCAAAGGCGCATGCAGCGGGCATCTACACGCGTGGCGGCGGAAGTGATTTTCCGCGTAATATGACTGCGTCGCCGCTTCATGGCATCACGAAAAATGAAGCATTTGATGTCACGCCGTATCTTAATGCGGCACGCATATATCTCTTGACGCTGATTACAAAGCTGAATCTGCCGCGCAAGTATAAAATCACGTTCTCCAGCGGAAAGGAGAATGACGCACATGCGAATTTTAAAGATCTTGGATTTATTGCAAAGGACGATGGAACTTTTGATGTCTATGCGGCGGGAGGTCTTGGTCCAAATCCGCGCATCGCGACAAAAGTCGATGAAGGTGTTGACCCCAAGAAAGTGCTCTATTATATGCATGCCATGGGACGCCTTTACGGCGATCATGGCGACCATAAGAATCGTGCGAAAGCCCGCAGCCGTTATATCGCAGCACGCCTTGGTGATGATGCCTTTAAGAAGCTCTTCCATGAGTACCTTGCACGCACTCTGAAAGAAGAGAATCTTGACATTGAGCCAGAGGTATTTTCCATCAAGAAGAAGGGCGATGGCAAAGCACCGAAGTCCGCACTTGCTGTCCCGCAGCGGCAGGAAGGGCTCTACTATGTGCAGTATCATCCCTTTTGCGGCGATCCGGATGTGAATATCTTCTGCGAGCTTCTTACCTATGTTGAGGGGCTTGAAGCCGGTGAGCTTCGCTAAACACCGATGAATCTGTCTATGCGATCAACCTCACGGCAGAGGAAGCCGATCATGTGGCAAAACTCATCGAGAAGGATACGGCAAAGACATCCTTTGATCGCTCTATTTCCTGCGTCGGTGCGAATGTCTGTCAAATCGGTCTTCGCGACAGTGCAGGGATGCTGCGAAAGATTCGTGAAGCAGTAGAGCGGGCAGGTGTAAATAAGGCACATCTTCCGCAGATTCGCATTTCTGGCTGTCAAAATTCCTGTTCTGCTCATCAAATGGGTGAAATTGGCTTTTGCGGCTTCACAAAAAAAGTGAAGGGTAAACCTGTGCCGTCCTTCATCCTATTCATAGATGGAGCGCACAGCCTCCAAGACACGCATTTTGGCAAGCAAGTTGGAAATATCGCCATGGACGATGTGCCGAAATTCTTTGTAGATCTTGGTGAGGTGCTCGATAGGGAGAATAAGGATTTCACCGCTTGGCGTGAAGAAAACAAGAGTGAGTTCGATGCCTTGCTTGGAAAGTATGGAGCATAATTAAGGATTAAATTTTTCATTTAAAGCATTATAAGCTGTGGCTAAAGGCGACACAGCTTATAATGCTTTTTGGCTTGTAGAGCAGAGCAAATGGAAAATTTCAATCGAGAACAAACGGCTTACAAGCATTTGCGAGTCCTTCGCTTGGCTGGAGTAAAGTATAAACGGAAGGGGACGCCTTTATTGATCTTTTGGCTTGAAGAATTCGACGATCTGGTGAATGGCAAATGCCATGTGGTCGTTATTTTGAAAAGGATGGTTCGCATTTTCCACAGGGATGAAGTTGATGAGATTGTCTTCTGCAAATGCTTTTGACTGCGCAAAGGGAACGACCTCGTCTTTTGTTCCATGAAGGATGAGAATGTCTTCCGCGAAGTCGAAGTATTCGTGGTCTTCAACTTTAAATGCAGCCATATCCTTGAGGAACGATTGGTCAATTTTCATCTTGCGTGTGAAACCGACGAGGATGTCTTTGCCCTTTTTTAGCTTTGCCTTGTCTGCATCGGGGATAGCACTTTCTAGCGTGTCATGCATGCGAATGGCAGGGCAGCGAAGGGCAATTTTTCGAAAAGGGTTGCCGCTATCTAAGAGGTAGCGGAGCGTTATATATCCGCCGAAACTCGATGCGTAGATGTAGAGGTCATTGGTGGCAAGTGTATGTCTGGCATAGTTTGTGACAATCTGAAGATATGCCAGACATTCGGTAATTGTCAACTTTTTTCGCGCATCGTTGCCGTGGCAGGGCCAGTCGAAGGCTAGGACGGCAAAGCCCTTGTACTTTGCCGTAATATGCTCTCCAAACTTTGTCGTGCCCGTCGTTTCCTTATTGTCGCCAAAGCCGTGTGTCACAATGACGACATGCGGAAAGGTACGCGTTTGTTTATCCTTATTGCTGATGATCATTCAGCGCGAATGCTGCAGCTGTCTTCATTTATATCAAAATGCTTTTTCCATATATTCTCCTCATATATGTAGAAAGGATTGATTCTGAAAACATTATATCATAGTTTCTTTTTAGGACTGCAACTTACTTTCTGCAACCTTAAAAAGCAGTTGACAAAACCAATGGATTCCTGTAATATACTACAAGTCACCGCAAGATGCGGGCGCCAAAGGGAAAGAGCAAAACATCCTAGCGAAAAAGAAAAAAAGCTCTTGACAAAAGGCGCAGGACACGATATACTAACCAAGTCGCTTGTGAGAGCGAAAGCGACACGTTGCTCTTTGAAAACTAAACAATGCAGAAATGAATCATCAAACATGATTCAAGCCAGATGTCCGGATAACTTCGGTTATCCGAAATACATCGATTGATTATGAACAACATAGCAATCGGCAATTCCCTTCAAATGAACACTTCATTTGAAACGAAACAAAAAGAGCCAATCGGCCCTTCCTATTTTATGGAGAGTTTGATCCTGGCTCAGGACGAACGCTGGCGGCGTGCTTAACACATGCAAGTCGAACGAGACAATTAAAAGCTTGCTTTTAAACGTCGAGTGGCAAACGGGTGAGTAACGCGTAGACAACCTGCCGCAAAGATGGGGACAACAGTTCGAAAGGACTGCTAATACCGAATGTTCTGGAAGTTCCGCATGGAAACTCCAGCAAAGATGGCCTCTACTTGTAAGCGATCGCTTTGCGATGGGTCTGCGTCTGATTAGCTAGTTGGTGGGGCAAGGGCCTGCCAAGGCGACGATCAGTAGCCGGTCTGAGAGGATGAACGGCCACATTGGGACTGAGACACGGCCCAGACTCCTACGGGAGGCGACGAGTGGGGAATCTTCCGCAATGGGCGAAAAGCCTGACGGAGCAACGCCGCGTGAGTGAAGAAGGTCTTCGGATCGTAAAGCTCTGTTGCCGGGGACGAATGTAGGCAATGCAAACAGCATTGTGTAATGACGGTACCCGGCGAGGAAGCCCGGCTAACTACGTGCCAGCGACCGCGGTAATACGTAGGTGGCGAGCGTTGTCCGGGATTATTGGGCGTAAAAGGGAGCGCAGGCGGGCGAGTAAGTCTTTCTTAAAAAGTGCGGGCTCAACCCCGTGAGGGAGAAACTACTCATCTTGAGTGCAGGAGAGGAAAGCGGAATTCCTAGTGTAGCGGTGAAATGCGTAGATATTAGGAAGAATACCAGTGGCGAAGGCGGCTTTCTGGACTGTAACTGACGCTGAGGCTCGAAAGCCAGGGGAGCGAACAGGGATTAGATACCCCGGTAGTCCTGGCCGTAAACGATGAATGCTAGGTGTAGGGGGTATCGACCCCTCCTGTGCCGGAGTTAACGCAATAAGCATTCCGCCTGGGGAGTACGGTCGCAAGACTGAAACTCAAAAGGAATTGACGGGGGCCCCGCACAAGCGGTGGAGTATGTGGTTTAATTCGACGCAACGCGAAGAACCTTACCAGGGCTTGACATTGAGTGACAGACTTAGAGACAAGTCATTCTCTTCGGAGACACGAAAACAGGTGGTGCATGGCTGTCGTCAGCTCGTGTCGTGAGATGTTGGGTTAAGTCCCGCAACGAGCGCAACCCCTATTCTCTGTTGCCAGCACGCGAAGGTGGGAACTCAGAGGAGACTGCCGCGGACAACGCGGAGGAAGGCGGGGATGACGTCAAGTCATCATGCCCCTTATGTCCTGGGCTACACACGTACTACAATGGGATGGACAGAGGCGGCCGAAGCCCGCGAGGCCGAGCGAACCCCAAAAACCATTTCCCAGTTCGGATTGCGGGTACGCAACTCGCCTGCATGAAGATGGAATCGCTAGTAATCGCAGGTCAGCATACTGCGGTGAATACGTTCCCGGGCCTTGTACACACCGCCCGTCACACCACGGAAGTCGTTCACACCCAGAAGCCGGTGGGCGCCGCAAGGAGCTAGCCGTCTAAGGCGGGGGCGATGACTGGGGTGAAGTCGTAACAAGGTAGCCGTATCGGAAGGTGCGGCTGGATCACCTCCTTTTCTAAGGAGCTTTTGAGGAGACCTCGAAAAAGCCAGGTCGAACATTTGGGACTGCATTGTCTAGTTTTGAAGGAGCAACTCCTTCACTGTACATTGAAAACTACACAGAAGAAAAACATGAAATGTATCAATTTCAGACATGGTCTACAAGACGGAAACGTCACGTAAACAGGTTTTGAACGAACATTTCAGGATTCAAGAAAAAGCATAGACATCACATTCGAGAGAATGCGTATGACCCTTCAACAAAAGTTGAAGGACCCTAAGGTAATAAAGTTAAGTTACTAAGGGCATACGGTGGATGCCTTGGCGTTTCGAGTCGAAGAAGGACGCGATAAGTCGCGAAAAAAGCCATGGGGAGCCGCAAGTAGGCTCGCGATCCATGGGTATCCGAGATGGGGCAACCCGGTACAAAGTCATGTTGTACCATCCGAAAGGAAGACAAACCCAGTGAACTGGAAACATCTAAGTAACCGGAGGAAAAGGAATCAAAAGAGATTCCCTCAGTAGCGGCGAGCGAAAGGAGAAGCGCCCAAACCGAAAGCCTTCGGGCCTTCGGGGTTGCGGACCGGAACAAAGAGAAACAGACCCTAGCAGAACCGTCTGGGGAAGGCGGGGCACAGAGGTGAGGACCCCGTAGGCAAAAAGGCTACGATCCGTCCGGTATCCAGAGTACCACGGGACACGAGGAACCTTGTGGGGAAGCAGGGTGGACCACCATCCAAGGCAAAATACGACGAAACGACCGATAGCGCATAGTACCGTGAGGGAAAGGTGAAAAGAACCGCGGGAGCGGAGTGAAAGAGAACCTGAAACCGTATGTCTACAAGCAGTCGAAGCACGATATAGGTGCAACGGCGTGCCTGTGAAGAATGAACCGGCGAGTTAATTTAGTTGGCGAGGTTAAGCAGAAATGCGGAGCCCGCGGCGAGAGCGAGTCTTAATAGGGCGGCAGTCAGCTGGATTAGACCCGAAACCACAGTGATCTATGCATGGCCAGGTTGAAGCTCAGGTAAGAATGAGTGGAGGACCGAACCCGTGAGTGTTGAAAAAAACTTTGGGATGAGCTGTGCATAGGGGTGAAATGCCAATCGAACGTGGAGATAGCTGGTTCTCCCGAAGATAGCTTTTAGGGCTAGCCTCCAGGCGACACATACAGACGGTAGAGCACTGATCGGGCAGGGGGCGTAAAGCCTACCGAACCCAGTCAAACTACGAATGGCTGTATGCAAGGCCTGGGAGTCAGAATGCGAGTGATAAGACCCGTATTCAGAGGGAAACAGCCCAGACCGCCGACTAAGGTCCCCAATGCTGTACTAAGTGGAAAAAGGATGTAGGACTTCCCAGACAACCAGGATGTTGGCTCAGAAGCGACCACCATTGAAAGAGTGCGTAATAGCTCACTGGTCGAGAGGCCCTGCGCCGAAAAATATCCGGGGCTCAAGTACAGAACCGAAGTCGCGGCAAGCAGCAATGCTTGGGTAGGGAGCGTACCATATAGGACGAAGGCTGACCGGAAGGACAGCTGGACCGTATGGCAGAGAGAATGCCGGTATGAGTAGCGAAACGGACGGTGAGAATCCGTCCCACCGAAAGCCTAAAGGGATCCTGAGCAACGCTCGTCGACTCAGGGTAAGTCGGGACCCTAAGCCGAGGCAAAAAGCATAGGCGATGGACAACAGGCGAACATTCCTGTACTGCATGCGCCGTATGAGGATGGAGTGACGCGACAAGGGAGCTTGCGCGCGCGAATGGAAGAGCGCGTCGAACGCGGTAGGCTGTATGGGAGGCAAATCCCCATACAAAAGCTGAGAGCGGATGAGGAGCCGATTCCGCAAGGAAAGAAGCGAAGGAAGCGTACTACACTGCCGAGAAAAAAACTTCTAACGAGGCGACATGCACCCGTACCCAAAAACCGACACAGGTAGGCGGGGAGAGAATCCTGAGGTGCGCGGGAAAACCCTCGTTAAGGAACTCGGCAAAAATGCATCCGTAACTTCGGGAGAAGGATGGCCGGAGCTGGTGAAGCCTGTACAGGCAGAGCTGGAGCCGGCGGCAGAAGAAGAAGCCCAAGCGACTGTTTACCACAAACACAGGTGCCTGCCAAAGAGCAATCTGACGTATAGGGTGCTGACACCTGCCCGGTGCTGGAAGGTTAAGGAGGAGTTAGGCTAAAGCTAAAGCCCCGAACTGAAGCCCCAGTAAACGGCGGCCGTAACTATAACGGTCCTAAGGTAGCGAAATTCCTTGTCGGGTAAGTTCCGACCCGCACGAAAAGGTGTAACGATTTGGGCACTGTCTCAACGAGGGACCCGGTGAAATTGAAATACCTGTGAAGATGCAGGTTACCCGCGACTGGACAGAAAGACCCCATGGAGCTTTACTGCGACCTGACATTGGTTTTTGGCATGTAACGTACAGGATAGTTGGGAGACTGAGAGATGCTGCCGCCAGGCGTAAGAAAGAGTCACTGTTGGGATACCAACCTTTACGTGCTAGGGATCTAACCCAGAGGGCAACGACCTCGGGGACAGTATCAGGCGGGCAGTTTGACTGGGGCGGTCGCCTCCGAAAGCGTAACGGAGGCGTCCAAAGGTTCCCTCAGCGCGGACAGAAATCGCGCGAAGAGTACAAAAGGCAGAAGGGAGCTTGACTGCGAGACAGACAAGTCGAGCAGGGTACGAAAAGTAGAGGGCTTAGTGATCCGGTGGAAAGAGAGTGGAATTGCCATCGCTCAACGGATAAAAGCTACCCTGGGGATAACAGGCTAATCTCTCCCAAGAGTCCATATCGACGGGGAGGTTTGGCACCTCGATGTCAGCTCATCACATCCTGGGGCTGGAAGCAGGTTCCAAGGGTTGGGCTGTTCGCCCATTAAAGTGGTACGTGAGCTGGGTTCAGAACGTCGTGAGACAGTTCGGTCCATATCCATCGCGGGCGGAAGATACATGAGGGAGGCTGCTCCTGGTACGAGAGGACCGGAGTGGACGGACCGCCGGTGTACCAGTTGTCACGCCAGTGGCATGGCTGGATAGCTCGCGTCCGGAAGGGATAAACGCTGAAAGCATCTAAGCGTGAAGCCCGTCCCGAGATGAAGTATCTGTTCGAAAGAACTAAGACACCTTGAAGAACACGAGGTGAGATAGGGTAGAGGCAGAAGTCTCGCAAGGCATGGAGCTGACTACTACTAATCTGTCGAAGACTTAACTTAGAAAGCGAGACCAAGGATCCGAGTTTTCTTCTGTATAGTTTTTGAGTGTGCAGGCAATGCATACGAGAAAGATCCAGTGGCGATAGCTGTGGGACCACCTGTACCCATGCCGAACACAGAAGTTAAGCATACACGCCGAAAGTACTTGTCTGGCGACGGACTGGGAGGATAGGGAGTCGCTGGTTAGATGTTCCGCTTTT